>NZ_LGCM01000005.1 GCF_001306035.1 Levilinea saccharolytica
GATCGTCGTGATCTGAGTATCTTTCAAATTGGATTGCGTTATATTGATCGTCAACTTCTCAACTCGCTTCCATTTCGGATTTTGCTATGTTCTTACTGTTGATTTTTCAAACTGTCAGGTGGCTAGTCCTACTATATTCAACAAAATTTGTCAAAAAATCGCACGAAAAAATAGCACATTAATCAGGCCGCGTTTTAACCGTCTCTTCGAAGATCGCCGCCAGGGCGGCGGCATTCCGGGTGAGCGTGAATTGTTCCATAACCAGCTCTCGTCCCCGCAAGGCCATTTTATGCGCCTCTTGCGGGTGCTGATAGACCCAGGCAAGGGCTTCTGCCAGGGCTTCCGGATTCTCAGGTGGGACCAACTGGCCTGTTTGGAATGGGCGCACCAGTTCGGGAATGCCGGAAAGCTCTGTGGCGACGACCGGCAATGCGCAGGCTAGGGCTTCCATGATCGAGACGGGGATGCCTTCCATTTTTCCGCTGGGGGTGATGATGGACGGCTGGGCGTAGACATTGGCAGCCGCGAGGTGTTCGGCCACGGACTGTTGGTTTTGCGGGCCGAGCAGCCTGACCTGGTTTTCCAGGCCTAAGGACTCGATTTGTGCCTGAAGCTCAGTTTGCAGCTCACCAGCGCCGATGATCTGGCATTCAAAGGGGATTTGCTGGGTGCGGAGCAGGGCGCAGGCTTCGATGAGGTACTTTTGGCCCTTATAGGGCTGCAAACTGCCGATGCTCAGGATCTTCAGGCTGGGAAGGGCTGCAGGCGGCTCTGCATGGGGTGGGTAACGCTGCGGTTCGACCCCACAGTGAATGATGTGCGTTTTCGGTTCGACCCATGCGCCGTACAGGCGAGAGAGATAGGCACGGTTGAATTCGGAAATCGAGATGATAAAGCGAGCATCGGCCAGTTTGGTGGCCAGCATGGCTTTGCGCACAAAAATGTCGTGGGCGTGTACGGTGATGCTGTAGGGGATGCCGGTGAACTGGTGGATGATCCAGGCGAACAGGGCAGGATGCGAAGCATAGTGGGCATGAATGTGCTGGATGCCCTGGCGTTGAATCTGTTCGGCGGCCAGCACGGCTTTTGGAAAGAGCGCCAGGGCGCGCACGAAAAAGTTCAGATTGGAGGCGTTTTCGCGCAGAACCCGCAATGCTGTGCGAAAATACACCCTGGGCGAACGGAAAAAGGCGCGAACATTGGCGGCCAGCACTGTGACAGAAAGATATGGAGAATGGTGAACGCGCTGCAGCCAGGGCCTGGCTTCGGGGTGAATGACGGGCGGATGCTGGAGGATGATGGGGTAAATATCAATTTCCCAACCTAAATCGCGCAAGGCGATCATCTCTCGCAGGATGAAGGTTTCGGAGAGATTGGGGAAGCGCGACATGAGGTAGGCAATGCGTTTGGGGGTCACACAGCTCCTCTTTGTTGCAGAATGGCCAGGACAGAGCGAAAGAGAATTTCAATGTCCAGCCACAGGCAGCGGTGGTTGATGTAGGCCAGGTCCATGCGCAGGCGCTCATCAAATTCAGACGAACCGCGTCCATAAATTTGCCACAGGCCGGTGAGGCCCGGCAGTACGTCCAACCGGCCGGTGTGCCACAGGCTGTAGGTTTTGGCGCTGAAGGAGGTGGGGCGCGGACCGACCAGGCTCATTTGTCCCAGGATCACGTTGAACAATTGCGGCAGTTCGTCCAGGCTGGTTTTTCGCAGCAGGCGACCGATGCGAGTGACGCGCGGGTCGTTGGTGATCTTAAAATCGGGCCACTTCAGTTCGTTCAGGTGAAGATACTGCTGTTTCAGTTCCTCGGCATTCACGACCATCGTGCGAAATTTGTACATCTTAAATCGCTCGCCGTTTTTGCCGGTGCGCTCCTGTTGGAAGACGACCGGCGCGCCGGGGGATTCCAGCTTGATCAGCAAGGCAATCAGACCAAGAAGGGGCAGCCAGAAGACAGCCGAAAGCAGCGTGAGGAATAGATCCATGGCTCGCTTCCAAAAATGATAGGAAAGAGTCTGGGAGAGTGATTTTTGAGATTTATATTTTTCGACCCACTTATAGTCTGCTTGCATCGAAGGGCCGTCCATTCAGAAGTGGAACACCCCGCTATTCTAACGAAGGTGCGGCGGGTTTTTCGGCGTGATCATGTTCCACCAGACGCGGGCTGAGGTCTGGGTTGGATTCGTCATTCAGCTTGGCCTCTGCTTTCTGCAGAAGGCTTTCAAAGGTGAGGGCTTCGCTGGGGAAGGATGAGGCTCCCCACAAGGTGTTGATGCCCACACTTTGATGAATAGATTCCTGAATGCGGCTGGCAAGGATTTCTAAACCCTGAGGAGAAGTCTCCGGGCAGAGGATGATATAGCGATCCTGGTTGTTTTGTTCGATGACGATGTCGGAGCGGCGCACCACTTTGCCAATGGCTTGACCAACGCTGGCGATGAGGAAGCGCTCCACCATGTCTTCTTGCAAATTTACAAGGTTTTGGCGAAGCTCGAGCTTCATCGAATTGGACATGGGCTTGACCACCAGCACAGACAGGGGGCGATCGTAGCGGCGGCTGCGGGTGAGCTCAAGCTGAATATCCTCAATGGCCTCATCCAGGGGGCGAGTTTTGTGGGTGAAGCCGGCAAAGGTCATTTTTTCGATCACGCCTTCTGCATTCTGCAGGCTAGCCATGAGACGGTGTGCCAGATACACCGAGAAAAGCAGGATGGCAACTTCGCTGATGGTGACATAAATATCCACGCCAGCTAAAAATGGGCGCTGAGCGCTGATCACCATGCGGTATACCAGGTAGATACCAAGCCAAAACGCAGAAGAAAGCCAGAGATTTAAATGGCGAGCAAAAGGAAGTGCGATGGTAAAAATAAAGGCAGCGCAAACCAAAAGCACCAGATAAGAGACCGCGCCAGGGCGAACGGTTAAAGTGAACTGCTCCAGATGGAAAAGGAGTAAGAGCGTGGCAAAAATCAGGATCAAATCTTTACGAATCTGCGACATGGCCGCGAAGCTCCCCATACCGAAATTTATCTTCGAGCATTATACTAGAAGATGGTCGAAAATCAAATTTTGCCGCTGTTCAATATTGCAAGGTTAGGACTGCGTTCAGGGGGCTTGAGATTGAACCTGGCTGTCTTGATCGGAGCATTCACAAGCGCGGACACGGCGGCTGTAACGAACCAACTCTCCCTGGTAGGGTTCACTGCCATTAGCAGCAATCCACCCCTCTAAATTAAAGGCCAGCGGACCCGCCGCAGGGATCCATTCACCGTTGTATTTTCGAGCGATGTGGACATGGGTGCCGGTGGAGCGGCCGCCTTCACAAGAGGGCAGGCCTATGGGCTGCCCGGCCGCCAGTTCGGTCCCGACGGGAGGGATGGACGCGGTGGCTAGATGGAGATAAAAGACCACCCAGCCGGTGCGTTCGTCGCGGTCGCCGTCCAGATCCAGGACGGCAATGCCGGTATCGGTGCGGGTAATGATGCCGTCGGCGATGGCTGTGGCGGTTTCAGTGGTGGGCATGCAGCCGCCCACCACAGCGGGAGGGGCGAAGTCAATGGCGGACCACGGATCGCCCGAGCCCCAACCGGTGTGGGGCCCGCCGGTGAAAGCCCAGGCGCTGCGCGATTGGAAAGGCAGGCGCATTTCGGGCTGGCGCAGGCTGCCGGGGATGTGCGGTTCCACATTTTGCCAGGGGTCGCCGAAGAGGGCGGTGTAGGTTTGGATGAATCCCTGCTCAGAAATGGCTCGGTCGTAGGCAGCGCCGTCTAACATATGGGAAAAATAGTACTGAAGGGCGACGGTGGCGGCGTTTTGCCAGGGATCGGGGCGTTCCAGGCGGGTATCGAGATGGTCAAATTCGGTCAGGTGTCCGGTGCGCCAGCCGTAATAGCCGTTATTGAGGACATTGGCGGCATAGTTGATTTGAGAGGGCAGTCCCTTGCGGTTGGGGTCGACGAAGCCGAGGAGGTAAGGGTCATCCGAACTGCGCGGAGCGGCTTCGGTGAGCGCGCCGGTCTGATATTCAATGAGGGCTAAGAGGAGGCGGGGACTGACAGAGTAGCTGAGGGCCAGATAATCTACCAATTCGCCGCCGGTGCGGGTGCGGCCGCTGTAATATTCGCTGACGGTTTTGAGCCAACCTGGCTGCTGGTTCACGAAGGCCACGGGGTCAAAGTCTCGTTGGGCTGGCCCGTAGGGGAAGAGCGAATCGGGGATGATTTGAAAAGGGTTGCCCCACAAAGGTTCGTAATAAATTGGGATTTGCATGGGGAAGCCGGGCGGCATGGTGGTGGCGTCGTTGGGGATGACGGAATTGGCTTCGCGGATCTCTTTTTCGGTGGTGTTAAAGCGGGCAGCCAGAGCGGGCAGCGTATCACCGGTTTGGGCGATATATTCCACCAACTCAGCAGGCTGGTAGGCACGACGGGTGGGGAAAGGGGCCACGGAAGGCAGCGGCGCCGGGGCAGGGGTTTCGGTGGATAGGTACAGCCCGCTGGGAGAATTGGCTGGGGCGCAGGAGGCGAGCAGCCAGATTCCAGCGGCGCACACGCGCCAGAGGGCCGGGCGGGAGAAGATACTTCGCAGATTTTGAATCAAAAGGGACATACCGTTATTCTTCAGTCACTTCTTGGGTGCGGGTGATGCGGCTTTCAAAGGAGCCGTACTGGCTGGCGGTGACGGTTTGGTCGCCGCGAGTGAGGAAGCCGAGGTAGGGCTTGGAACCGTTGTGGGCGATCCAGCCGCTGAGGTTAAAGGGAATAGGCCCATCGGCAAGGATCCATTCGCCGTTAAATTTGCGGGCCATGTGGGTGTGGGTGCCGGTGGAGACGCCGCCTTCGCAGGAGGGGTGGCCGAGCTGGTCATTGGTATCCACCCAGGTGCCGGGGGCAACCCGCGCATCGCGGCTGATGTGCAAGTAGAGCAGCACCCAACCGGTCTGTTCATATCCATCTCCGTCCAGGTCGAGGGTGACCACACCGTTTTCGGAGCGCACTACCAGGCCGGAGGCTGAGGCTCGCACCCAATCGGTGGAGACCACGCAGCCGTGTTCCGAAGAGGCGGGGGCGAAGTCAATGGCGGCCAGGGCGCCGTCGGGACCCCAGGCGGAATGGGGCCCGCCGGTGAGACTCCAGGTCTTGCCAACAGCGAAGGGCAGTTCCAGTTTGGGCTGGATTAAATTAGGTGGGTAGAGCGGTTCGACCAATTGGGCGCGGGTCCAGGGGTTATCGAACATGCGCTCGTACAGCTCAGGGAAGCTGTTGGGAGAATAGAGGGCGCCGCCCCATTGAGTTTCGTTGTAAAGCTGAGCAAAGAGCACTTGCAGCGCCACGGTTCCGGCGTTCAGGGTGGGCGCCAGGCGGGCAGAAGTGTTCTGGGGTGCGCCTTTGAAGCTGATTTCGGTGATGAGGCCGGCCCGCCAGCCGTAATAGCCGATGGATAGGTGCTGGACGGCCCAACTGAGCTGCTTGTACAGGCCTTTGGCGTGATAATCGGTGTGGCCGAGGGGGTAATCTGTTTGGGCCAAATTGTTGGGCTGACCATAAACCCAGTGGCTTTGGTACTCAAGGAGGGCCAGGAGAACGCGCGGGTTGACGGAGTTTTCGATGGCGACGCGCTGAATCACCTGGGCGCCGGTGAGAAAACCGGTAGAAAGCTCCTCGCGATAGGTGCTGAGGTAACCGCCGGATTGGAGGACGAAAGCCTGGATGTCAAAATTGACCGCGGAGGGGGAGAAGACAATCTCGCTGTCGGGAAGGAGCTGAAGCGAGGGGGTGGTTTCTGTGAGGCGGTTAGGAATGACCAATAGCTGCTTGGGGGAGAACAACCCTTCGGAGGGGATGGGGCTGGGCGAGGTGATTTCGGCGGGGGCCACCGCGAAGCGGGCCGCCAGGGCTTTCAGTGTGTCACCCGCCTGGGTATTGTAGAGAATGACGGGCGCCGGGTTGGGGTCAGATGTGCCGCCGGAGGGGGTGGGTGAGCTCTGCGGGTCGGGCGGATCCGCCGGTTGGATGGGGGTGTTTGTTACCTGAATCGGTAGGGGAATTTGCTCGATATTGGAACCGGATTCGACGCCGGGAACGGTGGGCGTCACCGCGGCGGTGAGGAGTTGGGCCAGGGCGGTGGCGGCATAATCGTTTTCGGACTGGGCGGTGCGGGCACAGGCCAGGGAGACGAACAGCCAAATCGCCAGAACGAGGAACGTGCCGGCTCTTTTAGCGTTGAATTTGGTTTTCAGGCCGAACGGAATCCCAGGCTTCAACCACAACTCCTTCACGGATCAGGGTACCATCATATTCGTTTCCGCTCCCAGCGGAAACCCAACTATCCATTATAAACGGAATTTCGCCATCTGCGGGGATCCACTCACCGTTGTAGCGGCGGGCGAGGTGGACGTGGGTGCCGTTGGACTGGCCGCCTTCACAGGAAGGGCGGCCGATGCGGTCGCCGGGCTTGACCACTGACCCGGCTTTGACGCGGCCCTGTGCGGCGATGTGCAGGTAAAGGATGCTCCAACCGGTCTGCTCCAGGCCGTCTCCGTCGAGGTCGAGCACGACCACGCCCTCGGCGGAGCGGACGATTTTTCCAGCGGCCACGGAAGTGACCCAGGCTTGTGAAGTAGCGCAGCCACGGCCGCCATCGGGCGGGGCAAAATCTAAGGCTGCCCAGGCAGAGCCGTCGCCCCAGCCGCCGTGGGGCCCGCCGGTGAACGACCAGATTTCGCCGCTGGCAAAGGGCAAACGCAAAACCGGCTGCTGGAGGTCGGCAGGCAGGTAATCATCCAGGGTGTAGGTGAATGGGCTGCCAAACAGGCGGGTGTAGGTGGCCTGCAGGCCTTGCGGGCCGACGGCACGTTCCCAGGCGGGCCGGTCGTAGAGGGCGCTGAACAGATTCTGCACCCCGGCTGTGGCGGCGTTGAGGCGGGGATCAGGGGGGACGATTTGACCGTCGAGCAGGAACCAGGCGGCGACCGCGTTGACCTTCCAGAGGTAATAGCCGCGGTTGAGCTGGTTGGCCGCCCAGGCCAATTGGCGGTAAAGGCCGGTGCGCCAGGGCTCCAGGACGGCAATGGGGATTTCTTCCAGGCCCGTTTTGGGCTGGGGCTGGGTGACCCAGCCGGATTGGTGTTCGATGAGGGCCAGAAGCAGGCGCGGATTGACAGAATACTCGCGGCTGATGCGGTCGACGATCTCTGCGCCGGTGAGGGTTTGTTCGGAAACGGTTTCTTGATAGCGGCTTAAGTACCCGCCGCTGGACTGCACGAATTGATTGAGGTTGAAAGCCAGGCTGCCAGGACTGAAGACCAGTTCGGAATCGGGCAGGATGATGAAATCTGGCCCGCTGGGGCCGGGGGTGGGCGGAGGGATGCGCAGCTCCTGGCCAACTTCCAGCAGGTCGGGGTTTTCGATTTGATTGGCTTCTGCCAGGATCTTAATTGGAAGGCTGTAGGTGCGGGCAATCTGGTTCAGGGTATCACCCGGCTGAACGGTGTAGAAAGCCTCTTCAGCGCGCAGCGTGGGTAAAATGCGCCCGGGGTTCGGGGTGGGTGACTGTGCGGGGGGGCGCGCTTCGGGTGCGCTGGATTCGGGTTGGGCGGCGGCAGGCGGCAGCCAGAGATCTTCTTTGGGAGCGGTCAGGGTGCAGGCAGATAGGCCCACAGCCCCCACCCATAAGAGGAGGAGGAAGTTTCGCAGGAAAGGGGAGGTGCGCAGGCTCATTTGAAATGAAACGGCATTTTTCGGCCTCCGATGAGGTGCATGTGCAGATGGAAGACCGATTGTCCGGCGTTGGGGCCGGTGTTGATGACCAGTCGATAGCCGCTTTCCTGCAAGTTTTGTGCCTGAGCCAACTGGCGGGCGACGGTGATGAGATGGCCAAGCACGGCCTCATCTTCTGGGGCGGCAGCATTCACCGAGGGGATATGGTGGTTGGGAACCAGGAGGATGTGCACCGGAGCGATGGGAGCGGCATCCTGAAAGGCGGTGATGCGCTCATCCTGGTAGAGGACGGCGGCTGGCAGGCGGCCGGCGATGATTTCACAAAAAATGCAAGGGTCAGGCATGGGCGGTTCAGGGGGCTTTGGTGGGGATGGGGCCGAGGGTGGGAGCGCAGACGATGTCATAATATTCCAGCTCGGCGGCGCGGTTGGCCTCGGCGTAGGCGGCAGCCTCTTTGCCGATTTGGCGGACGGTGTCAATATGATAACTGGCGTCCGTGTCCCAATAGCGGGGGAGCACCATGAGGGGGTCCTGCATGGGGCCGTCGGGGATGTAGCTGGGGCGGTTGGGGTCATCCTTCTCCGCCAGGGGCACCCAATTGTACATGACTGGTCCGCGAGGATTGATGGTGAAGCCCAGGCGGTAGCCGGCTTCACGGGCGAGCTCGATGGCACGGCGGGTGAAACCGCCTCCGGGCCAGATGTAGGCGATAGGGGTTTTATTGAAATATTTCTGGATGGCCTGAATGGAACCTTCCAGCTCTTTGCGCAGGAAATCATCGGTGGAGTTGGGGGTGGCGTTGATATTATGCACGACACCGTGGGCCTGATGGTTGACATAGCCGGCGTTTTCCAGATCCTGATTCTCTTTCCATAGATATTCGGGGGTGTCTTCGGCGGAGATCCAGGCGTTGGTGACGGTCCAGCCAAATTTATCAAAATAGGATTTAAAGAGCAGATCAAAATAAGCAAAGCGTTTGCGGTCGTCCACAATGAGGAGAACCGAGCGCCTGGGAATACGGGCGTTGGTTTCCATGAAATCGGCCAACTGTTCGGGGCTGATGGTCTCAAAATCCTGGTCGCGCAGATCCTTCATCAATTGGTGAAACTGGGTGATGTGAATCTGGTCGGCGTGGGTGACCTCGCCGTCGGTGACGGAGTGGAACATGATGGTCATCACAACTGTGCCGGGGGCGGCTTTATTGGGATCCCAGCGGCTGCGCAGGTACTGACAGGTATCTGCAACGTAGGTGTGAGGCACGTCCAGGGGGTTGAGGTTGGTGGTGGTGAAGGTGGCCGGTAGGGCTGGTGGGGTGCGGTTGGGATCGGGAGTGGCGGTGGGCGGGATGGGCGTGGGGGTCGGCGGACCGAGGGTTTCGGTGGGAGCAGGGGTTTGGGTGGCGGCGGGTACGCCGTAGGTGGCGGTGAGCAGGGCGTTTTGGAAAACCTGGGTAGGGTCGGCTGTGGGGGCAGCCGGTGAGGCACAGCCTGCCAGGCTGACGACAACGAGCAGGAGGGAGAGTACTCTCAAAATGGGCGTTTTTTGCATGACGGCGGCACCTCTAAACCAAATATGCGGCGATTCACCTGGCGAATTTTTGTGATGGAAGCGCGGCCCCCATGCTATAATTTTTTCGACCAGGATGTTTTGATGAAACCATACGCTGATTATACCCTTCGACTGGAACGTTTGCTGGATGTTTGCCGGAAATCGGGTGATAAACTGTCCGTTGACGCCTATCTGCAAGAGATTGTGCGTACGGGGGCCGAGCTGACCAGCAGCACGGGCTGTTCCATTTTAACCTATGCGGAAGAGGAACGCTGCCTGCGTTTTGTGGCAGCTTTGGAGGGGGAGATTGACGCTCTGCGCGGGGTTTCGGTGCCGTTGGACCGCAGTGTGGCGGGGTGGGTATACCGCCGCCAGCTCGGCCTGGTGACCAGTCAGGCCGAGGCGGATGCGCGCATTCACCGCGTGGCAGACCGCGAGCTGGCGAATGGAACGCACGCGCTGCTGGCCGTCCCGATGTTTTTTCGAGGGCGGTGTGTGGGGGTGATGGAGGCAGTGAACAAGGCGGAGGATTATACCGAGGAAGATGTGCGCGCGGTGGAGCTTTTGGCGGCGATGGCAGCAGGGGCGATTGAAAATCAGCGGCTGCTGCAAGAATCGCAGTCAGCATGTGAGCAGATGATGGCTGTAGACCGCATGAAGGATGACTTTCTGGCGATCGCTTCCCATGAACTGCGCACGCCGCTGACTGCGATCCTGGACGGGCTGGAACAGGCGGCGGCCGCCAATGACGGTCAACTGCGCACCACCCTGGGGCCGGCTGTGAAGGCGGCGGAACGACTGCGGTCTGTGATCGAGCAGATGGTGGACAGCGACCGGCTGGAAAAGGGGTTGGGGCAGCTGCAGCAAAGCGATGTGGACGTTTTGGAACTGGTGAATGAGATCGCTGCCGGGGTGCAGGCAGAGGCTGAGAGTCACGCGGTGCGGCTGGTGGTGGAGCCGGTTCCATTTGCGGTGTTCTGTCGGTTGGACCCCGAAAAAACCGGTATGGCGCTGCACAACGTGCTGCAGAATGCAATCCAGTTTAACCAACCGGGGGGCGAGGCGCGTGTGCGCGTGTGTGATGGGGAGACGGGTGTGCAGATCTGCGTGGAAGATACGGGCATCGGCATCCCGGCAGAGGCTTTGGAGAAGGTTTTTACACGTTTTTATCAGGTGGAATCGCATCTGACGCGCCGGCACGGGGGCATGGGGCTGGGGTTGGCGGTGGCGCGCGAGATGATGGATATGCAGGGGGGACGGATTTGGGCGGAGAACCGGGCGGAGGGCGGCAGCCGTTTTACGTTGGAACTGCCTCATGCGCATGGGGAAGCGCATTTTTGAGAACACGGCTTGATCTTGCCAAATGGGGAAGGCTGGATTATAATCGGCTCTTGTACGGGGCGTGGCTCAGCCCGGATAGAGTGCACGGTTCGGGTCCGTGAGGTCGGCGGTTCAAATCCGCCCGCCCCGACAAACAGGAAAGCTCTCGAGAGGGAGCTTTTTTGATTCCTGTCGGCGGTGCTCCCATCGAGGGACACGAAATCCGCCCGCCCCGACAAACAGGAAAGCTCTCGAGAGGGAGCTTTTTTGATTCCTGTCGGCGGTGCTCCCATCGAGGGACACGAAATCCGCCCGCCCCGACAAACAGGAAAGCTCTCGAGAGGGAGCTTTTTTGATTCCTGTCGGCGGTACTCCCATCGAGGGACACGAAATCCGCCCGCCCCGACAAACAGGAAAGCTCTCGAAAGAGGGCTTTTTTGATTCCAAGATCGATTATCCGCAGATTACGCAGATTTCGCAGATTTCGCAGATGACGCAGAGAATTAGGTGATGGAAAAGCATCGTTCGCAGATGACTCAGGTTATGCAGATGAGAACCATCCTAAATAGAAAACTGGTGATGGAAGATCTGAGAAGGAGCGCTTATCCATAGATTGCGCAGCTTCTTAGAGCCGAGGAACGCAAGCCATACACCGCCCGGGTGACGAAGGTTTGATGCTGCTTAACGCGAGCTATTCAGGCTAGTTTGCCCAGCCAGATTATGAATGGTGAAGAAGGCAAAAAGAGTGACAGCCAACAGTACCAGCATGAGAAGATGGGGCAGACTGAGGGGGCCCAGTAACGGGCGGTAATCGTAACGGAAGAATTCGAGGATGAAGCGCTCCGAGCAGAAGACAACGAAATACAATAAGGTGACTCTCCCAGCAGGCTGAAGCCAGCGGGGATGGATCTGCGGGCGGCTGAGGTAAGCAAAGAGAGCCAACTGCACGATCATGCTGGCGATCTGGGTGGGGTAGCGCATGGCCCACACACCGTCTGTATTCGGGGTGTACATGGCCAGCCAGTTGTGGTGAGTTTCGGCTCCACCACAGCAGCCGGCTGCTAAACAACCCACACGTGCAATGGCAAAGCCTAAAGCAAAGCAGGATACCATCTGATCGGTGGCAGGCAGCAGGGGTAGTTTTTGCATGCGAGCATAGATGAGCATGGCCAGCATGCCGCCGACCAAGCCGTAATAGACACGAATAAAGATCGAATCAACAGACAAGCCTGTTAGCATGCTGCGGATATTGGCTTCCAGCCATGCTAGTCCGAATAGCCCAGCCAGGACGGCGATTAGGAGGTAGGGCACTGCGCGACGCCACTCTCTGCCCCCAGTTTGTAAGGTTCCCAGCCGATACATGCCAAGCGAGCCAGCCGCGATAAAGGCCAGTGTGTACATGAGCGCGTAGGTGCTCACTGTCCAGGAACCAAGCTGAAGATTTGGAAGCATATTAACTTGGCCTTAGGGACAGATGAAGGGGAAGAACAATCCTTCCACCGGCTCAGGCTCAATACCAACGGTAAAGGTGATGGGACTGCCAAGAACGGTTAGGTTCTGATCATTAGCAGTACCGGTTACGGTGTAGGTATTGTTGATAATGCGCGTTCCGTCTGGTACACCGGCATTTACATTCAGATTAAGATAGGCTGCCCATTTTTCACCAGGGGCCAGAGAAGCCAGAGTCCACCATACCTGGTGACTTTCGCCGTCAAGATTGCAGGCATCTCCACCCTGACAGGAGATGTACGAGGTTTGACCGGGTAGGGTAGTGGTTAGCGTAAGATCTGTGAGGTTGGTGCTTCCAGAATTGATGACGGTGTATTGTACAGCGGCGGGTTGGCCAGCGGAGGCAGGGTTGGGTGATGCGACACCAAACAAATTCAGACCGGCCTTGGTGACGTTGGGCAGTTTTCCATCGGCTGTGACAATGAGCGCCGAATAGATTTCCCACGAAGTCGGGTTCGCGTTGGCGTTAGAGGCGGTCAAGGTGTACTTATATTGGCCGGAAGGAGTATCGGCCGGCACAGTTCCAAAAATATGCAGGTGATATTCACTGCTATTGCCTGGGACAGTGATTTGAGCGCCTACCGTGTTGGACATGTCTGGCTGGTTGGGATTATTAGGATCACCGGGGCGGATGACCCAACTAACTCCAGATAAGGTGGAAGAAGGGGAAAGGTTGAATGTTCGCGAAGAGCTGGAAGTATTGATCAAAACGAAATGGGTATAGATTTCGTCATTAGGTTTTACGAACACCGTTTTGATTTCGGGCATCAGTCTCCAATTGGCGGTGTTATTGGTCAGGCGAAGCCCTTGAGGCCCGGCGCAGGTGTAATTACCATAGGTGATAGGCTGAACCCCGGAAGTGGGAGGAATGCCATCCCCATCTGTTTTGTAGCAGGTGTAGGCAGTGAGGGAGCAGTTGAGACAGTTAGAGGGTTGATTACTCAAATCCAGGCGAATTTGGGTTAACACTTGAAAATCATCCCGGGTACCCATCGTGGGGCATTCTGTTTCTGTGTCTGGCTTAGCTCCCATTGCCACCCAAACCTCACCTGAAGCGGGCGGCAGATAGGTGTTGGCCCAGGCGGTTTCTTCCATGCGCACTTCCATTGGAAGTGTTACGTCAAGCATGCCGCTCATCAGGTGCATGGTTGGGACGATTGGGGAGGTGGTTCGCTCACGGATCACAATCGGTAGACGATTGGGATAGTTGAGGTATGTGGCATCGGAGACTTTCACCCGGTAGGCAGTGAAGACGTTGCTGGATTTTGCGAGGGCAACGAAATCTTCACAACTTTGTTGGGTAAAGGGTGCTGAGAAGCTGTTAAATGAAATGATATTCCAATGCTTTTCTTCCCAGGTTGAGCTTGAAAACTCTTTGACCATTGGGGGGGTCAGACCCTCTTGTGTGGTATTGAACCCTTTATCATATTTGCTGGTTTCTAACGCGTGGGTTAATTGAGCGTGGGCTTTTTCATCTTGATAGATCATGGTGACGCCGTCACTAAAGGTGGCGGATTGATAAAGCAGGTCGTCGGGTTCGGGTGGGGCGGAGTAAGACACGGTAAAGCCGTTAAAAAATTGCTCTTTGGTGAGATTGCTGAACACAAAAGGAGGTCCGCCGGGTTCTGGCTGACCAGGCTGGGTAAATTTGAAGTTAGTGGCGCCTTTGGGTGGGTACCAGATCATGCGTCCGCCCTCACCAGGAAAACGGGCGCCAAGCTCCAGGGTCACCTTATCACCAGGGGCATATACGCTTTTTTCATCCTGGGTATCTAGCATGTCTTCGATGGAAGATTCTTCCTTGGTGGTTTCACTGCTGACATCGGTGCCTGAGGTGTTGCTGCCTACGTTGCAATCACAGCTGCTGGATGCGAAAAACGGGAAAAAAGCAAGACTGACTACAATCAGAATAACGTAATCGAGCGAAATTCTGCTGGGCCACTTGTGATGCATATTATTTTCTCCCCGTAGCTAATAAGAAAAGTTAGTGATTGGATATTTACATTTTAGTGAAAAATGACCATTTTAACTTTACAAATTGATAACAACAAAAGCTGCCTGTTTGTGGCCTCCTTAGCATTATTGAAACACAAGACTCGCAGCGGAATCAGGGCGCGGGCAGCACCGCCGGAAGGACGTAATCGGCAATCAGCTGTCGATTTTCCATGTGGGGGGAATCGGTGTTGGAGGTGAGGACGGCGACCAGATCCAGAGAGGGGATGATGTAGATGAACTGGCCGCCGAAACCCGCGGCAAAATAGGCGGGGGGAACGGTGTCTGGCTCGACCCACCAGAGGTAGCCGTAGGGCAAATTTTCCGGGTAGCCGCCGGGGGTGTGCACCTGAGTGGACAGGTTGACCCAATCGGCGGGGACGAGCTGCTGCCCATGCCAGGAACCCTGGTGTAGATACAAAGAGCCGAAGCGGGCCAGGTCGCGGGTTCGCAAGGAAAGGCTGTTGCCGCCCATGGAATACCCCTGGGGATCTTTGGGCCATTGGTACTGGGTGATACCAAGGGGGCCGAAGAGGTGCTGGTCGGCGTACTCTTGCTCGGTGAGTCCCGTGGCGCGGGTGAGGACGGCGGAGAGGAGGTGAACCGCGGGGGTATTGTAATTGAATTTTTCGCCAGGCTCCGTGACGATGGGGAGTTGGAACGTGTAGCGAGTGGGGTTGGGGTCATTGGACCACATCCACAGGCGGGTATCTTCCCATTCAAAGCCGGCGGTCAATTCCAACAGATGGCGCAAGGTGATGCGCTGAAAGCGAGGGTCCGCTGCAGCGGCTTCCTCGGGGAAAAACGGGGCGATGGGCTGCTCGAGGCTCTGCAGGTCGCCGCGATGAAGGGCGATGCCGATCAGAGCGGAGGTGATGCTTTTGGTGATGGAGGCGACTTCGTGCAGGCTGTCTGCGGTCAGGCCTTTGTAATATCGCTCGTAGACGATGGTGTCGTGCCGAAAAACCAGCAGGCTGCGGATGTGAGGATACTGATTGGGAACGGCTGCACCCATCGCCTCCAAAAGGTTTGAATCCATGCCTTGATCCTCCGGGGCCGATTCTGGCCAATCCAGCGGGTAGGGTGATGGGGTGGGGTTGGGCGTGTGGGTTGGGCTGACGGCGGGCGGGGGCAGAGTGGTCAACGTAGGAAGGACGGAAGTGGGGGTGGGGGAAGGTGGTGGGATTGGCGTGGGTGGGACAGTGGGTTGCGCACAGGTGGAAAGAACGGTCAGCAATAGGGTCAGGGGAACCATTAATCGAATGAGCTGCATATCTGCCTCCGAAACCATCCGGCGAATTTGAGCTTTTGTAGATTATACCCTGCTGGAAAATGGCTTGCGCAGGGCAATTGGAGGAGAAACGTGGGGGGATCGTTGGGGAGGCGTTGGGCAAAACCGGGGGAACCCGGCTAGAATAGAAATCAAGGGCAACTCTTCTTCTCCTCCGAAAAGTGAGGGCCGGATATGGCGAATCCGGCCCTTCACTGTTTAATCTACGGACCCGTGGGGGAAATCAATCAGCGGCAGCAGCGGCCAGTTTGGACCAGGTCTCGTCGTCCACCAGGGTGATCACGCGGTAGGCTTCAGCGTATTTCATCTCTTTGCCCTTGGCATGCTCACCCGCCCATTCTTTGATACGCTCGGCGGGGTCCCAATCGCCCATCTGGCTTTTATGGGCGCGCAGGGCGTTGATTTTCACTTCGATGGTCTCGTCAATGCTGACGTAGGTATCCACGTGGAACCAGGAGTTGACATACACCTTGCGCACTTTGTGGGCTTTGAGACCCTCTTCTTCCAGCTCTTCGAACAGGTTGGGCTGACCGGCGGCGGGGAAGACAGCGTCAATGGCGGCCAGGGCCGCGGCGCGGTGATCGGGATGGTTGATGTAATCCCGTGCGGTGAATAGAACGGTGGGGTCGCCGCAGATGACCACCTCGGGGCGGAAGCGGCGAATTTCACGTACAATCTTCTTGCGCAGGGCTAAGTTGGCCTCCAGGAGACCATCGGGTTCGCGTAAAAAGACGACATGCTCCACCCCGGCCACGCGGGCAGCCTCGCGGGATTCGGTTTCGCGGATTTCGGCGGCGCGGGCGCGGGTCATGCCGGGTTCAGCAATGCCAACGTCGCCGCTGGTGCACAGCACATAACCGACGCGGGCACCGGCGCGTACCCACCGGGCTACCGTGCCGACACAGCTAAATTCAATATCGTCCGGGTGGGCAAAAATCACCAGGGCGCTTTTGGGAATATAGGTTTCGCTCATTCAGGCCTCCTTGCTGCAGATTGGCCTGATTGTACTCCCCGGCGGGGCGAGGCGCAACCTGTTGGAAAAGGGGCGTAGAGGGTCAGACCATATCGTCCGAGATAGGCAGAGGGTCTTTTTCGGGGTTGATGTAGCGGCTGCGGTAGCGCAGGGTGAGCAGCAGCAAGGTGAACTGTACCAGCGAGAGGATGATGGCGGAGAACTGGTCAAAATAGAAAACGAGGAGATCCACGATAGTGATGCAGACCAACAGAGTGGCATAGGCCACGGCTACAGCGCGGCGCTCTCTGCCGATGAAAAGCAGGGCAGCGGAGATGAGCAGGGCCAAGCCGGTGGAGCCGATGAGGCCGACGCGTGCGCCGAACATGGAAATGCCCACTTCGGAGCGGACAATGCTGGTGCGCACCAAGGGATCAAAGATGGGCATGAGAGCTGAGGGGTTGTAGATGCTGCTGATGAAGAGGGCCGCGGAGAGAATGGACCAGGTGCCGAGGAGAACCAGGGCGCTGACCAGCAGGGCGCGGAAACGGGCGCGGGTGAGATGGGCTTGTTCCCAGCGCAGGATGCGGTTCTGAATGCGCTTCCACCAAGGGATGGTTTCTGAGGTGAGGATGAGCTGATCACTCTGGATGAAGTCCTGCAATTCACGGGCAAGTCGCGCCAGGTTGGGATCACTGCTGTCTTTTTCAATTTGTTTCAGGCGGTGGTGAATGTTTTCCCGTTCGCGGGCGGAGAGATCCTGGTCGAGAACTTCTTCGAGATCTTCGAGGATATGGTAAAAATCGGCGCGCGGATCTTTTTGGCGCGGACGGCGGACGAGGACATACACCAAAACGGTGAGCAGGAAGAAGACGTAGATGATGGGGGCAGCGGCGGGGTATAAATAGTCGTTGGTTTGGGTAATGAATTTACCAACTTCATCAATGAAAAGACCTACGCCGACCCCGCTGAGAATGGACACCCAGATGAACACCCAGCGGTTGGCAAAGATAAGGGGCAAGAGGGTGGCGACAAAAAGAAAAAGGCCGCCCCACAGCACGTGGGCGATGTGCAGCTCACCGCCGCCGAGCTGCGGATAGCCGGTGAGGTTCAGAAAGAGGCGTGTGAAGGAGACGGAAGCGGCAAAGCTGAGCAGGGTTAGCAGCAGGTAGGTTTCTGCGCGCTGACGGCGGATGGCTGTGCGGACTTGAACGGTGGTTTTCATACATCCTCCAAATTCACGATCAAAGTATAGCATTTTTATGCGCAGTTACCGAATTTGTTCTTAATCCTTGGGTGTGAAATTTCTTAATCGTGATAAAAGAGAGAATTTTTATGATATGATTGCGACCGTTTGTGTCTACGAGGAAAAATGGAAATGTATGAAGCATTGTTGGAAAATTTAAAGCTGGCCCCCAGAACTTGTGGGGTGACTGTGTTGGCAAGGCATTCGGAGCGTTATCCGATCTTATCGGATGAAGAAGTTTTTACCGTTGGCCTGACTGAGAACGGGATTGCCATGGCAGAAGCCCTGGGCGTTGAACTGCGCGGGCGCTACCGGGCGCGGCGATTAGGTTCCTCACCCGTGGGACGCTGTGTGGATACGGTGGCGGCTGTGGGCCGCGGGGCCGGCTGGAAGGGGCAGATCCAGGAGGAGGAGGTGCTTTCGCACCCATTTCAGGGGGAAGCCTGGGATCAGCGCCACAGCTATTCGCCCGGCGAAGCGCTGCCGGAGGCAGTTTTTGCCCTGGTGGATTTTCTGCTGGGCGATAATGCGCCTGGGGCAGGGGAGATGGACTTCTTCTGCACGCATGATACCGTGTTGGGGACGCTGCTGGAGTACTGCGCGGGGCAGTGGATTGAGTTCCCTGAGAATTGGCCCAACTTCCTGGAAGGGGTGGTTTTGTGGCGGGACGGCGGCGATTTCTGCATGGCCTGGCGGGGTGAAATCTACTCCCTGCAAAAAGCCCTACGTCTGAACGGTGAGTTGGAGCGGCTGAAAGGCTGCCCAGCGGATTAACCACTTACGGCCGGTTTATAAGAAACGGCAGAAAAACAGACTGCGCGGCGACGGCGGCGCAGTCTGTGGGTTTAACATGAAGCAGCGGAGGATTTTACAGACGAGGGAGCAAAATGGAATTTTGCTTCTGGTATTTGCCCTTTTTATCGGCGTAGGATACTTCGCAAACCTCATCGCCTTCAAAGAATAACACCTGAGCAATGCCTTCATTGGCGTAAATACGAGCGGGCAGTGGCGTGGTGTTGGAGATTTCGAGGGTGACGTAACCTTCCCATTCCGGTTCAAAGGGGGTGACGTTGACGATAATGCCGCAGCGTGCGTAGGTGCTTTTGCCCAGGCAGACGGTGAGAACCCCGCGCGGGATGCGGAAATATTCGACGGTACGCGCCAGGGCAAAGGAATTGGGAGGAATCACGCAGACATCGCTTTTAAAATCCACCATTGAGCGGGTGTCGAAATTCTTGGGGTCCACGGTGGCAGAAAAAACATTGGTAAAGATTTTAAACTCGTCAGCGACGCGGATATCATACCCGTAGGAGGATACCCCGTACGAGATCACGCCTTCGCGAACCTGACGGTCCACGAAGGGTTCGATCATACCGTGTTCCAGCGCCATTTTGCGAATCCAATGATCAGGTTTTAAGCCCATGACTGCCTCCAAAAAAGGGTAGATGTCCAGCCGCAGGATCACCAGCCGCTGGCTTTGAAAACGGTTTCCAAGAGCCCGCGCCGCTCTTCGGGGGTCATGGGGCGCGGGCGGGCATTATCAATAAACTGAATGGTGAGCAGCTCGGTGCTGATGTGGCGGCCTTGATAGAAAATGTGCCGGTCGATGAAAGCCTGGCGGGTGGGGATGCCCTCATCGTATTGATCAAAGAAGAGGTTGCCCAGGCCGTAGTGGATGAGTGCACCTTCGTGGAATTGGAGCGCCTGGGGCTGGTGGGCCTGGCTGCCAGAGACGATGGCAGCCCCAGCGGCGGCGGTGGCTTCGAAGTCGGGAATTACGAAGGGGTTGGCTTCGTAGGTGTAATACTCTTCATGCTGGAAGGTGACGATGGGGATATAGCCCTGAGCGCGCACATCCGCGATCTGCTGAAAAAGCACCGGCCAGTTACAGCGGACGGCTCCGGGACGGTTTTCCGCGGCGCTGGAATAGCCGGGGGCCTTGGCATTGCAGCCTAAGAAGGCCAGGCGGTTGCCGTGGTCTTCGATCAGCAGCGGACGGCTGGCCTCGGCCAAATTGCGGCCGCCGCCGTAGTACTTCAGCCCATTTTGATCATAGAAATCGGCGGTGAAGAGCATGGCCTCTTCGCCCCAATCTTGAAAATGATCCCCGGACAGCTCAATGATATCTGCCCCAACATCCTGAAGCAGCTCGAAGTATTTGGTTTTGCTGCAAAACACCAGGGTGTTTTCGCGTGGGTACGGCGGGGGACATTTGGGGGTGAAGGGGATTTCGTTGTTGATGTGGGTGATGTCCGCTTCGCGCAGCCAGGCGCGGATATCTTCGCCGGGGTAGGTCATGCCTTTCAGTTCCATCAACCCGGCGGTGGCGCGCACCAGGGCGGTGACGCCGGTGAGGATGACGGTGGTCATCTTTTCTGGGTCGCGGTTGGAAAGGCTGGGCTGCAGGATGGTTAAATCACCCTCGGAAAGGGGTGCGGCAGAACCGACTGGAACCAACTGAAGTGGAATGGAGAGGGGGTATTGGGCAGGGTCAAAGGCTTTTTGAACGGGCGATTGGCCCGCGACAGCGATGACTTTCCATGCGGGGCTGAGTTGTTCGAAGGGCAGGATAGCCCATTCCTGGCTGGGGACTGGCTCAGATGTACTGAGTTCATCCAATGAACGCTGAATCACGCGGTCAGGGTCGGGGTCTCCCCACCATTGGGTCAACACTGCCAGGGTGTTTGGATCAAGGGCGAGGTGCGTCAAGGGCAGTTCAGGGGCGGGCTGACCCAGCCAAAAACTTTTGAGATCTTCGGCGGCGACTTCATCTTGCACTGTGGCGAAAGGGGCCGCAAGAGCATAAGTCCAATACCCGGCGGGGGGATATTTCGTGCCGATTTCCAGGCGGTATGGGCGCGTTGGCGATGTGGTGGTGGCGACGGTGAAATCGGCGGCCCCGCAAGGCTCTGTGAAGAAGAGTGACATTGTCAAGGCCGTGATTGTGCGCTGCGCGAAGGAATGGCGCCGTGA
>NZ_LGCM01000026.1 GCF_001306035.1 Levilinea saccharolytica
CGAGGTGATCAACGGCATCATGGCTTCGTCGCTGCCGATTTGATAGGCTCCGAAGCTTTCTCCAAGGTCGCAGTTTAAATCCATGGTGGGGTCCCCTTCCTGAAATGAATGTTGGCCGGGCGGCGGTTTAGGTGACGATGACGCGGGTTCCATAGCCGCGTTTTTCGATCTCGCCGTATTCGGTGACGGGCGTGGTCCAACGAAAAACCCAGCGGGCCTCTTCGGGGCGCAGATTCACGCACCCGCGGCTCATGGTCATGCCGTAATTGGTGTGCCAGTAGGTGCCGTGGAAGGCCACCCCTGTGCCGTCGAAGAAAGTCGTCCAGGGCACACCCGGCAGGACGTAGGCCTCCAGGTCGTTGGTGAGCTGGCCGCCGCCCATGTGCTTGGACGGCATTTTGGAGATCACGCGGAATTCTCCGACGGGTGTGGCGGTGGGGATGCCGTTGATCGAACGGTCGCGTTTGAGCACACCGGTGGACACCTTGGTGCTGAAGACCAGGCGGTCTTCCTCGTAGGCCCACATCATCTGCTTTTCAATGGAAACCTCGATGCGCTTCTTCTCCGGCGGAACGTCCACCGCCAGGGGCGACATTTCTTCGGGGCGCACGATGCGCAGGTGTTCAGCGGGCACGTGGTATTCGGCGTCGTTCAGCTCGTCTTTAAGACGGTACCAGGGACCGCCGTCGGGGCCCTCATCCAGGGCGATGACCCAGTGCAGGGTGTCGCAGTACAGGCGGTAGACCTCGCTCCAGGTGTCGCGCGGTCCGGGCATATAGGCCTGGGTGTAGGGCACGCTGACTTCGGCCAGCAGCCCCCCGGCGGGGATGCGCTCGACCACCGGGTTGAGCTGTTCGCGCACGGTTTGCAGGCGGGCCGAATGCATATAGCCGCCCCACACACGGTACCACACCGGATTGTAGCCGGGGCCTTTATCGGAGACGATTTCATGGTACACGTTCACCAGTTCATCACGGTAGCGCTGCTGGACGATGCGGCTGGTGTCATCGGGCTGGGCATACACGCTCACCGAAGCGGCGGCGACACGCACAACGAAACCCGTCTCGTTCCCGGCCTTTTGGGGGGCGAAGGGACGAAAAGCCAGGCTGCCCAAACTGAGGGCGGCCAGCTTGATAAATTCACGGCGGGTGTAAGTTTTGTTCATGGTGTCGGAATTATACCAAAAATGTCTGGTTGCTGCGCGGCGGCTGCTTTCCGGGCGGGCGACGTTGCCCAAGCCCTTGGGCTTGCCTCGAAAATTGAGCCGTGATACACTTTTATCATGCCCAGAAATATCTTGGTGGCCAGTCCGTACGCGACCCTGGGAGACCTGCTCCGAGAACAGTTGGATGACGGCGAACGGTTTCAGGTGGTCGAAGCGCAGACGGGGAATGAAGCCCTGGCTGCGGCCAGCCAGACTGCCTTTTGTCTGGCAGTTTTGGATTCGGATCTGATTGATTTCACTCTGGGCAGTCTGGCGCAGATCTTACAAGAACAGCAGCCTGAGATGCAGTTTGTGATCCTGGAGGCGCGCAACCCCGGCATTTTTCTGGATGATCTGCCTCCCCACACCCTGCTGCCCCGTACATTATCCCCCGAAGAGACGCGCTACCGCATTCTCAGCCTGGTGGATGCAGAACATGCCCTGCCGCCGCGGGCGGTTCTTCCAGCAGACCTGGTCTGGCTGGAGGAGGAGGGGCTGCGCGAGACGCGCTTTGCCTCGCTGCTGCTGCAAACCACCGCCCAGGGACTGGTGGTGGCGCAGCCGGGGCGCTGCCTGGCCTGTTCGGCAGGGGTAGCGCTGGCCGAAGGGCAGGAGATCGCCCGCCTCTTGCAGCGCCAGTGGAACCGCGAAACCCGCCGCGACCTGGCCCGCCACCTGTATTTGCCGGAGCGCGCCCAGGCTCATTTCCTCTACGCCAGCCCAATTGTGGCGGATGTGCTGCTGGCGGTCCTGTTTGAACCCGGCACACCCCTGACCTATGCCCGCCAGCAAGTGCGGCGGTTGATTGAAGGGCTGCCCAGTCTGCCCCCGGCCGCGCAGATTCTGGCGGTGGAGGAACCCCCCGATGCCTCCGAATCCTTCTTAGAACGGCTGCCGGAGGTGGACGGCGAGGATTTGCCCCTGACCGAAGCGGAGCAGATCAGCCTGGCGGAGCTGCTTTCGGATCTGCCTTCTCCGGACCCGGAGGAGGGCGGGTTTGCCGTGCCGGGATGGGAACCGGAGCTGCCGCCTGCTGTGTTGGATTGGAGCCCGCCGCCCCCACCGAAAAAACCCGATACCGGCCCCTTGGAACTGCTGTTGGGCGAATCGGCCTGGGAAAAGGCGGCCGAGGCGGATGAGGCGGCAGGCCCAGAAGTGCCCGATGGACAGGAGGCGGCGGACGGCGAATGGGGCATGCAGGAAGCCAACCCAGCAGCGCTTGAGCCGGCGGCGCAAGTGCCCGAAGAAGATATCACCTTGATGGTGTTTATTGAGACGCTGAACGAGGAAACCCCCGCGCCAGAGGCCGAGCTGGAAGAGCTGGTGAAGGAAGACCTCCCGCAGCCGGAAGCCGAAGTGGAAGAGCCGCTGACGGCAGAAATCCCCGCGCCGGAAGCCGAGCGGGAAGAGCCGCTGACGGCAGAGATCCCCGCGCCGGAAACTGAGCTGGAAGAGCCGCTGACAGCAGAGATCCCCGCGCCGGAAGCCGAGTTGGAAGACCCGCTGACGGAAGAAGTCCCAGCATTGGAAGCCGAGCGGGAAGAGCCGCTGACGGCAGAGATCCCCGCGCCGGAAACTGAGCTGGAAGAGCCGCTGACGGAACAAACCCTCATGCCGGAGGCCGAAGTCGAAGAGCCGGTGATGGAAGACATCCCCGTGTTGGAAGCGGAAGTGCCGCTGACGGAAGATATCATCGTGCTGGAAGCGGAAGAGACGCTGGCGGAAGAAATTCCACAGCTAGAGGCCGAGCGGGAAGAGCCGCTGACGGCAGAAATCCCCGCGCTGGAGTCAACGGAGGCCTTCCCCCAGCCTGTGCTGTTCAGCCAGACCCCGCCGGAAGAGGACGAATACGGCATCCCCCTGCCGCCCTTTGTGTTTGGGCCGTCCGCCGTGGAGGAGCGCCCACCGGTGCGCCCGCTTTCGTCCCTGCTGGGCGAAGCCGCCCCGGCCGCGGTTGAACCCCCCGCCAATGGGAATCTGCCGCCCGCGCTGGCCGAGGCGGAACAGAGCGCTGAAGCCATTTCTGCCGCTCCCATTCCCGCCGAGCCGCCCGCTGAGAACGAACCCCCAGCGCCCATCAGCGCCGCCAGCGCCATGCCCACCCTGCTGCCCTGGGAGACGCGCGTGCCTCAGGAGGAAATTACCCGCCCCAGTGAGAGCAGTCTGGGCTTTGGCGCCTCGCGCATCCTGGCCCCACCCGTTTCAGACGCCATCGCTTACACCTGTGTGCTCATCCCGCGTGTGCCCCATCATTACCTGGCGGGCGATCTTTCGGACCTGCTGCAGCATGCTCTGCCGCGCATCTGCCAGGCCTTTGGCTGGGTGCTGGACAGCCTGAACGTGCATGTGGATTATTTGCAGTGGTCGGTGACGGTGACGCCGGGGGTGTCGCCTGGGAATCTGGCGCGCATCGTCCGCCAGCGCACCTCAGACGAGATGTTCCGCACCTTCCCGCGCCTGTTGGATCAAAATTTGACCGGTGATTTTTGGGCGCCGGGCTATCTGGTGGTGCGCGGCGAACAGCTCACCGCCCCGCAGCTGCTGCGCGACTTTATCCAGCAAACCCGCCGCCGTCAGGGGTACGAATAACGCCCCGCGGCGCTTTAATTTCCGTGTTTGGAAAGTAGAGGTAGGTTATGCCCCCAGTGCTGTATTTGATTGATGGTCACGCTCTGGCCTATCGAGCTTATTTTGCCCTCACCGGCGGCTCCGGCGAGCGCCTGCAAACGCGCTCCGGTGAGCCCACCGCGGGGGTTTTGGGCTTTGCCAGCGTGCTGCTGCGCCTGTTGGAACAGGACAAGCCCGAATATTTAGCGGTGGCCTTTGATACGGGTAAGACCTTCCGCGATGAACTTTTCCCCGCCTACAAAGCCACCCGCGCCAAGATGCCGGATGATCTGCGCGTGCAGATGGAGCGCATCCGCCAGATGGTGGATTTGTTCCCCTTCCCGCGTCTGGAGGTGGAAGGCTTTGAGGCCGACGACGTGCTGGGCAGCGTGGCGCGCCAGGCGGCGGAGCAGGGTTTCGGTGTGCGCATCATCACCGGCGACCGCGATCTGCTGCAATTGGCGGACGAGCGCACCATCATCAACCTGGCGGGCAGCAAACTTTCGGAGGCGCGCGATTTCACCCCCGAGGCGGTCAAGGCCTATCTGGGTGTGCATCCGCATCAGGTGGTGGATTACAAGGCTCTGGTGGGGGACGCTTCAGATAACATCCCCGGCGTGGCCGGGGTGGGCGAAAAAACCGCCACAGCCCTGCTGGAAACCTACCCCGACCTGGACAGCATTTACGCCAACCTGGACGAGATTCAGCCGCGGGTGCGTACCAAGCTGGAGGCCGGCCGCGAAAGCGCCTACCTGAGCCGCGATCTGGCCACCATCCGCACCAACGTCAGCGTGCGCCTGGACATGCAAATGGCACGTACCGACCAGCTGAACTACGAGGGCGTGCGCAAGCTGTTTCAGGAACTGGAATTCCGCAATTTGTTGGAGCGGCTGAACAAACTGATGGGCAGCGCCCTGCCCGCCGCAGCCGGGCAGCAGATGGCTTTGTTTGCCGCCGAGCCGGTCATCGCCATCCCCGACACGGCGGATTTGCCCTCAGTGCATGTGGTGGATTCGCACGCCAGCCTGCGCGAGCTGACCCAGGCGCTGGAGGCGGCGGAGGTCATCTCCTTTGACACCGAAACCACCTCCACCGATCCCATGCGCGCCGATCTGGTGGGCATTTCGCTGGCGGTGCGCCCCGGAGAGGGCTATTACATCCCCGTGGGGCACGTCACCGGCGAGCGCCAACTGCCCGCGGCCGAGGTGTTGGAGGCGCTGCGCCCCTTTATGAGCGACGCGCGCTGGCCCAAGGTGGGGCATAACCTGAAATATGATGTCATTGTCCTGGCGCAGAGCGGCTTGCCCACCGCAGGGCTGGCCTTTGATACCATGATCGCCGAATGGCTGGTGAACCCGGCCTCGCGCAATTTGGGGCTGAAGGGCATGGCCGAGTCGTACCTGAACCTGCACATGACCCACATTGAGGATTTGATCGGCAAGGGCAAGACCCAAATCGGCATGGAGCAGGTGCCGGTGGCCCAGGCGGCCCCTTACGCGGCGGCGGATGCGGAAGTGCCGCTGCGGTTGCGGCCGCTGCTGGAAAAAGAGATGGAAAGCCGCAACGCGGTGGGGCTGATGCGCGATCTGGAAATGCCGCTGATCCCCGTGTTGGTGGAAATGGAACGCGCCGGCATTGCCCTGAACGGAGCCTTCTTCGAGCGCATTTCAGGCGAGCTGACTCAGCGCCTGGGCGAGATTGAGCAGGAGGTGTACAAGCTGGTGGGGCGGCCGTTTAACCTCAACTCCACCCAACAGCTTTCGGATGTGCTCTTTAAAACCCTGCGGCTGCCCCCGCCCGACCGCCGCAAAACCACCGCCAGCGGGCATTTTTCCACCTCCGCCGAGGTGTTGGAAGCCCTGCGCGGAGAGCATCCCGTGGTAGACTTAATCCTGGAAAACCGCGAGCTGGCCAAGCTGAAATCCACCTATGTGGATGCGCTGCCGCTGCAGGTGAACCCGCGCACCGGCCGGGTGCACACCTCCTTCAACCAGACCGGTTCGGTGACCGGCCGCCTGGCTTCTTCGGACCCCAACCTGCAAAACATCCCCACCCGCACAGAGCTGGGGCGGCAGGTGCGCAGCGGCTTTGTGGCCGCACCGGGACATGTGCTGCTTTCGGTGGACTATTCACAGATTGAGCTGCGCCTGGTGGCGCACATGTCGGGCGACGAGGCCATGCTGGCGGCCTTCCGCGCCGGGCAGGACATTCACGCGGCCACGGCCGCGGCGGTCTTTGGCCTGCCGCTGGAATCGGTCAGCAAAAATCAGCGCCGTCAGGCCAAGGCCATCAATTTCGGCCTGATCTACGGCATGAGCGCGTTTGGCCTGACCCGCACCACCGATTTGACCCTGGGCGAGGCGGAAAATTTCGTCAAAGCTTATTTTGAACGCTTCCCCGGCGTCAAGCGCTATCTGGACGGCATTCGCGTGCAGGCAGCTCGCCAGGGGTATGTGGAAACCCTGCTGGGCCGGCGGCGTTACTTCCCCAACCTCTCGCAGCCGTCCAGCGTGAACCAGCGCAACCGCGAGGAGCGCGAAGCCATCAACGCCCCCATCCAGGGAACGGCCGCGGATTTGATGAAGCTGGCCATGATTCAATTGCCCGCGGCCCTGGAAAAGGCCAAACTGACGGCGCGGCTGCTGCTGCAAGTGCATGATGAATTGGTATTAGAATGTCCGCGCACTGCCCTGGAAGAAACCGCCCGTACGGTGCAGCGCGTGATGGAAGAGGCGTATTCGCTGTCAATCCCCCTGGAGACCGAGGCCCGCTGGGGGGAGGATTGGGGCAGTATGCAGGTTCTGGGGTCCCATTAATTACGCAGAAGGTATGTGACGATGAGCGGCAACCAAAAAACTTTCGAACGCGCGATGAACCTGGGCCATTCGGCTGCCTGGGACCAAAATTGGGAGCAGGCCGCCGGTTTTTACCGACAGGCGTTAGAGGAATTCCCCGAACACCCCATGGCCCTAACCAGCCTGGCGCTGGCGTTGTTTGAAGAACAGCTTTTTGACGAATCGCTCAAACTTTACCTGCAGGCCTCACAGATCATCCCCGAAGATCCCATTCCGGTGGAAAAGATCGCGCGGATTTGCGAACGGCAGGGGCGGCTGAATGACGCCGTGCAGGCCTGTCTGAAGGCGGCGGAGCTGCATCTGAAGGGCCGCAATGTGGAAAAGGCCGTGGAGAACTGGGTGCGGGCCATCAGCCTGCAGCCGGAACACCAAATGGCGCGCACGCGTCTGGCGATGGTCTATGAGCGCATTGGGCGCAAGGCTGACGCCGTGACGGAGTATCTGGCGACCGCCAGTTTGATGCAGTCCGCGGGTGAGGTGGGCAAGGCCCTGCAAGTGGTGGAATATGCCTTGCAGATTCAGCCGGATTCCGCCGACGCCAAACAGGCTCTGGTGATGCTGAAAGCCAATCAGCGCCTGCCCAAGCCGCCGCGTCCGCGGGGCGGAACCGGGCCGGTGCGCATGGCCGAGGTGCGCCAGCTGAGCGTGCCGGAGGACAGCGGCAAACCGCAGGTGGATCCCCTGACGGAGGCGCGCCAGGACGCCTTGGTGGACCTGGCGGGGCTGCTGTTTGAACAGGCCGAGGAAGCCGATGCGGCCGAACTCCAGCCGCGCCGCGGGATCAACGCCCTTTCGCGCGGCACCGGCGGGCTTTCGCTGGGGCAAAACGAACGCATGCGCATCCTCATGCACCTGGGTCAGGCGATTGAATCGCAGACTCAGGGGGATGATAACCAGGCGGCGGAGGAACTGGAGCGCGCCACGGACATCGGCATGAGCCACCCCGCGGCCTATTTTGACCTGGGGCTGCTGCGGCTGGAACGTCAGGGGCAGCGCGCCATGCGCTACCTGCAAAAAGCGGTGCGAAGCCCCAAATTCGCGCTGGCCTCCTATTTGCTGATGGCCCAGGCCTATGAGAAAGAGCTGGACTGGAGCCAGGCGGCTCAATGTTACTTGCAGGCGCTGCGGCTGGCCGATATTCAGACCGTGCCGGAAGCCCAGGCCGAAGAGCTGCGCCAACTGTATGAGCCGATCATTGACGAACTTGGGCGCGAAAGTGACACGGCCGCCCTGCAAAAACTGTGTGAGACGGTGCGCCAGCAGCTGCTGCGCTCCGATTACCGCCAATACCTGCAAAATGCGCGCCAGCAGCTGGTGGCCCAAAACGGCGACAGCCTGCCCTTGCCGCTGGCCGAGATGCTGCTGCAAACCAACAGCAGCCAGATTGTAGACTCGCTGTCTGAGGTGCGGCGGCTGACCCAGCAAAAATTGTACCGCTCCGCTATGGAAGAGGCCTTCCGCGCCATTGAGGTGGCCCCTACGTATTTACCGCTGCACACCCAGATTGGTGACATCCTGCTGCGCGAGGGGCTGGTGGAACAGGCCGTGCAGAAATTCCTGCTGGTGGCCGAGGTATATAATTACCGTGGTGAAGTGCCCCAGGCCGTGGGTTTGCTGCAGCGCGTGATTCAAATGGCGCCGATGGACATGTCGGTGCGCAACCGGCTGATTGACCTGCTGGTGGCCCAGGGGCGTATTGACGACGCCATTCACCAGTACATGGATTTGGCCAGCCTGTATTACCACCTGACCGAGCTGGATATGGCCCGCCAGACCTATGCCACGGCGCTGCGCGTGGCCCAGCAGCATTCGGTGGACCGCTCCCTATCGGTACAGCTGCTCTACCGCATCGCCGATATTGACTTGCAGCACCTGGATATGCGCCAGGCGGTGCGCGTCTTTGAGCAGATCCGCACCCTGGAGCCGGAGGATGAGAAAGCTCGCGTGCAGCTGGTCAATATGAACTTCCGCCTGGGGCAGGAAGCCAACGCCTTGAGCGAGGTGGACGGCTTTGTGGCCCTGTTGGAGCACACCGGCAAGCGCAAACAGTCCATTGATTTCGTCAAGGCGGTGATCAACGAACATCCCAACCGGCCGGAATTGATCAAGCGCCTGGCGGATTTGTACGCGCGCAACGGGCAGACCGCGGAAGCTATCGCTGAGCTGGATGGGCTGGCCGATTTGCTGCTGACGGCCGGGAATGTGCAGGGGGCGGCGGCCATGCTCAAGACCATCATCAACCTGCGCCCGCCCAATGCGGCCGATTACGAGGCTGCCCTGCGCAAACTGCAAAGCGGGAAGCTCTAGCCGTGGAGGCCCTTTCTCCTGCGGTTCGCGACCGGCTGCGCGCGGCGGCGCTGGGGGCTGCCCTGGGCGACGCTTTGGGCATGCCGCTGGAATTTGGCCCGGCCCAGCCGCTGACGGCGCTGGTGCGGGAGATGCACTCTGGGCGGCTGCCTGCCGGTTCTTTCACCGATGATACCGAAATGGCCCTGGCTTTGGCCGAGAGCCTGCTGGCCTTTACCCCCCTGAACCCCCAGGATTTGGCCGACCGCTTTGTGGACTGGCTGGGGCACAACCCGCCGGATGTTGGCAATCAGACCTATCACATCCTGAACCGGATGCGGCAGGGGCTGGACTGGGAAGCCGCCAGCCTGGAATCTTTTCAGCGCAACCCCAACAGCAGCGGCAACGGTTCGGTGATGCGCTGCTGGCCGGTGGCGCTGGCGCGCTGGTCCCAGCCGCAGCAGCTCATTGAGGAAAGCCGCTTGCAGTCGCGCGTCACCCATCCGGCGCAGGACTGCCAGGACGCCTGCGCCCTGGTGAACTGGATGATCCGCGAGCTGGCCTTCGGCGCTTCCCCAGAGCAGGCGCTGGATTCGGCCCTGGGGGCCGTGAGCGTTTCAGCGCAGGCGTTGGAAATGCTGCGCCGTGCGCCGCAGCAGCCGCGCGCTGAACTGAAAAATTCTGGGTGGGTGCTGCACACTCTGGAGAGCGCGGTTTGGGGGCTGATGACCACGCACAGTTTTGAAGAAGCCGTGGTGCAGGTGGCCAATTTGGGGGAAGACGCCGACACGGCCGCCGCGGTGACGGGGGCGCTGGCGGGGGCGGTCTACGGCCTGGACGCCATCCCGCCGCGCTGGCGAAATGCGCTGCGCGGAGAATGGCCGCTGGATTCGGGTCAGATCTGGGATGCGCCGCGCCTGTTAAGGCTGGCGGACGACCTTTTGGCTTTGAACGCGTCTGCTTAGACCAATTCGAAGAAATTTAATTCCACGTTGGATTCCAAGAACGCCTGCCGCAGGCAGGGTTCGGTTTCGGGGGTTAACCCGCTGACCACCAGACGCAGGGTGAAGCTGCCGTCGGCGGTGGTGTTGTTAATCGAGCGCAGGATGTTGCCGCCTTCGCTGGATACCAGGCTGGCCAACATGGCCAGCACTCCGGGGCGGTTGGCCTGCACGGTTCCGGCCAGGTCAATGGTGGTCCACTGCAGGGCTTGCTTGGTGATGCCCAATTCGTCCAGCGCGCGCGACAGGTCTTCCATGCGGATGGCCCCGCCGCCGGCCGCCGCGTACAGGTCTTCCAGGCCGGATGCGCCCAGGCGTTCGAGCAGATTGTCAATCTTATCGCTGCGCAGACCCGCTACATCTTCCAATGCCAGAATCCCCCGCCCGGACAAGACCGTTTTGATCTTTTGGCGGCCCTGATCGGCAGCGGCCTTGAGCGCCTCGGTGGCCAGCACCGCGCGCAGGGTGCGCGCCGTGGAGGGGTTGCAGAAGTGCAGCCAGTCTTCGCTGGGGCGAATGCGCTGGCTGCCGGTGATGACCTCCACCACGTCGCCGGGCTGAATTTTCTCCGAAAGGCGCGCCAGGGTGTCGTTGATTTTGACCGCGCTGATTTTATCCAACAAGAACTCATGCTGAATGGCGGCGATGGCGTCGAGGACGGTGGAGCCTTCGGGGACGAAGCGCACCCCGCCGGTGGGGGTCAGGAAGACCACCGGGTGGTAGCGGCTGATGTCGCGCCCTTGTTGGAGAGCGTGGACAATGCCCCACTGGTTCTCGCCTTCCATGTCGGCGGTGGCGATGGCCACTTCGACCGCGCCGTAATCGGGGAACCAGGCGGTCACCTGCAGGGCGCGGTAGCCGTTCTGCGGGCTGGCGATGTAATCATCAAAGCGGTTTTGATCCAGGTAGGCGCCCAGGTAGCGGTTGACCACCGCCAGCAGGCGGTAACAATCGGCCTCGCTGTCGTTTTCCACCACCATGCGGAAGCTGACCAGGTCGTTGACCATGGTGAAAGAATTCAGCGAGGCCCGCCGCAGACGCGCCATGCGGCGCAGCTTTTGCCAGGCCTGCCAGTAGCCGTTGACGATGATTTCCACCCGCCCCGGGATGCCCTCGCGGTCCATCAACTGCCCCAATTGCTGCAAGGTGGTGTTGATAAATTCCGGCTTCATGCGCGGGTCGCCGTCAATGCGCTCGCGCACAAAGGCAAAAGTCTGCGGGTCAGCGTGGGGGAAGGCCATGTCTTCCAGCCAGCGCCGCCAGCGGTAGCAATTCAGGATGCCCGCCAGTTTGCCGTAGGCGCGGATGGCTTCTTCGGCTTTGCGCGCGGCTTTAAGGCTCTGCATGTGTTCCAGGGTCATGATGTTGTGGCTTTTATCGGCCAGCTTGACCAAAAAGACCCCGGGATCGCGGAACATGGCAATTTTGCGCAGGGTTTCCAGCTCGCGCGAGCGGCCGTTATGGGGTGTGCTCAGTTTGGTGACGCCGTCCACAATAAAAGCCACGCGCTCCCCCAACTCTCCGGGGAAGCGCGCGCGAATTTCATCTAAAGTCACTCCACGGTCTTCCGTGGAGTCGTGCAGCAGGGCAGCGATGGTCCAGGCTTCGTTTTGCACCAACCGGTCCAGAAAATCGGCAACCCAGCCGCAGTGAACTTCAAAATACGGCTCGCCGCTCAGGCGCTTCTGTCCGGCGTGAATCTCCCGACCCCAGGTGTAGGCTTCGGCGATGGCCGGGGTGCGTGCTTGAAATTGATACGGGTTAAATTGAGGATCCAGCCGGGGCCGGATTTCCTGAATCAGATCCACTTTGACCATACTTACTGCCAACCTCCTGCTTTCGGGCCAGGTAAACAACCGTTAATGTCCTTGATCATAGCACACATTTGGGTCAGCGAAGAGAGTGTTTGCGCCCGATATATAAGAGATGTTCGGCGGAAGGGAGCAGGGTGGGGTCGCGGGCGATGCGCTCGTTGAGATCGGCCCAGGCTTCAAAGGCGTCACCCTCCAGGGCGTTGATGTGGGTTTCCAGGCGCGAAACTGCCCCCTCGCAGCCCACCATTTCCACCGTTTGCAGGCCGCAGCTCTCCATCAGGGGGATGATTTCATCCGGATGACAGAAATAGGCGTCGGTAAAACCCGCCCCCTGGTCTTCATTCACGCCGGTGGTCATCAGGCGTTCCACTTCGTCCGGCTTTTCAATGGGCCACATTGGGTCTTCGCTGGCGGCCCAACGCACCACCGCCAGACGGTTGATAAAGGCAGCGGCCAGCATCCCGCCGGGCTTTACAATGCGCAGGCTTTCGCGCACGGCGCTGCGGCGCTGATCTTTGACCACCAGATGGTAGAGCGGGCCGAGGAGCAGAACTGCGTCAAAGCTCTCGTCGGCAAACTGCGAGAGGTCGAGGGCGTTGCCGCAAACCACTTCGGCCAGGGTTACCCCGGTTTCGGCGGCTTTATCCTGCGCAAAGGCCAGGTTGCCCGCCGAAAGATCCAGTAAGGTGACGGTGTAGCCTTGCTGGGTGAGGGGGATGGCGTAGCGCCCGGGGCCGCCGCCGATATCGGCGATGCGCGCCGGGGCGGGGGGCAGGTGACGGGCCAGCGCGCGCAGGGTCAGGGCATATTCGGTGCGGTGGCGTTCCAGGCGCTGCCATTCACGCAGGGTGTTGTTGTCGTAATAGCGTTCCACTCGTTTCATGCAAGTTTCCTGGGTTGGGTGGGGATGAGGCCGCTGGCTAGCGGGGAAGGGCTTTGCGGCGGTCCTTGTGGCGATACAGGCGCTGATCGGCAATTTTTAGGAGCCTGTCAGCGGATTTACCATCTTCTGGGAACAGACTCAAGCCGACGCTGACGGTGATGGGTTGGCTGATTTCTTCGTGAAAATCAAAAACTTCCCGTTCGAAAAATTCGAAAATTCGCTGACGCACTGATTCGGCCACTTGCTTGTGCGTTTCGGGCAGGATGACAACCAGCTCATCCCCACCGTAGCGAGCGACAAAATCCGTATCCCGCACCAGAGTGGGCAATTTCTGGCTGAACCAGATGAGGGCCTGATCGCCCACGGGATGGCCGTAGGTGTCGTTGATCTGTTTAAAGCCGTCCAGATCCAGGATCAATAGAGCAAAATGGTGGTGATAGCGCGCAGAACGGCGGATTTCATCTTCCAGCTCGCGGTCCATGGCGCGCCGGTTGGGCAGGCCGGTGAGGGCGTCGCTGAAGGCCTCTTGCTGGATGATGGCGTGCAGGCGGGCGTTCTCGATGGCGATGGCAGCCTGATCGGCCAGCAGGCGCAGCGGGCGAAGGGACTCGGCGGAATATTGGCCGGGCTGCAAAGCCGCCAGATTCATCACCCCCACCACGTGATCCTGCACCACCAGCGGCAGGCTGACGATGCTGCCCTGCCAGCCCAGCCCGGAAGACAGGTAGAGCGGGTGAGTCTGCAAATCATCCACCAGGATCATTTTTCCCGTGCGGGCCACCGTGGCGGTCAGACCCTGGGGGCGCGGTTTGGAAAAGGGCACATCCTTGCGTCCATCTTGCCACAGCGAGGCCCCAAATTCCAGCGTGCCGTCTTGATACAGAAAAATGTGGGCGTCGTGAGTGGGGGGCGACAGGCGAAAAACGCCCGCCATGACAGCGTCCAGCACTTGTTTTAAATCCAGGCTGGCGGTGAGCTGCAAGCTGGACTGCAGGATGGTTTCCAATTCGTGGTTGCGCACTTCCAAATTCACCAAAAGCTGGGCGGTCTGGATGGCGGACACGGCCTGGGTGATGAGCAGCACCGCCGCTTGGGTATCCTCGGCGGAAAAGCGCGCCTCGCCCACCCGGCGGGTGAGGGCCAGCAGCTGGTTGGAGGGATCTTCCTGGGTGAAAATGGGGATGAGCAGCAGATCGCGGATGCCACAGGTGCGGAGGGTCTCGGCGCTTTGCGGGCTGTCGATCACCCACGGGGTGCGCACGGATAGGACAGCGGGCAGGTTGAGACTGGGCAGGAAGGCCAGCAGCCCCTGAAGCTGATCTTCCTCCAGGGTGTGTCCCGGCTCGACTCTGGGTTGGGGGTGGGCGGGGTCGCGGCCGGCGTGAATCAGAGCGTAGCCGATGCGGGGGATGAGCTGTCGAAAGGCAGCCAATAGTTCCTGAAGGGTGGCCTGGGGGGTGGTGCAGGCGCTGATGCGCGTTAAAGCTGCCGCTAATTCCGCGATGCGGCTGGAAGCAGGATCAAAATTCTCGCTGTTGCTTGAACCATTTTCCACAGGATATACAGCTTTCAGAATAGGGTCTAGTTTGGATTGTACCAAAAAAGGCGGCGCGCGGGGGGGAACTCAGCCTGCCAACCGCCGGGGGCGCATGTTGCGCAGGCGGCCGGTGACGGCCTTGCCCAGGCCCAGGAAGCGCCCCTGTTCATCCACCACCACGGCAGCTTCCCCGTGAGCGAAGTGCTGGGGGGTGCCGGGCAGGTCTTCGCCGCGCAGCCAGGCGGCGCTTTGGGCGGCGTCGAGGATTTCACGCCCGCTGCGGTGCTGGTCAAAAAAGCGGCTGACCCAATCATGCCCGGGCTGAAAACCGTCTGGGGTGTCGGTGCCCAGCGGCAGGCCGATGGATTCATGCGGCAGGTCGCCAAAGCGCGAGAGGAAAGCGCGCGGCACAGCCCACACCTGCGGGCCTTTCTGCCACAATTCCAGGTTGCAGTTTTCCAGCACCGTTTCCAGCGGAAAGCCGTAGCGTTCCCCCTGGCGCAGCGCCAGGTCGCGCACGCGGGCCGCCGGCAGGGGGGCCATCCCCTCGCGGGTGAGGGAGCGGGCGGGGGGGCCGCCTTCGGGGGCGGCCACGGGGGCGCGCTTTTGAATCAGGGCGCTGAAGAAGCCGCTGGTGCCAAAGCGGTGCGGCCACAGGCGGGCGGCGCGCTGCACAGCGGGGTCAAAATCGCGCTGGCCGTCGCTGCTCAGGCCGGGGGCCGGGGCGGGCAGGCGGCGGCTGAGATCCACAATTTCCACCGCGCCGGGAAAGCGCCGCAGCAGTTCATCCAGCACACCCTCATCCTCTTCGGGGGAGAGGGTACAGGTGGCATAGACCACCTCGCCGCCGGTTTTGAGGGCCTGAAAGGCGCTGATGAGCAGATTGCGCTGGCGCACCGACAGGCTGTCGCGTTCGCGCGGCGAAATGGCGCGCATGGGGTGCGATTCGGTGGAACGCAGATTCTGCATGCTGCACGGGGCGTCCAGCAGCACGCGGTCGAAGGTTTCGGGGAACCAGGCCCCAAAGCGTTCACCAGCAAAGCAGGTGACGGCGTGGTTCACCGAGCCCCAGGTGTGCAGCACCAGGCGCAAGGCGTGGATGCGGCTTTGGCTGGAATCGTTGGCCAGCACCAGCCCCTGATCGCCGGATCGGCTGATGAGGTGGGTGGTTTTTCCGCCGGGGGAGGCGGCCAGATCCAAGGTGAGCGGGGGTTCGCCGTTGTGGGGGGTGAAAAGCTCCACCGGCAGCATGGAGGCGGCGTCTTGAATGTAATAATGCCCCAATTGATGTTCCAGGGTCTGGCTGATGGGGCGGGCGGCCTGATGCACCCACCAGCCCGTGGGGCAGTAGGGCACGGGGCTGGTTTCCCAGCCGTAGGCGGCTGCCCAAGCGCCCAGGGCCTGGGCGGGGTCAGCCACTTTGAGGGGGTTGGCGCGCAGAGCCTGAGAAACTGGGCGCTGTAATTCGGCCAGCAGCAGCGGCAACTCTTCGGCGCTGACCAGCGGCAGAAAACGCTGGAGGGCGTCGTTTTGGGCTTCAACTGGGCTGGGGCGGGGCGACCCGCGGCGTTTACGAGCGCTCATGGTTGCGTGTGAATGCAGAAGAAAATTTCTGGGCCAATTTGCAACTCCTGGACCGTCCAGGGGAGTTCCCCTATTGTACTGTAAACCAGCTTGCGCTGCTGTTCGGCCAGGTCGTGCCGGCCGGTGAGGCTGCTGGCGGGCAGCGAAACCACCAGCCAGCGGGTGTTCAGGGCCGTCCACATGCGCCGGTTGCAGCCGCGCTCGCGTTGTTCAAAGCGGTGGGCTTCTTTGAGGAAGAAGGTCACGTCCGCCAGCTCGTCGGGCGGCTGAAGGAGAATATCGCGCAGCTCGGCCAGAGGCGGGCGGCCGCTGAGGCGCAGGAACTGGTTCAGCAGGGCCACGCGCGGCTGGTGAATGTCATAGGCATGGTAGTGCGCGTCCGCGGGCAGGCCCATCCACGGCAGGCCCAGGGGGTGCAGGGCGCAGGCCAGGTCAGAAATCACCCGCGGCTGGCCGGTGACGGCCCACAGCTGGGGATACAGCCCATCCAAATGGGGGAGGCGTTCGCGGGTGGAGGCGTGGGCGCTCATCAAGTCCCAGCACACCTGACGCACGGCCTGCGGATCGGGTTGCGCAAAGGCGGCCTGCAGGGCGGCCTCGGCGGCGGGGTAATCGGGGTCGCCCAAATAGGGGGCCATGAGGTTGTGCAGCTTGTGTTTGGCGTTTTTGAGGGCTTCTTTGGGGCTGGCGCCGGAGGCTCGCTCTTTTTCCAGCAGGTCGCGCACGGTTTCGGCGGGGATGCCCAAGTGGCGGTATTTGCGCGAGGACAAAATCTGCTCGATTTCGGCCTCAAATGGGAGGGTTCGGGGGGTGGGCACGGCGGCGGGCTTTCTCAGCGGCTCAGACGGTAGACCACTTCGGTGGAGAACTCAAAGCGCCGCACCTGCCAGTTTTGACCGGCGATGAGAGCTTCAAAGCGCGCGCTGTAATTTTCGCGCATGCCCTTACCGTGACCCCCCAGGCTTTGGGCGGGGAAGGAGACGATGACATGTTCGGCGTTCAGGCTTTGCAGCAGCTTCAGGCTGATATCGCGGTCCAATTGTTCCAGGCAGGGCAGGGTTTTGAGCACGAAGGCTGCCTGCACGGGGGCGGCGGGCGGGCCGTCCACCAGATCGCACAGGCTGGCTTCCCCGGTCAGATCGATATGGGCGAAAAAGGCGTTGAGAAAATCCACCAGTCCGGTGTAGATATCGCAGGCGGTGTAGCGCGCATCCGGCGCCAGCGGCATCCAGGCGGCGGCCAGGGGGTTCAGCCCGCAGGCCAGGTCGCACACGGAGTGCAGCGGGCCGATGCCCTCCAGCACGGTGGGGAAAAAAGCGTCCAAAAGGGGCAAACGTTCGCGGGTGGAGACGTGGCTGGCCATGACGCGGCGGCAGAAGCTGCGCAGGGCCTCATCCTGGCGGTCGTGGGCCAGTTCGTCCATCTCCAAAGACCAGCGCGGAAAATCCAGGCCGTCTTCCTGATAGGCGCCGCCCACTTGATGGAGTTTGCTGCGCACGGCCTTGACCGTGTCCTTGAACCCGCGGCCTTTAGCCAGTTCCTGGGCCGAAACCCGCCGCACCAGCCCCGGGTGCAGCCCGCGGTAGCGCGCGCCTTCGCTGACGGCGGTGATGAGGGTCTCCAGGTCAAATTTGCGGCTCATAGGGCTTGGGATGGGGCCAGCCGGGCGGTCAGGCGGGTCATAAAGCGCAAATTGTGCAGGGTGGCCAGGCGGAAGAACAGGCTGTCATTCATTTTGAAGAGGTGGTGCAGGTAGCCGCGCGAATAGCGGCGGCAGCACAGGCAGTCGCAGCCGTTTTCCAGGGGCAGATCGGCTTTGACATGGCGTTCATCGTTGATGTAGAGATACTGCAGCCAGTCGCCGCTCAGCGGGCCTTCGCCGGCAAAGGTGTACAGGCGTCCGTGGCGAGCGTCGCGGGTGGGCATGGCAGAGTCAAAAATCTGGTAGCCCAGCTGGTAGCAGGCCTGCACGTTGTAGGGGTGGCCGACTCCCAGGGCGTGCATGGGGAATTCGGCGGGGATCAGTTCGCGAGAGATGCCGAGGATGTCGGTCAGCAGATGACCGGCGCCGTCCAGCGGCCAGCCCCCATAGCCGTAGCCGTCAAAGCCGATTTCCAAAAGCTGTTCGGCGCACTGCCGGCGCAATTCGGGGAAACCGCCGCCCTGCACCACGGCAAAGAGGCGCGGGCGCTGCTCCGGCTCCCATTTCTTTTGGGTGGCCAGGCGGTCAAATTCGCGCCGAGCGCGTTTGGCCCAGGCCACGGTGCGCTGCACGGAGAGGCGCTGTTCTTCCTCGGAAGAATCCACGTGGGTGCAATCGTCCAGGCAGATGACCACATCCGTGTCGTAGGCCAGCTGGAGTTGCACGGATTTTTCGGGGGTGAGCTGGAATTTTCGCGCCGCACCTTCGGGTTGGAAGGTGAGGCCGCGCTCGGTGAGCTGGCCAAAGCGCGGGTTTTGACGGATGAGAGAATAGGCCTGAAACCCGCCTGAATCGGTGACGATGGGGCGCGGCCAACCGCTCATGGCATGCAGCCCGCCCAGGGATTGAACCGTGCTGGAACCGGGGCGCTGCATCAGGTGGAAGGAGTTCATCACCACGGCTTCCACACCCGCCGCCAGCAGGTCTTCGGCATCCACCGCGCGCACCACCCCAAAGGTGGCGTCGGGCAGGTAGATGGGAAACTGCATCTGTCCGTGGGGCAGGCTCAAGGCGGAAGGGTAGGCCGGGATCATACGCTGATTATGCCTTAGGATGGCGCGCGGCGCAAGCGTTTGCTTTGGGTTGGGGGCTAGGGGGTCTCGGCCAGGGTTACGTAGAAGAAGTCGCGCTTGGAGGGGTACAGGTAGCGTCCGGTGTTAAAGTTCATCTCTGGGAAGAGCGGCTCGGTGTTCAGATTTTCGCGCACGGCGGCGAAGAACACCCAATACTCGTTGATGTCCAGCAGCATCCCCTGCCAGCAGCCCACCGCCTGCATGCTGCGCGCCAGATTGGGCATATCCAGACTGGAGCCGGCGAAGTAATACAGCACCTGCCCGGGCTGATCCAGGCACAGGCCGGAACGCCAGGTGACGATGTCGCCGTCCAGGCTGCCGCCCCAATCCGCGATGGAATTGCTGTACACCTGCTCGCTGATCTGCCCCTGCTGGATCATGGGAAGCGCGTTCTGCCGCCAGGCGATCATGGCGTAGGGGTTGCTCAGCTCGTCCCACGCGCCAATTTCCACCTTGCCGTCGGGGTAAATGCCCACCGTGGCCAGGTGAGAGCGGGCGGCGATGGAGGTGAGGTTGTTGGCCATCGCGCCAAACATGCCGTGAGTGGAGAGGAAGCCCCCGTTAAAGGTGGCCAGCAGGTAGCCTTCGCGCCGGTCGCTGTACGGCATGATCCCGTCCAGCCCCAGGGCCTGGGTGGCGGGCTCTTCGGAGCCGAGAACGAAATGCAGGCGGGTTTGCTGCAGATCAAAAGCCACCACCCCCACCAGGGTGTAGGGGCGGTTGGGGTCAGGCTGCAGGAAGGTGCGGTAACCCGCGGGCTGCCTCTGGGGGTCAAAGAGGTACGGCTCCCAGGCACCTTCGCCCTGAATGCTGCCCAGGGGTGCCACATCCGCCAGCCAGAAACCGCTGGGGGTGGGGCTGGGGGTGGGCGA
>NZ_LGCM01000024.1 GCF_001306035.1 Levilinea saccharolytica
AGGGCGTGGCGCGGGTTTTGGGCTTTTTCAATGCGGGCGGCAGCCCGCCAGCAGCGCCATCAGACCCACCAACAGGGCAGCTTTCAGACCCGCGTCCGGCGGCGCCATCGCCAGCCCACCCCCAGGATCAAAACCAGCCCCACAACTGTCCCCAACCCCTCAGCCAGCGGGAAGGGCGCACCGGTGACGGGCAGATTCTGGGGCAGGGGTGCGGAGAAGACGCCGAAGACCGAAAAATGGGGCACGTCAGCCCAGATGCGGTTTTGGGCAGCGTCCACGCGCGTGGGCAGGCGCTTCCAGAAGTGCGTTTCGCTGTCGTACACCGCGAAATACAGGTTGGCGGCGCGCCCGCCCGCCGCGGCCACATCCGCGGCGGTGTATTGGTAACACACCTGGGGGGTGGGGTCAAAGGGCGGGTTGGGCATGGGCTGGAGGGTGATATCGGCGAAGCGCCCCAGGGGGCGGTAGTCGGCGGGCACAGGCGGGAATTTGGAGAGCAACGAGAAGGTGACCCGCGTGGGCTCGTCCAGCAATCCGGCGGGAACTTGCAGACAGAAGGGCTCCAGACTGACCTCACCCCCGGCGGCGTCCAGCGAGCCGCTCAGGAAACATTCGTTGGCGCGGGGTGTGCCGGGAGGGCGGGAGGAAAAGCGCAGGGCCTGTTTCTCGCGCAGCGCGCCCGGCTGCTCGTAGGCGTACTGCACGCCGGAATAGCCGCTGTTGTACTCCAGACCAATGGTGGCCGATGCGCCGGTGCTGCCGGGGCCTTTGAGCTGGGCGTACTGCAGCAGGATATCGCCGGAGCCTTCAAACAGCACCACCTGGAAGGTCAGCTCGGTGCGGGTGTTGTTGGCCTGAATGGGGATGCGGTACCACTCCACCACATATTCGCGGTTGGGGGCTGTGCCGAGGACGTCGGCGAAGATGCCCGCTTCCAGACCGGCGGAGGGGTTGAGATCATCCCAAAAAGCGGCGATGAAGGCGTTAGGGGCGGTGTAGGGGTAGGCGGCAGAGGCGGTGGGGATAATGAAATTCTGGTTGAAGCCGTTGCGCCCGTCAAAGGCGATGTAGCCGTCGGCGTTGACCGACAGGCTGGTGTAGGTGCTGCCGCCAAAGGGGAAGGCAAAGGGAAGGGTGACGTTGGCATAGCCGTCCCCGCCGAAGATGGGCAGCTGTGTCCCGAAGGTTTCATGGGCGATTTCGCGCCAGGCGTAGGGGTAGTTGGCGCAGCGGGTGGAATCGAGGTAGTCATATTCCACCAGGGGGTCGGGCGGCTCCGGCGGGGTGATGCTGGACGGGTCGAAGGCCAGGGCGAGGTCGGCCTGGATCAGACCGTAGCCGGTTTCGGGATCCACCCCCGCCATGCCGATATCCAGGGCGGTGCTGGTGAGGGCGGCGTACACCTTGTCGGGGTGGTCAAACTGGGGCAAAGACAGCATGAGGGCAGCCAGGCCGGAGACGTGCGGGGCGGCCATCGAGGTGCCCGAAAGCCAGCCGTAGCGGTTTTTGATGTCGTAGAAATTCTGGTAGTAAAAGCTGCCGGAGGTGGGCGTGGTGGAGAGCACACGCGTGCCCGGGGCGGCCACATCCAGTTCGCTGCCGATATTGGAATACAGGGCGGGGGTGTTGCCGCGGTTGACGGCGGCCACGGCGATGACCCAGGGGTATTTGGCCGGGTACAGCACCGCCCCGCCGCCGGTCTGGCTGTTGCCCGCGGCGGCCACGAGGGTGGCGCCGCGCTGATAGGCGTAGTAGGTGGCGGTTTCCAGCAGGCGCGAGGCGATGGACGTGCCCAGGCTGAGGTTGATCACCTCGGCCCCGTAGTGATCCACGGCAAAGACGATGCCGCGCGCCACGCTGACCAGAGAACCGCTGCATTCGTTGTCCAACACGCGCACGGGCAGGATCTTGGCGTTCCAGGCCATACCGGCGATGCCGATGCCGTTGTTGGCGCTGGCGGCGGCGATCCCGGCCACGTGGGTGCCGTGCCCGCAGCGGTCCTGCGGGATGGAATCGTTGCTGATGAAGTCATACCCCGGCAGCAGGCGGCCTTCGAACTCGGGGTGAGAACGGTCTAAGCCGGAATCGAGGACGGCGATGGTGATATCCTCCGACCCGGTGGTGATTTCCCAGGCAGCGGGGGCGCGCACGGCCACAGGGCCCCATTGGCCTTCGCTGGTGTATTCACTCGGCCCCCATAAGGGATCGGTGGGGATGATGTCGGCGGCTTCCACGCGGTAATTGGGCTCGGCAAACACCACCCCAGGGGTGCGCAGCAGTTCCTGGCGCACCTGATCTTCTTCACCGGCGGGGACTTGCAGCACGGAGACGTTGAGCGGAACCAGCTCGGCGGCGGCAGGCTGAAGCTGGACGCCCTTGGGCAGAGATAGTGCCGAAGCAGCGCGCCCCGGCAGCAGGCCGATGATCAGCTCGCCGGGGATGATGTCGGTGCGGGGGAGGGCGGCAGGCTGCGCCTGGGCAGGGATGACTGGATGGAGGGGGATAAACAAAACGATCAGGGCCAGCGCGGCAGACAGCCAGGGTTTTACCATGATGCGGATTCTCTCCTGGGTGGATTGGGATTGCGGGATGGTGCTTCCACTATAATGATTATACAGGAAGAAAACCAACCCACAGGAGAGACGGCATGCAAAACCCGCTTGTATTTCGTTCCAGACGGTCGCCGGTGTATGCGCGCGGAGGGATGGCGGCGGCTTCGCAGCCGCTGGCTGTGGCAGCCGGGGTGGAGATGCTCTCGCGCGGGGGCAGCGCGGCGGATGCGGCTGTGGCGGCGGCAGCGGCGCTGAGCGTCACCGAGCCGGGCTCCACCGGATTGGGCGGCGACGCCTTTGTGCTGTATTACGCAGCCAAAGAACGCAAGGTGTATGCGTTGAACGGCTCTGGGCGCGCACCGGCGGCCTTGACCCTGGAACGCGTGCAGCGCGAGGGGCTGGGCGGTGGGCTGCCCGCCGACCACGCCTACACGGTGACCGTGCCGGGGGCCTGCGCGGCGTGGTGCGACCTTTCGGCGCGCTTTGGGCGGCTGGGGTTGGGGGCGGCCCTGGCCCCGGCGGTGCGGCTGGCGGAGGAGGGCTTTCCGGTGGGGCCGCTGACGGCGCGTCTGTGGGAGGCGGGGGTGAGTAAGCTGCTGCACCGCTCGCCGAACGGGCTGGAACTAACCGTGGAGGGGCGCGCCCCGCGGCCGGGCGAGATTTTCCGCAACCCGGGGATGGCACGCGCGCTGCGCGCCGCGGCCGAGGGCGGGGCGGCGGCCTTTTATCAGGGGGAGGCGGGCGAAGCCATCTGTGCGGCGGTGCAGCAGGCGGGAGGCTGTCTGCGCATGGAGGATCTGGCGGCGCACACCAGCACCTGGGAGGAACCGATCTACAGCGATTACCGCGGGGTGCGCGTGTGGGAATGCGGGCCGAACGGGCAGGGGCTGACGGCGCTGCTGGCGCTGAATTTGCTGCGCGGGTACGATGTGGGGCGGATGCCAGCCCTGGGGGCGCAGCGGCTGCACCTGACGGCCGAGGCGCTGCGGTTGGCCTTTGCGGATGCGCGCCATTTCATCGCCGACCCGGCTTTTGCGCCCATCCCGCTGGAGGCCTTGCTGAGCGAAGACTACGCCGCCCAGCGCCGGCGGCTGATGGACCCGCGGCGGGCTAATCCGCAGATACGCCACGGGCAGCCGCTGCCGGGAGGGCGCGATACGGTCTACTTCTGCACGGCGGACGCCGAGGGCAACGCCTGTTCGATGGTCAACAGCATTTACTGGAATTTTGGCTCCGGGATCGTGCCCCAGGGCTGGGGCTTTTGCCTGCAAAACCGCGGGCACAACTTCAGCCTGGAGGCCGGGCACGCCAATGTGCTGGCGCCGGGTAAGCGCCCCTACCACACCATCATCGCCGCCATGCTGACCGCCCCCGAAAACGGCCGACTGGTGGGGGCGATGGGGGTGATGGGCGGGTTCATGCAGCCGCAGGGGCATGTGCAGGTGCTGAGCGCGCTGCTGGACGACGGCCTGGACCCGCAAAGCGCGCTGGACCGGCTGCGCTTTTGCCTGGAATGGCCGGGTGGGGAAGAACGGCTGACGCTGGAGGAGGGCATTCCTGCGGGAACGGCGCGCGCGTTGGCGGCGCGGGGCCACGCCGTGCACACGGCCCGCGGGGATGAACGCACCCTGTTTGGGCGGGGGCAGATCATCCTGCGCGATGAGCAGGGGGTGTTGTGGGGGGGCAGCGAACCGCGCAGCGACGGCGGGGCGGCGGGGCTGATTTAGGGGGGCGGCTAGGGCAGGTGCGGAATCAGCTCGGTGTCCATGGCCGCGGGGGTGAGCAGGCCGATATGCAGCACCTGCACCACGCCCTGGGGATCCACCAGGATGGTGGTGGGGTAGTCGTGAATGCCCAGCTGGTTTAACACCTTGGCGCCGGGGTCCAGCAGCACGGGGAAGGTGAAGCCGCTTTGCTGGATGTACTCCTGCACCAGATCGGGGGATTCGCCCGCGTTGAGGGCTAACAGCTCGACACCGCTGGATTGGTAGCGCAGATAGAGGGCGTGCAGGTCGGGCATTTCGCGGCGGCAGGGCGGGCACCAGGTGGCCCAGGCGTTAATCAGCACGGTGCGCCCGCGGTAATCGGAGAGCTGCACGGTGCGGCCGTCGAGGGTTTGCAGGCTGAAATCGGCCAGGCGCTTGCCCACGCGGGCCGGGCCGCTGGCCGCATCGGCGGCGGGCAGGAGGGACAGGCCGACCACCAGCGACACAAAGCCGATGATGAGCACCGCCCAAAAAATGAGTTCGCGCGAGGCGCGGCGGCGGTCAGCACGGGCAGAGGCGGCTTTGGGTTGAGCGGGCATGTCAAACTCCGGTGGGTGAGGATTAGTGTTTGGATGCGAGACGGCGAGAAAAGTGACGGGCGGGGCGGCCGGTTCACACAGACCACCGCCCCGTTCGTTTGTTAGTCCTCGTAAAACACAGCCGTGCCGCTGGCGGTGACCATCAGCATGGATTGGCCGATAGTTTCGTAATCCAGGTCCACGCCGATGACGGCGTTGGCGCCCAGGCGGCGGCCGGCCTCGGCCATTTCGGCCAGGGCGGTGTCTTTGGCGCGGCGCAGTTCCTCTTCATAGGCGGCGGAGCGCCCGCCGACGATGTCGGTGATGCCGGCCATAAAATCGCGGATGATGTTGGCGCCCAGGATGGTTTCACCCGTGACGATGCCCAGGTAGCGGGCGATGCGTTTGCCTTCCAGAAGTGGGGTGGTGGTGAGCAGCATGCGATTGCTCCTTTTAGACCGCGGCCATGCGCACCAGGGCGCGGAAGGAACGGTAGGCTTCGTCCATATCGGCGCACTGCACTTCCAGCTTGCGCCCGTCCAGACGTTTGGCACCCGGCAGCACAGATGCGGCGTCGGTCATGGCAGAGGTGAAGAATTCCAGGGTGACAGTGACGGGGCTGCTGAGGCGCAGCGGCGCAGGGCCTTGCCCGGCGGTGAACTTGCGCACGGCCTGGGCGGCGGCTTCGCGGATCTTGGGCTGCGAGACGGCGGGGGCCAGACATTCGGCCGAGTGACGGCTGGTGGCGCGTTTGACCTGCACAGTGGTGATCTGGGGGATCCATTCCAGAGCTTCGGCGGCCACGGTTTGATCGCCGCTGACCAGCAGCACGGGCGCGCCGAAGTGGCCGCAGACGGCGGCGTTCAGGCCAGTTTCACCGCTGATGCGCCCGTTGAGCCACAGGTTGGCCACACGGACGGAAGACCAGGTGTGATCCAGAATGGCGGGGGATGCGCCGGCGCGGGCGTGATAGCCGATGAAGAAGGCGGCGTTGACGCCGGTTTCGATGCCGGAGACCATCGAGTAGGGGGCCAGGTTGCCGGCGTTGATGCGGGCGCGCGGGTCCAGCTCTTCGATGAGGATATTTTGGCCGTCCCAGTGGCCGTCCGAGACGATGATCTCATCCACGCCCGCGTCCAGCGCCCCGGCGATGGCGGCGTTGACATCCGCGGTCATCAGGCGGCGCATGCGTTGGTATTCCGGATGGGAGGGGGTGACGTGATCCCAATTGGTGACGCCGGTGATCCCTTCCATGTCCACAGCGATTAGCAGTTTCATTGTGTGTTCTCCTTAGGTGAAGGCATACTGGGGTTAGTATAACCCAATGGACCGGAAAATGGGTGCGGCGGGGGCGGGGGGGAAATTGGTCGGAGGAAATCCCTTGACAGATCTGGAAACTGGTATAGAATTCGGTGCGATGAAATCCTGTCTTGTGCCACGCTGGATCTTTCTGCCCGGGCGCGCCGCGCCGCTGGGCGAAGAATCGATTTATTGAAAGAGAGCCAATCTTTTGGCTCTCTTTTTTTGTGTGTGAACAAAGGAGCAAAACAAGATGCGCTTACCTGGGCTGGTGGATGTACATGTGCATATGCGCGAACCCGGCGGGACACACAAGGAAGATTGGGACAGCGGCACGGCGGCGGCCCTGGCGGGCGGGGTGACGATGGTATTGGGCATGCCGAACACGCGCCCGGCGGTGACCGACAACCAGACTCTGGACGAGGCCCTGGCCGCGGCGGCCAGCAAGGCCCGCTGCGATTACGGGCAATACCTGGGGGCGGGGCCGGTGGTGCCGGATGTGAGCGGGTTGGCCGAGCGCATCGCCGGGGTGAAGATGTATCTGGATCAGACCTACGGCCCGCTGCGCCTGGATGAGATGGATTTGTGGGTGCGGCATTTTTCGGCCTGGCCTGTGCAGGTCCCTGTGGCGGTGCACGCCGAGGGGCGCAGCCTGGCAGCAGCCATTTTGTTGGCTTCGCTGGCGGATCGTCCGGTGCATTTGTGCCATGTGTCCACCCGCGAAGAGATCGAGGTCATCCGCATGGCCAAGCAGAGCGGGGTGAAAGTGACCTGCGAGGTGGCTCCCCACCACCTGTTTTTGTGCGAAGAGGACGCGGCGGCCATCGGCGCGGGGCGCAGCGAAGTGCGGCCGCGGCTGGCGCGGCGGCGGGATGTGGAGGCTTTGTGGCAAAACCTGGATGTGATTGACTGCTTTGCCACCGACCACGCCCCGCATACCCTGGCCGAAAAAGAGGGCGAAAACCCACCGCCGGGCTTCCCGGGGCTGGAAACGGCTCTGCCGCTGTTCCTGAACGCCGTGACGGAAGGCCGCTTGAGCCTGGAAGATATCATCCAGCGGTACGTGACCGCCCCACGGCGCATTTTTCACCTGCCGGAACAGGCCGACACCTGGGTGGAGGTGGATTTGGACGCAGCCTGGGAGGTGCGCGCTGCTGAGATGCACTCGCGCTGCGGCTGGACGCCCTTTGAAGGCTGGAAACTGCGCGGACGGGTGCGCAGTGTGACCCTGCGCGGGCAGGAAGTGGTGCGCGACGGGCAGGTTTTGGCAAAGGTTGGCAGCGGCCGCAATGTGCGGCTGTAAAGAGACGTTATTGTTCGCTATCAAAAAATTTTGAGTCAAGTCAGGAGAATAAAAATGGCATCCCATGTCCCCCCCATCCGGCAGCACAGCCCCCACCTTCCGTTCGGCGATCACCAGACCGCGCCTTTGTACGGACGCGACATCCTCTCGGTGAAACAGTTCAACCGCGGCGACCTGGAGTATATCTTCGGGGTGGCGCATGAAATGTCAGAAATGGTGCGGCGGGTCGGCACCTTCGATCTGCTCAAGGGCAAGATTCTGGCGAACCTGTTCTACGAACCGTCCACGCGTACCTCGGCCTCCTTCACGGCGGCCATGGAACGCCTGGGGGGCAGCGTGATCCCCATCAATGAAGTGCGCTACTCCTCGGTCTCCAAAGGCGAGTCCCTGCCGGACACGGTGCGCACGCTGGAAGCCTACGCGGATGTGATTGTGCTGCGCCACCCCGAGGTGGGTTCGGCGGCCCTGGCCGCACAGTACGCCAGCAAGCCCATCATCAACGCCGGCGACGGCGTGGGCGAGCATCCCACCCAGGCGCTGTTGGATCTCTTTACGGTGCTGGAAGAGATGAAGCGCCTCGACGGGCTGACGGTGACCATGCTGGGCGACCTGAAATTTGGACGCACGGTGCATTCCCTCTCCCGCCTGCTGACTCTCTTCAATGTAAAGCTGAATTATGTGGCCCCGCCCAGCCAGCGCATGCCGGAAGAGATTGTGGCCGAGATCGCCGAGACGGGCGTCCCGCAAAAAGAGACCCCTAATTTAGAAGAGGTGCTGGCGGAGACGGATGTGCTGTATGTCACCCGCATTCAAAAAGAACGCTTCGCCAACCCGGACGATTACGACGCCATCAAGGGCGCGTATGTGATCACCCCGGAAACGATGAAGCAGGCGAAAGAAGAAATGATCGTCATGCATCCCCTGCCGCGGGTGGGGGAGATTGCCATTGAGGTGGACACCGATCCACGCGCAGCATACTTCCGTCAGGTGGAATACGGTTTGTATGTGCGCATGGCTCTGCTAGCCATGGTGCTAGGAAAGGCGTAGGGACACATGAGCGAAGGCTTCTTCTACCGAATCAAGCGGCGCGCGCAGCAGATCGATTCACTGCTGTGTGTGGGGCTGGATCCGCATCCGGCGGATTTGCCCGAGGCGAGCGCGGCGGCGGCACGAGAATTTTGCTTGCGGCTGATTGAAGCCACCCTGGATGTGGCGGTGGCCTACAAACCCAACGCGGCCTTTTTCGAAGCCTACGGGGCCGAGGGCTGGCAGGCGCTGAAGGATGTGATTGACGCCATTCCCGACGAAATTCCGGTGATTTTGGACGCCAAGCGCGGGGATATTTCTTCCACGGCCGAAGCCTACGCACGGGCGGCCTTTGAGGCCCTGGGCGCGGACGCCATCACCCTCAGCCCCTATCTGGGCTACGACTCGCTGACGCCTTTCCTGGCGGACCCGGCCAAGGGTGTGCTGCTGCTGTGCAAGACCTCGAACCCGGGTTCGATGGATTTGCAGGATTTGAACCTGATGGATCAGGGGCGGCCGCTGCTGGTGTATGAAAAAGTGGCGCTGCTGGCCCAGGAATGGAACGAGCACAACAATCTGGGGGTGGTGGTGGGGGCCACGCACCCCGACGCGCTGCGGCGCGTGCGGCGGCTTGCGCCGGACCTGTGGTTCCTGGCGCCGGGCGTGGGCGCGCAGGGCGGCGATTTGATGGCTGCTTTGACGGCGGGGCTGCGCGCCGACGGGCTGGGCATGTTGGTGCCGGTTTCGCGGGCCATTTCCCGCGCGGCGGACCCCCGGCAGGCGGCTTTGGAGCTGCGGGCCACCATGTCGGCGGCGCGCAAGCAGGTGCAGGTGAGCACGGCTGTGCCGGTGAGCCCGCAGGAGCGGGTGACGGCGGCCCTGGCCGAGGGGCTGCTGCAGGCGGGCTGCGTGCGCTTCGGTACCTTCACGCTGAAATCGGGCCTGGTGTCGCCGGTGTATCTGGATCTGCGCCAACTGGTCAGCCATCCTGGGCTGCTAGCCGAGGTCAGCAAGGCTTACCTCAGCCTGCTGCACGGGCTGGAATTTGACCGCCTGGCGGCCCTGCCTTACGCGGCCCTGCCCATCGCTACGGCGGTGAGCCTGCAGTCCGGCTGGCCGATGCTGTATCCGCGTAAGGAAGTCAAGGCCTACGGCACCAAGGCCGAGATCGAAGGCATTTACGAGCCGGGCGAGAAGGTGGTGGTGATTGACGACCTGGCCACCACGGGCGGCAGCAAGTTTGAGGCGATTGAGAAGCTGACCGCGGCCGGGCTGCGCGTGGAGGATGTGGTCGTGCTGGTGGACCGCCAGTCGGGCGCGGGCGAGGCCCTGGCTGAGGCGGGTATTCATCTGCACGCCGTGCTGACCCTGAGCGGGCTGCTGGATTATTGGGAAAAGACCGAGCGCATTCCGGCAGAAAAGATCCGTGAGACGCGCGAGTTTTTGGCGCAGAAGCCGTAGGCAGTACAAGATAATAAATAGTAGATGAAGAAAGGCGCGCTCTCTTTTCGGGGGCGCGCCTTTCTTATGCGGCTGGGGGAGTTGTGTATAATAAAACTATGACCAGCTACCGATATCCAAATGAAGAAATCATCTTGCTGCTCACCCTGGGTGGGCTGTTTGTGGTGCTGCTGCTGACCGCCGGGCTAACCGTGTGCCTGGTGCCGCTTTTGGTGGGGGTGATGGTGGTGCTGGCGTATACCATGAACCGCTCGCACCATCAGTCGCTTTTGCAGCAGGCCACCCTGGTGGGCATGGAAAACGCCCCCCAACTGGCTCGCCTGGTGGAAGGCTGCCGCCGCCGTCTGCGCACCGGGCCGGTGCAGACCTTTGTGGCGCCGCAGCGGGCGCTGAACGCCTACACCTTTGGCTTTTCCAGCCCGCAGGTGGTGGTGCTGTTTCAGCCTTTGCTGCGGGTGATGGACGCGGATGAACTGCGCTTCATCGTGGGCCACGAGCTGGGGCATGTGGGGTTGGGGCACGCCTGGCTGAACACCCTGTTGGGCGGCATGGCCGGGGTGCCGCTGCCGTTTGGGGCGGCGGTGGTGGTGACATTGGCCTTCCGCTGGTGGAACCGCGCCTGTGAATTTTCGGCGGATCGGGCGGGCATGTTGGCCTGCGGCAAGCCGGAAAAAGCCATCTCGGCCCTGGTTAAGCTGGTGACGGGCGGGATCTCTTCGCAGGCGGAGATGGACCGCGCCTTGCAGGTGATTGAGGCGGAGGACGACTCCCCGCTGCATGTGCTGACCGAGTCGCTTTCCACCCACCCCATGCTGGTCAAGCGCATTGATCAAATTCGCCAATACGCGGCCGACCCGCAGTACCGGCGGCTGCTGGCGCAGATCGAAGCACAGAACCAGGGCGCGTAAAGCGCGCACAGAGAACACAGCATTGACGGCCGCTCTGGAGGTTTCCGGGGCGGTTTTTTTAGGGCGCATGCAGCTGGTAATTGTCAAACTCGACCGTGGCGCTTTCACCCGCATTGGCGATACCAACCAGCAGGCACACCCGGCCGGAAGGAATGGTTGAATCGCGTATCTCGGTGAGCAGTTGATCGTTGGCGTAAAAGCGCATGCGGCTGCCGACAGCTTCAATGGACAGACGGTTGGTCTGGTCTCGGTTTAAGCTGGTGTGGATGGTCCAACCCCTTAAGGTGGTGACCTTGAGATTCAGCACAGACACCACCGTATACTGGCGGGCGTTGTTGATGCCGAAATAATAATAGGTGTTTGGGTCTGCGCGGCGAAAGACCACTCCAAAATTGGCGGAGTTGGATCCGCGGATTTGCTCTGCTTCCACCGTGAAGAAAAAATCATCCACAAACAGGTCGTCCAGGGCGCAGGTGTGGGCCGAAAAAGCCTTGTGGGCCGCTTCTACCCAGGTGAATTTGCCGTCGGCGATGAAGCGGTTTTCCTGGGTGTACTCATTGTCCACCGCGCCGATGATCCAGCGGCGGCTGTTATTGTCAAAGAGATCCAGGATTTTGAGGGGGAGGGCCGAGCGGGAGAGCAGGGTGGCCATCACCTGGGTAGAGACCAGGTCGGTTGAGGCCTGGGCCAGAACTGCAAAGGTGGCGGTGGTATTGGGGGTAGGGCTGGGCGTGGGGGTTCCCGTCGGCGTGGGGGTGAAAGTTGGCGTTGGGGTGAAGGTGGGCGAGGGTGTGGGGGTGGGTGAGTTGAGCACGGCCGCCAGCGGGGGGATTTGGTCTTTACTGAAATAGGCGCCGATGCATAGCAGCAGCAGACACAACAGCAGTCCCAGTACCGTCGCAAGAATCCACAGACGCGAGCGAGCCGGACGGCTGGGTGGTGGGGGCTCATGGGGCGGCGTGGGTGCGGATTTGGGCAGGCCCAGAGCTTCAGCCAACGATTCGGGGGTGAGCTGGAGGGTTTGATCGGGCGTCAGGCGGCTTTGCGCCTGTTGGTAGGTGGGGTCGGCGTTCAGAAGGATGCCGCAGGGCGGTTCCTCGTAACCGGCAGCGGCGGAGCCTGCCAGGGCCAGGGCGCGCAGGCTGGCGGCCGAGGCCAGGGGGAGCAGGGCGGTGGTTTGGGGACCGTAGAGGGCGTGGTGAGCGGCCAGGAAAGCTTCGCCGCGCGCCAGGGAAGTGAAAACTAAAAGAAAGGGTGTGCTGCAGTCCGGCGGTAAACACTGCAGCGGGCGCCCACCCTGAAGCGCCAACCAGCAGCAGGGTGCTGGGGCCGGTGTGCGCTGGGCAGCGGAAACCAGATCTTCGACAACCATACCAACCTCCTCAGGGGTTGAGGCCGAAACGGTTTCCAGTAAGACTATGGATAATGCGGTGGAGGCACGAAGGAGCTTATCTATACTTTGGCGGTTGCCGGGGAGAAAATCGAGTGATGAATGTCAGGCTGCAAACAGGATGAATGTCATATTTGGGGGCAGGAATCGCACCGTTTGATGGGTTGACAGGGGACTGGAAAAGGGAGATAATATTAGAAATTAAATTCTATTTATTAATCGTCCGGCGCACTGCGAGCATTGGCCGGGGTTGGGCACGGTGGAGGGCCATGAACGAGGCAGAAAACGGCGGGGGTGAGGGCCGGACGCAGCTCTTCATCCTGTTGAACGAGCAGGATTTTTTTGTGCTGACCTCTTTGCAGCCGCCGGAGGAGGTGCTGGCCGATATTCAGGCCGGGCGCTGGCAGCTGCCGGAGCCTTTGGCGGGCTGGGCCGCGCGCACGGCGGGGCTGGAGGATTTTCAGGTGCGGGCCATGCGCCAGGGGCGCTGGGTGATGGTGGTGATTGGGCCGCGCGGCGAGAACGGCAAGGCCGCGGGGCCGTGGGCGGCGCCGGTGATCCTGCGCCCGCGCTGGCAGCAGGTGCTGCAGTTGGTGGCCGAAGGCCTCACCACGCGTCAGATCGCGGCGCGGCTGCGCATTTCGCCGCGCACGGTGGAAAATCACCTGGCGGAGATGAAGCAGGCCCTGGGCACGGCCACGCGGGCAGAGCTGCTGCTGCGGGCGGCCGAGCTGGGCTTATGCCGTCCGGCGCGCAGTTCACTGCGGCGGGTGGAGGTGCGGCGGAGAAATTGACCCCGCGGCGCGCGATTTTCCTGGGTAGAAATCTCTTTTCCAACCGTGCAACTGTGATAAGATAGGTGCATAGGGGGCGGGCTGTTTCTCATCACCAGCAGTACTACACATGGAGGGAATGATGGGCAGAATTCTAACTGCAGTTGAGAATTTCTTTAAGAGTGATGATTGGCCGTACACCCCTATGGAAGGACGGCCTGTGCTGCGCACCGGATTCAACGGCAAGAACGGCCAGTGGACCTGTTTTGCGCAGGAACGCGAGCAGCAGCAGCAGTTTGTGTTCTATTCCGTGCTGCCGCTGAAAACGCCTGAAGACAAGCGTTTTTTGATCGCAGAGTTCATCACCCGCGCCAATTACGGTATGGTGATTGGCAATTTTGAACTGGATTTCTCCGACGGTGAAATCCGCTACAAGACCAGCATTGATGTGGAAAACGAAACCCTGACAGAAGGTTTGATCCACCACATGGTGTATGCCAATGTGTATTCGGTGGACCGCTACTTTGGGGGCTTCATGAAGGTGCTGTATTCTGGCGTCATGCCCGAAGACGCCATCCGGGAGATTGAAGGATAAACCGTTTCCTTTGCCGGCATGCCCCAGGCTGTTGAGTCTGGGGTGTGCCGCTGGGAAATGAGATCAACCTGTGTACACCCTCTGGCGGTGCCGCCGCTGGAGGATGGTTCTATGTGGTTTGCCGCCCGGATGGTGCGAATTTGGTTTTTGGCCGCCGTGGGGGTGATCGAATCATTCTTAAGGAGCGAAGAAATGAAGTTGAATGTGTTGAAAGTGGCCGTGGCGTTGACCGTATTTGCCTTATTGTTGACCGCCTGCGGCGGGCCGACCCTGAAGGTGTTGAGCAAGGACGAGGCCAAGGGGTATTATGACCAGTTGATGGCCGTCAAAGACGGCGAACCGTTCGCCATCATCAAGGTGCTGGAAGGCTTGAGCGGCGACGAGTGTTTGGATGTGATCGCCTACGAAGAGTACAAAGATAAAGTCACCGATACCGAAGGACGCGAACTGTGCAGCTGGATTGGCGGCCTGAAAGAGCTTTCGGCCAGCGAAGTGCTGGAGATGTACACCGAGATCGGCAACGGCAACTTCGACGCGCTGAAATCCTTGTCGGACACGGCTTTTGAAGATCTGATTTCCTTCGTAGCCTGGGCTTCGCCGGAACAGACCGAAGAAATGCGCACGCTGCTGGAAGGCCTGCGCCAGTAAGCGGGTCAGTTAACCCAACCGGCGGAGAGGATGGTCCTCTCCGCCGGTTTTTATTTGGCAAAAGACGCTCAGGGAGCGGGGGGTAAATTGGTGGTGAGGCCTTCGCGCGGGTTGATGACGATATTGGGGTTGTCAATCCCGGCGGCGATGGGCATGGTGGCGGTGAGGGCGGCCCCGCTGCTGCGGCTGATGCGGGTGAAGAAGATGTCGCGCTGGGGCGGGCCGGAGGAATTCCACAGAAGGATGCCGTTGCCCTGTTCATCATAGGTCACGCCCACCGCCAGGGCATCGGGCTCGTAGGATTTGGGCTTGGAAAGGGCGCGCACCGGTGCGGCGCGGGCCAGCGAGGTGGGCTTGAGCAGGGTGTAGGCAAAGCGGTATTTGGGCCCTGAGCGCCAATCGCCGATGTTGCGGCCCCAGGCGATGAGGATTTTACCGTTGGGAAGCTGCACCATGTCGGCGGGGGTGTTGGCTTTGCCCAGGCGGCGGGGGGCGGTGCGGGGGGTCAGGTCGGCGTTCCAGGCAGAGACGACCATCTGGTTGCCCAGCCACCAGCGGTCGGGGCGGTATTCTAGCCAGGAGAGCAGCACGGCCCCGCTGCTGAGGGTCAGCGCCTGGGGGTAGTAATGGTCATCCCCGCCGCTGGTGAGCTGCGTGGGGGCGGTGAGCAGGCTGCCGTCCAGGCCCAGGGCAGCCCCCCACACATCCCATAGGCCGTCTTCGCTGTCGTCCGGCTGCCACTGCTGCCAGACGGTCACCCAGCGCGGGTCGGGGTCGGGCAGGGCGGCCAGGCTGAGATGGCCGTAGTAATAAGGAAGCTGGCCGGAGAGATAGAAATCCGTGTTGCTGGTGAGGGGGATTTCCGTCCACAGGGGTTCGCCAGGGCGCAGGTCCAGGATCCCCAGAATGACATTGATGCGGTAAGCCAGCGGGTCGGGCTGCTTCTCGATGCGTTCGAAGAGCAGGGCGGTGCGCCCGCCCGCGGTGGGGGCGGCGGTGTGGAGGACGCTGTAGGCGTTGGGGTCGTTGCCGTTGTTGGTGAGGGTTTCGGGCGGGGTGAGCAGGCCGCCGTCGTAACCCAGGCGGGTGTAGCGCAGTTCCTGGGTGAATTGGGCGCAGCTCTCGTCCACATAGCCCCAGCCTGTGCCAAACTGGAGGTAGGTGTTATCCGGCAGCAGGTACAGATTGGCGGCGTAGGAGGTTTCGTGCAGGAGCTGGGCCTGGGGGGCGGCCTGGAGAATCTGCGCGCCGAGGTCGCCGCTGAGCGCCAGAGCGAAGGAGGTGGGAACCGCGGTGGTGAGGGTGGTTTGGGCGTTGACCGTACGGTTGAGGGAAGAACGCAGGGTGACCACCGTCCGTTTCGCGCGCCCGGGCGGGGTGGAAAGGGGCGGGGTCACCAGCAGGGTGATTTGGGCGGATTGCGATTGGGCCAGCGGGCCGGTGTCGGGTTTCTGGTTGCCGTTGCTGTCGCCCAGGGGGGTGAGGCCGTCCGATTGCCAGAGGGTCACCGGCCAGGGGGAGGAAACGGAGAGGTCAAAGGTGTCAGGGCCGAGATCACCGGTGTTCTGCACCTCCAGGGTGTAGGACAGGCTTCCGCCCGGCTGGGTGAAGCCGCCCTGCGGCGGAGTGGAGACGCGCACGCGGGCGCTGGGCTTGGGACGGGTGAACTTCCAGGCCTTTTGGCTGGGCTGCCAGTCGCAGTAGCGCAGCGAAACCAACCCCAGGCTGCCGGACTGGTTCTCGATGCCGGCCACGGCACATTCCCAGCTTTCTTGAGGGGAGAGCATCTCGAGGTATTGGAAAAGGATGGTGCCGTTCTCGAAGAGGACGACCTCAAAAGTGAACTGATTGCCGTAGGGAGCCTGCACCTTGTGCCATTCCACGGCGGTGAACTGCAGACCGGCTTCCAGACCGGTGGGCCAAATGCCGCTGAGGGCGTAGACGCGACCGTCAGCCCCGGGGTTATCGGAGAAATAAAAGCGAGTCCAATAGGGGGCGATGACGCCGTTGGGAGCGCGCAGATGGGGCAGGTAAGATTGGGCGGCGGCGGAGCCGTCCCCCAGGCTGAGGTTGCCCGCGCCGATGACAGGGATGACGGTGTAGGTCTGGTCGTAGAAGGGGAAGGCGAAGGGCAGGGTCAGGTCAGCCCGGCCCAACGAGGTATTGATACCCAGATCGGTTCCGGTGCTGCGCGCATCCACCCACTGTATGGGGACGGCGGCGCGGCGGTAGCCAAAGGAATCTCGGGCGGAGCCAGAGACGGCCTGGGGGCTGGCTGGCGACGAACTTTCGGCGCTCAGCGCGGGGTCGGTCAGCCCGTAGGCCGCAGCGGAATCAGGGAGGATGACCGGGGCCAGGCTGTCCGCAGAAGAGGTGATGCCGGGGGGCAGCGGGACTTCGGGCGGCAGGGGCGGGGCGGGCAGGCTGGGCGGCGGTGGGGTTTGGGCGCGGACGGGGAGCGGCGCGGCGGCGCTGAAGACGGTCAGGAAGAGCAGAATCCAAAAAACCACCGATTTTCTCATTTATGCCTCCCCAAGAGGTACAGCGGTTTCTGGGTGCGGGTGATAGGTTTGTGCGGCGGGAAAAAAGCCGAAAAAGCCCCCGCGTGAATACGGCTGATGCTTATACTATAGCACGAACAGCGGGGGGACTCAAGCGATAAGCGGATAATCTATATCGGAATAATAAAAAGCGGGGAAGGGCTGGTAGTGGCAAAGCAAGTGCCGGAAAGGTCCAGAAGTTTAAACTCAGAATCTACGAAAATTACTTTACGTCATTTTCTCAGTAGTGATAACAAAGTTGGTGTAACATTAATTCTGAATCCATTGTTATTGTTTCATAAATAGAGTTTATGGATAAGGGCCAAATTACTTTGCTAAATTTTTTATATCTCTTTTCGTAAAGTGCTTACACTCATATTTATATAAATAACCTAAGTTGCTACCTTGATAGGTAGTGAAATAAAAGATCCATGCGAACTGAGGTAAAGTAAAGGTGCTCAAGCCAAAACGATACCGGAGAAGCGCATGGACACCCAAATTGTACTCGTGTTTTGTCTTTGTGATGACCTGTTGAAGGGACTGCATCATATCGAG
>NZ_LGCM01000063.1 GCF_001306035.1 Levilinea saccharolytica
GTAATACTGCATCCAGTTGAGCTGCTGCCCGGCTGACTTGCATGGCCGAAATCTCAACCCCACATAGCTGCTCTGTGATGGCTTTCACCTTCCGCGTGGATACTCCCTGAACGTACATTTCCGCCAGTGTGATCGTGAGGGCTCTTTCACTGCGCAGCCCTTTTTCCAGTGCGCTGGGGTAAAAACCCCCTTCCCTGACTTGCGGCACGGCAAAGGTGATCTCTCCCATGCGGGTTTTCACTGTTTTGGGCTTGAAGCCATTCGCATGTCCTTTGCGGTTTTCTGTGCGTTCATACTCCCTGGCTTGCAAGTATTTCGCCCTTTCTACCTGCATGGCGTTGTTGATTAGCACTCGCATCAGTTCCGGGATGGCATCCAGTCCCTTTTCCACGATCTCTTCTGCCAAGGTATAATCATTTTGGTGAGTCATTTTTAGTCTCCTTCTTCGGTTGTGGTGACCTTAAGGATACTTCTGACTCACCGCTTTTGTTAAGGTTCAGCATTTTACAGAAAATATGTTACACCAACCTCATATTTCGTGTTCGTCATTTTTCTGTTCTTGAATCTTGACGATCAAACTTTGATTCGGGGGAATATCAATGAAACTTAGGCAAGTCGCTCCGGTGAAAGAACAATAAACAGTCTAAGGAGAAGCAATTTTGATTCGGGAAGATGAGATTCGACCTACCTTTGGTGGTCATGAAAAGTTTGTTTTTCGAAACGGGTGGCTAAAAAAAGGAATTGATGCGGTTCGTGTCGACCGTTTGATCTTCACCCGAGATGAAGCGCTGGTTACCCTCGGTGTTGGTAAAAACATGGTTCGTTCCATTCGCCACTGGTGTTTGGCGACCGGTATTGTTCAGGAGACCGAAGGCACTGGCCTGGCGAAACCTTTAGCAGCTTCCATGCTGGGTGAAAGATTATTACTGGAAAACGGTTGGGATCCCTATTTAGAAGATATGGGGTCCCTTTGGTTGATTCATTGGCAGCTAATTTCAAACCCGGTACGCGCTTTTGTTTGGCCCGTTATTTTCTCCGCATACTTCGATGCCGAGTTTTCAAAAAAGCAACTAATTGTTTTGATCAGTAAGCAAATTGAGCAACTGAGCATTCGCACTACCGAGGGAACAATCGAACGGGAAATTGACTGCGTTTTGCGCACGTATGTTCCTGCCGGTGGTGTAAGAGGTCAGGCCAACGAAGAAAGTATGGACTGCCCGCTTGCAGAGCTGGATTTGATACAGGCGATACCTGAGGAGAATCTGTATCGTTTCAATATCGGTTCAAAACCTTCGTTACCCACAGCTGTGTTTGGATATGCTCTTTTTATTTTCCTTTTGAAGAGACTTCAAACCCGGCGAACAATAGCAATCGAAGAGGTTTTATACCAAAACGGCAGTCCCGGGCAGGCATTTAAGCTGGATGAAAACAGTTTTGTGGATTACCTGGAGCAATTAGAATACCAGACTTCGGGTGCCCTACGAATCAATGAAACTGCTGGGCTGCGTCAGATTTATCTTACAGACGATCTCGCTGTAAGCATGGAAAACCGAGCTTATAGGCTTTTGGATGATTACTATGGTCGTGACTGATATGCCTCCTGTCCGTTTTTCTTTATCTGAATTTGTCCACGTTCGTCAGAGTAGCATCCGATCAATCCATGTGGTTCAGGATCTGCAAAACGAGCTGATTATTGAAGAGTATTTGATGACGGCGCAAAGCCGGTCAGGATTACACCGGATTTTGGATCGGTTGTACGCTGCTTCCCCTACTCGTGCATGGACGCTCACGGGCCCGTACGGTACCGGAAAATCGTACTTTTCATTGATCTTGATGAATTTGTTCTGTGGGTCGCAACCTGGACATGCTCGAGCCGTTGACCTTCTTCGGGCAATTGACCCTATTCTTATGGATCAGGTTATCCATCGGCTTGATCTCGACTCTGGATTAGGTCTTTTTGCTGTTCCAGTTGCTGGCTCCCGAAGCTCTCTTCCGGAATGCTTACGAAATAGTCTGCAAAATGCTCTTCATCCTTACAAGGATGTGGCAGGATTTCACAAGCTGCTTGATGAACTGGGTAACTGGAATTCCGAAACGGGCAGCCGCGAAATTGTTAGCTGGCTCAATTCGTTAAAAGCTGCATTTTCAGTAGCCTGCCTACCCTTCCAAGGGGTCCTGTTTATTTTGGATGAAATGGGAAAGCTGTTGGAATTTGCTGCAGCGAACCCGGACAAAACGGATGTATTCCTGTTCCAGGAGTTAGCCGAGCGCGCGAACCGTAGTGGCGATTTCCCGATTGTGTTGATCGGCATCCTGCATCAGGCATTCGAGCGTTATGCATCATTATTAAATAGCGCTGCGCAGCGTGAATGGGCGAAGGTTCAGGGTCGCTTTGAGGATATTGCTTTTCAAGAACCGCCTGCTTTGCAGATGCGGCTTATTGTTCGAGCGCTGGAAGCAATGCAAATGGATCGCTACGCAGCCTTATCCTCGATTTTAGAGGAAACAGCTGAAGAAACCTGGTGGAGTGGTTGGCAACCACCGTTGATGAGCAAAGAGCAATTCCATGAATTATGCCTGGCTGCTTATCCATTTCACCCTTCTGCATTAATTGCTTTACCTTATGTATTTAAGCGACTGGCTCAGAATGAACGTTCGTTGTTTGCCTATCTGGCCTCCTCGGAACCGTTTGGTTTTCAGGATTTCCTAGCAAAGCATGATGTTCCAGATTTCTTGCGCCTGCCGCACCTGTTTGACTACCTGGCTGCGAATTTTCAAGCCCGCTTATATGCTTCGGGACGCGCACGACAATTGACTGAAACGCTGGAACGGTTGAGTAGTTCGCCAAACTTGGAGCCGCTTGAAACCGATATTCTTAAAACGATTGGTTTGATCAATTGGCTTGCCGAGAGTGGGGCTATTCAAGCGACGGAACCCATTGTAATCAGCGCGCTTCGTGGGGAAGGACGTACAGAGGCCGAAATCCAGCGAACTTTGAAACGGCTCAAAGAGCGCTCTCTGCTAGTCTTCCGTAAGTACAACGGCACATATAACATCTGGCAGGGCAGTGACGTGGATATTGAGGAACGGTTGGATGCCGCTCACCATCAACTGAGTGGTAATTTCAGCTATGCGGAAACAATTCAGCGTTACCTTTCACCAAGACCCTTGGTTGCCCGCCGGCACAGTTATAAGACCGGTACACTGCGCTATTTTGAAGTCCGATACGTGGATTTTGCTACGTTTCGAACTGCTTCGCTGCAACCAAAAACCGGCGCAGCAGGCATTGTAATCCTTGCGCTGCCCTCTAATCAAGCCGAAGTTGTGGAGTTTCAACAATGGGCTGCCAGCCCACAAGTAAGTGCGCAGCGAAATGTGGTGGTCGGAATCGCTGAACACTCAATTCGCTTGGCTGATCTGGCATTAGAGCTGCGCGCATTGAACTGGGTTGCTGAAAACACCCCTGAATTGACAAATGACCCCGTAGCACGACGTGAGCTGCGTGCAAGAATCTCCGGCGTTGAGGCGTTGATCAGCAAAGAATTGGATGCCAGTCTTAAGCTGCACCGTCTGGCTGATGCGCAGGGCTGCTTATGGTATTGGGAAGGAAAGCGTATACCCACTATTGAGCGTTATGGGCTTTCACATCTTTTATCGACCCTATGCGATGATGTATATTCCCATTCTCCACGGCTTTGGAATGAGCTGATTAATCGGAGAACGCTTTCTTCGCAAGCTGCGGCAGCCCGCCGTAACCTGATTGAAGCAATGCTTACCAACGGTCAACAGGAAACCCTGGGAATCGAGGGTTATCCTCCTGAACGGAGTATGTATGAGAGCTTGCTGAAAAATAGCGGTCTTCATGCACATGATGAGGATGGATGGCGACTGGTTGAACTGCCGGAAGCTGATCCTCTGCGTTTGCGCGAAACCTGGAATGCTATTGCTTCATTCATCTTTGCACCTCCCGTAGAACCACGGTTGGTCAGCAATCTGTTTTCTTTATTAGAAGCACCGCCATTTGGCCTTACACCTGGTGTTCTGCCGGTGCTGTTGTGTGCATTCTTATCCGCTCATGGCGCAGAAACCACACTTTATCGCGAGGGAAGCTTGCTTCCCGAACCGGGCGTAGCTGACTGGGAAGTGTTATTGCGCAGACCGGAGCTATTCTCTGTCGCCGGCTGCCGGGTTGAAGGACCGTTCCTAAAAATTATTGGGCGTCTAAGCCGTGGTCTGAATACGGAACCGGCGGTAATGCCGGTCGTTCGCTCCCTGGTGCGGCGTTTGAAAGCACTCCCTGAGCATGCCTGGAGAACACGCCGGCTTCCACAAGAAGCACTAGATGTCCGGCACCTGGTTGACACAGCTCGTTCGCCGGAGCGATTATTGTTCCATGAACTTCCGGATGCACTGCATTTACAGCCATTTGATGAAGTCCTTCCTGATGATGGAACTGTTCAATTGTTCTTTGAACGACTGAATGCTGCTTTGGAAGCACTTTCGAATGCCACACCGAAATTGCAAGTTTGGGCACGCGATACATTCCTTGCCGCCTGTGATCTCCCAGCTAGTGAAGCTGGCTGGAAAGAATTTCGCTCAATTAGCGCTGATCTCAGTAAGCGAATTACAACACCGGCACTTATTCCATTGCTCAAACGTGCTGCTGAAGGTCAAAATGATCAGCTTGCCTTAGAAAGTGCCATGGCGTTTATAGCAAACCGTCCCCTGCGGGCATGGACCGATGCGGATGTGGATCGTTTTGCTACGCAGGCGAAAGCATTAGGTGAAATGCTCCAAAATGAGCGGATTAGTTATCTCCCATCCTCGGCTCTGACAAGCGAACAACAAAAACGATGCCGGACGATTGCCGAAAACATTAGGCAAGTACTTACTGCCGAAATCGGAAGCGATCGCAAATTACTGCAAGCAGCCCTACAAATCCTGGCCAGAGAGCTTATGGATTCTGAGAATTCTTTGACGGAAGGAAGTGAGGATACCAAATGAGTGAACAATCAATTCGCCACATATTATCACTCTCTGGTGGTAAGGATAGTGCTGCCTTAGCAGTTTTTATGAAGGATAAAGTTGCTGATATCGAATATGTGTTTTGTGATACCGACAAGGAATTAGATGAGACATATGAGTATCTAAAAAAGCTTGAAGTTTATTTGGGTAAGAAAATTACTTACCTGAGAAATGAAGAACGTGGGTTTGATGAACTTCTCCAAGCAAGACGAGGTTTTCTTCCTTCGCCTCAGGTTCGTTGGTGTACTCAATACTTAAAGATTAAACCCTTTGAAAAGTATATCGGTGACTCGGTCTGTTACAACTACATTGGAATTCGTGCTGACGAAAATCGCAAAGGCTACATTTCATCAAAGCAGAATATTATTCCTAAATACCCATTTATCGAGGCCGGAATTAGGAAAGCGGATGTAGTTCAGATACTTGAGGATAGCGGGCTAGGACTTCCAAGTTATTATGAATGGCGCTCCAGGTCGGGCTGTTACTTTTGTTTTTTCCAACAAAGAATTGAATGGGTGGGGTTATATGAAAACCATCGTGAGTTATACGATAAGGCTATGAATTATGAGCGAGTAGATCCTGACACAGGAGAAAGATATACCTGGGGTTCAGGAGAGAGCTTAGCTGAACTGATGGAACCAGAACGTATTGAAGAGATCAAGAAAGAACACGAGCGTCAGTTAGAAATTCAGAAAAAGCGTGCAAAGCCTAATTTGACTTTAGCTCAGGTTTTTGATGAACCTTCTGATGATGAAGATGGTTGCCTAATCTGCCATCTTTGAGGTTGGCAAATAGTTTGGGGATGAGTTCATATGGCTGAAAACGACGAATTAGCGGGAATAGATGCAACTAGACTGGGCCTTACATTCCATCGGACTTTTTATCTTAAGAGGGCTGCGGTTAAGCAGGTTATTGAATTAATAGAAAATGATGGTGAAGATGATGGGGAGAAGGCAAAAATAAGACGAAAAGATATTAGGGGGAATTCCCAACTTGGAACAATTCAAGTTGAGGCTTTTCCTAGATGGGCTTGGGGAATTGGTATTTTAGATCAAAATAAACAATTCACTACATTTGGCCGATACGTTCGTATCCACGACACGAGTATGGACCAGCTGAGCACTTTATGGCTGATGCACTATCATTTAAGTGCCCCACATGGCCCAGGACCAACGTTTTGGAATCAGATAGTTTGTTCTCGTTTCCGAAGCGGTGATGAGTTCACCCAATCAGAAATTGAGCAAGATATCGCAGAAATTTACTCCAAAGAAAAAGGGAAACCGCTAAGCCCTGGATCGGCAAAGAGCACTGCAAATGCTTTTTTGGAAACCTACGTAAAATCGGATGGGCTTGGAAATCTTGGAATTCTGGAAGAAATTGGGGATAACCACTACCGTGTAATGGAGACAGATATCCCACCTGTCTGGGCAGTCGCTGCCGCGGTGCTTGATTATTGGCAGGCCAATTTTCCGAACCAGGTAACCGTCAATCTAAATAGCCTGACGAGCGAGAGCGGTTTGGCCAGCCTGTTTATGATTAGTCGTTCGCGTTTGGACATGATCTTAGGAGAAATGCGCGATGCTGGCGTTGTTGAGTTGTTCCGTGTAGCGCCCCCTTATCAGGTAGCCTTGCTCAATAGCGACATGGAAATGATTTTTCAAAGGATGTACAGCCATGAACCCTCCGCGTGAGTTGGTAGAATTGTTAAGCTCTGGACAATTGCGCGTTGCAACCGGGATTTGGCTGTTGCCCATTGAATATGTGGGGAAAGAGGAAGAAGAGGCCTATCGTTTAGGGTTGGAACCGGTTGATTTACGAAATCGTCTTCTGCAATCGCTGGAACCAGGCACGAAGTACGCCAGTCTTTCTGCGGATACAATTTTTCGGTTGGTGAATGATGTATCGCAAGAGTATGGGGATTGGGCTGGAGCATTGATCTATAACCTTGACTTGCTGCTTGCTCGTCTGAACACAGAAGAACGAAGCCTGATCTGGCAGGATCTTTTCGCTGCGCTGCCGCATCGTCGCAGAGGGGTGTTAATCACCCTGCCCGAGACCGCTTCAAATTTGCTGCCTCAAGAAGAAATGCTTAACCAATGGCGTTTCGATAATCGTTTCATCGGAACCATCAAAAATCAATGAAGAAAAGGGGAACGGAAAATGGCATACATACGTGATCTGGTAATGCACGACCAGCAGGCTGAATTCAGAAGCGATGTCCAGCTCAGCCATTACGATCATCCCAAGACAAATCTGGGTTTACTTCAAAGTTTTATCTTTTCATACAACGCGCCGAGAGGGATGGTCTCAGCTGTGGATGTGCTGGAGACGCTGCGCGGAGTTTTTACCGTCGCACGTCAAGAGAACCGCATAGTCTGCATTGCCAATTACGGCCACGGGAAAAGCCACCTGGCATTAGTTCTGGCGAATTACTTCGCTAAACCCTACGGTTCACCGGAACTGGAAAAGGTTCTGGAGAAGGTTTCGAAAGCCGTTGATAACCAAACCAAGGTGCAGCGGTTACGGGAGTTTCGACAAGAACAGGGCGAATTTCTTGTGGTCCGACTGCGGGGTGATGAGAATATTGGACTGCGTGAGCAGTTTATGAACCAGATTCAAGTCGCACTGCAAGAGCATCAAGCTACAAAAAATGAACGCCTGTCTTTCTGGTCGGAAAAAGCGTTACAGCTGTTGGAAAATTTACCAGAAGAACAAAAGGAAAAGGCTGAACGGTTCTTGGAAACAATGGAAACCGATTTGGCTGGACTTCGAGGTGATGTGCGAAATCGTCTAGACCAGGGATATGATAGAACTCGCCTGCTTTTTAAACACTTAAATGGTTATCTTCCTGATCTAGGGGGTGAAGTCAGCCTGCAAAAATTGTTGAAACAGGTTGCGAACGACTATTGCGGCGAAAGAAAACCATTTGCTGGTATTGTCATTCTGTTTGATGAGTTTAGCTTATTTGTTCAACGTTATGCCCAACGCCGCTCAGCGGGAGAACTTCAAGAACTGCTTGTGGGAATTGAGGAGCTGGGCAATAAAGCCGTGTTCCTGGCATTCTCACAACATGACCCCATCACAGTGGCCAAGAATTATTCCTCCTCGCACGAACAAAGTGAAAGTTTGGAACGTGAGCTTACGCGGATTCCGCGAAAAGTGATCCTTTACTCTTTATTGGAAAGTGTCATTGATGCATACCTTAATCAGCCGGCTGAGGCATGGAGAGAATTTGCTTCAGATCGGCAGGTAAGGGGGCCGCTGGCGAGAGCTTCAAACGTGGCGATGGAACTTTTTCGGCGCAGATATGAGGAAGACCTACGGTGGGGGCCTGAAAAATTTGACGAAGTGGTGACATATGGCGCATTTCCGCTTCATCCGCTTACCACGGCTCTTTTGTGTAATCTGTCTTTTGCGGGTGCAGAAACAATTGGTAATCCGCGCACACTGTTAGGCTTCATTCGTGAGCAAGTTACTTTACGGCAGGATCAACCCGTTCTGAACGACGGCATGATCAACTGGGTGCTGCCAATTTTCCTGGTAGACTATTTTAAAGAGTATTTGGGGAAAGACCCATTTCGACTCTATGAGAGCGCATTAAACAAATTACCAGAGAATGCCCCCCCTGAACAAGAAAGACTACTGAAGGCCTTGCTTTTACAAAACGTCGCCGAACTCAGGTTAAACCGCGATAACCAGGAAAGTTTCTTAGAGGAAGCAGCCGGTGTTCCTCATGGGCAGACGAAAATCCACCTAACAGCTTTGGTCAGCTCACAATGTATTCGAATGGATGAGTCCAAGCGAACCTATGCCTTCTGGTCGCTCAGCACAGATCCAGATGCCTTAAAAAAGAAGCTGCAAAAGAAGTTGGAAGGCAAAGGGTTAACCAGGGAATTGCTTGATAAATTATCCGAAGAGCAAGTGAAGGCTGTCCCGGTCGCAGTCAGATGGGGTCATGAAGAAGATTGGGAAGCCAAAGAAGTGCTGCTAACTCGCCAATACTTTACCGTTGAACGTTTACAGGAACTCTTCCCTCGTTTTCATATTTCAAAATATGGAACCTTAGAAGATGGGGCGCGCGGCGGGGTTGTGTGGCTGGTTCCTGAAACTTCCGAGGATGTAACTTGGTTTCAGCAGCATGCCGAAGAGGTCATCAATCAAGCTTTCCCTGAGGATTATCCCCTGCCGGTGATTGTAAAGACCACTTCGCGTACCTATCCACGCCTGTTCAAAGCCTATCAAACCCTAAAGGCGTTGGAGGCGATGAGCGAACCTGAAAGGAAAGAGACTGGCCTGGAGCTATACGAGTATGAAAAGCGTCAGCAAGAAGCCGTCATTCGACAGGATATGGTGATGCTGCGGGGTGAACCGCACAATTTTGCAAACATGCCGCATAAGGCCATAAACTATATTTTGCCAGCTGCTTACCGCCCGGCTGTCCGATTAAGCCGGGAACCCAGCGTCAAGCAAGTGTTGGAGGAATGCTATCGCCTGGCCTATACCTTCAGCCCTCCTGAGTTCTATACCCAATATAAAAACCCAGCTCGTGGAGCCAACAATCTATGGAAAGCGACCAAGCTGCTTTCAACGCTCTTAATGCGGAATAGCCTAGGTGCTGGACAAATATCGCTGCGGTCAGACAAAATCGCACAAGACATCCTTCAAAAATTCCTTTATACCAAATGGAAGATCGTGGCAGATGATAATCGAATTTGTGAAACAGATAACGGGAATGTAACTCGTGCATGGACGGTCTTGGAAGAAGCCTTTAAACCAGGCATTCGGAATTTGTACGTTCGAGATGCGTTGATTCGGCTGCTAAATCCACCTTATGGTTATGATTACAACACGCTAGCATTATTATTTAGCGCCTGGATTGGTTATCATCAGCACGATCTCCAGTTCACTACCATGTCTCGGCAAATAAGCATTGATGGATTAATGTCGATTCTGAACGAGGCTGCTGGCCGCCAAACGTTCATTGGTGAAATATGCGGTGCTCAAAAAGTCACGATTTCCAGGCGTGATTCGGGTGAACTCGTTCGCGAGGTAAACCAGCTGATCGAGCGGGTGAACAAAGAAACTTTTGGTCAAGCCCAAGCGGAGGATGTCTCTGCGAAGCTTCAGGTTCATTGCAAAGACGCTGGATTACCTGAAGAGATTTGCACCGCTGCGCAGCATGCGGTTGAGCGATTGGCTGTTGGGTTAGAAACAGCAAGAGTTTACGATCAGAATGCCAAAGCGATACAGAATGAATTGGAAAATGGCAGAGATATTCAGACTTTTATCCAGCTAATTAAGCGGATTAGTGATCTTCCACGTACCGGATTGGTTACTCCGAACCAAAAATCTATCGTGGAGCTGGATACAATCTGGCGGGAAGGACTGCAGCGAAAAGTTGACGCGGAATGCAATCGCCTGGTGAAAGTGAATCGCCTGCAGGAAGTCGGTGTAAACCAGATGAATCTTGAAAACCTGAAAAAGCTTCTCACAACAGCGAAGCTTGAAAAACAGGCCGAACGAGTGCAAGAGGCATTATCCGAGATTGCTCGTCGAGAAAAAGAGCTGGAAAAAGAACGGGAAGGGGTTGAAAAAGAAGCCCCAGTACAAGCCGAAATCCAAGCAATGTCAAGGCGGATGCCTATCATGACATTGTATGCCAATATTAAACGCCTGGAAGAAATCCAAGGTTACTCTCAAATCACTCTGAATCTTCGCGACCAACGTCGAAGAGAAATTACCAACGAAATTGAGCAATTGGAGAAAATCGCGAGAGGGCTAAAAGAAGGCGTTTCCGAGATAGACACGCTACAGGTCGCTCAGGAATGGCAAACTACGTACCTTAGGAACCTTGATCGGTTTGAAGGCTCACATTTCCAAGCCGAGTTGGAAACAGCTCAGGATCAGGTACAACAAATTCAGTCCTTCCTGACTGAGTTAAGAGATATTGAACAGCGACCAATGAGAAATCTGCAAGAGGTAGCCGAAACCGTTCAATTTCTAGATGCTTTACAGACAAAGACGCAGACTTGGCTAATCGGAAAACCATTGCAGAGATTATCCCAGGCTCAGCAGCGCGCTAAAAGATATGGTCAGCAGAAATCCGAAGAAGCACACCAATGGCTGGAAAGGGTTCAAACTTTGTATTCTCAAGGTGAACCAATCCACAGGGTGGTTCGGGAATTGGACGTTGAACAACCCTATTTGCTTCCAAATGATCAGAATCTTCTGGAGCAGTTAAAACAGAATGTGAAACGTAAGCAAGAAGAAGACGTGATCACGCGCATTGAGGTGGAATTCCGGCAGATCGCTGACCCAGCCCTTCGACAGGCATGTGTGAAACGGTTACAGTCCATTCTTTACGAAGCACAGGAAACCAGTTCGGCATACTGAGGAAGAAAATGAATACCATTCGACTAGATCGAGATGGGTCCGCTCCAGTTCTTGATGGATACATCCTGGTTTCTACAGAGGTGGATTTCTTACGATTAGCTACCGAGGGGCAGTTATTGCACATCCGTGGCGACCGTTTGTGCTCATGGGCAGAAGCCTTCTATACGGCACGTGATATTGCTTTTCAAGAAACACCTTCTTATATGCGTGAGCTGAGGAGCTTGCTGCCAGCCCTCAGCGCTGCGCAGATCTCGGGCTTGATCTCACTTCTCGGCAGCAAACTAGAATCACTCGAGCGGCCCCTGGAAGTTGGTAGTCTGTTGAACGCTGCTGCTCCTCACACCTTATGGCATCAGCCACCTTCTTTACAACACCTTGCTGAGTGGTTGCTGTGGCTGGAAGAGACAGAAATTCTAGATTGCGTCGAACCACTATTAGAACCTCATATTGTCCGCTGGCAAATGGAGGAATTGCCATTTGAAACTGAACTCTATGGCATTCGCACCAAAGAAGCAGCTAAGCAAGCTCTTGATGCCTGGTTAGGGTTTACGGATCGAGATTCTATTCCGATTCGTCAGGAATTCCCAGTAGAGGTGCCGAAACGCTATCAAGAAAAGGCTCGGAATGTTTGGCGAGAAGAGATAATTCAGAGCAAAGGAGCCAAATTCGAGCAGCTCTCGCATTTGAAAATCCCCTTCTCCTTAAAAAGAATTGCTGCTGAAGAAGCGTATGGGTATTATCTTCGCAACCAAAACGACCTCACTGTTCAGCGCCTTGAACAACTAGTGCCATATCTGAAGGGGAAACAAATTGCGTCCCTAAGAAGCATTCTGCCGCCGGCACAACCATCTGCTCTGCCCTCGGATCCAAACGGAATTGTGTCGTGGTATATACGCGAGTACTTACCCTATAGAGAATGGCAACGTTCCTCTGGATCTGCTGAAGGTCAAGAAGTGGCATCTCGGGCGGCTCTTGAATTCGAGAAATGGTATCTGGAGAACTATCCTAAAGGCTTAAATCTAGGAGCTTTACACCGCTGGATTAGTTTTAACAAGGTCAACCAGGTAGAGTGTATTGATAACAGCATAACACTCTTAATAATCTTAGATGGTATGCATGTCCCAGACAGCCGCCTGCTGCTCCAAAATATTCTTACTGAAACCCAACGGTTGACTATTGCTTCACATGAGTACGTTTTTGCCCCAATACCAACAGTCACTCGCTTTGCAAAAGAAGCGCTTCTAAAAGGGGTACCCCCAAGTCTTACGGAGAACATTGAACCGATTGGCAAGATCCTACCCGAAAAACATTCACCGGCATTACGATTGCGAGATGCGGAAAGAGGGAAAATATACTTCTGGCGGGTTCTGGAGCCTGATGATACTTATCATCATAAGAATACTTCCGAAAACTTGCTTCACGATGTGGAAGGCCGGCTTGCTGCAGAAGCATCAAAGATCAAAGAGATTGTAGAAAGTATTCCTGATGGAGTGATTCTGCAAATAATCATAACAACTGACCATGGCCGCCTATTGAGTGAAACCCACAAGACAATACCGGTTCCAATGAGTATGGAAAGCCACGGTCGAGCTGCTTGGGGGCAAAGCCCATACTCTTTTGAAACGACACCATACCGCATTGAAGGTGATGTTGCATATTTGATGGCAGATAATTATGGGTTGTCAGTGGATGTGGCAATTCCCTTAGATGAGGGTGCTTTCAAAGACAACAACAACCGATCAGGAAGTGAATTGTTCCCTCATGGAGGAATATTCCCAGAAGAAGTAATTTTGCCCTGGATTGTACTGGCTCGTGACCAGGTTCAGCCAGATGCGACAATTACAATTTCAGGAAATGGTCGGGCACGTCGCGATGGCACTTTTGCTGTTACGGTATTGAACAAAAGTGATATTGATTTATTCTTGGAAACCGTTACACTTACTTTGCGAACCGGAACAACGATAAACATAAGTGCTGACCAAAAAATTCCTGCCAGGACACAGATCCCGGCTGAAATACCTTATAGCCCCTGGCCATCAGCTGGAGAACTGGAAACCGTTCACGCTACTGTACGGTTGCGCTTACCTAACAAGATGGTGTACGAGTATTCCGCAGAGACTTCTGTTCAAAGCGAAGATATTTATACTCGTCCGCGTGAAAATATATTGGAGGACTTGGATTAATGGATCAACAGGGTTCTCTTACTAAGTCTGTTGAGCAACAAGCATTGGATCTCAAAATTCAGCAGGTGTTTGGAGATCTTGCGATTGATAAACGCCGCCTTCCTGCTAGCCAACTTCAAAAAAGAGGCGTACCTGCGTACGTTGGAGAATGGGTATTGGACTCCGTAGCTCCAGGGGCAGGGGAACTAAACGCTGAGGATGCTGCAAAGGTTCAGAATTGGGCAAGTAAATACATTCCAGGTCCAGGAGACACAAATTTAATCAAGCACCGCCTGATAAGTGGTGATGTAATCAAGGTTCTGACACCTGTTCAAATCGAAGTTGAACTAACGCGACGACGACAAGAACAGGTTGGAAAAATGACCTTACTTGGGATTAGTGATGCCGTAGTTGGGGAAACTCTGGCACAACGTTATCCAGAGTTGTTAAAACAGGGAATGTGGGGAGTAGTCCAACTCGTTAGTACGCAAGAAGGGGTCGCCGTAGAAGGGTTTAAACCCATGCAAGCTTCTCTAAACCTGGAGATGTACAAAGAAGCTCGCAAAGAATTTACTCTTTCGGAATGGCGCTCTCTTATGCTTATTTCGATGGGCTATAACCCGGCTGCATTTGGTGAAGAAGAACAGACGCTAATGCTGTGTCGGCTGCTGCCACTTGTCCAAAAGAATATGCATCTTATGGAACTGGCGCCAAAAGGCACTGGTAAGAGTTACATTTACGAGAACGTTAGCCCACAAGTACGTTTAGTTAGTGGGGGAAATGTTTCTCCAGCAGTATTGTTTGTAAACAATATGACAGGCCAGCCAGGCCTTTTGGCCAGATTCGCTGTTGTAGTATTAGACGAGGTTCAGACCTTAAAGTTCGAAAGGCCTGAAGAAATTGTAGGTGGTTTGAAGGGATACCTGGCGAATGGAAAACTGACACGTGGAGGTCTGTATGAAATGGGAAGTGATTGTAGCTTAGTAATGTTAGCTAACATCTTGCTTGATAGTGAGCAGCAACCTCTGGCTGAGCCTTTGGTACGTGAACTTCCCGCTTTTCTCCAAGAGACAGCTTTCCTGGACCGTATTCGGGGACTGATTCCGGGATGGAAACTAAGGAAACTATCCGGCGAATGTTTTGCACGCGGAATAGGACTAAAATCCGACTTCTTTGGAGATGCATTGGTTGCCATGCGAAATGATCTAGAACATGATCAACGCTGTGCCCGTCGAATTCAATTGAAGGGTAGCAAGGTCTATAAGAGAAATGAAGATTCAGTTCGTTCAATAGCGAGCGGTTTGTTGAAAATTATGTTTCCAGATGGAAATGTAAGTGATGCAGATTTCAATCATTATTGTGTCCGACCTGCAAAACAACTGCGCCAGTTGATTTGGGAACAACTTCAAACATTGGATGCAGAATATAGGCAGTATGAAAGTGATATTGCTTATGAAATTTTGCCTGAGTAAATTGTGATGGATAATAACGGGATTTACTTAGATTACAACGCAACCACACCTTGCGATCCTAAAGTAGTGGAAAAAATGATTCCGTACTTTACGGAAATTTATGGGAATCCATCTAATGGACTTCATCGATTAGGACGAGCAGCCGCGAAGGCAGTTGATGATGCACGTGAAAAAGTAGCCACTCTAGTAGGCGCTAGATCAAAAGAAATAATATTTACTGCTGGCGCTACTGAAAGTAACAACCTCGCCATACTTGGACTAGCTCGATCCCATGCATCCGCACAGAGAAAACGGATTGTTACGTGTGCGGTTGAACACAAGGCGGTTCTAGGCCCATGCAAGAAGTTAGAAGAAGAAGGTTTTGATGTAGTTATATTGCCTGTAGATGAGGGCGGACGTGTACTTCTCGATGCTGCAAAAGAAGCAATAAACGAAGACACTCTTTTGGTATCTATTCAAGTTGCTAACAATGAGATCGGGACATTACAGCCCATCCAGGAGCTATCAAAGATCGTTCATGATGCGGGAGCGGTTTTTCATTGCGATGCTGCACAAGCAGTCGGCAAAATTCCCGTTCTGGTGCAAGAGCTTGGTGTAGATATGTGCTCAATTAGTGCACATAAGTTGTATGGTCCCAAAGGGGTAGGAGCTTTATATGTTGATACCAAAGTTCGATCATCGACTTTAGAACCAGTTTTATATGGTGGGGGTCAGGAGAATGGTATTCGGTCAGGTACAACGAATGTACCAGCAATTGTTGGTTTCGGAGAAGCTTGCCAATTAGCTAATGAATTGTTACCAGATGAGGCCTTGCGAATTCGATCTTTACGCGATCAATTAGAAGCTGGTTTGTCTGAACGAATTCCTGATATAGTAATAAATGGTCGATCTCATGATCGGTTAACCAATACGTCTAGTATCACTTTCCAGGGCATTGATGCTGATGCGCTTATTTTTAACCTGAGATCAGTAATGATTGGTACAGGATCAGCGTGTTCTTCTGGCGCAATTGGTCCATCTCATGTTTTGCAAGCAATGGGGTTGACAAGAGAAGCTGCTTTCTCCACTGTCAGGGTTAGTTGTGGACGGTTTTCTAGCGCTAATGCAATTCAAGATGCAATCTGTGATATTGAACAGGCGTACTTGAAAGTCAAGTAATTTTCTCTGCACCTAGATCTGATGATGATCTAAAGGATCCGCGATCGTCTCTGGTTTTTAGAAAAAATGTATATTCCTCTGGTTATGAAAGGTATTTGAGTATATCGACTCTTACGTGCAATAATATGGAAAATCTTGCGAGAAACATCAAGATCGTTCTGATTCTCTACTCTGGTTCTTTGGCAGAAATTTCTGAATGGCATGCGAGATTTTGTGAACTTGTCCAGCGCATTTAGTAGTGTTCTGTACTCCATTTCTATAAAAAATGAAATTATTAATTGTCCTTGTCACTCTGGTTTACGATAGTGCAACCTTTTTTCTGTAAATTCGAGTCAGAAATATCCATCGTTCTTTAACAATCGAATGACTTGCCAACGCAATAGTGCTTACCGATCTGCCACTCTTCTGAGATCTCCATCAGAAGGGCT
>NZ_LGCM01000001.1 GCF_001306035.1 Levilinea saccharolytica
CACGGTGACGGAGACGCCGGTGCCCACGGAGACCCCCGCGCCTTCGCCCACCCCCACCCCTCAGCCTACCCCCACCCGGCTGCCCGAAAGCGTGGTGTTGGAGGGCATTCAATATACGGATCAACATAACGGCTGGAACAACTGCGGCCCGGCCAACCTGACCATGGCTCTGTCGTATTTTGACTGGGAAGGCAAGATGTTGGATGTGGCAGCGGTGCTGAAGCCCTTTGCCGAAGATAAAAATGTCATGCCGTATGAGATGGCGGACTATGTGAACACCCAGACCAACCTGCGTGCGGTGGTTCGCCAGGGCGGGACGCTGGAAGGCGTGAAGAGTTTGATCGCCAATCAGCTCCCGGTCTTGTTGGAAATCGGCACGTTTCGCATCCGCGACCTGAACGGGAAATACTCCTGGATGGGTCATTACCAGGTGATCAACGGTTATGACGACGCCGCGGGCGAGTTTATTTTGCAGGATTCTTATCTGACCAACGGCCAGAATTACCGCCTGAGCTACGACACCCTGCTGGCGGAATGGCGCTCGTTCAACTTTATTTATGTGGTGATTTACCCGCCGGAGCAGGAAAACCTGGTGATGAGCCTGTTGGGCGCATCGGCGGACGAGGCCGCGGCGGACCGCGAGGCTTATGCCAAGGCTTCGGCCGAGGTGTACAGCCTGACGGGTGCGGATCAGGTGTTTGCCTGGTACAACCGCGGGACGAGCATGGTGCGGCTGCAAGATTATCAGGGCGCGGCCCAATCGTATGATGAGGCCTTCCGGCTGATGGCGGCCCTGCCCGAAGAGCAGCGCCCCTACCGGCTGCCCTGGTATCAGACCGGCCCTTATTTCGCCTATTTTTACGCTGGGCGCTACCAGGATGTGATCAACCTGGCAGACAGCGTGTTGGAACCATTGGAACGCACCAAGAAGCCTTATTTGGAAGAAAGTTTTTATTGGCGCGCGCGCGCCAAGAACGCCGTTGGGGACGTGGCTGGCGCGATTGACGATTTGCGCCGGAGCCTGGAATATCACCCCGGTTTTACACCCAGCGAAGAACTTCTCTCTGCTTTGGGGGGCTAACCGCACCGTTCTTATGCCGACTCTGCTGCATTTTGCCGACGCTCACATTGATATGGCTGCCCACGGCAGACATGACCCCGAAAGCGGTCTGCCGGTGCGCGTGTTGGATTTCCTGAAGGCGCTGGATACCATTGTGGATACGGCCATCCAGGAAAAGGTGGATGTGGTGGTGTTTGCGGGCGATACGTATAAAGACCGCACGCCCGTGCCCACCTTCCAGCGCGAATGGGGGCGGCGCATCATGCGCCTGTCGCGGGCGGGCATTCCCACCCTGCTGCTGGTGGGAAACCACGACCTTTCCCCCGCGGCGGGGCGCGCCCACACCCTGCATGAATACGACACCCTGGAAGTGCCTTATGTGAAGGTCTTGGGGAAACCGGCCTATCTGGGCCCCCAGGATTTGTGGGGTCTGCCTTTGCAGGTGATCGCCTTGCCGTGGATCAACCGCTCCGGGTTGATGGCGGCTTTGCAGGTGCGCGGACTGACCCCTGACGAGGTAGCGGGGGAGGTGGAAGCGCGGGTGACCCCCTTGATTGAAGCGCTAATCGCGGAGGCCGACCCGACCTTGCCCACGGTGCTGACGGCCCACGCCTCGGTGCAGGGGGCCACCTACGGCGGCGAGCGCAGCGTGATGCTGGGGGCGGATGTGGTGCTGCCGGGCGGGCTGCTGCGCGACCCGCGCCTGGATTACGTGGCCCTGGGGCATATTCATAAAGGCCAGAACCTGAACCCCGGGGCGCACCCGCCGGTGATTTACCCGGGTTCCATTGAGCGCGTGGATTTCGGCGAGATCGCCGATGATAAATTCTTTGTGGTGGCGCGGGTGGAGCGCGGCAAGACCGAGGTGGAATGGCGTAAGCTGCACGGACGGCGTTTTTTAGACCGCAGCCTGATGGTTGCATCGCAGGAAGGCTTCATGCAGCAGGTGCTGGCGGTGCTGCCGCCGGCCCAGGAGCTGGAGCGGGCCATTTTTCGCCTGACCCTGGCCTATCCGCGCGATTGGGAACCGTTGTTGGACGAAGCTGCCCTGCGCGCGGCCTGCGCCAACGCCTTTGAGTTTCATTTGATCCGCCGCCCCAAAGTGGAGGCCAGTCTGCGCCTGCCCAACGACCAGACCATCAGCAGCCTTTCGGCGCTGGAGCTGCTGGACCGCTACTTTGGCGTGGTTCAGACCAACCCCCAGGAAGCCCCGGCGCTGCGCGCCCTGGCCGATGAGGTCATCCGGCAGGTGGACGAAGAATAACCGCCCTGCGGCGGGCCTCGCTCCATACCCTGACATGATATACTGTTAAGACCATGCCCACAGCCTTTGAGATTTTGATTCTTTTGCTGCTCATCCTGGCCAACGGTCTGTTCGCCATGACGGAAATTGCGGTGGTATCTTCGCGCAAGGCGCGGCTGCAGCAGATGGCCGAGGACGGCAGCGCGGGGGCGCGCACGGCTTTATTGCTGGCCGAAGACCCCAACCGTCTGCTGTCCACCATCCAGGTAGGCATTACGCTGATCGGCGTGCTTTCAGGCGCGCTGGGCGGCGCCACCCTGGCGGGCGACCTGGCCCCGGTGATTGCCAAAATTCCGTGGGAATGGATTCAAACTTACAGCTATCAGATTGCCTTCGTCCTGATCGTGATCGTCATCACCTATCTTTCGTTGGTGCTGGGCGAATTGGTACCCAAACGCCTGGGCTTAAATGACCCTGAGGGGGTGGCGGTGCGCATGGCGCGCGGGATGAACGGACTTTCGAACGCGGCACAGCCGCTGGTGCGCCTGTTGAGCGTCTCCACGGACGCCATCCTGCGCCTGTTGGGCATGCGCGAGTCGCAGGAGCCGCCGGTGACCAACGAGGAAATCAAGATCCTCCTGGAACAAGGCACCCAGGTGGGGGTGTTTGAGGCTGGTGAGCAGGATTTGGTGGAGAGCGTTTTCCGCTTCAGCGACCGCTCGGTGGACGCCATGATGACCCCGCGCACCGAGGTGACCTGGCTGGACCTGGACGATTCGCTGGAGGTGAACCTGCAAAAGGTGCGCCAAAGCCCCCATCTGCTGCTGCCGGTGGCCCAGGGCAGCCTGGATAACGTTCAAGGCATTTTGAACGTGCGCGACCTTTTGGATGCGCGCCTGGAAGGTGGAGCGATTGATTTGCGGGCGCTGTTGGAACCGCCCATTTTTGTCCCTGAAAGCGCTCCGGCGCTCAAGGTTTTGGAGATGGTCAAAAACACCGGTCTGCCCATGGTGCTGGTGATGGATGAGTACGGCGGCGTGTTGGGGATGGTGACCCTTTTGGACATTCTGCGCGCCATCGTGGGCAACTTTTCCACCACGGGCGAAACGCCCGACCCGCTGGTGGTACACCGCGAGGACGATTCCTGGCTTTTGGACGGTCTGCTGCGCGTGGATGAGATGAAGGAACTGCTGGACATGGATGATCTGCCCGATGAGGAACGCGTGGGGTATCAGACCCTGGGCGGGATGATGATGAGCCAGTTTGGCGATATTCCGCGGGCTGGACAGTCCTTTGAATGGGGCGGGTACCGCTTTGAAGTGGTAGATATGGATCAGCGGCGGGTGGATAAGGTATTGGTCACCCCCCTGGCTGGATCTCAAGAGGCTTCGACAAACAACTAACGCAATGATCACCATCTGAGATCGGACTTATGATCCCTGTTCGACTGCAAATCTCCAACTTTTTATCGTACGGCGATCCGGTAGAAGTGGATTTTTCGGAGTTCCACATCGCCTGCATCACCGGTCACAACGGCGCGGGCAAGTCTTCGCTGCTGGATGCCATCACCTGGGCGCTGTTTGGGCAGGCGCGCCGCCGCGACGACGCCATCATCCACAGCCGTGCGCGCCAGGCCGAGGTGATTTTTGATTTCCGCTACGAAGAGCACCTGTACCGCGTGCAGCGCATTAAACCGGCCAACAAGACCGGCCTGCTGGAATTTTTTGTGCAGGGCAGCGACGGCGGTTTCCGGCCGCTGACCGAACATTCCATCCGCGAGACGGAAAGCGCCATCACCCGCACCCTGCGCATGGATTACGAGACTTTCACCAACGCCTCTTTCTTCCTGCAAGGCAAGGCCGATCAATTTGCCCAGCAGCGCCCCGGCGACCGCAAGCGCATCCTCAGCAATATCCTGGGTCTGGAAATTTGGGAGGCTTACCGCGAGCGCACTGCCAAACGGCGGCAGGCGGAAGAGGCTTCGTTATTGCAAGTGAACGGGCAGCTGCGCGAGATTGAAGAGGAATTGGCCCAGGAAGAGCAGCGCCGCGCCCGGCTGCAGGAGCTGCAAGCCCAGTTGGAACAGGCCGCCCAGGCGCGCCAGAAACAGGCCCAATGGCTGGATCAGGTGCGGCGGCTGGCCGATTCGCTGGCCGAGCAGGCCCGTCTGGTGGACTTGCTGGCCCGTCAGGCCGAAACGGCGCGCAGTACCCACCGGGAGCAGGCGGCTGTGCTGCAAACCCGCCAATCGGAACGGGAGCAGTACCGCGAACAGATCGCTCGTGCAGATGAGATTGCGGCCAGTTACCAGGCCTGGAAGGCTGCCCGTCAGGAGCTGGAAGGCTGGGAGGCGATGGCGGCTTCGTTTCGTCAGATTGAAACCGAACGCGCCGAGCCGCTCCTGGCGCTGGAAGCCGAAAAATCCCGTCTGGAAGCGGAGCGCGATCATTTGCGCGCCCGCCGCCAACAGATGATCGAACTGGAAGCCAATCTGCCCGCCGCGGGTGGCGAGCTTCAGGCCGCCCAGGCGGAAACGGAGCGCCTGCAGGCGCAGTTGGCCGAGCGCGAGAGCCTGGAAGCCGAACTGCGCGGCGCTCAGGATACCCGGGTGGAGCTTTTGGCCGAGAACACGCGCCTGAAGACCGAGATGGATGAGCTGAAAATGCGCATCCAACGCCTGAGCGAAGTCACCGGTGCGGCCTGCCCGGTGTGCGGTCAGCCGCTTTCGGCGCAGGATCGCGAAACTATGGCCGAAGCGCTGCAGACGGACGGCAAGAAGTTGGGCGACCGCTATCGCGAGAACCTGGAACAGAAGCGGCGCTTTGAGGAACGGTGCGCGCAGATCAACCAGGCCCTGGAGCAGCTGCGCCGGGAGGAAGGAGAATTGCGCACGGCCCAACGGCGGTTGGATCAGGCCCACGACCGGAAGGCGCAGATGGACGCGGCGCTGCAAGAATGGCGCACGGTGGGCCAGCCGGCTCTGGACGCGGTGGAAGCGCGCCTCTCCAGCGGGGAGTACGCTGCGGAAGCTCGCGCCCGTCTGGCGGCGGTGGATGAACGCCTGCGGGTTTTAGGATACGATGGAGCGGCACACGATGCGGCCCGCCAGGCAGAGCAGGCCGGGCGCGCCAGCGAAGAGCAGCAGCGTGCGCTGGAAACCGCCCAGGCCGCTTTGGCCCCCCTGGAACGCGAGATCACCGCGCTGAGCGGGCAGGTGCAGCAGGCTGAGGAACAGGCAGCTTCTTTGGAGGCCCATTTGGCCGAGGTGCGCCAGCGGTACGAGGCAGACCGTGCCGGCCTGCCGGACCTGCGCACAGCGGAAAGCGAGCTGTTGGGATTGCAGGAGCAGGAAAACCGGCTGCGGATGCAAGTGGGGGCGGCTAACCAGTCGGTGGAGGTGCTGAAAAATCAGCGTGCGCGGCAGAGTGCCTTGCGGGCTGAACGCGAGGCCCTGGCCGTGCGGATTTCCCACTGTAAGCAGTTGGAACGCGCCTTTGGCAAAGACGGCATCCCCTCCCTGCTGATCGAGAACGCCCTGCCCGAAATTGAGGAGCACGCCAACCAGCTGCTGGACCGGCTGACCAATGGGGGCATGTCGGTACGTTTTGCCACCCAAAAAGATTACAAGGATAAAAATCGCGAGGATAAGAAAGAGACCCTGGATATCCTCATCAGCGACCCCGCCGGGGTGCGGGAATATGAGCTGTTTTCCGGCGGCGAGGCCTTTCGCGTGAATTTTGCCATCCGTTTGGCGCTTTCACGGGTGTTGGCCCAGCGCGCCGGGGCGCGGCTGCAAACCCTGGTGATTGACGAGGGTTTTGGCAGCCAGGACGCCGAGGGCCGCCAGCGCCTGGTGGAAGCCATTCACCTGGTGCAGGAGGATTTTGCCAAAATTTTGGTGATCACCCACCTGGAAGAGCTGAAAGACGCTTTCCCAGCGCGCATTGAGGTGGAAAAAAGCCAGAACGGTTCGCGTGTACAGGTGCTGATTTGAGCCAGATCGCGGCGCGGGTGGGTGTGATTCAACGGGTGCTGCCCGCTTACCGGGCGGCCTTTTTTGACGCCCTGGCGGCGGAATGCGCGGGCGGGTTGAGCGTGTTCGCTGGTCAGCCGCGTCCCGAAGAGATGATCGAAGAGCAGCCCGCTGGGCTGCGCACGGCCGTGCGCGCCGAGGCCGAAAACCACCACTGGTTTTCGGGCGGGGCCTATCTGTGCTGGCAAGGGGGCCTGATGCGCTGGCTGAAGGAATGGCAGCCGCAGGTTTTAATTGTGGAAGCCAACCCGCGCTATGTGCGCACCCCTTCGGCGGTGCGCTGGATGCACCGCCGCGGCCGCGGGGTGATTGGCTGGGGGTTGGGCCTGCCGCACGGCGGCAAAGGGCCTGCGGGCTGGCTGAGGCGGCGTTTCCTGACGCAGTTTGACGCCCTGGTCACCTACAGTCAACAGGGCCTGCGCGAATACCGCGCGGCGGGTTTCCCAGCGGGCAAGGTCTTTTTGGCGCCCAACGCGGTGGCTGCCCGCCCCACGCTGCCCATTCCGCCGCGTCTGACCACTTTTGAAGAAGCCGGCCCGGCGGTGCTGTTTGTGGGGCGGCTTCAGGCGCGCAAGCGCGTGGATTTGCTGCTGCGGGCCTGCGCGGCCCTGCCCGCGGGGGAACAGCCGCGGTTGTGGGTGGTGGGGGATGGCCCCGAAAGACCGGCTTTAGAGGCCCTGGCCCAAAGCGTGTACCCGCAGGCGCAGTTCTTCGGCGCGCGCCACGGAGATGAGCTGGCTCCTTTCTTTGACACGGCGGATGTGTTTGTGCTGCCGGGTACGGGCGGGCTGGCCGTGCAGCAGGCCATGTCGCACGGTCTGCCTGTGATGGTGGCTGAGGCCGACGGCACCCAGGCGGATCTGGTGCGGCCGGAGAACGGCTGGGCTTTGCCGCCCGGTGACTTGCAGGCGCTGACCCAAACCTTACGCCAGGCGCTGGCGGACCCAACAGCGCTGCGGCGCATGGGGGCGGCTTCGTACCGCATTGTGCGCGAAGAAATCAACCTTGAAAACATGGTGGCGGCCTTTGTGCGCGCTGTGGGTTCGCTTCAGGAGAAATGAACATGCATATTCTGCTGGTTGCCGACGGGCGCAGCCCGACCACTCGCCGCTGGATTTTGGGGTTACAGGCCATGCAGCACCGCGTGACCGTGGTGTCCACCTTTCCATGTGAGGAAATTCCCGGCGTGGAGGGTATGGTGACCCTACCGGTGGCCTTTGGGGGCATGGCCGGTGGGCAGGTGACCACACGGCGGGCGACCACCGGCAGCGGCGGACGTGTACGTCCGCTGGTCAGCCGCTTCCGCGGTCTGTTCCTGCGCGGACGTTACGGCTTTGGCCCCATCAGCCTGGCGTGGTACGGCCCGCGTTTTCGCCGCCTGGCAGCTGAGCTGCAGCCTGATCTGGTGCACGGTTTGCGCATTCCCTTTGAGGGCATGTTGGCTGCCTATACCCCGCCGGGCATTCCGCTGGTGGTTTCGGTATGGGGCAACGATCTGACCCTGCACGCTCACGGCTCGCGCTGGATGGCCGAGGCCACGCGGCGCACGCTGCGGCGCGCGGATGGGCTGATGGCTGACGCCCAACGCGATACCCGTTTGGCGCGGCAGTGGGGCTTCTTCCCCAACCGCCCCAGCCTGGTGGTGCCTGGGTCGGGGGGCATTGATCTGGCCGAGATGCACCGCACGCGTGAAGAGGCCGAAGGCAGCGGGATGGAATACCTGCCCGCAGGGGTGCCAATTGTGATCAATCCGCGCGGCTTCCGGCCTGGATCGGTGCGCAACGACGTGTTTTTCCAGGCGATTCCCCTGGTGCTGCAGCGCAGTCCGAAAACGGTTTTTGTCTGCCCCGGCATGGCGGGCCAGCCCGAGGCACAGCGTTGGGTGCAGCGGCTGAAGATTGGCGAGCATGTGCGCCTGCTGCCTTTTTTGACCCAGGGGCAGCTTTGGGATTTGTTTCTGCGGGCGGCGGTGACGGTCAGCGTCAGCGAGCACGACGGCACGCCCAATACCCTGCTGGAAGCCATGGCTTTGGGCTGCTTCCCGGTGGTGGGGGATATCGAATCCCTGCGAGAATGGATCACGCCGGGGGTGAACGGCTTGCTGGTGGAACCGGCCAAACCGCAGTCTCTGGCGGAGGCGCTGGCGGCGGCTTTGGATCGGCCTGGGCTGCGCTCTTCGGCGGCGGAGATTAACCTGCGCCTGATTCAGCAGCGGGCTGAGGCCAATTTGGTGCGCTCACAGGTGCAGGTGTTTTACCAGCGACTGTTTGACGCGGCCCAGCAGCAGCCCTCCGCAGCCTAAAATTGGGGGCGTGCCGCGCGGGCGCCCACTGCACGCCTCTGGTACAATTCATGGATACGGCACATCACGGACCGGAAAACCATGTTTGAACTCTTCTTTCACCCCACCATCATTTACCGCAGTTACTTAAATCTGGCCGCTGTTGAGGGTCTGGTCGCCCTGGCTTTTTGGCTGGGTGCGCCGCAAACCCGCATGAGCGACGGCCGGTTGGCGGCCAGCGCCCTGTTCGCGGGGGCGGTGATTTTGTGCGTGGGGTTGGCGGTGCGCGCCTGGACGCGGCCGGTGTGGATGGCTGAGTTCAATGAAAGCCTGGAGCTGTGGCTCAGCCGCCGCAGCCACCTGCTGGCGGCTACCCTGGGGCTGATGTTGAGCGGCCTGCTGCTGCTGGCCCTGCCGTGGGTGCTGCCCGCGGTGGCCCAGGCCATACCCGTGCGCGTGGCGGGCGGGTATCAGGCCCTGGCGGCGGAACGGCTGGCGGCGGCGCGGGCGGGATTGGCCAATACCCTGCCGCTGTTGGTGTGGCTGATTTTGCTGGTGGGGCAGGCCCTGGCGGTGCTGGGGATCAACTTTGCGCCCATGTACCGCGTACGCGGGTTCTGGCAGGGGCAAACCGTGGTGCGCGCGGGGCTGGTGCTGCTGACTTTGGCCGCGGCGGCCTATCACATGCTGGTAGTGGTGTTTCACCTGGAGCCTTTGGCGGGCTTTGTGTCTTTGGGGTGGGGCAGCCTTTCGCGGCCGGATATGTTCGCCTGGATTTTTGGGCTGTTCATGCTGGCGCTGGTGTGGATTTTACGCACAGCCCACCGCCCTGGGCGCAATTTGCTGCTGCTAGTGGTGATGGGCGCGGCGCTGCGCCTGGCTTTCGGCTGGATGGCTTTCGGCAGCCTGGAGGCGCTGGACGCGCAGGTCAACGCGGGCCGCGGGGGAGCCTTGCTGATGGCGGCTGTGGGCAGTCTGGGGCTGGTGCCCCTGTTCTTCGTCAGCCGGGCGCTGCTGGGAACCAACAGCGCCAATCTGCCGGGGATGCTGTGGGTCACGGCGCCAGCCGCCCTGCTGGGGGTATGGACGCTGGACGAGGCGCTTCTGCCCGCCCTGTTTGCCGTGGGGCTGTTCTTCACCGAACGCAGCCTGACACGGCGCTCCTGGGGGTGGGCGGCGGTCAGCGGGGCCTTCAGCGTGCTGGCCAGCGCGGTGTGCGGGGCGGGTATGCTGGCTTTGGTGCCGCTTTCGCTGCTGTGGCTGGCGCTGGACGGGCGGCGCAGCCTGCCCTGGGCGCGCCTGGCGGGGGTGACGGCGGGGGCGTTGGCGGCCTGGGTGGGGCTGCTGCTGACCACCGGCTTTCAGGCCCTGGCCTTCACGGCTTCGTTTGAGTTGGGAAATCTGTTGGCCTGGGGGTTGGCCTGCGGGTTGGGGTTGGCGGTGTTGACCGCGGCCAGCGGTGTGCGCGCCTGGGTTCGTTGGGTCAGCGGGCGGGCGCAGAAGGTGGACGGTCTGGGGGCAAGCTTGCTGGGGGTGGGGCTGCTTTTGGGCGCTCTGAGTGGCTTTGGAACGGCCTTATTCCCGGCGGTGTGCCTTTCGGCCAGCCGCGAGACGGGCGGGCTTTTGGGACGGCGCGGCCCGGGCTTTGGGCTGCTGTGCGCCCTGCAATTGCTGACCAGTTTTCTCTTCCTGTATTTCTAAAATCATAAAAAAACGGCCCTGTTGAGGGGCCGCTGTGCGTTCACAGGGGGAAAACCGTGCTTACCACCAGATGCGGAACCACGTGGCGGTTTTGGCGGTGAGGCCGTCTTTTTCCACAGAGATATCCACACGGATGACCTCTTTGAATGGGTAAAAACCCACATCAAAATTGGTTTGGCTGATGCCGTTGACGTCTGAGGGGGCGATGCGCGCGTCGTAGCGGTTGTTGGGGTAGTGCACCGTGACGGCCACCGAGGCGCCCTCGACGGGATTGAGATTTTGATCCTGCACGACCACGTAGAGCGACTGCGGGTTGCCGCCGGGGATGAGCGCCTGAGAGACAAAGGCATGCACCTGCAAGGTGGTGCTCTGCGGCGCAGCCAGGGGGGCGCTGCTGTTGGCCCCGTCACCGGTCAGGCCGTAGGATTGGCTGTAGGCCAGGGTACCGAGTTCCTGCGGGATGACGCGCTCACCGGAGGGGTTTTCGGGGCGCCATTCCAAACAGCCGCTGCGGAAGCACTGCTGAAAGCGGCCCTGGGCATCCTGTTCCATCTCTGCGATGGGGTCGCCTAAGAGACGCGGGCCGTCATTGGTTTCGTAATAGGTGAGGAAGTCGTAGCACACGCGGTAGCCGTCTGGGCCGACGGCGCGGCAGGCCAGCAGCCGGTCGCCCGCCTGGGCAGCTTCGAGGGGCAGGTAATACTGTTCGCCGAGGGGCAAAAGGTGAACCTGATCGCCGACCAGCTCAAACACGGCGCGTTGGAAGAATTGCAGCGTGCGTCCGTCCGCGGTGGGGATTTCGGCGCTGATGGGCAGGCCAAAGTTGAGATACGGGTTGGGAGCGGATTCGTAAAAGGAGAGGAAAGGATCGCTGACGGTCAGCCCATTGGAAAACTCGCGCACACCGTCCTGTGCCAGAACTGGTAAGCGCACCGCCGCTCCGATGAGCAAGAGCAGCACTGCTGCGAGCGCCAAACGTTTGAGAATCCTCATAGGATGATTATACTGTCTTCCTCACCCAGCACAAGTGAAAAAAGAGGGGCAATTTTTACAATTCTTTCGAATTTGCAACGAAATGCCCCTTTCGGATCATGAATGACTTCCGCGCAGGCGGGAGGCCAGAAAATAATCCTGGGCGTTAAGCAGGGTGTCGCCCTTATTGGGAGCTGCGCGCTCGTAGCTGCCGTCTGACAGCATCAACCGCGATTTGATGTTGTCGCGCAGGTAGACATCCAACACTTCATCGCGCAGGTAGCGAACCATGCGCGTGTCTTCGATGGGGAAGAGGACTTCTACGCGCTGGTTGAGGTTGCGCGGCATGATATCGGCGGAACCCGCCAGGATGGTTTCGCGCCCGCCGTGGTGGAAGTAGTAGATGCGGCTGTGTTCCAGGAAGCGCCCCACGATGCTGCGCACGGCGATGTTTTCGGAGACGCCGGGAATGCCGGGACGCAGGCAGCACACGCCGCGCACAACCAGATCAATGCGCACGCCTGCCTGCGAGGCTTTGTACAGCAGCTGGATGATGGGCTTATCCACCAGGGCGTTCATCTTGAGGATGATGTGGCCGGGGTAGGGGCCTTGCTGGTGGGCTTCAATTTCCTGAAGGATGAGCTCTTCAAACCGGTCGCGCAGGTTGATGGGGGCCACCAGCAGCTTACGGTAGTCTTTCTTCATGGAATAGCCGGTGAGGTAATTGAACAGGTCGGTGCCGTCCGAAGCGATATCGTCATCGCAGGTGAAGAGCGACAGATCCTCATACAGTTGAGCGGTGATGTGGTTGTAGTTGCCTGTGCCGAGGTGCACATAGCGGCGGATGCGCTCGCCTTCTTTGCGCACCACCAGGGCGATTTTGGAATGGGTTTTCAGCCCCAGCAGGCCGTAGGTGACGTGCACACCTTCCTGTTCCAGCTTTTTGGCCCAAGAGATATTGCTCTCTTCGTCAAAGCGGGCTTTTAGCTCCACCAGCACGGCCACCTGCTTGCCGTAATCGCGAGAGGCCTCCAGCAGGGCATTGACCACCGGTGAATTGCTGCCCACACGGTAGAGGGTCATTTTGATGGCCAGGACGTTGGGGTCGCGGGCCGCGGCGCGCAGAAAATCCACCACGGGGGTGAAGGAATCATATGGGTGGTGCAGCATGATATTGGTGGAGCGCATGGTGGTGAAGAAGGCGTCGCGCGGGGCGTCGGGCGGGTAGCGCAGGCGCGGGGGGATGGCGGGCAGGTAGGGGCGGTCGTGCAGGTCGAAGCGGTCAATGCGCGCGATCTGCATGACGGAGCGCAGGCTGAGCGGCCCTTCCAGGATGTAGACGTTTTTCAGATCCACCTTCATGTTATCAATGAGGATGTCGCGCACATCCTCGGGCATGTCGCGGTCCACCATCAGGCGGGTAACGGCCCCAAAGCGGCGGTTGCGCACATTTTCTTCCATCGTTTCCAGCAAATCCAGGGCTTCCAATTCCTGAATTTGGATGTCGGCGTTGCGGGTGACGTGGAAGGAAAAGGCCTCGATCACCTCCAGGCCGGGGAAGAGGTGTTCCAGGCGGTTGGTGATGAGTTCATCCAGCCAGATGAAGTAGTGGTGGTGGGGAACGGTGCCGTCGCGGCGCAGGCCGCCGGAGGAACGCCGGATGGGGACCAATTGGGGCAGGGAGGGGGGTACTTTGACGCGGGCAAAGCGGCGCTGACCGTTTTGGTTGTCGCGCACGACCACCGCCAGGTTGAGGGACAGGTTGGAGATGTGCGGGAAGGGGTGGCCGGGGTCCACCGCCAGAGGCGTGAGCACGGGGAAGACGATTTCGTCAAAGTAGCGGTCCACGGTTTCGCGCTGGCGTTGGCTGAGTTTGTTATATTTCAAAATGTGGATGCCGGCCTTGTCCAACTCGGGAACCAGGGTGCGGTTCCAATAGGTGCGGGCCTCATTCATGATCTTTTCGGCCAGTTTGCGGATTTCGGCCAACTGGCGAGCGGGGGTGAGGCCGTCCACCGAAAGCTCGGAGACTCCGGCCTCATTCTGCATGATCAGCCCGCCCACGCGCACCATGAAAAACTCTTCCAGGTTTGAGCCGACGATGGAGAGGAATTTGACGCGTTCCAGAAGGGGGTTTTGGGGATCCTGGGCCTCTTCCAGTACGCGGCGCTGGAATTGCAGCAGGCTGATCTCGCGGTTAATGTACAGCGCGGGGGAATCCAGGGCGATTTCGGCCTCGCTGGGGCTGGCGGGGGCAGGGGCGGGGGCGGGAGGGTGTTCCATCTGTTTTTGTTTGGGGGTCACTTTTTTCGCCATTCTCCCAATTCCTCCGGTGATTTGTTGAGCGCAGATGTTAAGATTATACCTGAATGGGCAAGAATGAGGCAGGCTGCGGTGTGAAAAGAGGCTGCCGCTGGTTCTTTGCGGGCAGCCTCTGAACTGTTGGGGGGGGGAGGGTCAGCGTTTGCCGAGGGAGGCGGCGTAGACCGTGAACTGCTCCTGGCCGTCTAACCCCAGGGCTGGGTTGAGCAGGTCGTCGTGATAGGCGGCGATGGCGCACACCCCGCAGGCCACGCTCTCGGCGGCCAGGTAGAGGTTCTGGCACACGTGTCCGGCGTCCAGCAGCAGGTAGCGGTAGCCGCGCTCGCCGTAGCGCCAATACATGCGCTCCAGCACAGCCGCCCAGAAGAAGGTGGCAGCAGAGCGGCGCACCTGTTCCTGATCCCAACAGGCGTGCACCAGGGTGTCCACCAGGGCGGGGTCGCTGTTGACGGGCAGCAGGGCATGTTCGAGGGCGATATAGCGGTACAGGCCGGGGGCCACATCCGCCACGCGGTTGAGCAGCAGGAAGGTTTCAAAGGCGTGGCGCGCGCCCGCCGAGGGCACCGTGCGGAAGGTGACGGGGCGGTTGGTGACGTTCTGCACGCCCTGGGTGGCCCACAGCAGGTAGGAAAGCTCGTCGAGGGTCAGGGGCGTGTCTTGATAGTGGCGCAGGGTGCGGCGCTGCTCAATGGCCAGGCGCAGATCCAGCGCGGGGATGTGCAGACTGTCGGGGGAAGGCAGGTCGATGAGGGCGGCCTGGGGCGGGTAAGGCAGTTCCAGCGCGGGCTGGGGCACGCCCTGGCTTTGGCGCGAGGGTTCCAGATGTTGGGGGGCGGTGCGCTCCATAAAGAGCTTGCCGATGCTTTCGCTCATGGGGGAATCTCCTGGGGGTGGATTAGGCTGGGTTGGAAAAGGTGACCGGCAAACCGGCAAAGAGGTCTGTTTGACGGGCGTCAGCGGCGGGTTCGGGGTAGGCCTGCATGAAGGTCTCTTTGGCCTGGAACCAACGCTGCAAACGGGGCAGCAGCCCGCTGGACATCTGCTTGCCGCCCTGACTTTCATGGCAGGCGGCGGCCTGGGCGCGCTGCTCAGCCACCTCGCGGTAGCCGATGACGGCGTGGGTGGGGAACTGCACCTGGGCGATGGACACCAGGTCAATATCCTGATTTTGCCCAAAGCGGCGCGGATCGCGGCCAAAGAGGGGCATCAGGCGCACGGCCAGGCGCAGGAAGGTATTGGGGATGGTGTGAAAAAACAGCCGGTCGGGGGTGTGGGGCGGCAGATCACCGGGGAAGGCCGTGGGGTCGGGGGCGGCGAAGAAGGCCCGCACGGTGGCCTGATGAATGGCGATGTGGTCGGGGTGGCGGTAGCCGCCGATGGGGTCAAAGGTCAACACCACCTGCGGGCGCAGTTTGCGGATGTAGTGGGTGACGGCCGCGGCCACCTCATCCAAAGGGGCGGCAGCCAGGGCGTGAGGGTGAAAATTGTCGGGCGAGCCGCTCATGCCCGAGTCGCGGTAGTTGAGGAAATGCACCCCGCTCAGACCCAGGATGCCCGCCGCACAGCGCAGCTCCGATTCGCGCCGGTCGGCGATGGAGGTGAAGCCTTTCATATGGGCTTCATCCATCATCCCCACTTCGCCGCGGGTGGCGCACACCAGGTGCACCTGGGCGCCGCGCCGGGCGTAATGGGCCAATGTACCGCCCATGCCGAAGCTTTCATCATCGGGATGGGCCAAAACGACCAGAAGAACGGCGGGTTCAGACACGGCGGTTTCCTCAGGGGGTGGTGAGAATGCGCATCAGGGGGCTTTCGGGGCGGTAATGGGGCTGCAATTGGGCGTAGGGCACGCGCACCTGCTGCGGCCCGGCGGCGTAGGGAGCTGCCTGATAGGGGTCAAAGGTGAATTCGAAGCCCTGCGGGGTGAACACCCAGCGGGCATAGTTCTCGGGCAGGGGGGTCAGCCCTTCGGCAAACAGCATGTCACCCAGAACGGCGGTGAGCTGATCGGTGCAGTAACTTTGCAGGTCGGTCAGATAGGGTGCGCCACTTTGGAACAGCTCTTCTAGGGCGATGGGCTGCTGGGTGAAGAGGTCATAATTGAGGGTCAGACTGTAGGAATTGGGGTGGGCGGCCCCGGCCACATAAAAGCCCACGTCCCAGCGCAGGCTGAGCAGACCGCGCTGGTTGTAAGCCACGCTGTAGTTTAAATCCAGGCTGCTGCCTGATTCGGGCATGTTTTGCGCGCGCCATTCCTCGTTGACGGCGGCGTCGGCGGCGAAGCCCTGGCGCAGGCTGTCTACCTGTTCCTGCACGCGGCGGTTCAGGTCGGCAGCGGCGGCGGACTCACCTTCAAAACGGGGGTAATGCAGGCGCAGTTCGTAGGGCGGGTTGGTCTCGGTGACGGTTTCCGACTGGTCGGAGAAATCGAGGGAGGAGGGCGCGCTGGGGGTGGGTGTGGGGG
>NZ_LGCM01000014.1:0-57500 GCF_001306035.1 Levilinea saccharolytica
CCCTCCAACACCCCCAGCCCCGTGCCCCCTACGGCGCTGCCCCTGCCCCCCTCCGGCGATTGGGCCCTCCTGCCCAAAAACGTAGGGGACATGCAGCAGCTCTATCAATTGCAGCTCTCCCCGCTGGGAGCCGTCGCGGATATCGCTTATGCGCCGGATGGAACCGTATTGGCCGCCGCCGGGCGCAGCGGTGTGATGCTGTACCAGGCCGACACCCTCACCCCCCTGCGGGCACTGCTGCCCGAAGCCCCCTATAACGCCCTGGCCTTCAGCCCCGACGGCCGCCGCCTGGCGGCCGCCCAGGGAGACCGCACCGTGCGGGTTTGGGAATGGGCCACGGGGGATACCGCCCTGCTGCTGCCCGAGGCGGGGTACAGCGTGTACTTCTCACCCGACGGCAAAATGCTGGCGGCCGCGGCCGATGAGATGGCCTCCTCCGATTGGAATGCACCCACCAAAACCACCCTGAATCTGTTTGACGCTCAAACCGGCAAACTGCTCAAAACGCTCACGGCCACCGCTCCCTTTGACAGTTGGAGCAACACCATGCCGGAGACCATCGGGGTGTTTTTCAGCGCCAACGGTCAGCGCGTTCAAGCCGCCAGCAACCTGGGGGATGTGCACATCTGGGATGTCGTCAGCGGTCAGCGGCTCAATTCCTCCATCAGCAGCACCACCCGCGACCGTCTGAGCAGCGGGCGGTGTTCCGCCGAAAACACCTACGGCAGCACCTTCCTGCTGGCCTGCTTCATCTCCTACCTGGATCCGCCCTGCACCGAAAGCAGCCCCAACTGCAATCCGGTGGGCAAGCTGCGCTACGAAATCGGCACCTGGGACACCAGTCAGATTAAACGCCTGTCCAACCAGATCATTTACGATGCACCCGACACCTTCGATAATCTGGTCTACAACGCCGCCCGCAGAGAAATGGGCTGGCTGCAAAGCGGGCAGATCCATTTTTGGAACCTGGGCAGCCCGACCCCCAAAACCCCCATTCACAGCCTGTCGCCCTGCCCAGAATGCACGTACCTGCACATGGCCCTCAACCCCGCCAGCGGCGGGAACACCCTGGCCGTGGCCTACGGCGGCACGCTGGAGGTGTGGGATGTGCCCAGCGGCCAAAGGCTGAGCGCGCTGGAAAATGACACCCGCCAGATCTTCACGGCGGCCCTGGGTCAGCGCGAAGGTCAGCCTGTTTTGGCAGCCGGTCTGACCGACGGCAGCCTGGCGCTGTATCCCCTGGGGGCGGTCCCCGTCCCTGCCGCCGAACTCAAACCGGCTGTGTCTCGCGCCGCCCATCCCAAAGTGGTGCGCCGCCTGGCCTTCGCCGAGGACGGAAAAAGCCTGTTCAGCGCCGACGAAGACGGCGGCGTTCAGCGCTCTTCCCTGAGCGACCTGAGCCTGCTGCGCACCTACCCTTCGCAGAATGACGCCTTCGCCCTGGCCCAAACCGGCGGCAGCCCGCAGGTGGTGGTGGTCACTTCCGGCGCTTACAGTCAGGGTGCGGAGTTTCGCCTGCTCAGCCAGGAAAACGGCCAGACCCTGCGCAGCATCGCCAGCCCCTACGGCCGGTTGGAGACCAGCCGAGATGGGCGCTGGCTGGCTGTGGGGCTGGATCAGCCCACCCTGTGGGACCTGAGCACAGGCAGCCTGCTGCGCCAGTTCAGCCCGCCCCAGCCGGGGACGCTGAATTATTTCGCGGTCAACGCGGATGCCAGCCTGCTGGCGGCCAGTCAGGATCAGGCCTTCATTGTGTGGAACGTCAACACCCAGCAGAGCTTCACCATCCCCACCGACGGCCCCACCGCCACGCGCCTGGTCTTCAGCCCCAACGGCTGTCTGCTGGCGGCCGGGGATGCGGGCGGCGTTATCCGCATGATTGATTTGAAAACGCAAAGCGTGGTATCTCAATGGCAGGCGCACCTCAGCCAACTGCGTGATTTGCAGTTCAGCGCAGATGGGCGGCTGCTGCTCAGCCTGGGCGGCGACGGCATTGCCCGCGTATGGGGGCAGCCCGGCGCCCATTTGCTGCCCGCCGGTTCGGCCCCGACCAGCCCCGCCTGTCAGCTCTCTGGCCCGCCGCTCACCTCCACCCCCGTCACGCCCACCCTCTCGCCCACGCCCATCCCCGCCACGCTGACCCCCACCCAGGTCACCTTTTACCGCACGCTTGCGCTCACCGACCCGCGCACCACCGGCGCGGATGTGCTGCAATTGCAGCAGCGGCTGCAGGCCCTGGGGTACAGCGAGGTGGGCATTCCGGACGGCATCTTTGGCGAAAAAACAGGCCAGGCCGTGCGCAATTTTCAGCAGCGCAACAACCTGGTCGTGGACGGCGTGGTGGGGCCGCTGACCTGGAAAGCCCTGTTCAGCAGCTCGGCGGTGTCGAAATAAGGCTGTGCACCTCCAAAGGCGCGCCTTTTTGCGGGTCGAGAACCAGCGCCAGGGCCTCCTGGGGGCAGTGGCTGACGCACACGCCGCAGCCCATACAGGCGGCGGCGTCCACCTGGGCGGGGCCCGCCGCGGCGGAGACAGCCCCAAAGGGACACACCGCCTCACATTCTCCGCAGCCGGCGCACAGATCGTCATCCACTTGAGCGCGGTATCCCGAAGGAATCAGCATGGGCGTACCGCCGCGCTGGGCCTGCATGGCCCCGCAGCAGCAGGAACAGCAGTTGCAGATGGCGTAAAAGCGCCCCAGGAGGGCTTCTTTGAAAAAGGCGTGGTGCACATGCCCGCGCCGCTCTTCGGCTTCCAAAACCGCCAGAGCCTCGGCGCTGCTCACCCGCCGCGAACGCTGGGGATGGTGTTCGATCACCATGCTGACGAAAGGCTCCCCCACCACCAGGCACACGTCCAAAGGCAGGCAGGGGTTTTCGCGCGCCGCGCGGCAGGGGCAGTCCAACAGGGCCAGATGGTCTGGCATCTCCAGGATCAGATCGCGGGCATGCTGAAAGGGGATCACCTGTTCCGGCAGGGCGGCCGCAATCGGCTCGCGCACCGTCACCCATTCGCGGGCAGCCTGCAGCGGGATGACCTTGCCGTGGTAGCCCTCAGCCCAGGCCAGGCCGCCTTTCGAAATCCCCTCGGGGGCGGCTTTGGGCGGGAACCAGCGCCGCCACAGCGCCCGCAGGCGCAGCCACAATTTGGCGGGCTGGCGCGTCCCCAGCCCGTTGCCGATATAGGCGTAGGGGAAGCGCATATAAAACCACCCGTGCAGCCATTCGGTCACGGGGTAATTCTTTTTGGCTTTGGCTCTGCGAAAAAACTCCAGGGTCGAAGGCCGCATCCAAGGGGACATGGCGTTTCCTCCGTTCGGCGGGGTCTGCTTTCATTGTAACGAGAAAGCTCCCCCCCGACAAGCACAGTCAAAAAAAGGAGAATCCATCCGATGGCCGCTCAATCCATACAAACCCTGGTGATTGCAGAGCATGTGCGGCTGTACTGCCCCCCGGAAGAAGCCCCCTATGTGGAATTGGCTGCCGAGGCGATCCGCCAATCCCTGCCGCTGGTCGAATCCCTGTGGGGTCTCCAGCCCCCGCGTCAGGTTCGCGTGTACCTGCATGCCAATTGGCTGCGCGCCCTGCTGCACGGCGCACCGCTGGATGGAAAGCTGGCGGTGCTGCTGACGCTGCCCTTTCGGTACGTCTTCCTCAACCGCCTGTGGAAGCTGGCCGGGGGTTGGACGCAGCGCTTTCCAATGGTCAGTCTGGTCACGGTCAAATCACCGCCCCACCTGCGCCAATCCGATACGAACCTGGGGCAAAAGCTGTTTGTCAAAATCGAGGACGAGGCCGATAAATTCCGCGTGGTACTTTCCCACGAGCTGACCCACGCTTACAGTCTGCACCTGCGGCTGCCGGTATGGCTGAGCGAGGGCATGGCCATGCTCACCTCCGACCGCCTGCTGGGCATGCAGACGGTGCTGCCCGAAACCCTGGAATTTACCCAGCGCGCCGCCCAGCGCCAACACCAGCGTTTTGAGGCGCGCATTTCCCTCCGCAAGCCGGAGCAGATCCTGGAAATGTACGCCCGCGGCTACTGGATCACCCGCTACCTGCTGGAACAGCAGCCGGATGCGCTGCGCTCGGTTTTGGCCAAACCCCTGAACCCCGCGGATTTGGAGAACCAGTTGGCCAGGGCTTTGGGATGGCCGCGCGGCCAGTTCTGGTGGCACATTAACGCCGCCGTGCTCCGCGCCTACCCGCCCGGCAACCCCGGCGCTTAAAACCAAAGCGCGGCTGCCGCCAAAAACCAGCCTGCCGCGCTTTTTGGGTCTGCGTCCCGCAGACGCCGCGCTCAGTCTTCGTGGGGAGCCAAATGCTCCGCCCCCGGCAGTTTGCCGACCAATTGCCCAGGGTGGTGAATCAATACCGGCAAATGCTCCGGGCAAATCCAAAACTGCTCATCCCGATAAGTCAGCCCCAGCAAGGGGATTTCCTGGCTGCTGCGTTCGCACACCAAACACTTCTTTTGATTTTGATCCATGACGGCCTCCGTATTGTCAGTATAGGGGCTTTGCACTGCGGCCTGTTTGTGCCAGCGCAAAGAAACCCGACTAATTTTATCTTAAACTGACAATATATGGCCGCCTGCCGCTCATCAAAAGGAGATCTTCCATGAAATCGCTTTGGAAACCCGTTTTGTTCGCCTCCGCTCTGTTCCTGGTGGTCTTTTTGGCCGCCTGCGCCGCTCAGACCCCCGCCCCCGAACCCACCGGCGCGGCCCAGGCCCAGGCCGAGGGCGTGGCCCTGGTCAAGGGCAAACAGGTGCAGGAATATTACCTGGATTCCTGCTCCGGCTGCCACGCCCCCGACCGCCGCGGCGCCACCGGCCCGGCGCTGCTGCCCGGCCGCCTGACCGAAAAGGATGCTTATTATTTTGATGTGATCAAAGAAGGCAAGCCCGGCACGATCATGCCCCCCTGGAAGACGCAGCTCTCCGATGCCGAAATCACCTCGCTGGTGGCCTTCATTCGCTCCGAAGCCGCCGCCTCGGCCTCCGAATGGACCGAGAAAGACATCTGGGGCAGCCTGACGGTCATCACCGCCGAGGACAAACTGCCCAGCGAGCCGGTCAAGCCCATGAACCTGGATAACCTCATGCTGGTCACCGAGCGCGAAAATCAGGGCATCGCCGTGATCAACGGGGATACCCACGAACTGCTGGGAACCATCCCGGCCTCCTACCGCGCCCACGGGTACAGCTTCCACCCCACCCAGGAGCGCTGGGCCTACAACATGGGCCGCGACGGCTGGGTGTTTAAGATTGATCTGTACAGCCTGAAGCCCGTGCGCAAGATTCGCATCGGCCTGGATGCGCGCGCCCTGGCCATTTCAGATGACGGCAAATATCTCATCGCCGGTAATTACATGCCCGCCAGCCTGGTGATCCTCAACGCCGACACCCTGGAGCTGGTGATGTATTACTCCACCCACACCACCGACAATGAAGGCAAAGAAATTGACTCGCGCGTGGCCACCATCATGGACACCGCCCCCGACCTGGTCGGGCCGTATTTCCTGGTGGCGCTCAAAGAGGCCGGGCAGGTGTGGCGCATTGACTGGTCGAAGCCGGATTTCCCCCTGGTCAAGCTGGAAAAAGTGGGGCACATCCTGCACGACGGCTTCCTCTCGCTGGATAACCGCACCTTTTATCTGGCCGCGCAAACCGACAACTGGATGGCCGCCATTGATGTGGACAGCATGAAGCTGATCAAGAACATCGAAACCGGCGTCATCCCCCACCCGGGTTCCGGTGCGGCCTGGGAAGCCGACGGCCATTCCTACGCCGCCACCACCCACGCCGGGGAAGGTAAAGTCACCATCTGGGATACAGACACCAACGAGATCGCAGCCGCGGTGGAGACCTCCGGTGCGGGCCTGTTCCTGCGCGTGCAGGAAAATTCGCCCTACGTCTGGGCCGACTCGGTGTTCTCCAAAGAGCCGAATAAAATCACCGTGATCGAAAAGACCGCCCCCTTCCAGGTGGTCAAGGTCATCAGCGAAGGCAAGCGCACCCTGCACCCGGAGTTCACCGCGGACGGCAAATTTGTCTACATCGCCGACTGGGACGGGGATATCGTGCGCGTGTACAACGCCGAGACCTTCGAAAAGGTGGCCGAGATCACCGGCATTCACACCCCCACCGGCATTTTCAACAGCCACCGCCGCGCCGAAACCATCGGCCACTAACCCAAACCATCTCAGCTTCGGCTGAGTTACCCAGGAGTCAACAAGTATGCAGGCAACTGAAATCTTAATGTCCGAACACCGCGTCATCGAACGCGTCATCGCCGCCCTGGAAAGCGCCGCCAACCAGCTGGACGAAGGCCAGCCCCTTCGCCCCGGCTTCTTCCTGGACGCCGCCGACTTCATTCAAGGTTTTGCCGACGGCTGCCACCACCGCAAAGAAGAAGGCGTGCTCTTTAAGATGCTGGGCGACCACGGGCTGCCCGCCCAGGGTGGGCCGGTGGGGGTGATGCTGGCCGAACACGCCCAGGCGCGCCAGATCACCGCGGTCCTGCGCAGCGCCGCCCAAAGCCTGGAAGCCGGGGACGCCAGCGCGCGGCCGGATGTGACCCGCAGCGCCCGCGCCTATGCCGCCCTGCTGCGCCAGCACATCCTCAAAGAGGATACCATCCTCTTCCCGGCGGCCGACCGCGTCATCCCTGCCGAGCTGCACGCCGCCGTGCTGGACGGCTTTGAGCACGTTGAACATGAGGAAACCGGCGAGGGCGTGCACGAGAAATATCTGGCGCTGGCCCAATCGCTGGAAGTGGAAGCCGGTTTAGGGTAAGATGGCCGCATGATGATGTACGATTCTTTCAGCAGCGATTACGACCGCTTTGTCTCTTGGCCGGGGCGGCTGGCTTTTGAGCTGCCCTTCTTGGAACAGTTTCTCTCCGGCCTGCCCCAGCCGGTGCGGGTGATGGACGCCGCCGCCGGAACGGGCATGCACACTCTGGCCCTGGCCCAGCGCGGCTACGCGGCTGCCGGCGCCGACCTGAGCACGGGTATGGTGGCCCGCGCCCGCCAAAACGCGGCCCAGGCCGGGCGGACGGTGCGCTTTGAGGCCGCCGGTTTTGGCGAGCTGGCCGCAGCTTTTGGCCCCCACAGCTTCGACGCCCTGCTCTGCCTGGGGAACTCCCTGCCGCACCTGCTCACCCCGCAAGCCCTGGCCGCGGCTCTGGCCGATTTCGCCGCCGTGCTGCACCCCGGCGGGCGGCTGCTGATCCAAAACCGCAATTTTGACGCCGTGCTGGCCCGCCGCGAACGCTTTATGGAGCCGCAGGCGCACCGCGAAGGCGAGGCGGAGTGGATCTTCCAGCGCTTTTATGATTACGACCCCGATGGGCTGATCACCTTCAACATCCTCACCCTGCACCGCCCAACCCCCGATTCCTCCTGGCAGCAGGCCGTCACCACCACCCGCCTGGCCCCGCAGCTGGAATCCGAGCTCAGCGCCGCCCTGCGCAGCGCCGGGTTTGAACACCTCTGCAGCTTCGGCAGCATGGACGGCTCTGCCTTTGACCCCGCCGCCAGCGGCAACCTGATCCTCAGCGCCGTGCGCGCCTGAGCCTCCAACACACACAAAACCGTCCCCCGTTAACCGGGGGGCGGCGTGATTCTCAGCCCAAACCCTAATCCGCCTGCTTTTCCACCACCACCCATACCGTGCCGCGGCCTTTTTGAATGCGCACCTGCGCCTGCGGCAGCGCAAACAGCGCCGCCATCTTGCGAGCGTTGAGAATGCGGCTGCGCATGCCCGCCAGCTTTTCCGCCACCGCGATCAGCTTGACCCCAAAGGTGTCAATATCTGGCTCTTCCACCACCAGCCGCCCCCCGGGGCGCAGCACGCGGAAGAGCTCCTTCGCCGTCTGCGCCTGGTCGATCACATGGTGCAGTGCGTCCACCATGAGGATGCGGTCAAAATGATCCTGCGTAAAGGGCAGTCCTTCGGCCAAAGCCTGCGCGGCCTGAAGCCCCGGCTTCGTCTGGGCCTGCTTCAGCATGGCCGGTGAGGCGTCCGTCACCACCACCGCCGCCGCGCCCGCGCCCGTCAGCGATTGGGCGATGCGCCCCGTGCCCCCCGCGGCGTCCAGCACGCGCAGACCTCGCAGATCCCCCAGCAAATCTTGCAGCCCAGCCTGGATGCCGCCGCGAATGAAGCGCTCGTACACCGGCGCAAAGTGGTCAAAATGGTCAAATCCGCCCATAGCGCATCTCCTTTGAAAAGATTGTAACATCCCCGCCGCGATCCAACCCTAACAACATGCCGATCAGTTCTTCACAATTTCTAAATCTGGTTGCTGTATCCTCTATCTAGTCTTCAATCGAAGATCAAAACACAGCAAACCATTTAGAACTTAGGAGATCGAAATGAAAACCTGGATGAAAATTTCTCTCGGCGTGTTCGCCGGAATCACGATGATCGCCCTGACAGCCGCCTTGCTGCTGCCCACCCAGAACGTCGCAGCTGCCGCCATCGAACGGCGCGGCGGCCCCAATAACGGCCAACCCGGAAACGGCAGCGGCATTGGAAATGGCAACGGGAATGGAAACGGCACCGGCACCCCGCTGCAAAACCCTGCCGCCACTCCGCTCACCGCCGCCGAAGCGCAAGGCTTGCAGGATGCCATTTTGGAAGAATACGGCGCGCTGAATCTGTACCAGGGGGTGATGGACACCCTGGGGGCCGAGCTGCCCTTTACGCAAATCGCCCGCTCCGAGCAGCAGCACGTCAACGCCCTGCTGCGCCAGGCGCAGATCTACGGCGTGGAAGCCCCCGCCAACCCCGGGCTGGCCCAACCGGTGAGTTTTGACAGCCTGGCCGAAGCCTGTCAGGCGGGTGTGCAGGCCGAGATTGCCGACGCGGCCCTCTACGACACTTTGAAAGCCGTCACCACCCACACCAGCCTGCTGCAAGTGTACGATAACCTGCAAAGCGCCTCGTTGAACCAGCACCTGCCCGCCTTTGAGGCCTGCCAATAAGCTGAAAAATCCTCACAATGAATAAGAAGCAGCCGCCCCTTCGGGGCGGCTGTTGTATGTACTCCCAGCCCATATCCAATGAAAATGATCGGCTAAAACGCATCCTCTGGCTTCCACTCTTTCCAGACCTTACCCACCAGGTGGGGGCCCGGGCTGAGAGTGGGTTTGCCCGGCTGCCAGCCCGAAGGCGTCACTTCGCCGGTCTTGACCACGTGTTGGAAGGCTTTCACCTGGCGAATCAGTTCGCTGACGTTGCGCCCAACCTCGGGGGTCAATACCTCCATCGCGCGGATGTTGAAATCAGGGTCAATGATGAACCGCCCGCGGATATCCACCCCGGCGTCTTCGTCATACACCCCATACACGCTTCCAACTCGTCCGCCGGCGTCCGAAAGCAGCGGGAAAGGCACGCCGCCCGGCACCATCTTAGAGAGTTCTTCTTCCTGCCAAATTTTGTGGGAGAAACGGCTGTCGGTGCTGAGCGCGAAGATCTCCACACCCATTTCTTTCAATTCCGGATATTTGACGGCAACTGCCGACAATTCGGTCGGTCAAACAAAGGTGAAATCACCCGGATAGAAGCAAATGACGATCCATTTGCCCTTATAGTCTGAGAGTCTCACGTTCTTAAAGCCGCCGTCCACAAACGCGGCCAGTTCAAAATCGGGAGCGGGTTTGCCCACGCGTGCAAGCATTTTCGAGACCTCCTTTCCTAAAGTTACGGTTAAAGGTTCCTGATTGGGAGCCTCCAAAGCGATGGGGCCTTTGGAGGGCTTGACACAGCCGTCTTTGGCTTCTGCCATACTGCCTCCTTTTGGGTCAAGCTGGATATGGGGGGTGTCCTTTATTGATTATAGCAAGGTTTCCAAATCAAAACAAATGGAACAGAGCTAAATTTCCCCCAAATTATCAGGTAATTTTCCAACATACAGGCTGGCCTGCGCCCGCCAAAACGGGTACAATCCACAAATCCCCCTTTTTGGAGCCGTCCCCATGCCCCTCCCCTGGACCCAACCGCAGTGGCTGGAAGAAGCACAAGATTGGATTCGCCAACAGGCTGACCGCCTGGGGCTGTCTTTGCTGACGCCCATCCGCCAGGAGCATGTGCGCCCCTGGTCCACGGTGCTGACTGCCGAAAGCCAGCGAGGCAGGCTGTTTTTCAAGGCCAGCGCGCCTTATCTGGCCCACGAGGCGGCCCTCACCCAGGCGCTTGCCGCATGGCGGCCCGACTGCATGCTGCCGGTGTTGGCCGCCGATGTGGAGCGCGGCTGGCTGCTGCTGCCGGATGCGGGCACACCCCTGCGCGCCCACCTGCACACCCCGGCTGACCTGCGCCGCTGGGAAGACCTTCTGCCGCTCTTTGCTGAAGTGCAAATGGAACTGGCTGCCCGCGCCGCCGACCTGCTGCGCCTGGGCATTTTTGACCGCCGCCCCGTCCGCCTGGCCGCGGATACCGCCGCCCTGCTGGAAGACGGCGGCGCGCTGATCACCGGCGGCGAAGACAGCCTGACCCATGAGCAGGTCGCGCGCCTGCGCCAGCGTCTGCCCGCCCTGGGCGCCCTGTGCGCCGAGCTGGCCGCCAGCGGGCTGCCCGACACGCTGCACCACGATGATTTTCACGATGCCAACATCTTCGTGCACAGCCAGGGCTGCTGGTTCACCGACTGGGGTGAAAGCGCCCTGGCTCACCCCTTCTTTTCGCTGCTGGTGACTCTGCGCAGTGTGGAAAACCGCCTGGGGCTGCTGCCCAGCGCGCCGGAATGTGTGCGCATGCGCGACGCCTATTTGGAAGCCTGGAGCGGTTTTGCCCCCCGCCCGGCCTTGCTGGAAATTTTTGCCCTCTCACAGCGCGCCGCCATGCCCGCCCGCGCCCTCACCTGGCATTGGGTCATCCGCCACCTGCCGGCTGACCTCGTGCCCGAATATCAAGATGCGGTTCCGGCCTACCTGGGCGAATTTTTAGCGCTGGAAGAAACTCACACGAATTAAACGGCGGCCTTATTCCCCGGCCAGAAAGCCGTATTTGGCCAGAATCTGCTGCCCCTCGGGGGAACGCACCAGCGCAGCAAATTCTGCGGCCAAAGCCGGATCCGCGGCATCCTTCAGCACGGCGATGGGGTACACCGCGGTGACGTTGAGCGCCTCAGGAATCTGGAACTGCACCACCTGTGCAGCGGCTGACTGTGAAAGGTCGCTGGCATACACAATCCCCGCGTCCGCCTCGCCCAAAATCACCTTGGTCAGCACGGCCTTGACGGTGCTCTCATACGACACCACATTCTGAATCACCCTGGCCTGAAAATCCGCCCCAAAATCCCCGTCCTGACTGGCTTTTTCCAAAAATTCCAGGGTGTATTGACCCACCGGAGCCTCGGCCGCGGCCAAAACCAGCTTGACGCCCGGGCGCGCCAGGTCTTGCAGGCTTTGCAGCCCCGCCGGGTTTTTCAGCGGCGCGATCACCACCAGCCGGTTGCGCGCAAAGACAGCCGATCCGCTTTCTGCCACCCGTCCGGCCTCGGCTGCAGCCGTCATCTGCTGCATATTGGCGCTGGCAAACACATCCGCCTGCGCCCCGCTGACAATTTGCTGGGCCAGCTGCGACGAAGCCGCAAAGCTGAACTGCATACGCACGCCGGGATGCAGGGCTTCAAAACGAGCGCCAATTTCCCCAAACGGCTCGGTCAAAGAAGCCGCCGCCAAGACGGTGAGTTCCTGCGCCGACGCCGGTGGGGTCGCGCACGCCGATAATAATCCCAGCAAGATCAAAAAGATGAAACCTGCTCGCCGCATCACGCGTTTCTCCTGGTTCGCTGCATGGGTGGGATGGATAAATCGCTTTATACTCATTTTATGAGTATAAAGATTATATCACGCCTGCCGCAGTGAGGTTTGCGTCTGCCGAAAAAGCGGTAGAATGAGGACATCGCCAAAAAAGCAAAGGCCCCCATGAACCCCGACTCCCTGCTCACCCACACCCTGCGCGCCCACCCCCACGGATCGCAAATCACAGCAGTGATGGCCGCGGCCCTGCAGGCCGTGGATCCCTACGCCGCCGTGCAGCGCGCCCTGACCCTGCAAGACAGCCAACTGTGCCTGCACGGGCAAACCTGGAACCTGGATGATTTTGAACGGGTTTTTCTGACAGCTTTTGGCAAGGCGGCTTATCCTATGAGCCTGGCGGCAGAAGCGGTGCTTGGCCCGCGGCTGACCGCCGGAGAGGCCGTCACCAAAGACGGCCATCTGCCCCCCCAAAACCAACTGCGCCGCACCCGTCTGCACCTGGCCGGGCACCCCGTCCCGGATGAACGCAGTCTGCAGGCCGCCCAGGCGGTGCTGGCCTTGCTCGATTCGGCCGGCCCGCGCGATTTGGTCCTGTGTCTGATCTCCGGCGGCGGCTCGGCCCTGCTCACCGCCCCCGTCCCCGGCGTGGGGCTGGGTGATCTGCAAACCCTCACCCAACTGCTGCTGCGCTCCGGCGCGCCCATTCAAGACATCAACACCCTGCGCAAGCACCTCGACCAGGTGAAAGGCGGGCGGCTGGCCCAGCGCGCCGCACCCGCGCCCATCCTCAGCCTGATCCTCTCAGATGTGATCGGCGACCCCCTGGATGTGATCGCCTCCGGCCCCACCGTCCCCGACCCCAGCACCTATGCCGACGCCTGGGGCATCCTCCAGCGTTACGGACTGCAAGCTGCCCTGCCCGGCGGACTGCGCGCCTATCTGCAAGCCGGTCTGGCTGGAAAAATCCCCGACACACCCAAACCCCAAGACCCGCTGTTTGCCCGCACCCAAACCGCGGTCATCGCCAGCCTGCCCCAGGCCGCCCAGGCCGCCGCGCAGTGCGCCCAGGGGTTCGGCTTTCACACGGCGGTGCTCACCACCTGCCTGCAAGGGGAAGCGGCTCAGGCGGGGCGCTTTTTGGCTGCCGTCGCCCGGCAGGTGCGCACCGATGGTCAGCCGCTGCCCGCCCCAGCCTGCCTCATCGCGGGCGGCGAAACCACCGTCACCGTGCGCGGGGACGGGTTGGGCGGGCGCAACCAGGAACTGGTGCTGGGCGCGGTGGCAGACCTGGCCGGGCTGCCCGACGTGTGCCTGATCAGCCTGGCCACCGACGGCGGCGACGGCCCCTCCCCGGCGGCGGGGGCCGCGGCCAGCGGCGAAAGCCTGGCGCGCGCCCAGGCCCTGGGGCTGAACCCCGCGGACTTTTTGGAGCGCAGCGATTCGTTTGCCTTCTTTAGCGCGCTGGATGATTTACTTTTGACCGGGCCCACCCAAACCAACGTCAACGATCTGACTTTTGTATTCGTTTTCTAGGTGTTTTCAGATACAATTACAATATCGGAGTTTTTCCACCCCGCTCAGGAGCTCATGGTATGTCCCCCCTCAAAAGCCGCATAGATTATAACCAGATCGCTTTTGACTACGCCCGCCACCGCCGCGTTCACCCCGAAATCATCAGCGAACTGGTCACGGCCGCCAACATCAACAGCAAAACCCGCGTTCTCGAAGTCGGCTGCGGCACAGGAAATTACATCAACACCCTCCAGGAAATCACCCGCTGCCGGTCCTGGGGGATTGATCCGCACGAACAAATGCTGTCCATCGCCCGCGAAAGCAACCCCAATGTCACCCATCTCAGCGGATCCGCCGAAAACCTGGATTTTCCCCCGGAATCGTTTGACCTGGTCTTCTCGGTGGACGTGATTCATCATGTGAATGACCGTGAAAAGCATTATCAGGAAGCTTACCGGGTGCTGGCCAAAGGCGGCCGCATCTGCACCGCCACCGATTCCGAAGAGATCATCCGCAACCGTATGCCCATGACTGTGTATTTCCCCGAAACGGTCGAGGTGGAGCTGAAGCGTTACCCGCGCATCGCCGATCTGCGCGAATACATGCGCGCGGCGGGCTTTACCTCCCTCTCCGAAACGCTGGTCTCATACCGCTACACTCTGACGGATGCGGGCCGCTACCGCGACAAGGCCTTTTCGGCCCTGCACCTGATCTCCGACGAAGCTTTCCAACGCGGCATGGAACGCCTGGAGCGCGACCTCCAACGCGGGCCGATCACAGGCGTATCGCGTTACATCTTGTGTTGGGCGGTGCGTTGACCCCCTAAATGATTTTGGTCAACAAAGCCAGCGGGTCGGCCATCATTTGCGGGTCCGGCCCGCTTTCGTCTGTAAACGCTTGCTGTTCCAGCAGTTCCAGGAAAACCTGCACCACTTTGGGGTCAAAATGCTTGCCACTTTGCTCGCGGATGTATTCAATGACCTTTTCTTCGGGCCAGGCCGGGCGGTAGGGACGGTCGGAGCGCAGCGCATCCCACACATCCACCACCGAGAAAATCCGCGCCGCCAGGGGGATGGCTTCGCCCGCCAGCCCTTCGGGGTAGCCGCTGCCGTCCCAATGTTCATGATGATAATGGGGGATATCCAGAGCCGACTGTAAGAAGGTGATCGGCCGCAGCAGTTGGTAGGCATACACGGGATGCTGGCGCATGATCTCCCATTCCATCGTGGAAAGCATGCCCTGCTTCAAGAGCACGCTGTCGGCGATGGCCATCTTGCCGATGTCATGCAGCAGCGCCCCGCGCCAGATGGGGCTCAGCTCTTCCTCCGCCACCCCCATCGCGCGCGACAGGCGCAGCGTCCAGTTGGCCACACGCAAGCTGTGACCCTGGGTTTCTTTATCGCGCAAATCCAAGGCCGCCGACCAGCCTTGAATGGTGGCCTGGTAAGCCTCAGAAAGCTCCTCGTTGGAGTGCATCAGGGATTGAATCAGCTCGCTGCGGTCCAGTGCCAAAGCCACCTGCCGCGCCAGGGATTCCAGGAATTCCGTCCATTCGGGCGTGGGCAGCTGCCGCTGGCGGTGGAAGGTCTCCAGCACACCTTTGATCGAATTTTTGACGATCAGCGGCACAGCATAGTAAGAGCGGAAGTTTTCCACCTCAATCCAGATCGGCTCCTGCACATGCCCCTCGGAGCGCAGCAGATCGGGGATTTGGACCGTCCTGCGTTCCAGCACAGCGCGCCCGCCCTCGCCCTGACCCAGGCGTAGAGCCACATTTTGGAAGGAGGGGTCGCGGAACCCCGTGCCCGCCGCATAGCGCAGCAGCCCCGCTTCCGGCTCGAACAGCAGGATATCGGCCGCATCCGCCTGCCCCTGGGAGACAATTTGCTCCATGAGGGCATCCAGGGTCTGGTTGAGGTCGGGCGTGGCGCTGATGGTGGCGCTGATGGTGCGCAGCAGGCTCAGGCGCTGCAGGCGGCTCTCGGTCTGCTCCGCCAGAGTGGCGCGCTGAATGGCGCTGGCAGCCAGATCGGCGATAGCGCGCAGCAGCTGAAAATCTTCGCCGCGCACGGTGTGGCGCCCGCCGATGAAGAGCGCGCCGATGGGGTTGCCCTCGGCCAGCAGCGGAACCAGGGCCACCGCGCGCATCTCCGCCGCCGCTTCCGGCAGCAGCATGCGGGCGGCGTCGGTCTGCACCTGATTGCTCAAGTACGCCTTGCCGGTGAGAATCACGTTGCCGATGGCGGATTCATTCAGCGGCATGCGCACGCCGGTCAGGCGCTCGGCCTGGGCGCCGCGGGCCAGTTCAATCACCACCTCGGATGAGAAGGCGTCCAACAGGGCCACGGCCACAATATCGGCCTCAATCAGCACCAAAATCTCATCCAGCAGGGTGGTCAGTGTTTCGGCGCGCGTGGGTGTCTCGCGCAGGGCAAAGGCCATGGCCGCCAGGCTTTCGCGCTGGCGCTGGCCCAGCTTGCGCTCGGTGATATCCTGCAAGGTGCAGTCAAAGCACACCGGCAGGCCGGTTTCATCGTCATACAGCACCTTGGCGTTCACCAACCCCCAGAAGGTGCTGCCGTCGCGCCGCCGCAGCAGCAGTTCCACACCGGTCACCGCCCCTTCGGCCAGCATGCGGTCTGAGAAGGCCTTGCGCTCCTGCGGCTGCGCATACAGGTCGCAGGTGTGCACCTGACGGGCTTCTTCTTCACTGCGAAAGCCGAACATCTGGCGCAGGGCCGGGTTGGTCGTCAGGAAGGATCCTTCTGGCCCGGGGGTGGTGCGGTACACCCCCACGGGGATATTCTCCACCAGGGTACGGTAGTGCTCCTCGCTGTCGCGCAGCATCTCTTCGGTGCGTTTGCGTTCGATCACCAGGGCGATCTGGCGCGAGACGAAGGTCAAAATGTCCTGATCGCGCTCGGTGTAACGCAGATTATGCTGGTAGGTTTGCACCACCAAAGCCCCCAGGATTTTGCCGTCCCCACGGCGCAAGGGCACGCCCAGCCAATCCACCGAATCGGCGCCCTTTTGTTCCACCTCGCCCGCGGCCACCAACTGGTCAAAGACTTCGGGGGTAGCCAGCAACGCGCGGCCGGAGCGCAGCACATATTCGGTCAGTCCGCGGCGGATGCGCTGCGGTTCGGGGGTGCTGTCAAATTCATCCACAAAGTAGGGGAAGTAGATCTGCTCGCTTTCCTCATCCAACAAGGCGATGTAGAAATTGTCCGCTGGAATCAGGTCGCTGACGATGGTATGCACCGCGAAGTAGAGCTGATCCAGGTTTTCCACCAGGTTCACCGTCTCGGAAATGCGGTACAAAGTTTGTTCCAACTGCTCGGCCCGTTTGCGCTCGCTGACATCGCTGAGCGAAATTTGCAGAGCCGGCCGGCCCTGGTAATCAATGGGCATCACCACCAGCTCTACCCAGGCCTCATTCGGCGCCAAAAAGGCTTTGCGGCGCGAAGGCGGCCCATCCGCTTCTGCTTCCGGCTCCCCCTTTTCGCCAAAGCTGCGCGATACCCACATTTCCCGCCGCAGATGATAGCCGCCGTCCAGCAAGTCCAACGCCTGGCGGAAAATATCCACACGCGCATCCAGAGGCAGGTCTAACCGCGCCAGAATTTCATCCGCGGAAATCTGGCTGACATCCTCGCGGAACAAACGCGCACGCACAATGGCGGCCTGGTTGGCAAACACCACCCGCCCGGCCTGCAGGATGACCATCTCCTGCGGCGACTGATCTACCAGGGCCTGATAGGCTTCTTCGGCCAGCTTGCGATCGGTGATATCCTGTCCGCCGCCGTAAAACAGCAGCGGCATGTGATTTTCGGGATCTCGCAGCACCTGGCTGTGATGCCGCAGCCAACGCATTTCGCCGCTGCGGGTGTACACGCGAAATTCATCGGCCCCAGGGTCGCCGTTAAAGGCCCGTTCGCGCAGGCGGCCCATTTTGGGCACATCGTCGGGATGAAGCAGATAACGCCAGCCGCCCAGCGCTAACGCCTCTTCCAGGGAGTAGCCGGTGATGCGCTGGAATGAATCGGTGACCCATTCCACGTGGGCTTTGCCGTCCGGCCCAATGCGGAATGAATAGGCATAGTCTGAAACCAGTTCAGAAATGCCGCGGTAGCGCTCTTCCGATTGACGCAGGCGGGCTTCGGCCTCTTTTTGTTGGGTGATGTCGCGCAGAGAGAGCAAGGTGGCCGGCTGCTGTTCCCAGGTCAGCGCGGCGCGCCGCATTTCCGCCAGGGCGTGCATCTGCCCCCCAACCCACACTTCCGCCGTCTGCCCATCCGCCAACGTGCGGATGCGCCCGTCCAACCCGCTGCCGATCAGCGCTTCGGGGGTGCTGTCAAATAAACGCAGGGCTTCCGGGTTGGCAAACAGCACGCGCCCATCCGCCCCCAAAATGAGCATGCCCTCGGAGTTTTTCTCAATCACCAGGCGCAGATCGCTCAGGGTACGGCTGCGTTCCACCGCCATGCGCTGGCGCTCATAGGCGTAGCGCAGCGAACGGATCATCAGGGTGCGGTTGAGCTCTCTTTTTTGCAGGAAATCTTCGGCCCCTTGCCGCACCGCCTGCCAGGCGAATGCGTCGTCCTCTACGGAGGACAAAACTACCACAGCCGCGTCCGGAGCGCGCCGCCGCACCTCGTGGACAGTCTCCAGGCCGTTACAGCCGGGGATATCCAGGTCAATGATCACGATACTGAAATCACCCTGAGACAGGCGCTGCAAACCCTCTTCTAAAACGCCGCACACTTCCAGTTTCAGCGGGAGAATATCCTCGCCCACCCCGGACAACAAACCTTCCACCAGGGTGAACCCTCCGCGCTTCATTTGAATCAAAAGTGCATTCATGCGCCAACCCGGAGCCGAATGAATTTAATTCGCAGACTGTCCCGTATCCAGCGAAACGGATCCTGCGGGGGAAAACACTTCAACCGCCTAAACCTCATCCGTCGTGACCCTTTCAACCGACAAAAGATAATTGCGGGGCACAGCCAAGGCAGAAACGCTCAACTGCCGGACTGTCCCATCACCCAGGTTTCCAGCCAATCCTGCCGCAGCACGGGGTCAAACTCCACGATGCGGTGTGTGGCCACCCCAGCCTGCAAATAGGGATCTTGATTAAAAAAGGCTTCGATTTCTTCGCGTGATTCAGCCCGCCCCACGGCAATGCCCCCCACGCGCGGAACCTGCGGCCCCGACAGCAGCAAAAGTCCGCGGTCGTAGCCCTCGCGCAGGAAAGCGCGGTGCGCAGCTACCACCTCGCCCAGGCCTTCCGCCGGAACGGTGTAGGTGATCTCAATCAAAAAGTGCTTCATAAGCCCTCCCCAGAAGGATGATCCACACTCCCATTATAAAAGAAACCAGAGCCTCATCGCGCTCCAGCCGCGGCCTAACCGTCTACCTTACCAGATTGTAAGGGGCGGCGCAGATGACCGCCCCACCCAAGGGATTTATTCCCAACGCAGCCGCGCCAGCCGTTCTTCCGCTCGCGCGCGCAGATTCTGGGTATCGTACAAGGCCCCAAACTGCTCCAGGGCAAACGAGGCCGCCACCGCACCATACCCCCCGGCCTGCTGCAAACTGCCGGTCTCAGCCAACCCCACGATGAACCCGCCGCAGTAGGCGTTGCCCGCGCCGGTCACATCCACCACCCGCGCCGCCGGGGCCACAGGCACCGGCAGGGGAGAACTCTCTGCGCTGCCCACCAGGCTGCCCAGCGCGCCCATGCGCAGGGCCGCCGTGCGCGCCCCCGCCGCCAGCAGTGCCGCCAGCACCCGTTCCGGCTGAGTCTCGCCGGTCAGAGCGCGGCCTTCATTCAAATTGGGCGAAACCACATCCACCAGGCGGGCATATTCCCCAAAGCGGCCCAGGTTTTCGGCGGTGCAGAAGCCGTCGTACGGCTCCCACAGGATCAGGCCGCTGCCGCGCTGACGCAGGGCTGCCGCCCACACCGGAACCTGATGCGGCGGGCAGTGCAGATGCACCGAGCGCAGGGGCGGCCAACCCGCCGGAATCTCATCCACACGCGGGAAGGTATCCACCAGCTCCTGAAAATCGGTGCGGAAGACCTCGTTGCGGGTTCCGTCTGTCTCAAACAGCTGCCAGGCGCGCGGGGTTTTGATGTGTTCGCGCACAATCAGCCCGCCCAGGTCAAAACATGCGCCCAGGGCCTGCAAAACGCTCGCCGGGCAGTCGGGGCCCACTGGGGTCAGCAGACCCACCGTCTGGCTCCACACGCGCATGCCCATCACCGCGTGCACAGCGCCCCCGCCCAGGCGGGCCATGTGCGCCTGCCCGTCGGGGAGGATGATGTCATCTAAAATCACCGACCCGATGGATATATCCATCTCAGCGCAGGCCTTCCATCAAAATTTGCATGAAACCGTCGCGGTGGATGCCCAGACCCACATCCGTGTTGGGCTGGCTGCGCCGCAGGGCAAAATCAGCCACCGTGCGCCCGCGGGTCAGCGTGCCGTTCAATTCCACCGCCACATAGGCCGGGCGGGTGGGCACCAGGCCGGGGTCAATCACCGCTGCCACGGTGCAGGCGTCATAAATATGGGCGCTCTCCTGGCCGTTAAACTGAGCCAGGCCCATCTCATGTTCCATCACCAAAGCCGCGGCCTGCGCCCAGGGGGTGCCCAGGCTGCGCACACGCTGGGTATCCGCGCGCGTCACCGGCGCCTGGTCGGTCACCTCCAAGCCGATCATGGTGATGGGAATGCCCGCCTGCCAGACCACAAAGGCCGCCTCAGGGTCGGCCAGAATGTTAAATTCGGCCGAGGGGGTGTAATTGCCCTGGGTATACGCGCCGCCCATGGTGACAATGCGCGGGATGCGCTGCGCCAGGCGCGGTTCAATGCGCAGTGCCAGAGCCAGGTTGGTATGCGGCCCTACCGGCAGGTAAATGGTCTCCGGCCCGGCCGCGCTCATGTAATAATCAATCAAGAACTGCACGGCGTGCTGGGGCTGCGGCTTCAGAGAGGTTTCTGCCAGGGGCAGCACGGCCTCCTGGGTGGGGGAGGAGGAAATCATGGGGTGCACCAACGGCAGAGCCGCGCCGCTGTAGACAGGCACGTGCTCCAAAGCCCCCGCGCTCATGGTGCGCAGAGTGTTTTCCAGGGTGGTGCTGAGCGGCGCGTTGCCGTGCACCGCCGCCACCGCCACCAGTTCCAAAGCCGGGTGGTGCCCCGCCAAGAGGATCGCCGCGGCGTCATCTGCGCCAGTATCTACGTCTAAAATCACTTTCTGAGCCATATTCCCTCACAAGTTACCCAGGGGGCCAGACAGCGCAGGATGCCGTCCAGCCCCCCGCCAGTGTTACCGGTTTCGCACCGCGTCCATAAAGGCTTGAATACGCGGCAGTTCCCATTCGGTCAACAGGGCTTCGCGCGTCCAGGCGCTGCCGGGCTTAAACGTGCTGCTCACAATCACGCCGTCGGCGTGCTGCAAAGCCTGGGCCACGTTTTCAGCTTTGGCGCCCCCGCCCAAAAGCAGCGGCACGCCCAACTGCGCGGCGCGCACCTCGGCCAGCATCTCTAACGATTGGGCAAAGGACAGGCCGGTGAGCACCATGCCGTCCGCGCGGCCAAACACCGCCGCCTGGCGCGCTTCTTCCGTCAGCGGCATGCGCCCCAGCGGCTCGCCGCTGCGGTCGTAGACATCCGCCAGGATGTGCACATCGCCAGCGCCGATCTGTTCGCGGTATTGGATGGCGTCATAGGCCAACCCCTGCAGAATGCCCTCGGCCTTGACCATCACGCCCACATACACCTTGAGGCGCACAAACTGCGCCCCCATCGCCGCAGCGATCGCCAGCGGTTCGCGCGCCCCGTGAGCCATCAGGCACACCCCCAGGGCCAGATCGGGGAACTCACGGCGCAGGGCCGCCCCCACCACCGCCACCGCCGCCGTGGTGTAGGGCTGCACGGCAGGGGCCACGGGGGTATCGGCCACGTCTTGAATATACAGAGCCGGAACGCCCGCCCGCACAGCCTTTTCGGCGTTGCGCAAGGCAAAATCCACCGCCGCCGATACGGGTTGGGCCGCCGGATGGCGCGACCCCGGCAGGGGCGGCAAATGCAGGGCGGCGATCACCGCGGGCTGCCCCGGCGTGAATAAAGTCGGTGTGCTCATTCCTGCCAGCTTTCCCACATCTCGCTGGAGCGAATGCGGCTGATGCCGCCGCCACCTTCCACACTGCGGCCGCCGGTGAAAGCGCGGAAGAAAGGCTCGCCAATCACGTCCGCGCGGTAGGCGGCGAAGAGTTCGCCGGGGATGCTGGCGATGAGCGGTGAGAACATCTCATCCACCTCCGCCAGGTACAGGCTGCGGGCGGCCTGTTCGTGCAGGGCTTTGGCGCTCTTGGGGGCAATCGCCGCCACGCGCCGGCCGATGGCGCGCGCCGCCACAGCCGATTCCACAATGCGCGACAGGTCGCGCTGACCGGCGGAGATGAAGAAGGTGGGGGTGGCCTCTGCGCGGGCAAAATACTGCAAATGGCACCACTCTTCGGTCTCCTGGCCCAGGGCCGGGTCGCCGGAGGCTTCCAAAATCTTGGCAGCTGAGAACAGCGCCGTGCCAAAGTTGGCCCCGCCGCCCACAAACACGAACTCGTTGGCGTCTTTCCATTCCTCCGCCAGGGCCTTGGCCGCGGCGTCATTGGCCTGAATGGTCTCTTCGGCGGCGGCAGCCAAAGCGCGAATTTGGGCGCGCACTTCGCCGGCCTTGGCCGAGGTCAAATGTCCGCGCACCTCACCGATGCGCACCGCGATGAGCAGCAGGCCCAACTGGCTGGCAAAGTAGCTGCGCACCCCAGGCACATGCACGCCTTCCGGCTCGGGGAAGGGCGGCTGCACGGTCAGCAGCACCCGCTGGGCGGCCTGCGCCACGCGGCTGCCGGGGGTGGCCGTCAGCGCCACGGTGGTGGCCCCCGCCTGCCCACCCATGGCCAGGGCCTCGGCCGTGCGCGAAACCGCGCCCGAAACCGAAATGCCAATCACCAGGTTGGTATTGGGCCCGCTGCGGGGGATGTAGCCCGCGCCGTAGCGCGCAAACTGCAAAGCCGTCATGGGTTCGTCCGGCAGGCCCGCCAGGCGCTCAAAGGCCAGTTCGCTGCCCAAGGCCGCGTGGTGCGAATCGCCGCAGCCGGTCACAAAAACGCGCTTCAAAGAAAGGCACAGCTCGTGATCCAACGTGGCCCGCGCGCTTTCATCTACCGCCTGAAAAATGGCCTCCAACAAAGCTGGCAAGCTTTTGATCTGATCTACCATCGCGTTGCTCATCTGATTCGTCTCCTTTAATCGTAATTCGTATCGAGATTCCCGTATCCAATAGGCGCCGGTCGGCTTACAGCCTGCGTTCCCGCAGACCTGCCAGACGGCGCTGAGCCTCAGCCTGCACGGCGGGGGTCACCACCGGCACGCCTACCTGTTCCACCACAAACGAGGCGGCCACCGCCCCATATTTCCCGGCCAGGGCCCAATCGCCGGTCTCGCACCAACCCACCAGCAGCCCGCCGCAAAAGGCGTTGCCCGCTCCCACCGGGTCCACCACCTGCACCGCCACCGCGGGGATGTGCACGCGCTCCGGGTTGTCCGCCTGAGCCAGCAATGTGCCTTCGGCCCCCATGCGCAGCGCCACGCGGCGCGCCCCAGCGTCCACCAGGGCTTGCAGCAGCGCTTCAGGGGTGCGCTCACCCAACATGGAGGCAGCTTCTTCCAGGTTGGGCGAAAACAGGTCGGGGCCGCTGACCAAAGCCCGCACCTGGGCGTCGCTCATGGGATGATCCGCCGGGCGGAAGACCTCCACACTGACCACAGCCCCCAGGGCTTTTAGATCCGCCACCAGGGCGGATTCGCCCTCATGGGGATGCACCCCCAGGTGAAAGCCTTTGGCGCGGCGGTATGCCTGCGGCAGGCGCTCGACACTGCGGCGCAGCTGCACGCCCAAAACCTGCCCCGGCACGCGCCACACCTGCACGCGCCGCCCATCCTCTTCCAGGGTTTGCCAGGCGCGCGGGGTGGCCAGCTCTGAAACATGCAGGCCGCTGGAGTCCACATCACAAGCGCTCAGCCAGACGCGCACCTCCGGCGGCAGGTCGCGGCCCACGCCGGCATCTAACCCCACCCGCGGCGCCCACAGGCGCATGCCAAAGGCGGTTTGCGGCCCGCCCCCGCCCAAAACGCCCATGCGCGTTTGCCCATCGGGGTAAACGATGTCATCCAGGATCACATTGAAGGTCACATAATCCACACCCACGCTCACACCCCGCTTCCCGCGCTGGGATTGTTCGCATCCCGCTTCAACAGCTCCACGACCTCATTCCAGGTGGGCAGTCCGCTGCGCGCGCCCACCTGCTGCACCACGCAGCTGGCCGCCGTCACCCCAAAACGCAGCGCCTCAGGCACCGACCACGAACGGGCCAGGGCTGCCAGAAAACCAGCGTGGAAGCAGTCGCCCGCGCCGGTGGTATCCAACACGCGCACGGTTTCGGCGGAGGCCTGCCAATGCTGCCCGGCGGCAAAAGCCTCCGCGCCCTGGCTGCCCAGGGTCACCACCACCAGCTGCGGCCCCCAACCCAAAAGGGTCTTGGCGGCTGCATCCGTGTCGGCTTCACCCGTGGCGTGTTCCAGCCCGTCGCGGCTGCAAAAGACGATGTCGCTCTGGCTGAGAGCCTGTTTCAGCTCTGCCCCGCGCGCCGGGGCCGAAGCCTCCAGATCCACGGCCACCTGCCCCCGCCCGGCGTGAACCGCCGCTGCGAAAGGCGAAAACCAGTGCGCCTCCACAGGCAAAGCGTAGGCGAAGCGCGCCGAAGCCAGCGCCGTGCGCAGCTCGCGATCCAAAGGCGGCAGCTGCGAATGCACGGGGGCGATGAGGATGGTGCGTTTGCCGTCGGGTTCCACCACAATCACGGTGAAATCGGTGGAACGGCCCAGCACGGTGCGCGCCATCTCCGTGTGCACCCCAAAGGTCTCAAATTCTTCGATGAGATGCTCGGCGTTTTCGTCGCTGCCCAGCACGCCGCTCCAGGCCGTGCGCAGTCCCAAGCGCGCCGCCGCGCAGGCAGCGTTGGCCACCAGCCCGCCCCCAAAGCGCCCGCCGTAACGCACCACCAGCTTTTCATCGCTCTTGGGCAGCCGCGGCGCATGCAGCACGATGTCTACGGCTGCCCCGCCCAAACAAATCAAATCATAGGGATCGCTGGCCATACTTCGCTCGGTTTCACCGCAAGGTGCGGTAGAGAGTTTCCTTCCATTTGGGAATATCAATCTCCCAACACACTTCCACATTGGCCGCGCGGTTCAGCACCCCGCGCTCATCCACCACCGTCATGCCGCGCGTGACCTCGCTTAAGATTTCTACATCCACATAGTGGCTGCTCTGGCGCACGGACACGCTGGGGTCGAGGGCCACGGCCATGGTCACCGGGTCGGGCAGGGGCAGGGCCGGGTCTTTGAGCCAGGTGCGGTTGGTTTCAATCGCCTGACGGTTGCAGTCCAGCGAAAAATCGGCCAGCACCGTGCCAAAGCCGCGCACTTCGGCCATATCCGCCTCAGAAAGGTTGGCCTCGCCGCGGCACAGCTCCCAACCCACCATCACCAGGCGCAGCCCGGAGTGGAAGACCATCTTGGCCGCTTCGGGGTCCACCCAGATGTTAAACTCCGCCGCCGGGGTGACGTTGCCCAAGGTGGCCGCCGCGCCGCCCATCACATAGCACACGGGGATTTTCTGGGCTAGATCCGGCGCCAGCGCCAAAGCCAGGGCCACATTGGTCAGCGGGCCTAAGGTCACCAGGGTGATCTCGCCGGGGTGCGCGCGCACAGCGTCAATCAGCGCCTGCACAGCGTGCCCCTCGGCCAACGGGCGGCGCGGAGCGGGGTAATTCATGCCGCCCATGCCGTCTGGCCCGTGGAAGAAATAAGCATAAGAAGCCTCGCGCAGCAGGGGTTTGGCCGCCCCCAGGTACACCGGGGTGTCTTTGCCGCACAGTTCCACCGTGTAGCGCGCGTTCACCGCGCACATCTCCACCGGCACGTTGCCGGAGACCGTCGAAATGCCCACCACGTCCACATCCGGCCAGCGCAGCGCCATCAGAATGGCCACCGCATCGTCCGAAGCCGTATCCGTATCAATCCAGAATTTGCGCATGTCTGCTCTCCTTGCCCGGCTGCCTTTGGATGGATTAATAGCGCGTCAGGCGCTCATGCAGCAGCCCCAATTCGGCCACCGCATCCACGCCCACGCACACCCGCGCAGGGCGGCGGTCGCCCCACTGCCGCGCGCGGTCCGCGATGGTGAAGCCCGCGCAGCGCCCGGACGTCTCCACATGCACCGGCCATTCTTCCGTCTGGAAGAAATCCGGGCGCAGCAAATAGGTGATGGTGGAGGGGTCGTGGGTGTGCACGCTGCCGTTCATGCCGTAAAAGTCATGGTGAAAGCCCTGGTACACCGGCAGCATTTTCTGCAGCAGGCGCGTGTAGGGGGTATCCGCTTTGAAAATGCTGTCGAAAAACGCAGGGGTCATCATCACGCGGGTAGTTACGTCCAACCCCACCATCACCACCGGCCAATCCGCGCCAAACACGCGCTCCGCCGCGTGGGCGTCGTGGAAGATGTTGGCCTCCGCCACCGGCGAAATATTGCCCGGCACGGTGGCCGCCCCGCCCATCAAGACCACCTCTTTGACCAGACCGGCGATTTTGGGCTCCAGCATCAACGCCAGGGCGATATTGGTCAGCGGCCCCAGCGGCGCCAGGGTGATTTCGCCTGGGTTTTCCAGAACCGTCTTGACGATGAACTCGGCGGCGCTCATCCCCACCGGCTGGCCCTGAGGGGCGGGCAGGTGGGTGTTGCCCATGCCGTCCTCGCCGTGCACCGGCGCAGCGATCAGCTCGGCATCCACCACCATCGGCCGCCCCGCGCCGGAAGCCACGGGCACATCCGGCCGCCGGGCCAGCTCCACCAGCCGCAGGGCGTTGGCGGTGCAGTTCTCAATCACCGAATTGCCAAACACCGTGGTCAGGCCCACAATTTCCAGTTCCGGCGAGTTAAAGGCCGTCAAAATAGCCATGGTATCGTCTATGCCGGGGTCGGTATCAATCAACACTTTTTTCGCCATGTCTGTCTCCTCAAAAATCGGGCCCCCGCCCCGTTTAAACGTCCGCCATCACGCGCACGATCACCCGCCGCTGGCGCGGTCCGTCAAATTCACAAAACAGAATGCTCTGCGAATGTCCCAAAGCCAGCTGGCCGCCGGTCACGATCAGGGTCTGGCTGACCCCCAGCAGGCTGGACTTGATATGCCCGGCGGCATCCGCGGGGGTGTCGTATTGGTGCTTAAAATCCACGCGGGTGGGAACCAGCCGCCGCAGCTCATCCAGCAAATCCACGGCGGTGGCGGGATCCATGCCGCTGTTGTTGATCAAACCGGCTGTGGTGTGGGGCACGTACAGCACGCAAATGCCCTCCTGCACTCCGCTGGCCTTGACCACCTCTTCCACCGCCGCAGTGATATTGGTCAGGCTTTCTTTTTCTGGTGTATCCAGCACAATCGTCTTCAACATCGCATCCTCGCTTCCGAATTATGAATGTCCCAATAAAACCGCGTCCACTTCTGCACGGGTGGGGACTTGCCGCCCCGACCCCATTTTTTGCACCTTGGCGGCCCCCATCGCGTTGGCAAAAGCCGCCGTGCGCGCCAGCGGCCAGCCGGAAAGCCAGCCGAAAATCAGCGCCGCCGCGAAGGAGTCGCCCGCCGCGGAGGTGTCCACCACCGGCACAGCAAAACCAGGGTGATCCGCGCGCTCCTGCGCAGTGAAAATACTGCACCCGTGCGGCCCGCGCTTCACCACCACGCCGCTCAACCCGCGCGCCAACAGCGCGTTCACGCGGGCTTCCTCGCTGCCGCCCTGGGGACTGACCGAAGGCAGTTCCTCATCCGTCAAGAGCAGCACGGAGGTCCGTTCCAGAGCAGCCTGCTGATAGGCAGGCTCAGCGCTGGCGAAAAACGGCCCGGGGTCAAAAAACACCGGCAGTCCCTGCTGACGCGCCTGGGCCATCCCCGCCAACATAGCCGCGCGCACGCGGGTTTCGTGCAGGGTGTAGCCCCAGCCGATCAGCGCCTGAGCCGAGGCCACCGCCGCGCTCCAGACAGGCAGCAGCGGCACTTCGGCCCCCTGCCCGTACGCGCCCAAAAAGACGTGTCCGCCGCCGTCCGCGGCCACCAGCGAAACCACCGTGGTGGTGGTGCCCTGGGTGGAGACGCTGCGGGTATCCACGCCTTCGGCTTGCAGCGCGGCCAGCAGCGCCTGGCCGGACCAATCGTCTCCCACCGTGCCCAGGGCGGTCATCGCCATCCCCAGGCGCGCCCCGGCGATCAAAAAATTCCCAGCCCCGCCCGGTTCGAGCTGCACTTTGCTGGCCACCTGATGCTGGCCAGCCGCCGCCGGCAGGTGGGGGATTTCGGTCACCAGATCGGTGACCAGGTCGCCAATGGAAACCACGCGGATTGCGTTCATGATTGGATTATACCTGCTATATCAAGTTTTTGTGCAGCAATCCCCCGATCAATGGGGTCTCACCCAGGGCAAGACAGGGCAGCCAGCACCTCGGCTGCGCCGTCGCAAAAAGCCCCGCCCATACGCGCTTCGCTGCGCGCCCGCAAAAAGGCGCACACCTGCGCTGCCCCGGGCATCTTCATCCCCGCGCCGTACTGGGTGGTAGCCAGGGCGCCCAACGCGCTGGCCAGAGTCCCCGCTGCCGCCAGGCTGAGCCCGCGCCGCAGGGCAAACAGCAGCCCAGCGCTGAAGGCATCACCGGCGCCGGTGGTATCCACGGTTTCAATGGGGAAAATGGGGAAGAAGCACTTTTCGCCCTGGCTGCTGCCCAACCAACAGCCCTGCGCGCCGAGCTTGACCGCGCCCAGGCCCACCCCGTACGCCATGAGGGCATCCAGGGCGGCTTCGGGCTGCTCGCTGCCGTCCAGAGCATGCATCTCTTCCAGGCCGGTGATGCACACGGCCAATTGGGGCAGCAGCCGCCGCATGCCCTCCGGCGAGCGCAGCACCGGTTCCAGGCCGCTGTCCAGGCTGAGGGGCACGCCCATTTGCGTGCCCAGGGCGGCGGCCTTCCAGGCGGCCTCAGCCTGCGGCGGCTTCAGAAAGGCGTAGCCGGAAAAATGCAGCACACCCACACCTTCCAGCATCTCCGCGTTGATGTGCTCCGGCGGCAGCTCTTCATTGGCCCCGCGGAAGGAGAACATGGTGCGTTCCCCGTCCGGCGTGGATACAATCATGGCCAGGCCTGTGCCCCGCGCCACGCGCGCCACCCGCCGCAGGTCAATCCCTTCGGCTTCCAGCGGTCGGGTGACCTGCTCAGCCCAGGCATCGCGCCCCAAGGCCCCCACCAGGCCGGTGCGCAGCCCCAGGCGGGCCAGGGTGACAGCAGAGTTGGCCACCGCGCCGCCCACCTCCACCTCCACAAAATCCGAGAGACCGTCACCCCCCGGCGGGGGATAACGGTGAATGGCCATCATGGTATCCACATTGAGATCGCCGAACAAGAGCACGTCCAATTCAGGCCCCATATGCGCTGCCCCCCGGTGCGGCGCGCACCGCGCGCACAAAAGCCGCCACCCGCGCCATATCCTTGACCAGCGGATCGCCGGGCACATTGGTGGCTGTGTTGGAATCCACCCCCCAGGGCTGCACGGCGGCGATGGACGCGGCCACGTTCTCCGCCGAAAGCCCGCCCGCCAGGATGACGGGGATTTTCACCGATTCGACAATGCGGCGGCTCAAACGCCAATCGTGGGTGGCGCCGGTGGCCCCCACCCCCGGAAAACCGCTCACCTTGCTGTCCAGCAGCAGCAGATCCGACACCTGGGCAAAGGCCTGGGCCGCCGCCACACTGGCCTCATCTTCCACCGGCACGGCCTTCATGAGCTGCACGCTCTCCGGCAGAAGGGAGCGCAGCCGGCGCATGCCGTCCACATCCACATCGTAGAGATCGGTGGATACGTGCACGATATCCGGCCGCACCGCCGCTGCCATGCGCACGATCTCGTCCACATCCGTAGACATGGTGAGGGCCACACTGCGCGTGCCGCCGGGCAGCGCTTCCACAATGGCGCGCGCGGCGGCGAAATCCAGCTCGCCGTGCACCAAACCGTAGCGCCCGGCCACAAAGCCCACCTGCTGCACGCCCATTTCTGCCGCCGCGGCGGCCTCTTCGGGGCGGGTGAAGGCGTAAATTTGAATCACACAGTCTGCCATGGTTAAACCTCGTTTTCCGTCCTATACCGGATAGGTGGCGATGCGGCTGCCGGGGACGCGCTGGTTCAGCCGCCCCAGCCGTTCGGCCACCTCGCGCATCACGCGCGCCTTGTCAATCGTGCGCAGTTCGCGCCCGCGCATGAGCACCTTGCCGTTACATAAAACCGTATCCACATCCGAGGCGCGTGAGGAATACACCAGATTGGCGGCGGGGTCGTATCGCGGCCAAACGTGCACGGCGTCCTGCCGCACCAGGGCGATATCGGCCAGCTTGCCGACCTGCAGCGCGCCCAAATCCTGCTCCTGGCCCAAAACGCGCGCACCGCCCTCAAAGGCCAGCCCCAGGGCCTGCCCCACCGGGAAGGCAGTGGAATCACCGCCCATGTACTTTTCCAGCAGGGTCAACAGGCGCATCTGTTCCAAAATATCCAGGCTGTTGCTGCTGGTGGCCCCGTCGGTGGCGATCCCCACCGGGATGCCGTGTGCCAGCAGCCGCCGCACGTCGGCCGTGCCGCTGGACAGCTTCATGTAGGTCTTGGGCGCGCGCCCCACCCCCACGCGGCGAGCAGCCATCAGCTCCAAATCCGCGTCCGTGGGGTAACAGCAGTGCGCAAACAAAGCGCGCCCGTCCAAAATGCCCGTCTCGGCCAGCAGCGCCGGAGGGGTCAGGCCGTACTGGCGCAGGCACAAATCCACCTGGGCCTGGGTTTCCGAAACGTGCAGATGCACCCCCACGCCCAGTTCCGCTGCGCGGCGCGCGCACAGGCGCAGGAAGTCCGGCCCGCAGGTGTAGGGCGAATGCGGCCCCATCCAGGTGACAATACGCCCGTCCGCCGCTCCTTGCCACTCGCGGATGAAGGCCGCTGTGCGCTCCAACTGCGCTTCACCCTGGTGTTCAAACACAGCCCAGGCCAGATGCGCGCGCATGCCGCTTTCCACCGCGGCGCGGGCGACCTCATCCATAAAGAAGTAATGGTCGGCCACGCAGGTCACGCCGCTCTCGATCATCTCGGCCATGCCCAAGAGCGCCCCCCAATACACATCCTCGGCGGTCAGGTTGGATTCCAAAGGCCAGACGTAATCGTTAAACCACGATTCCACGCTGACATCCTCCACCAGCCCGCGAAACAAGACCATGGGCACGTGGGCATGGGTGTTGATCAGCCCTGGGATAGCCAGCATGCCGCGCGCCTCAATCACCTCGCCCGCGGCGGCCCCCAAACTGCCCCCCGCCGCCACGGCCTGAATGCGCGCGCCTTCCACGGCGATATCCTGATCGGTCTCCACCCAGGCGCGTTCCCCTTCCGTCCGCAGCACGTCACAATGCCGGATCAGCACGTCCACCATGCCAGCCTCCTTTTGCCCGCACGCTTAGCGTGCCAAATTTTTCTCCGCCAAGGCCAGCAGCCCTTTGGCCGTGGCCTCAAAGTCGTATTCGGGGTTGGCCTGGCGCAGCTTGGCCAGCACATCGCGGTCAAAGGCCTCGACACCCTTCCAGGCCCCGGCGATGGCGCAGGCCATGGCCGCCACGGTGTCAGCGTCGCCGGAAAGCCCAGCTGCGTACATAGCCGTGCGCTGCGGGCTGCCGTCCGCCATCACCAGCACCCCAAAGGCCGCCGGAACCGATTCGCTGATGGCCAGGGTGCAGCCGATGACGTCATAGATTTCCTGCAAGCGGGCGCGTTCGGGCAGCTTGGAGCGGGCAATTTCCACCGCCAGGTCAATGCGCCGCGAAACCGAGGCCCCCATCCACGGGCAGCCGTGCTGACGGCCCAGGTCGGCGGCCCGCTGGCCCGCGCCCACGATCTCATCCAGGCTGGCGCCCGGCCGCAAAGCCTCAGCAATCGCCCCTGCCACCGCCGCCGCGCCGGAGATGGCGATGTCGGTGTTGTGGGTGGGGATGCAGGAGCGCCAGGCGTCTTCCACCGCGCCCTCCACATCGCCGGGGTGAATCAGCCCCACGGGGGCCACGCGCATGGATGCGCCGTTGGTGTCGCCGCGGCTGCCGGTTTCGTACAAATCGCCGCCGCTCTTCAGGGCCAGCACCGCTCGGCGCGTGGACGGCCCCACATAGGGGGAATGGTCGCCGTCAATGCGGTCGTACCAGGCCACCACCGCCCGCGCTGCCCCTTCGGGGGTCACCTTGCCGTCTTCTAAAATGGCCTGCGCCAGGGCAAAGGCCTGTTCGGTGTCGTCGGTAATGCGTCCGGCGGGCAGACCGTGGTGCACGGGGTGGCTGTCCGGCGCGGAGCGCAGCGTATCAATCCAACCGCCGTGCAGGTCCCAGGTAGCCTGCGGGCTTAACATGGCCGGCATGGCCCAGGCGTCGCCCAGGGCCTGCCCATACATACCGCCTAAAATGTGTTCATACAGTCCCATTCCACTCCTCCATGTGCAGCAAACTTGCCGTACAGCGTGAATATACAACGCAGCGCGGAGGCCCGAGGAGGCAACTGCTCCCCGCCACAGCCTCCGCGCTGTTTCCTTCGCGGATATCAGTCCCCGCTGGCTTTGGCGGCGATCTCCGCTTCGCGTTGTTGGAATTTATGCATGCGCTCGCGCACCTGAGCTTGCGTGCGCAGCGCATACACCACCAGGGCCACGATCGTGGCCACATACGGAATCATCTGCACCAACTGCGATGGGATCTTCAGCGAACCCAGCTGGTTGCCCAGCGCGTCAGCCAGACCAAAAATAATCGCGGCGATCAAGGTGCCCAGAGGCTTGCGCCCGCCCAGGTAAATAGCCGCCAGGGCGATGAAACCGCGCCCCGAAGTCATATCGCGCTGGAAAATGTTGAGATACGCCATCGAAAGGTTCAGCCCGCCCAGCGAAGCCAGAAAACCGCTGAGCAGCAGGGCGATGGCCCGCACCTTTTTGACGTTAATGCCCAGGGAGGCCGCGGCTTCGGGGTTTTCGCCCACCGCGCGCAGGTGCACCCCCAGGCGGGTTTTATACAAGAACACCGACACCAGCCAGGTGAGCAAGAAGGCCAGGTACGTGAAAATGCTGTGCCCGCTGAGCACGGTGCCGAAAAAGGGAATGTCCTTGAGCAGGGGGATGTTGATCACCGGCACAGCGCCGCTGGCCAGCGAGGACGAGTTGCCCTTATCGCCCGTGAGGATGTACAGCAGGAAGATGGTCCCGCCGGTAGCCATGATGTTCAGAGCGATACCGGCCAGGATGATATTGGTGTTCATGGAAAGGTGGAAGAAGGCCAGCAGCGCGCTCAGCGCCACCCCGGCCAAAATCCCCGCCAGCAGCCCCAGCCAAACGCTCTGGGTGTAGGCCGAAACCACCACCCCCGTAAAGGCCGACACCAGCATGGTGCCTTCCAAAGCGATGTTGATCGAACCCGCCAGGTCTGAAATCAAACCGCCCAGAGCCGGCAGGATCACCGGCGTGCTGATGCGCAGCACACTGGCCGCGAACAGAGCTGAGAAAATTCCGCGAAGTACGACATCAAGCGGCATGGCTACCTCCTTCGGCAGCAGCAGCTGCGCCTTCTCCATTGCTGCGGCTGGCGGCGATGCGTTTCTGCACCATCGGCAAAACCCGTTCCGCCGTCACCAGCAAGATGATGATGGCCTGAATGACCAGCACCATTTCACGAGACATATCCGAAGCGCGCTCCATCACGTCCGCGCCTGCGCGCAAATAGCCGTAGGCCAGGCCGGTAAACGGAACCGCCAGCGGGTTGTTGCGCGCCAGCAGCGCCACCACCACGCCCTCAAACCCCAACCCGAAGGTGATGTTCAAAATGAGCTTGGTATGAATGCCCATCGCCAGGTGCGCCCCGGCCAGCCCGGCGAAGATACCGCTGACGGCCATCGCCAGGATGATGACTTTCTTAATGTCCACGCCGCCGTAGCGGGCGAACTTGAGGTTAATACCCACCATGCGCAGCTCGTAGCCAAAGGGGGTGCGGTACATCAGGAAATACACCACAAAGATGGCCGCCAGCATGATGTAGAGCATGATCGTCAGGTTGGTTTGGTTCACCAGAGTCTGCCGCACACCCTCCAGCCCAGGGATGGGCGGGAAGAAGTTGGGCAGCACGCCTTCTTTGGGGAAGAAATCCGAAGCCGTGTAGCCCGCGTTGGGCGGCTTGATATAAAAGGTCAGCAGCCATTCGTAAATCTTCAGCGCAATCGTGTTGAGCATCAACGATGAAACCAGCTCGTTGGCGTTCAGATTGGCCTTCAAGATGCCCGGGATGGCCCCCCACAAAAAGCCCACCACCATAGCGGCCAGCAGGGCCAGCGGCAAGCGCAGCGCGGGCGGCAGCGGCACATACAGCGAGACCACACCCGCCGTCAGCGCACCCAGAACCATCTGCCCCTCGGCCCCCAGCGAAAACAGCTCGGCTTTAAACACGATGGCCGTGGCCAGGCCCAAAAAGATGAGCGTAATCGATTCCTCCAGCCAGTCGCCGATGCGGTTCAGGCGCGTCAGCGGGCCGAGCAGGAAGGAACGGTACGCATTGAGCGGGTCCTCGGAGACAAACAGCGTGATGATAAATCCCAACAGCAGCGCCAGACCCACGGCAGCCACAATGCGCACAGTCTCCCGGACGATGGGGTTTGCCATCCAACGTTTCATAGAACTGCCTCCATCTCTTCCTTGGTTTGGCGCTTAATCCCTAACATGTATAAGCCCAGCTCTTCTTCACTCACGCTGGCTGCGTCTGGAAATACGCCGGTGATCTCGCCCTCGTACATGACGATGATGCGGTCCGACAGGCTCATCACCTCCGACAGGTCGGCGGAAATCAGCAGCACCGCTTTGCCGTCCGTGCGCTGTTTCACCAGCTGGTCGCGCACAAACTCGGTGGCGCCCACGTCAATGCCGCGGGTGGGCTGCGCTGCGATCAGCAGAGCCGGGTCCGAGGTGAACTCGCGCGCCACAATCACCTTCTGCATGTTGCCGCCCGAAAGTGATTTCACCGGCAGCTTGCCGTTGGGGGTGCGGATGCCGTATTCCTGGATCAAATCCGCGCTCTGTTTTTCCACCACCTTGTAGTCAATGAACAGCCCGCGGTGAAACGGAGGCCGGAAATAGCGGTCTACGATCAGGTTTTCGTCAATCGAAGCCGTCAGCGCCAGCCCGTTGGTCAGGCGGTCTTCGGGGATGTGGGCCACCCCCGAAAGGCGCACGGTGCGCGGGTTGGTGTTCAGGATGGCCTTGCCGTTGACGCTGGCCGTGCCGGTGGCCGCCGGGCGCAGCCCCGAAAGCGTTTCGGCCAGCTCGGTTTGGCCGTTGCCTTCCACCCCGGCAATGCCCAGCACCTCGCCGCCGTAAACATTGAACGATACGTTGTGCAGCATGGTGCGGCCCGTCTCGGACACGTAAGAGAGGTTATGCACCTCCAAAACCTTCTTCCCGCGCGTCACGGGCGGCTTGTTGACCTGCAAGAACACATCGCGCCCCACCATCATGCGCGCCAGGCTCTCGCGCGTTGCGTCTTCGGTCTGCACCACGCCCATCACCTTGCCGCTGCGCATCACTGTCACCCGGTTGGAAATCTCTTTCACCTCGCGCAGCTTGTGAGTGATGAAGATGACCGTCTTGCCCTGATCCACCAATTTGCGCACCGCCGCGAACAATTCCTGGGTTTCCTGCGGCGTCAAAACCGCAGTGGGCTCATCCAAAATCAGCACCTGCGCCCCGCGGTAAAGCGTCTTGAGAATTTCCACCCGCTGGCGCATGCCCACATTGATCGAATCCACCACAGCCTCAGGCTCCACGCGCAGGCCGTACTGCTGCGAGAGTTCCCGCGTCACCCGCAGCGCCTCGGCCTGATCCAGCAAGCCGTTGCGCAGCGGTTCCTGCCCCAAGACGATGTTTTCAGCCACGGTGAAGGACGGCACCAACATGAAATTCTGGTGCACCATGCCCACGCCCGCGGCGATGGCATCGTTTGAGGAGTGAAAATGAACCGGCTGGCCGTCCAACAAGATTTCCCCCCCGGTGGGGCGCTCCATGCCGTATAAAATTTTCATTAAAGTGCTTTTGCCCGCGCCGTTTTCACCCACCAACGCGTGGATCTCACCGCGGTCCACGGAGAAGTTGACGCCGTCATTGGCCACCACTCCATTGGGATAAATCTTTACGATTTCACGCATTTCAATTAAAGCTGCCATACCACCTCCGTACGGTAAGGAACGGGAGCCGTCTTTAAGCGCTGGTTCACCCACCGCCTCCGTCCAATTTCACAGCCTTTTTAAGGGTTCCGGGTCGAGCAGGATCGTCAGCTCAAGGCTGACCGCAGTCCTTATTTCCAAAAGAAAGCTGCCAAACGCGCAAAGAACGCCCGCCGTTCAAGCGGTGCCTTACACGAAAAAATGGGGGGCGGGCCAGGCCGCAGCCTGGCTCGCCCCGCTGATTACTGGGTGATTATTTGAAAACGGTGTCTACAACAATCTTGCCTTCCAGCAGGTCTTTTTCGGCCTGGGCAATTTTGTCTTTCACGTCCTGGGGCGTGAACTCATCGTAGTACTTGTTGTAGGCCAGACCCACGCCGCCTTCGGCGACGCCCAAAGCTTCAGCCTTGCCGAATTCCAGCTTGCCTTCCACATACAACTTCAGCGCGCGGTACAGGCTGTTGTCCACGTTCTTCATCATGGAGGTCAGGATCACTTTGGCCTTCTCAGCGTCGGTGCCTTCAATGATCGTGGCCTGATCGGAATCCACGCCGATGGCGTAGCGGCCCACTTCCTGCGCCGCCTGGAACACACCCTCACCCGTGCCGCCAGCCACCTGGAAGACGATATCAGCGCCCTGCTGGAACAAAGCCAAAGAGATTTCCTTACCCTTGGCCGGGTCGTTCCAACCGCCAGCATACTGCACGATCACACCCGTCTCCGGATCGAGACCAGCATCCTTGGCGCCCTGTTTGTAGCCGACAATGAAGTCGTTGATCACAGGGATGTCCTGGCCGCCAACCGTGCCCACGATCTTCTCAGGGTTCATGCCTTCAATGCCCGACTGGGTCATCAAACCAGCATACAGGCCCGCCAGATAGGAGCCTTCGTTCTGCTTATAGGTGACCGAATACACGTTCTTGCAATCGCAGGCGGCGTAGTCCACGGACACATCATAGATGATGAATTTCTTGTCCGGGTACTTGGGGGCCACGATCTGAAGGAATTCGGACATCTGGTAGGTGCCCAGAATCATGATGTCATATTCTTCGTTGGCGGCGGCATCTTCCAACGCCGGCTGCCAGCGGGCCGGGTCTACACCCGCTTCGATCGTCTTGACATCCAGACCAAATTCCTGCTGAGCTTTGGTCACGCCGCGCACAGCCGAATCAAAGAAGGACTTGTCGCCCTGAACGCCGTTGATCAGGTTCACCACTTTAATTTTCTTGGCTTCCGGCTGGGCCGGGGTGTCAGCGGCGGGGGCCGCAGCGGGGGCGCAGGCGGTCAAAATCATGGCCGCCATGACCAGAACGCTCAAAATCACCATCATCTTCTTCATGTCTTTCTTCTCCTATAGTCGTTGTTTCATTCAACACACCAATTTTGGATCGAACCTGCAAATGGTTTACCAAAACAGATCAGAAACCGCTCCAACCACCTCCTTTCATATGAAGATGTCCAGCGGTTATTCACGGTGATGCTGCCGCACCGGCTGCACCACAAATTCATAACGATCCCCGCGGTACATCAGGCGGGTCACTTCCACCGGCACCTGACTTTCCAAATAGGTGACGCCTTCGGCCACCAACAGGGGGTATCCCACGCCGGTCTGCAAAATTTCCGCCTCATACTCGGTGGCTGTGGCCGGTTTTAAGACCTGCTCGGCATACCCCAGGCGAAAGCCGTAGTGCTGCTCAAATAAATCGTATAAAGACCCGTTTTCCAGGTCTTGCTGATCCAAATCGGGGCACATGCACACCGGCACGTAAGAGACGTTCAGCGCCATGGGTTCATCATTCGCCAGACGCAGGCGTTCAATCATGAAAGTCTCTTCGCCAGGCAGCAATTGGAGCAAGTGGGCCACCTTGGTCGAAGGCACCTCGCGGGTCTGGCGCAGAATCCGGCTGCTGGCCTGCATGCCGCGCTTGCGCATCTCCTCAGAAAAGCTGGTCAGGCCGGCAATGCCGTAGCGCACGCGCTTTTGGGCCACAAACGTGCCTCGCCCCTGCAGGCGGTAGACCAGCCCCTGGGCGATGAGCGCGTTAATAGCCTGGCGAGCGGTGTTGCGGCTGACGCCGTAACGCGCCACCAGTTCGTTTTCGGAAGGCAAACGGGAACCCGGCTCCAGATCGTCCCCTTCGATCCGCTGCCGGAGGTTTTCACTCAGCTGCAGGTACAACGGTTTATAACTGTGCCGGTTTAGGTAATCCACAAGCTTGTCCTCTTGTACCTACAAGATTACAACCATTATAGGAAAGCGCGCCGTGAGAGTCAATATGCTTTCCGCTGGATTCGGCCTTTTATTGGTTTTCTTTCCGAAACTCCGTATAATGATCTCAAGTTTGGCAGCGCGGTTCACCCACACCTTACCCCCCCAGCCTGGAGACTGCATGAGCGATCCTTCTCTTGTCCCCTTTTTTCAGCCGCAAGGCGTGCTGATCATCGGCGTATCCCGCGACCCCACTAAGCTGGGCTACGCCCTGGCCCGCAACCTGGTGCAAAGCGGCTACGGCGGCGCCATTCATTTCCTTAACCCCAAAGGCGAAACCCTCTTTGGCCGCCCCATCCACACCCGCGTGGCGGATGTCCCCGACCCGGTGGACCTGGCCGTGGTGCTGGTTCCGCCGCCCGCCGTGCCCGACACCCTGCACGCCCTGGGGCAGCGCGGCATCCAAGCGGCCATCCTGGCCACCGGCGGATTCCGCGAAACCGGCCCCGAAGGCGCCGCCCTGGAACAGCGCTGTGTCGAAATTGCCCGCTCCTACGGCATCCGTCTGGTGGGGCCCAACTGTGTGGGCCTGATCAACACGCATCTGCCCCTGGACACCACCTTCCTTCAGCCGCCACCGCCGCCCACCGGCGAAATTGCCTTCCTCTCCCATTCCGGGGCCATCTGCGCCGCCGTCATTGATTGGGTGCGCGGGCAGGGCATCGGCCTGTCCCATCTGGACAGTCTGGGCAATCAGGCTGACCTCTCTGAAAGTGATTTCCTCCAGCCGGTGGCCGAAGACCCCCACACGCGCGTGATCACCCTGTATCTGGAAGGTGTGCAAAACGGCGCGCAGTTTGTGGAAAAAGCCCGCCAGGCCGCCCGCCTGAAACCGCTGGTAGCGCTGAAGGTGGGGCGCTTTGAGGCCGGCCGCCGCGCCGCTGCCTCGCACACGGGCGCGCTGGCCGGGGCCGAAGCCGCCTTCGACGCCGCTTTTGCCCGCGCCGGGGTGCTGCGGGCCAACACCACCGAAGAGATGTTCCAATGGGCGCGCGCCCTGGCCTGGTGTCCGCTGCCAAAAGGGCGCAATGTGGCCGTGCTCACCAACGCGGGCGGCCCCGGCGTGACCGCCGCCGACGCGCTGGAACAGGCCGGGCTGACTCTGGCCCAGCTGGCCCCCCACACCGAAAGCGCCCTGGCCGCCCTGCTGCCCGCCGCCGCCAGCACCCACAACCCCGTGGATATGCTCGCCTCGGCCACCCCCGAACAGTACGCGGGCTGCCTGCGCCTGCTGCTCGACGACCCCGGCGTGGATATGGTGCTGTTCATCACCCCGCCGCCGCCCCCCGCCACCACCGGCGGGGTGGTCAAGGCCGTCATCCCCATCGTGCAGACCTGCGACAAACCTGTGGTGGCCGCGCTGATGGGCGACCGCCAGATTCAAGAGGGCGTCGAGCTGGCCCGCGCCGCGCGCATCCCCGAATACCGCTTCCCCGAAGCCGCCGCTTCGGCCCTGGGCGCACTCTGGCAGCGGGTTGTGCTCTTGCAGCGCCTGGAGGAGGCCATCCTCACCCCGGCCGCGCTGCGGCCCGAAGCCCTGCAGGAGATGGTGCAGGGCACCCCCGCGGGCGAGTTCTTCCCCGCCGAAACCGCCGCCGGGCTGATGGAAGCCGCCGGGCTGCCCACTCTTCGCATGCCCCTGGCCCACAGCCCCGCCGAAGCCGCCCAGTTGGCCGCCGAATTGGGCTTCCCGGTGGTGCTCAAGCTGGCCTCGCCGGATATCTCGCACAAATCGGATGTGGGCGGGGTGGTGCTGAACCTTAACACGCCCGAGGAGGTGGAAGCGGCCTACGAGTTGGTGTTCCAGCGTGCCCGCGCCGCCCGCCCCGAAGCCCATCTGGAAGGCGCGCATTTGCAGCGCATGGTCGGCGCGGGTCAAGAAGTGATCCTGGGCGTGGTGCGCGACCCCCAATTTGGCCCGCTGGTGATGTTTGGCTCCGGCGGCGTGGAGGTGGAAGGACTGAAAGATGTGGCCTTTGCCCTGGCTCCGCTGACCCGCGAAGACGCCGAGCGCATGATCGAGCGCACATGGGCCGGGCGCAAGCTGGCGGGCTTCCGCAGCCTGCCCCCCGCCGACCGTGAGGCCGTCATCCAGGCCCTGCTGCGGTTGGCGCAGCTGGCCGCCGCCTGCCCGGAGATCGCCGAGGTGGAAATCAACCCCCTGCGCGTGCTGGCCCCTGGGCAGGGCGCCGTGGCCGTGGATATCCGCGCCCGCAAAGCCTGAGCCGTTCATCCCTTTAAATCAAAAAGAGGCCGGGGTCTAGAACCCCGGCCTCTTTGTGTTTACGGCTGGCTGATGAAGCGCCAGACCGTGTCCAGGGACTGCAGGGCGGTCAAATTTCGCACCGGCCAGGCCTGCTTCATCATTTGCGGATCGTCAAAAAAGCTCTGGGCATAGGTCAGGTGAAAGCCGTCGCCCCACAGCCCGTGCGAAGGCAAAGGCTGCACCGCCGCCCAAAAATTCCACAGCGGCAGGTCAAAATCATAGGCCACGCGCGCCACAGCGGCATTAATGCGGTGCTCGCCTTCCAGGTTGTCGGCTTTGGTAGCCAAAATGGGTACAATCCCGCGCTCCACAAAAAAGGTCACCACCTGACGCAGATAATCTTCATACAAGCTCACCGGGCGGTTGCTCCACCATTGTTCCATGCTGATGAAGACGATGGAAGGGTTGTGCAGGCGCGTCTCACATTCCAGGGGGGTCTCGCCCTTGGCGCACACGGCTGGGTCGCTCTTCAGCGGGCTGAGCACCGAAGCCACATTAAACCCGCCGCGCACCGCCGCGCTGCGGCGGCTGTAGCTGCCCTGGAACTGGGTGATGGCCCCTTCCAGATCGGTGTGTTCGCCCAGGCGGTACTTTTGGGGGTCGTCAAACACCCCCAGAAAATACGTATCCACGTTTTGGCAGTCGCCCACCTTAGAAAAGGCCTGCGGGTTGGTGCCCGCCGCCAGGCCGCGCTGATACAGGGCGCGCGCGCTTTCGCCCACCTCTGGGATCACCGGCCACTCCTGCCAGCGCTCCGGCGGCAGGGCGTGGGCATTGGCGGGGGTGGCGCTGGGCTCAGGCAGTCGGGTGGGGGGCAGCGCCGCTGTGACGCTGAGAAGGGGCAGGGGGGTGGGGGCAGCCGTGGGGGCAAGGGTCGGGCGGACCGCCGCGGGCGCAGCGGCAGGCATCGGGGTGGGCGCTTCAGGCCCAGCCGCACAGCCCGCCAGCAGCAAACCCAGCAGCGCCAGGCCCAACATCCATCGTCCAGGGGTCATTCCACAGCACTCCTTCTCGTCATGCGAATCGCCCCATTGTACCATCCCCGGCCTAAAACGGCCCCAATTTGAGCACCACCGCCAACCATAAGAACACCAGCGTCACCGGCAGCACCACCGCCCAAAGCGGGGCTGTCCAGCGCATCCAGCGCGAATAGCGCAGGTTGGCCAGCCCCAAAACAATCAGCAGCACCGGATTGGTGGGGTAGGCCAGGTTGGAAAAGCCGTCGCCAAAGCAGTAAGCCGTAACCGCCACCTGACGGGTGACGCCCACCAGGTCGGCCAGCGGCAGCAGCAAAGGCATCAGCAGCACAGCTTTGGCCCCGGCTGAACCGATGAAAATCTCAATCACCAGCGCCAGGGCATACACCAGCAGGGCCGCCGAAAGCGGGGTGGCCCCCTGCAGAGCCTGGGCCGCGGCGTTTAATATGGTGTCCATCACCCCGCCCTGGGTGATGATGAACTTGACGCTGCCAGCCATCAGAATCAGCGGTATGCCGGGGGCCAGACCCAACATGCCCTGACCCAAGGCCGCCCACACCCGGCGCGGTTCACGGCCAGAGAGCAGCCCCGCTCCCAAGCCCGCCGCAAAGAACAGTACCCCCACCAACGGCAGGGAATAATCTGAAAGGCCCGGCACAATCGGCCCCAGAACCAGTACCAGCACAATCACCCCCACCCCCATCCCAAACCACAGCACCGCCCTGCGGCGCACCGGCGCGCCCCCGGCGAAATCGCTCGTGCCAAAACGCCCGCGGTGCTCCTGATCTTCGCCAAATACCAGCGAGCGCTGCGGACCGCGTTCAATACGGCGCGCGTAACGCGTCAGAAACACAGCCACCAGGACATACACGATCAGGAAGAAGGGCAGCCGGAAGAGCGCGCCCGAAAACAGGGGCAGCCCGGCCAGCTTTTGGGCCACGCCGATGCTGAAAGGGTTCGAGATGGCCGCGCTGAAGCCCATGTTGGTGGCTAAAATGCTCATGCCCAGCCCCACCAGCAGGTCCCAGCCCAGCGAATAGGACAAAGCCACCATCAGCGGCACCAGCGGCACCACCTCTTCAAACAGGCCGAAGAAGGCCCCCATGGCCATGAAAAAGAAGGTCAGCACCCACAGCAGCACGTATTTACGCGCCCCAAAGGCGCGCACAATGCGCCCCAGGGCGGCCTGGAGGATGCCCGAATCATCCAGCACAGCAAAGCCCCCACCCACCAGCAGGATAAACACCGCGATGGTGATCAGCACCAGAGCGTCTGGCCCGCCCAACACCTCCAGCGGCGCGGTCAGCCAGCGCCAGGGAGCGTAATCGGGGCGGGGCGTGGGCTGGTAGGAGCCGGGCACAATCACCTGGCGGCCGGCCTCCTCAACCCGCGAAAAGCTTCCCGCGGGTAAAACCCGGGTCAAAATCCCCGCCGCCAACATTAACGCCAACAAAATAAACACCGATTGACTAAAGGCGCGCGCCGAAATGGTCGTCCCAGCATGCTTATCGCTCATGTTTGTCTCCTTGAGTAGATGATGGGATAAGTGTACACCCGCGGTGCAGCGCCTGGCCCGTTTTTTTACCCCCCATTAAGGCATTCTCCTTTATAATGTCAGCGGTGTCCGACCCCACGGGCCAAGGAGCATCCATTTGAACGAACGTATTCTTCAAGAGCTGCGGCGGCTGGTCGCGCAAAATCAACCTATCCAGGTGCTTAGCTTTTACCAGGAATTTCCTATCACCTCGCCCCTCATCCTCAACCGCTTCGCGCAGGGAGTCCTCCAGGCCAACGTTCAAGGTCCGGGCGCGGTGTGCCTGTGCTGGCAGTCGCAGGTGTGGCTTTTGGCGGCCCCCCCGCTGGAAGCCGTCAAAGCCCGCGTGCTCTCCTTTCACCTGCCCAGCGGCCGGGTGGAACTGGACGCCTTTTCGCAAGCCAGCAGCGCCATCAGCCGCCGCATGGTGGTGCGGGTGGCCCCGCCCGAACCTCTGGCGGTGGATTTATTGGATGTGCAGAAATCATCGCCTGCCCTGCTGACCGACATCTCAATGGACGGCGCCGGGCTGATGGTGCCCGTACAGCCGCCGGTGAAGATCGGCCAAAACCTGCACCTGCGCATACACTTTCCCCAGGGCGAGGTGGAAGCCCGCGCGCAGGTGAACACCCTCACCCAAAAAGGCGGTCATCTGCGCTTGAGTACGGTTTTCACCGGCCCCGTCACCCCCAAAACCGCCCTGCTGCAGTACATTGCCGAGCGCCGCCGTCAGCTCACCGCGGAGCTTGAGCAGCTGTATCAAGAGCGGCTGAAGCAGTGCGCCGATGAAGAGGCGGGCAGCTTATGATGGTTCAAATCCTCGAATTCCTGCGCCATATCATCGAAAGCATCATCCTGCAGATGGGCTACCCCGGCATCGCCCTGGTGATGTTCCTGGAGACGGTTTTCCCCCCGATTCCCTCTGAACTGGTGCTGCCGTTTGCTGGTTCGCTGGCCGCCGCCGGGCGCTTCTCCCTGCCCGCGGTGATCCTCATCGCCACCCTGGGGGCGCTCAGCGGGGCGGTGGTTTTTTACCAGTTGGGCGCGCGCGTCCCCGAGGCGCGGCTGCGCGGCTGGGTGCGGCGCTTTGGGCGCTACGCACTCATCTCAGAACAAGACCTCGATCACACCCTGTCGTTCTTCCAACACCGCGGCCCGCTGGTGGTTTTCTTTGGCCGCCTGATGAGCCTGGTGCGCAGCCTCATCTCCATCCCCGCGGGCATGTTCCACATGCCGGCTGGAAAATTCCTGCTGTATTCGGTCCTGGGGACGGGTTTGTGGAATCTGGTGCTCTCCCTGGCGGGCTACTGGCTGGCCGAACGCTGGGCCGAGGTGCTGGTGGTGGTGGAAGCCTGGGAAGATACCCTGCTGATCCTGCTGCTCATCACCGTCCCGCTGCTGTTCTTCCTGCGCCGCTTCCAGCGCCACCGCCGCGACCAGCGCATCCGCGCCGGCAACCTGCCGCCCGCCACGCCCTTGCCAGCCGAACGCCTGCGCGCCTTTTCACAGGTATGGCAGCCGCGCGCCCAGGCCGCCGCCCAGGCCCAGGATGTGCCCGCCGCTCTGGTGCTGGCCGTTCTGCTGGATGAAGCCCAGCGCTACGACCGCTGGGACCGCCTGCAGGACGCCGCCATGCGCCTGGTACTGGGCGCCCCCCGCGCTTTTCAGACCCTGCTGCGGCGCGTGTGGCAGATCCTGAGCGGCAAAGCGCTGGAAGACCAATCCTTCGGCCCCTCCCAGATGACCCTGCGCGTGCAGCGGGAATTGACCGAAAGCCAATACCTGCCCGCGCTCACCGAACCCGGCTGGCAGGGCCTGCTGCGCCGCGGACAGGACGAGACTCAGGCCGCCCATCTGGTGGCTGCTCGTCTGCGGCAAATCCGGGATCACTGGCAAGCCCAGGGCGTTGACCTCAGCCAGCAGTGGGATGTGTTGGGAACGCTGTACAGCATCGGTCTTACCAGTGAGCGCGGCATCCACGCCCACCCCCAGGCCAACCACCGCGGGCAAGCCATCGCCGCCGCCGCCCAATCCTCTCCCCTCGCCGGGCCCCTCACCGACGGAGCCTAGCATCCCTCAAGGAAGGTAAGCATTGTCACTCCTCATCACACGCTACATGGGCGAACTGGCAGCCTTGGCAGCTGCCATGATCTGGTCGGTCTCTTCCATGATCTGGGCACAGTTGAGCCGCAAACTAACCGCCCTGGAGCTAAACCTGCTCAAGGGCGTGCTGGCGGGGATCATGTTCCTGGGGGCGATGGCCGTTTTGGGCGAATTTGTGAACCAGGTTGCCCCGCTGGCCTTCATCCTGCTGTGCATCTCCGGCTTCATCGGCATCGGCCTGGGCGACACGGCTTACATGAAAGCCCTGCAGGCCATCGGCGCCCGCCGCACCCTGCTGATGGGCACCCTGTCGCCGCCTATGACCGGCATCATCGCCTGGATCTTCCTTGGCGAAACCCTGCCCCTGCGCGCCTGGGTTGGCATTCTCATCACCATCCTGGGCGTGGCCTGGGTCATCACCGACCGCACCCCGCAGCCTGAAAACGCCCCCAACAACTTGCGCGCCGGGATTATCTTTGGGCTGATCTCCGGCCTCACCCAGGCGGTCGGCTCGGTGCTCTCACGCTTCGCCTTCATGTACACCGATATTTCCCCCCTCACCAGCGCCCTGATTCGCATGTCGGCCGGTTCGCTGCTGCTGATTGTGTGGCTGATCACCCTGCGCCAGCCGGTGCTGCAATGGGTGCGCCAGCCGGGGGCCGCCAAATTGTGGGGGTTGATCCTCATCGCTACCTTCAGCGGGGCCTTCATCGGCATGTGGCTGCAGCAAGTTTCGCTCGACCGCGCCCTGGCCGGGGTCAGCCAGACTCTCATCTCCACCAGCCCTCTGTTCGTGCTGCCCGTGGCCGCGCTGATGGGTGAAAAGGTGAGTGCGCGCGCAGTGGTGGGGGTGCTCATCGCCCTGGTGGGGGTGGGGCTGCTGTTTGGGGCGGGCTAACCCCCCTGGTCATCCGGCCAGTTTTTGGCCAAATGTGCAACGAACGGCGTAGAGGCGCGTATATACTGTAGAACCAAAATCTACAGGAGTGTGTTTCTATGAAAATTCGTATTTTTGCTGCATTAACCGTACTGGCCCTGACTTCATTGGCCTGTTCGTTCAGTATGGCCCCCGTCAACATCGATACCGACAAGATCGTTGAAGATATCACCACCCGCATTCCCGACGGCATCAAAGGCTCCGGCAATCTGGTGACCGAATCGTACCCGGTCAGCGGCTACGATCAGATCTACTTTGGCGGCGTCGGCAAGCTGAATCTGGTGCAGGGCGATGAAGAAGGCGTCACCCTGGAAATTGATGACAACCTGCTCCCTTACGTCATCGTGGAAGTCCGCGGCAGCACCCTGCACATCGAATTTGAAAAGAACTTCACCATCACCAACACCATCCACGTTGAATTCACGGTCAAGGTCAAAGATCTGAAATCGCTGGAACTGGCCGGGTTTGGCGACGTGCAGGCCGATCAGCTGCAGGCCGATGACCTCAGCCTGACCCTCAGCGGCGCGGGCAACCTGGAAGTGGATGATTTGCAGGCTCAGAACGTGGATATGCGCCTCTCCGGCTTCGGGGCTATGCGCCTTCAGGGGCAGGTCGAGAGCCAGAATGTGACCCTTTCAGGCGCGGGCGATTATCAGGCTGGGAAGCTGCAAAGCGCCAAAGCCGATGTGCGCCTTTCGGGCTTCGGCAGCGCCACCCTGTGGGTGACGGACGAACTGGCTGTGGATCTGACCGGAAGCGGCAACCTGGAATATTACGGCACGCCCAAGGTCACCCGCCAAAACGTGGACGGCTTCGGCCGCGTGCAAAGCCTGGGCAGCCAGCCCTAGAGCCTGACTGTATGTAAGAATCAAACGAGACCGGCCTGAGGGTAAACCAGGCCGGTCTCGTGTTTTGATTCGTTCAAGGCGGCCTCAGCCGCCGTCGCGGCGCAGGAAGCTCCACCAAGTGCGCTGGGGGGCGGTGCGGCGGCCCCACTGCTCTTCCAAATGTCCCTGGCTCAAGGCGTTCAGGCGCGACACCAGCTGGGCGCGGTTCATGCGGATGGTATCCGCCTCGCGCTGCACCTGTGCCGCCCGCCGGTGGATCTGTTCCAGCTCTTCCACGGCGCTTTGGGGCTTGCGGCGCGCCAGCGGCTCGGCGAATTGGGTCATGTGATCCTCTTCCTGCACCAGGCGCATGCGCTGGGTGGAAAGCACATCCGTGTTGGTGTTGCCCGACACCCAGGGCAGCTGGGGCAGGGCTTCTTCGGCCCGCAGCAAAGCCGCCCGCGCCGCCGTCAGGGCGCCGGCGGCGGCTGTCTGCATCTTTTGGGTACGGTCCACATCCTGCGCAGCCCGTTCCAACACCCCGCGCAGCTGCCCGCGCAAGGCCACCCCGCGGTCGGCATAGGCGCTCATGCGGTTCAGGCTGAGGTGCGGAACCCCGTCCACCTCGGCGATCCACTGGTTCACCGGCGTCACCCGCCCGCGCAGCAGCTCTTCAAAGTCCAAAAGGCGGTCCTGGCTGTAGCGCTCCACATCCTGCAAATGACCGCGCATATCTTCCTGCAGCTCGCGCACCAAAATGGTGACCTCTTTCAGCGCGCGCTGATAATCGTTGTGTATGGCCGCAGCCTGCTGGCGCAGCTTTTCGGCCTCATCCAGCAGCCCGCCGTAATTTTCACCCGCCAAATTGGCTCGGCGGCGCAGCTCGGCGTGAGTCTGCAAGCACTGTGCGGCGCGGGCGGTCAGGTCGGGCAGGCCGTTTTGGCGCACAAAGGGAATTTCATCAAAGATGGTGAAGGCCAACACTTCCAAACAACGTTCGCGCTCGGTGCGTTCCTGATCCACGGCCGCCTGGGCGGTGGGGTAACCTTCATCCAGCTCTTCATAGGCGCGCTGCACCTGGGCCATGCTCTCCAGCAGCTCGGCAAAGCGGCTTTCCACCACCTCGGGCGAGCTTTCCACCAGAGACCAGTTGCCGTGCAGCCGCGCCAGGGCGTCGCTGAAGCCCACCGCACGCCCGCGCTCCTGGTACACCGGGTGGCAGGCCTGCAGCCGCCGCAGAAGCAGCCCCGCGCGCTTTTGCTGAAAAGTGACCCGATCGGCTGTAAAGCGCTGACGCAGGGCCTCAAAAGCCCGCCGCCGCTCTTCAAAGGCGCGGCGTTCACGGCGGGCGGCCTCAATCGGCAGCAGCCGCGGCATACGCAGTTCTTCCAGGCTTTCGGTGCGCTGACGAGCGTTGAGCCACAGCAAATCCTGGCGCATCTGGCGCGCCAGGGCCTCGGAAAGGTCCATGCGGTAGCGCGCAGCGGGGACGGCCGACAGCCAGCGCGTCTGGTAGGCCAGTTCCTGATCTACCTGTTCGCAGTCCGCGGCGATGCGGTTGCGTTCGGTCAGCAGCTCGTTCAGTTGGGTTTCGAAATCTGCAACTTCCTGAACGAAATCGCGCAGGCGGGCTTCCACCGTGTGGTAATCGCCCGCGTCCAGGGCAGTTTCCAGCCGCCCCAGTTCCTGCATCAGCCCATCTAAGGCCACCGCGTTGGCTTTGGCAGGGCGGCGCACAGTTTCTTCGGCCAGGGCCTGCTGCAAACGGCTGAGGGACAGTCCCGCCATCTCCAGGCGCGGGCGCAGCAGAGCCTGGCGCTGTTCATGCTGCGAAAGCTGGGCTTTGATTTCATTTAATTGAAAGGCGCAGCGCTGGTTCAGCTTGTACGCTTCCACCACCTGAAAAGGGGTGGGCTGCACACCGTCCAGCAATTGAAAGGCGTGATCCAGGCATTGGGCGGTTTCTTCGAGGCGTTCGTACACCAGAGCGATGGCGGCCGCATAAGGCACATTCACGGCCTCGCGCAGCAGACTGTGGGCTTCATTCCGGCGCTGATCCACCGCGGTGCGCAGCTGCTCATCCATCCCCGCCAGGCGTGCCGAAAGCAAACGGGCCTGCTCCAGCATGTCCGCAGTCCGCTGCGACCAGCGGCGCATGCGCCGCTGTCCCCAGGCGTGGCGCAGGCGTTGGGCGGCTTCCACTGGGCTGGCCAACACCCCCCAGCGGATGGGGCGCTGAGTCAGGTCGCCCGCCGCGGGCAGCCCCGCCGCGCGGCGAATGTGGGCCAGGGTGACCAGGCCGTCCTGAACAGCTTTTTGGGTGCGCACCAGGGTGGCGGCGTAGGGGTCTTCTAAAGCAGTCGGCAGGCTGCGGGCAATTTGCAGCAGCTCGCGGCGCTGATCTCGGGCCAGGGTGAGAATCTCCAGCCGCTCTTGATCCCGTGCCAAAGCGCGGCTGCGCGCCGCCAGAACCACGGCGCGCACCCCCAAAACGCCCACAGCCAACGCCGCGGCGGCCACAGCAAGCAGGAGAGCAGCAATCTGCATGAGGTTATTGTACGCGAAATCTGCTGGATAATGCGCTTAAAACTCAGACTAATTATCGAAATTCTCAACAGAAAGGGCCGCCGCCAGCACCGCCGGAACCTGTTCGCAGGGCTGAACGCGGTCGGCCGAGCGCCAGGCCGCGCAGGAACGCAGCGAACGCGCCAGGCGAGCGGCACGGGCCTCATCCATCTGCACTCCCTCTTCCAGGAAGAACGAGCGGATCTCCAAAATGCGCTCTTTGCGGTGCAGCTTGGCATCCAGGCGGCCAATCAGCTCGCCGCAGTCCAGAATGGGCAGTGAAAAATAGCCGTAGCGCCGCTGGGGAGCAGGCAGGTAACATTCGATGGTGTAATCGAACCCAAAAAATTCCTGAGCGCGGCTGCGGTCCCACACCAGCGGATCAAAAGGCGAAAGCAGGGCGGTATGGGTGGGCACCAGCTGGCCCGCGGCTGCCTGCTGAAGGCGTTCCTGGTGCGAGGCGTGCACCCAGCAGACATCATCCCAGCCCTCCACCGCCACCGGCAGCAGCAGACCGTCCTGCGCGGCGGCTTCCAACACCGCCTGCATGCCGTTCTTCTTCAGGCGGTAATAATCCGGCACCCAGCGCGAACGGGCCACCCCCAGGGCCTGCACCGACTTGAGCGCGAAGGCGCGCAGCGTCTCGTCCAGGGACGGGGTGTGCTCATCGCGCCAATCGGGCAGCACGCGCTCGCGCAGGTCGTAAACGCGCTGAAACCCCTGTCGGCGGGCAATCATCAGCTCTCCGGCGGTGTGCAGCCGTTCCAAAACCAGCTTCTCTTCCTTCCAATTCCACCAGCCCCCCTCTGGGCGGTTGGCAGCCTCAAAATCCGCCGAACGCAGCGGCCCCTCCTGGCGGATGCGGCCCAGCACCGCCTCGGCCGCATCGCGGTGTTCCTCCAGCCAATCGTCCACATTCCACCAGCCGCGCAGGCGGTCCACCATCATGCGGCGGAAATAGGGGTAATCTTCAATGGGGATGAAGCAGGCCGCGTGGGCCCAATACTCAAACAGATGCCCTTGGGCCAAAGCGTCTTCCAACCAGCGCGGATCATACGGCCCCAGGCGGCTCCACAGCACCAGATAGGGGCTGCGCGCCACCACCGAGATGGTGTCAATTTGCAGCACGCCCATGCGGCGGATGGCGGTCATCACGTCTTCCGGTGCGGCGGGGGCGCTAGGCGGGGTCAGCAAGCCGAGGGCTGCCAGATGAAGCGCGCGGGCAGCGGAGCGAGACAGTTGCAGCATGGTTCATCCTCCAGCAGCGGGTGGAATCAGGATAAGGGGAAAACGCCAATCGCGCGCCAGGCCAGGTCGCTTTTGCCGCGCTGCATGAGCTGCAGGGCGCGGATGGGAGCGGTGAAACGGCGCAAATGCCATTCACTGCGCTGCAGCTCGCTGAGCATGGCCTCAGCCTTTTTGGGCTTCAGACGCATGGCCAGCGTCAGATGCGGGATAAACTCGCGGTGCTTATCCGTACCCAAAACGTCCATCAGCCGCGCCCGCACGGCCAGCATTTCGGCCGAAGGAACCGCCTGCAGGTAGACCACCGGATTGGCGCCGGTGAAGATATTAACACCCCCCAGGGTCAGCTCAAAAGCGGAAAGCTGCGGGGCCAGGTCGCGCAGCGCGCGCAGGGCGGCAGCCTCGTTGGCCGGGGTGGGCGGGCCAAAATGCCAGTAGGTTCCGGCCAGGGTCACATGCGGCGGAGTGATGCGGGCGGTCTTGGAATCGTACTGTTCACGCAGGGCCTGAATGCGCACCGCCAAGTCGCCTTCCAGGAAGGCGCCCACGAAAACGCGGTAAGCCAGCGGGCTGTCGTGTTCATATAAGGAAGACATTCCCAACAACCTCCCGTTCCCACACCGAGGAACGCTTCTTGCAACCCTTTTGGGCAGTGTTCCCCCTATTCTACCCGATGGTTCCGCGCCTGGCGGAAACTGGAGGGGGAAAATATCGCCTGGGCTTTGCGCTTGACGCTTTTTGTGGGTTATGCTACTATGGTCAAAAGTTCCATTTATGACCAACCTGCATGAAAATACCAGACTCCGGCGTCCGCAATTGTCCGCGCCAGTCCTTAAGGCCAGAAGAGAAGGAGAAACAGCTATGAACAAAAGAGGATTTAGCCTGCTCGCAACCGCAGTCATCCTGGTTTTGTTCCTTTCCGCGTGTACGCTGTCCGCGTCGAAGGCGCCAGAAGTCACCCCCACCGCCGAAGGGGCTTTTCCGTTTCCGGTGGAAACGCAGGGCAACCTGCTGGATGAATTGATGACGCAGACGGCCATGGCCAGCGGCGAAGGACCGAAAGCGGCGACCACCCCTGAACCTGAGTTAGAGCCCACCGAAACGCCCGAACCCGAAATCGCGGCGGTCATCCCCACCCTGGAACGCCCCAAGAGCTACACCTTGAAAAAAGGGGAATGGCCCATCTGCATCGCCCGGCGCTTTGATCTGAACGTGGCCAGCCTGCTGTCCTTGAACGGCCTGGGCATGGACTCGAAGCCGGGGGTCGGCACGGTGCTGAATATCCCGCAGAGCGGCTCGTGGGATTCGGGCGCGCGCGCCCTGAAAAGCCACCCCACCGATTACACGGTGAAAGCCGGCGATACCATCTATACCATCGCCTGCGCCTTTGGGGATGTCTCTCCGGAAGGTATCGCCGCCGCCAATGGGTTGGAATCCCCCTACACCCTCACCGCGGGCAGCACCATCAAGATTCCGTAAGCCGCAAAACCGTAACCATCGAGTATACTTGGGCGGGGGCCTTTTGCCCCCGCCTTTGCACGCCCACAACCTGAAGTCCCACATTCAAAGGAACCGGCGATGAAAATTCTCGCGCGCAAAACCACCTATCAGACCCGCGCCTTTAACATCCAGACGGTGGAGTTGGAGACTCCCGACGGCCGGCGCCGCAGCTATGATCTGGTGGATCACCGCGATTCCATCAGCATTGTGCCGCTGGACCCGCAAGGGCGCATCCTGTTTGTGCGCCAGTTCCGGCTGGGCTGCGCCGGGCCGCTGTTGGAGCTTCCGGCGGGTGTGTTGGAAAGCGGGGAAGACCCCCACAGCGGAGCCGCCCGCGAAATCCGCGAAGAAACCGGCATGGCCGCCGATGAGTGGGTGCGGCTGGGCGAATTTTACCTGGCGCCGGGCTATGCCAACGAGAAAATGACCGTTTTCCTGGCCCGCAGCCTGCGCCCCGACGCGCTGGCAGCGGATGATGACGAATTTTTGGAGCTAGTGGCCCTGCCCATCGCCGAGGCCTATGCCCTGGCGCACAGCGGCCAAATCCCCGACAGCAAAACCCTGGCGGCCCTATTCCTGGCGGAACCCTTTTTGAAGGGATGAATCCGATTGTGACAGGAAACGTACAATTTGGTGATCAATAGTACTATTTGATCCCACGGGTTCAGGATACACTCTGAAGTTGAATGTTTAGACAGCTTTCCAGAATGGAGCTGTCGCATTCGTGTGTATCCCGCTGGTGCGGGCTGCGTACCTTGAATCGTATAAGACCATTCCAATGGTCACATTTCGTTTATGGAGTGATGCTCATGACCCGAGAATTGATCACCATTGATGCAACCGAAGCCGTTGCGCGGGTAGCCTACCGCGTCAACGAGGTGATCGCCATTTACCCGATCACCCCCTCCTCCGGGATGGGCGAGTTTGCAGACGCCTGGTCCGCTGCCGGCGTCAAAAATGTTTGGGGAACCGTCCCCATGGTTGTGGAAATGCAGTCCGAAGGCGGCGCGGCCGGTGCAGTACACGGCGCGCTGACCTCTGGCTCGCTCACCACCACGTTCACCGCTTCGCAGGGCCTCTTGCTGATGATCCCCAATATGTACAAGATCGCCGGCGAGCTGACCCCCACCGTCTTCCATGTTTCTGCCCGCTCCCTGGCGGCGCAGGGTCTTTCCATCTTCGGCGATCATTCCGACGTCACCTCTGCCCGCTCCACCGGCTACGCCATGCTGGCGTCGCGCTCGGTGCAGGAAGCCCAGGATATGGCGCTGATTTCGCAGATGGCCACCCTGGAAGCGCGCATCCCCTTCCTGCATTTCTTCGACGGCTTCCGCACCTCGCATGAAGTGAACAAGATCGAGCTGCTCAGCGATGACGACATCCGCAGCATGATTGACCTGGATCAGGTCATTGCCCACCGCAAGCGCGGCCTGTCGCCCGACCGCCCGATGATGCGCGGTACCGCCCAGAACCCGGATGTGTATTTCCAGGGCCGCGAGACGGTGAACCCCTTCTATAACGCCTGCCCCGAAATTGTCCAGAAGGCAATGGATAAGTTTGCCCAGGTCACCGGCCGCAAGTACAACCTCTTTGACTACGCGGGCGCCCCGGATGCCGAGCGCATCATCATCGTGATGGGCTCTGGCGCCGAAACCGCCGAAGACACCGCCCTGTACCTGAATCAGAAGGGTGAAAAAGTGGGCGTGGTCACGGTGCACCTCTACCGGCCTTTCTCCCTCAAGCACCTGCTGGCGGCCCTGCCTGCCACCACCCGCAAGATTGCCGTGCTGGACCGCACCAAGGAACCGGGCGCGAACGGCGAGCCGCTCTACATGGATGTGATCACGGCCATCAACGAAGGCCTGGCCTCTGGCGAAGCGCCTTTCAAGAGCCTGCCGCTCATCGTGGGCGGACGCTACGGCCTGTCCTCCAAAGAGTTCACCCCCGGCATGGTCAAACGCATCTTTGACGAACTCAAGTCCGACCAGCCCAAGAACCACTTCACCATCGGCATTATCGATGACGTCACCTTCTCCAGCCTGGACGACTACGACACGGACTTCTCCATCATGGATGATAAGACCGTGCAGTGCCTGTTCTTCGGCCTGGGGGCTGACGGCACCGTGGGCGCCAACAAGAACTCCATCAAGATCATCGGCGAAGAGACCGACAACCACGCCCAGGGTTACTTCGTGTACGACTCGAAGAAATCCGGTTCGGTGACCATTTCGCACCTGCGCTTTGGCTCCAAGCCCATCCGCGCGCCCTACCTGATCGGCAACAACGATGCCAACTTCGTGGCCTGCCACCAGTTCAGCTTCTTGGAGCGCCTGGATGTGCTCAAGTATGCCAAACCCGGCGGTGTTTTCCTGCTGAACAGCATCTACAACGAAAACGAAGTGTGGGATAAGCTGCCCGTGGAAGTGCAGAGCGCCATCATCAACAAGAAACTGCGCTTCTATGTCATTGACGGCTACGAAGTGGCTCACAAAACGGGCATGGGCGGCCGCATCAACACCATCATGCAGACCTGCTTCTTCGCCATCAGCGGTGTGCTGCCGCGCGACGAAGCCATCGCCCAGATCAAGAAATCCATCAAGAAGACCTACGGCAAGCGCGGCGAGGCTGTGGTGCAGAGCAATTTCGAAGCGGTGGATTCCACCCTGGCGCACCTGCGCGAGGTGAAGGTTCCCGCCCAGGTCACCAGCACCGTCACCCGCCGCCCGGCGGTTTCCGATAAGGCCCCTGAGTTCGTTCAGAACGTGCTGGGCAAGATGATCGCCTCGGAAGGCGACAGCCTGCCCGTCAGCGGCATGCCCGTGGACGGCACCTTCCCCACCGGCACCACCATGTGGGAAAAGCGCAACATCGCCCTGGAGATCCCAGTTTGGGAACCCGACCTGTGCATCCAGTGCGGTAAATGCGCCTTCGTTTGCCCCCACGCTGTCATTCGCCAGAAGGTGTACGCCCCGGCGGAACTGGAAGGCGCCCCGGCGACCTTCAAGCATGTGGACGCCAAGTTCAAAGAAATGCCCGGCATGCTCTTCACCATCCAGGTGGCGCCCGAAGACTGCACCGGCTGCGCGCTGTGCGTGGAAGTCTGCCCGGCCAAAGATAAAGCCCAGGTGGGCCGCAAAGCCATTAACATGGCTGCCCAGCCGCCCCTGCGTGAGTCGGAACGCGAGAATTGGGAGTTCTTCCTCACCCTTCCCGAAACCGACCGCACCCAGTTTGAGCCTGGCACGGTGAAAAATTCCCAGCTCTTGCAGCCGCTCTTTGAGTTCTCCGGCGCCTGCGCGGGCTGCGGTGAAACCCCCTACGTCAAGCTGCTTTCGCAGCTGTTCGGCGACCGCTCGTTGGTGGCCAACGCCACGGGCTGCTCCTCGATCTACGGCGGCAACCTGCCCACCACCCCGTGGGCCTTCAACCACGAAGGGCGCGGCCCGGCCTGGTCGAACTCGCTGTTCGAAGACAACGCCGAGTTTGGCCTGGGCATGCGTCTGACGCTGGACAAGCAGGGCGAATTCGCGGCGGAACTGCTGCGCGACCTGTCAGCCAAGGTGGGTGATCAGTTGGTCACCGCCATCCTGGAAGCCGATCAGAAGACCGACGCCGGTATTGCCGCCCAGCGCGAACGGGTGGCTGCCCTGAAGGCCGCCCTGCAAGGCGATAAAGACCCCAAGGCCGTTTTGCTCCTCAGCCTGGCTGATTTCCTGGTTCGCAAGAGCGTTTGGATCCTGGGCGGCGACGGCTGGGCCTACGACATCGGCTACGGCGGCCTGGATCACGTGTTGGCCTCTGGGCGCAACGTCAACGTGCTGGTGCTCGACACCGAAGTCTATTCGAACACCGGCGGTCAGGCCTCCAAAGCCACCCCGCGGGCGGCTGTGGCCAAATTTGCCGCCAACGGTAAGGGCATCCCCAAGAAAGACCTGGGCATGATCGCGATGGCCTACGGGTACGTGTACGTGGCGCGCGTGGCCATGGGCGCCAACGACCAGCACACCCTGCGCGCCTTCCTGGAAGCCGACCGCTACGATGGGCCTTCCCTGATTATCGCCTATTCGCACTGCATCGCCCACGGCATTGACATGCGCAAGGGCCTCGAGCAGCAAAAACTGGCTGTGCAGTCGGGCATCTGGCCGCTGTTCCGCTACAACCCCGCCCTGATGGACGAAGGCAAAAACCCGCTGGTGATCGATTCGAAAGATCCCACGGTGCCGGTGGAACAATACGCGTATAATGAAACCCGTTACCGCATGTTGGTGCAGAGTGACGAACACCGCGCCGAAATGCTCATGCGCCAGGCACGCAGCGACGTGCAGAAGCGTTGGGAGCTGTACCGGCAAATGGCCGAGATCGAATATAAGGCTCATGAGGACAATCAGTAGTCCAGGAGGATAAGCGCATGGTAGACCTGAGCACACAATATTTGGGTTTGCAGCTGAAAAACCCCTTGGTGGCGTCCGCCTCGCCCCTGTCGAAAAAAGTGGATACCGTCCGCCGGTTAGAAGACGCCGGGGCCAGTGCCGTGGTGATGTACTCGCTGTTTGAGGAGCAAATCTCTCACGAAAGCCGCGCGCTGGATCATTTCCTCAGCACCGGCACCGAATCCTACGCCGAAGCGCTCACTTACTTCCCCGACATGCAGAGCTACAACATCGGCCCAGAAGGCTACCTGTCGCTCATTCAGAAGATCAAAAGCGCGGTCAGCATCCCCGTCATCGGCAGCCTGAACGGCATTTCGACCGGCGGCTGGGTGGACTACGCCAAAAAGATCGAGGAAGCTGGCGCCGATGCGCTGGAACTGAACATTTACTATGTGCCCACCAGTCTGGACCTGACCGCGCAGGAATTGGAACAATCCTACGTGGATTTGGTCACGGATGTGCGCAAGCAGATCCACATCCCGCTGGCGATCAAGCTCAGCCCGTATTTCACCGCGCTGCCCAACCTGGCCAAACGGCTGGCGGGGGCCGGGGCCAACGGTCTGGTGCTGTTCAACCGCTTCTACCAGCCCGATCTGGATGTGGAAACCCTGGAAGTGGTGCCGAACCTGGTGCTGAGCACGTCGGATGAGCTGCGCCTGCCGCTGCGCTGGACGGCCATCCTGTACGGGCGGGTTCAGGCCGATCTGGCGCTGACCAGCGGCGTGCACACCGCTCAGGACGTAGTCAAGGCGGTCATGGCTGGGGCCAAGGTCACCATGCTGGCTTCCGCCCTGCTGCATCACGGTGTGGGGCATTTAACCCACCTGTTAGACGGGCTGTCGCAGTGGATGGAAACCTACGAATATACTTCCATCCAGCAGATGTGCGGCAGCATGAGCCAGCAGGCCGTGGCTGAACCGGCGGCTTTTGAACGCGCCAACTACATGAAGGCCCTGCAAAGCTTTGACAGCCGCAAGTACTAGAAACACACGCTGACGTTCAAAAAAGCCCTGGTGAAAGCTGCCAGGGCTTTTTTCATATCTGCTGTATATTCATATAGAAGGGAAAAGAAAAAACTCCCCCAGCAGGTAAAGACTGGGGGAGTTGATCTTCAAACGAATGAAGGAAG
>NZ_LGCM01000014.1:62500-190732 GCF_001306035.1 Levilinea saccharolytica
CGACCTATTGTACTTGCCATTGTAGCGTGTGTGTAGCCCAGGACATAAAGGCCATGCTGACTTGACGTCATCCCCACCTTCCTCCGGCTTAAGACCGGCGGTCTCGCGTGACACATGTAACACACGACGAGGGTTGCGCTCGTTAGCGGACTTAACCGAACATCTCACGACACGAGCTGACGACAGCCATGCAGCACCTGTGCAAGCTCCCCGAGGGGTCGGTCGCCTTTCGGTTTCCTACCACTTGCATGTCAAACCCTGGTAAGGTTCTTCGTGTAACATCGAATTAAACCACACGCTCCGCTGCTTGTGCGGGGCCCCGTCAATTCCTTTGAGTTTTAACCTTGCGGCCGTAGTCCCCAGGCGGTAGACTTATCGCGTTAGCTTCGGCACTGACGGATTTGAACCCGCCAACGCCAAGTCTACATCGTTTACAGCTAGGACTACCGGGGTCTCTAATCCCGTTTGCTACCCTAGCTTTCGCGTCTGAGTGTCAGAAATGGGCCAGGAGGCCGCTTTCGCCACTGGTGTTCCTCCGGATATCTACGCATTTCACCACTACACCCGGAATTCCGCCTCCCTCTCCCATCCTCTAGCCCGAAAGTATTCAACGACCTCTCCCAGTTAAGCCGGGAGCTTTCACATCGAACTTTCCGAGCCACCTGCACGCGCTTTACGCCCAGTAAATCCGGATAACGCTAGTCTCCTACGTGTTACCGCGGCTGCTGGCACGTAGTTAGCCGAGACTTATTCTGAGGGTACTGTCCTTCCTCATCCCCTCAAAAAGTGCTTTACAACCCGAAGGCCTTCATCGCACACGCGGCGTTGCTGGTTCAGGCTTTCGCCCATTACCAATATTCCCTACTGCTGCCACCCGTAGGTGTATGGACCGTGTTTCAGTTCCATTGTGGGGGGTCACCCTCTCAGGTCCCCTACCCGTCATCGCCTTGGTAAGCCGTTACCTTACCAACTAGCTGATGGGACGCAGGCCCCTCCCGAAGCGAATTACTCCTTTAATCACCAGATTCTAAAACCGATGATCACATGGGGTATTAGCAGCCCTTTCGAGCTGTTGTCCCCCACTTCGGGGCAGGTCACCAACGCGTTACTCACCCGTTCGCCACTGAGAAAGTATTGCTACTCCTCCGTTCGACTTGCATGTATTAGGCACGCCGCCAGCGTTCATCCTGAGCCAGGATCAAACTCTCCGCATAATTTGTAACACCTTTCGGTGTTCGTTTACGGATCAAGAATGACGTTGCTCTTCTTCCTATCACTCTTCAGTTGTTAAGGTGCTGTCCATCAGAAGGCTCTTATTCTACACCCGGTCGTTTTTTCTGTCAAGCTTTTTCGTCCCACCAGTTTTTTCGAACTGGCAGACAAAATTACCGATGCCTTTTCCTTTTCGCTTTGCCTGCGCTCGCTTGCTTTCGCTTGCTCTGCTTCGGGTCAACATCGGCGTTTCGACGACAGGGTCCCTTTGTGATGCCTCAGGGATGGATTTTCGATTGTTACCGATCTGCTTTTGGCGAGATCGTTTCTTGACTTGAGGATTTCAATTCTACTTCCGCTTCTTTATTCTGTCAAGGGTATTTGTCAGACATTTTTTGCGAATTTCGCTTTTTTCGTCTGTTTCCCTCAACCGCGGGATCCTCTTTTTTTGTCAAGGTTCTGCTCGCTGCGCTTGTTGTTTCTGTCTCCCACAGCGAAGCTGGATTATACACCAGCCTCCCTGCCTGTCAAGGGATTCCACAACCAATTTTCAAAATTGGTCCCCCCCTTTCTTTTCCCCCCCCACCGCGCGGGAACTTCGCCCGCCCCAGCGGCGTCTTATCCCCAACACCGGGCCGTCTTTCCATACTATGCCCCTCGCCGCCGCGGCTGCCGCGTTCATTCTTGACCTTTTTCGGTATAATCATTTCTATGCACACCACCACCTACCATTCCCAGCGCCGCGCTCAGCGCGACCGCGATCTCCTCGAAAAAGCCCTCCTGTCCCTGGCCACGGGCGCTGTGGGTTTCTTTTTCTTCTTTCTGCTGGCCCTGGGCGGTTTTGAGCTGCTGCACCTGACGCGCATTTACCCCGGGGTCAGCGTGGCGGGCGTGCCCGTGGGTGGGCTGACCGAGACTGCCGCCGCTCGGCGCCTTTCGGAACGCCTGGTCTTTCTCCAATCCGGCCAGGTGACGCTGCGCGACGGGGATCGCACCTGGGTCTACACCCCGGCCCAGCTCGGCCTCTTTTTGGACCCCGAAGCCTCGGCGCGCGCCGCCTTTAGCGTGGGGCGCCAGGGCAACCTCTTCCAACGCCTCACCACCCAGTTCGCCGCCTGGCGCGACGGCCGCGGTCTGCCCCCGGCGCTGGTGTGGGATGAGCGCCGCGCCTTTGAAGTGCTCACCCAGTTGGCCGCCGAAACGGATGTGGCCGTGGTGGAGCCGACCCTACAGATCAACGGCACCGAGGTGGTGGTGCTGCCCGGCCAAACCGGGCGCGCGCTGGATCTGCCCACCAGCCTGGGGCTGCTTTCGGCCCAGCTGCACAGCCTGCAAAACGGCTCAGTGCCGCTGGTGGTGAATGAGGTTCGCCCGGTGATCGCCGATATTGAAGGACAGGCCGATCTGGCTCGGCGCGTGCTCAGCCAGCCGCTCAGCCTGGTCATGCCCCCCAATCAGGGCGATCAGCAAGGCCCATGGACCTTTGACCCCGCCACCCTGGCCGGCCTGCTGGGCTTTGAGCGCGTCCACAACGGCGATGAGGCCAGCTACCAGCTCACCCTCAACAGTCAGGCGCTGGGCAGCTACCTGGCGGAGCTGGGGCCGCGCTTGGCGCGCTACCCCCAGAACCCGCGCTTTACCTTCAACGACAGCACCGGCCAGCTGGAACTACTGCAGCCGGGGGTGATTGGCCGCGCCCTGGATGTGGAAGCCAGCCTGGCCTCCATCCGCGAGAAAGTCATGCGGGGCGAGCACAATGTGGAACTGGCCTTCACCTTCACCCCGCCGCCGGTCAGCGATCAAGCCACGGGCGCAGACCTGGGTGTGCGCGAACTGGTGATCTCGCAGTTCTCCTATTTCTACGGCTCCGGCCCAGAGCGCATTCAAAATATCCAGGCCGCTGCCGCGCGCTTCCACGGTCTGCTGGTGCCCCCTGGGGCCACCTTCTCTATGGCCGAGGCCCTGGGCGATATCAGCCTGGAAAACGGCTACGCCGAAGCGCTGATCATCTCCGGCGGCCGTACCATTCAGGGCGTGGGCGGGGGCGTGTGTCAGGTCAGCACCACCCTCTTCCGCACGGTCTTCTTCGGCGGCTATCCGGTGGTCGAGCGCCATCCGCACGCCTACCGCGTGTCATATTACGAAAAAGAAGATGGCAACCGGCGCAACCCCCGCCTGGCGGGGCTGGATGCGGCCGTGTTTGTGCCGCTGGTGGACTTCAAATTCATCAACAATTCCTCCAGTTGGCTGCTGATGGAAACCTATGTCAACCCCACCTACAGCAACATCCAGTGGAAGTTTTATTCCACCAACGACGGGCGCAGCGTGGACTGGGAAACCACCGGGCCGACCAACGTCAAAGAAGCGCCCAAGCCCTCGTATAAAGAAAATCCCGATCTGCCCACCGGCGAGGTGAAGCAGGTGGATTACGCCGCCGACGGCGCTGAAATTCGCGTGATCCGGCGGGTGTACAAAGACGGTGCGCTTTTCTTCGAAGACAGCTTCTATACGGAATATCAGCCCTGGCAGGCCATGTATGAATACGGCCCTGGAACCGAGGGCATGCCGCCCGAAGACACCGAGGAACCCGCCGCCGAATAGCCACACGCGCACAGTTTAGGCCGTGTGGTACAATTGGAAAAGTTAACCTGTGATTTTTTGTGGAGGCATCTATGGTCAGCTCAGAACTGCTGGAAATCCTGCGTTGTCCGGCTTGTGTACGTGAAAAAGAAGGCCTGCTGGACCTGACAAAGGACACCTGGCTGGTGTGCCGCGACTGTGGCCGCAAATACCCCATCGTTGACGATATCCCCGTGATGCTGATTGACGAGGGCGACAAGTGGGCACAAACCGCGGTGGACGCGCTGCCCGTTCCTCCCCCTGCGCCCCAGTAAACCCTCCCGAAGCCGCACTACAGATTCATGCTGGAATCAAACTTGCAACCTTAACCCAGCATTGAACCTGCCTTCGGGCTGAAAATCGGATAAAATAATGGCTATGTCCCGATCTCAAATTCGTATGGCGCGCCGGCGGCAGCCGCTGGACCGCCTGACAATTATTCTGTTGGTCGTCTTTGCCGTTGTGGCGGTGATCACGGCGGTGTTGGGATTCATCGTGGTACGCAACCTGGTTAATTCCTGGACGATGACCTCGGATTTCGGCGCACAGCCCGAAATCAGCAATGACCCCAACGCCATCCCCGCCTTGCCCGGCACGCTGCCCGGCGGTGTCAGCGCCACCGACCCGCTGCAGCCCGCGGGCGGCCCCACCCCAGAACCCTGGGACGGCGCCAGCCGCGTGAACGTGCTCTTCCTTGGCCTGGATTACCGCGACTGGGAAGCGGGCGAAACCCCGCGTTCCGACACGATGATCCTGTTCACCTACGACCCGCTCACCAATTCGGCGGGCATGCTCTCCATCCCCCGCGACCTGTGGGTGAACATCCCCGGCTTCGATTACGCCAAGATCAACACCGCCTATTACCTGGGCGAAATCTACAAGCTGCCCGGCGGCGGTCCTGCGTTGGCCTCAAAGACGGTGGAACTGCTCCTGGGCGTGCCAGTTCACTTTTACGCGCAGGTGGACTTTAACACCTTCGTGCGCATCATTGACGAGCTGGGCGGCCTGGACATCAACATCCCCAACAAAATCTACGTGGACCCCGTCGGCCCGCGCGAGCCGGTTTGGCTGTACCCCGGCGTGCAGACCCTGGACGGCGCCGCCACCCTGGCTTTTGCCCGCGCCCGCCACACCGAAGGTGATGATTTCACCCGCGCTAAGAACCAGCAGCTGGTCATCATGACCATCCGCGAGCAGGTGCTCAGCCTGAACATGCTGCCCACCCTGGTGGCCAAAGCTCCCGCGCTGTATCAGGAGCTTTCTTCGGGCGTGCGCACCAATTTGAACTTCCAGCAGATCATGAAGCTGGGCATCTCCATCATGGAAGTGCCGGATAAACAAATCAAGCGCGCTGTGATCAATGAAAGCGCGGTCTCCTTCGCCACTTCGCCCGACGGCCTGGCCATCCTGATCCCCGTGCCGGATAAAATTCGCCTGCTGCGCGATAAGATCTTCACCACCAGCGGGCCGGTGGCCCCGGCGGCGGTGGCCAACATTACCCCGCAGGCGGGTCAAACCGATGTGCAGGGCGCCGAGCTCACCGCGCTGATGGCCGAGGAAAAGGCGCGCGTGGCCGTGCAGAACGGCACGCAGACCCCCGACCTGGCCTCGCGCACGGCCAATTTCTTCCGTTCGCAGGGGCTGAATGTGGTGGAAGAAACCAACGCCGACCGAGTTTACAGCGCCACCACGCTGATTGTGGTCAACGGTAAGCCCTACACCATCAAGCATCTGGCCGAACAGATGGGCGTGAAGACGGAGAATATTTTCAACCGCTACGATCCCAACGCCTATGCGGATGTGATTGTGATCCTGGGCAACGACTGGGCACAAAGCAACCCCATGCCCTAAGCTGAGTTTGCAAAGACCAACAGGGCGCCGCTCGGCGCCCTGTTTTTGATTCCTATTCTTGTGTCATCGCGAACCGCGAAGCGGTGAAGCGATCTCACCTTTGAGGTGTAGACTGCTTCGGCCGGAAAGATCGCCCGGCCTCGCAGTGACACATCAATAAGATGTCATCACGAACGGATCGTAGGGGCGCGTCTGAGACGCGCCCGTGGTGCATAATCAAAAGGCACGTTCGATGAAGCTGAACACGACCCACTCATCTTCGCGTCCTTGGCGCCTTCGCGGTTCAAAGACAAAGCTTTTTACCGCCAAGGAACGAAGGGCGCCAAGAAAGCGTATATACGAACCCCTGGCGTTCCGGTATGTTTGAAGGAGCCGCGCAACGCACCCGTTCAGATGTCATTGCGAACCCCCCGTTTTTTTGGGGGGGTGAAGCAATCTCTACCCCGAAAGGCGCAGATTGCTTCGCCGCTTCGCGGCTCGCAATGACATCCCGGGGGCGGAGGCCATCCGGTGCGTTCGATGAAGACGCGCGGTTCCCCCCCGGTCTTGCTTGGCGTCCTTGGCGTCTTTGCGGTTTAAAAAGGGCACGGGCCAAAATCGCCCGTGCCCGTACATGGTGTGCCTATCGCTTGACCGCTTCGCGTCCTTCGCGGTTCAAACACAGTGTAGGTGCCGTTCCGGATTCGCTCAAACAAAAAAGGCGCGTTCGATCCAGCAGAACGCACCCTCCACAGCCAATCCTGTCCAAAAGCCCTAAGGCAGCACAAACACCAGCTTCCACCCGCCCAGGTACGCTTTCCCCTCCGCGTCCTTACAGGGTGTCGCACTCAGCCCCTCCACCAGCTCGCCGCCCTCGCCCGCACGCAGCGTGTAGGTCACATCCGGCTGCATCACAAAATCGGCGTAACCCGGGCTGATCTCTGGGTACAGGCCGGTGAAGAAAGCATTCTCCCCACCCTCCCAGGTGATCTGAATGCGCACCCCCGCCAGCGGGTTGCCGCCGCCGTCCAACGTCTCCACCGCCAGCAGCCTGGCCGGGCGCTGCGGGTCGCACACCACCTGCTGATCGTCCAGCCGGAACGGCGCATCCTGGGTGGGCTGGCGGGTGGGCGAAGGCCGCGGGGTAAAGGTGGGCGGCTGCGGACGGGTGGGCGAAGGGGCCGGGGTGGGCGTCTGAATCTGCTCATCCGGGCTAAGGGTGGCCGTGGGCGGCAGGGCCGGATCGTTGGCCGCCGGGGTGCCCGCGCTGGTCTGCGGCGGCAGGCTGCCCTCCGGCAAGTTCAGGTCAGAAGAAAGGCGCGCCAAAGCCCGCGCCGTATCCACCGAACCCCCCGCGGCCAAAATGCGCTGAGCCTGCGCCCCCAGTTCAAAGCTGGGACGGTCGTCCTTCAGCAGCGCCAGCCGCCCGCGGGCGCGGCCTAAATCGCCCGAATAGGGGTAGGCCTGAGCGATGAGAATGCGGTATTGATCTTTAAATTCCGGGCGCAGCGCGTCCGGCGAGGTGTTGGCATACTGCACCGGGTCGAGGAACCAGGCATAGAGCAAGCCCAGGGCCAGGCCCATCAGCAAACCGGTCAGCAGATACCAGGGGCCGCGGCGCTCATCCATCAGGGACCGCCCTCCGCGTACCAGGTTTCCAATGCGCTGGAAAGCCGCCCCAACAGCTCCATATCCGCCTGAGAATAGCCCAGCTGGCTGGCGGTCAAAATGGCCCGCTGCACGGTGCGCACCGGCTGCGGGTCGCCCAGCAGAGCCAGCTGCCGCCCCGCCAGGGCAGGGTCTTTTTCCACCTGATAGATTTCTGCCACCATCAGCACATAATCGGCCTGATAATCGGCCCGCAGCTGGTCGGGCGTGGTGTCTACATAGCGCACCGGGTTGACCACCCAGCCGTAAAAGACTCCCATGCCGGCGCCCAGGAAAATGCTCAGCAGAAACCAGAAAAAGCGTTTGAAGCGCACCCTAGGACTCATCCTTTTTCATCATGGGGATCTTAATCCCACCGCGGCGCGCCGCAGCCAGCGCCTCGGGGTAGCCCGCATCTACATGGCGCACCACGCCCATGCCGGGGTCCGTGGTCAGCACGCGTTCCAGGCGGCGCGCCGCCGCCGGGGTGCCGTCAGCCACGATCACCTGCCCGGCGTGCTGGCTGAAGCCAATGCCCACGCCGCCGCCGTGGTGGAACGACACCCAAGTCGCCCCGCCTACCGCGTTGATCATCGCGTTCAAAATCGGCCAATCGCTGACCGCGTCCGTCCCGTCGCGCATGCCCTCCGTCTCGCGGTTGGGTGAAGCCACCGAACCCGAATCCAGATGGTCGCGGCCGATGACGATGGGGGCTTTCACCACGCCCTTAGCCACCATTTCGTTGAATTTCAGGCCGGCTTTGGCCCGTTCACCGTAGCCCAGCCAGCAGATGCGCGAGGGCAGGCCCTGGAAATGAATTTTCTCCTTGGCCATCACCAACCAACGGCGCAGGTGCTCATCTTCCGGGAAGAGTTCCATAATGGCCTCGTCCGTGCGGTAGATGTCTTCCGGGTCGCCCGAAAGCGCCACCCATCGGAAAGGCCCCTTGCCCTCGCAGAACAGCGGGCGAATATAGGCGGGGACAAAACCGGGGAAGTTGAAGGCGTCCTTCACGCCGTTGTCAAAGGCTCGCTGGCGCAAATTGTTGCCGTAGTCAAACACCTCGGCGCCCTTGCGCTGAAATTCAAGCATGGCCTTGATATGCTCCGACATCGAGTCGAGGGAGCGTTTTTCGTATTCTTTGGGATCCTCGGCGCGCAGCCGGGCGGCCTCTTCCAGGGTCATGTGGGCGGGCACGTACGCCATCACATCGTGCGCGGGGGTCTGGTCGGTGACCACATCCGGGATGATGCCGCGCAGGGCCAGTTCGGGGAAGATCTCGGCGGCGTTGCCGATGAGCGCCACCGACAGCGGCTTGCCCTCGTCGCAGGCCTCCTGCACCAGGGTCATGGCTTCTTCCAGCGTATCCACAATCACATCCACGTAGCGGTGTTCCAGGCGGCGGCGGGCGCGCTCTGGGTCAATTTCGACCACCAGCCCCACGCCCTCATTCATGGTGATGGCCAAAGGCTGGGCGCCGCCCATCCCGCCCAAACCGGCGGTGAGGGTGAACTTGCCTTTCAGCGAGCCCCAGCCGCGCTGGACGGCCAACGACCCCAGGGTCTCATAGGTCCCCTGCAAAATCCCCTGCGTGCCGATGTAAATCCACGAACCGGCCGTCATCTGACCGTACATGATCAGCCCTTTGGCGGCCAATTCATCAAAATGCGCCTGGGTGGCCCAATGCGGCACCAGGTTCGAATTGGCGATCAGTACGCGCGGCGCATCGGCGTGGCTCTTAAAGACCGCCACGGGTTTGCCGGACTGCACCAGCAGGGTTTCGTCATCTTCCAACTCTTTTAAGGTTTCCAAAATGGCGTCAAAGGCTTCCCAACTGCGGGCGGCCTGCCCGCGGCCGCCGTACACCACCAGATCCTCGGGGCGTTCGGCCACTTCGGGGTCCAGGTTATTCTGAATCATGCGGTAAACCGCTTCGGTGAGCCAGGACTTGCACGTCAGCTGCGTTCCACGGGGAGCGCGCACAACACGGGGACCAGACATTTGGATGACCTCCGGAAAAGGATGATAGACATACCCTGGTATAAATTATACGACAGGTGCAGGTTTTTTTGATAACATCCCCCGGCGCCGGCTGGCTTTCGCGCAAAAGGAGCCTGACCTGGGGCAATTTGGGGTAACATCAAGAGAGGCTCGCGGTGCGCGCCGCGGGCTAACCCACACCCACGGAGGTGAGGCTTGAACGATTGGGAATTAGCCGCGTTATCCCCCAGCCATTGGCCGGCCGTACGGGCGGTGTATTTGGAAGGCGTTGCCACGGGCAGCGCCACCTTTGAAACCAACGCGCCCGAGTGGGACAGCTGGGATCAGCACCACCTGGCGCACAGCCGCCTGACCTTGTGGCGAGCCGGAGAGCTGGCCGGGTGGGCTGCCCTCTCGCCGGTCTCGTACCGCCCGGTGTATGCCGGGGTGGCCGAGGTGAGCGTGTATGTGGCCGCGGCATTCCGCGGGCAGGGGGCCGGGCGAGTGCTGCTGAGCACCCTGGTGGAAAGCGCAGAACAGCACGGCATCTGGACCCTGCAGGCCGTCATCTTCCCCGAAAACCAGGCCAGTTTGCGGCTGCACCAGAACTGCGGCTTTCGGGTGGTGGGGCGGCGCGAGAAAATTGGTAAAATGGGAGATGTATGGCGCGATACGCTGTTGTTGGAACGGCGCAGCACCCGCGTTGGCATCGAGGTTTGAGCCTACCCTTCGAGAATTGAGGAGAACCCCATGATTCGAGACTATATCCTGAAAAACCGCAGCTACCGGCGCTTTGACGGCGCCCACTCCATCAGCGCGGACACCCTGCGCGAGTTTGTCGACCTGGCTCGCTTATCAGGTTCGGGGGCCAACCGCCAGCCGCTCAAATACATCCTTTCCTGCACGCCCGAAAGCAACGCCAAAATCTTCGACACCCTGGCCTGGGCGGGCTATCTGCGCGATTGGGGCGGCCCGGTGGAAGGCGAGCGTCCCACCGCATACATCATCCTCCTGGGCGACAAAACGATTTCCCAAAGCTTCGGCATTGACCCCGGCATCGCCGCACAGAGCATTTTGCTGGGCGCGGTGGAACACGGTCTGGGGGGCTGCATGATCGCTTCGGTGAAGCGCGAAGCCCTCATCGCAGCTCTGGGGCTGGCCGAGGAATATGAGATTCTCCTGGTGATCGCCCTGGGTAAGCCGGTGGAACGGGTATTTTTGGAGCCGCTGCCCAACGACGGGGATATCAAATACTGGCGCGACCCCAGCGGCGGGCATCATGTGCCCAAGCGCGCGCTGGACGAAATCATCCTGGCTGAAATTTAAACAGGCAAGCATAAGGGGGGAGCCGCGGCTCCCCCCTTCTCTGGATCATCCCATCTTCATCCCGATTTTTATTCGCTCGTTTGTGCTGGCTCTTCCGGCTCAAACAAGGTCACGCGGTTGCGTCCCGCGGCCTTGCTCTCATACATCTTTGCATCCGCTCGCGCGATGAGGGTCTCCAGGGTGTCTTCGGGCCGGGCCAGGGTGCCGCCCAAAGACAGGGTCACCTGCAGCGAACCGGCAGCATGACTGAGCTGCGAATGTTCCACCAGCAGCCGCAGCCGTTCGGCCACTTGCAGCAGGCCCGCCCGCCCCACACGCGGCAGCAGCAGCACAAATTCTTCACCCCCCCAACGCCCTACAAAATCATAGGACTGCACGTTGCGCATCAGCGTCTGCGCGATCATGCGCAGCACCTGATCGCCGGTCTCGTGGCCGTAGGTGTCGTTGACCCGCTTAAAATGATCCACATCCGCGAAGAGCACCCCAAAGGGCGAGCCGTACGACTGAAATTCCATCAGCGCGGATTGCAGCTTGAGGGTGGTGTAGCGGCGGTTACCGCAGCCGGTCAGGGCGTCAATCAGGGCGGCCTGCTGCCATTCGCTGATCTGTTCCAAGGCAGAAAGCTGGGCGGAGTTATCGTTAAAGATCTCGACCGCGCCCACAATGTCCCCCTGGTCGTTGCGCATGGGGCTGACGCGGATGGAGACGGGCACGCGGTGGCCGTCATGATGGTGCAGGAAAGCGTCCACCTGCCGTTCCTGTCCATCTTCGATGGTTTGCATCAGCGGACAGCCGTCAAAGCATAAGCGCCGCCCGTTGGCATCCACATGCATGAGGATATTGTCGTAGCAGCGGCTGTGCAGCACGTCGCGGCGCGAATACCCGCTGATGCGCTCCGCCCCCTGATTCCAATACGTGATCAGGCGGTCGCGATCCACAAAATAGACCCCATCGTACAGATGGTCGAGAATGCGCTTATACAGCTCGTTGCTATCGTTCAGCATTCGAAGTCCAGGCCGTTAACAGCGGCGGGCGCTCCTTAAATCAATAGGGTTTACACCATGACCATTATACAAAAGAACCCGGCACGCCAGACAGCAAAAAAGATCAATTGTATAAAGTTGGGGTTAAAACAGGCTCAAGGCGACGCGGTACACCAGCAGCCCCCAGGCCGAGCCGATCAAAGCCCCCGCGGCCACATCCCGCGGGAAGTGCATGCCAATGTACATGCGGCTTAAACCCACCAGCAGCGCCAGGGCATACAGCCCCAATCGGAAAAGTCCCCCCAACGCAATACCCTGATCTACAAGCACCGCCAGCAAAAAAGCCTGGGCGGTGTGACCGGAGGGGAAAGACAGGCTGCGTTCGCGCCAGCCGATGATGTTAAGGTGCGGCAGGTGGGTAAACGGACGTTGGCAGGCCGTAAACCATTTCAGCACTTCCACCAGCGGCCAAAGGGTCAAAACAGCCCCCGCCATCATCACCCCCAGCAAGCCCCAGCCGTGCAGGGCCAAAGCCAGCGCCAACAGCAGCCCAAAGCCGCCGTTGCCAATCTGCGTGACCACAAACATCAGCCGATCCATCCAGACTACCCGGCGCGCATGGCGGTTGACGGCCAGCAGCAGGCGCTGGTCGGCGCGAAAGACCGCCGGCCAGGTGAGCGAAAGCACCACCAGGGCAAAACCCGCCAGCAGCGTGGCCAAAGCGCGGCTAGCTTGCAGCAGGATGACCAGCAGGGGCAGCAGAGAAGAGCTGCCAGAAAGACCCAATCCGGTCAGGATTCCGGCCAAAGCCGCCGCGCGCCGCTTGAGCTGGGTGGCGGGCAGAGAAGCAGGCAGGGGTGCGGGGTGATTATCCAAAGGTTCCTAACACGTTCGCCAAACCGATAAACCCGTGCAGACCCTTAAGCAGTTCATCCACGGCGATATATTCATCCAGGCTGTGGGCCACATGGATGCTGCCGGGGCCAAACACCAGGGTGGGAATGCCCGCCACGCCGGCCGAATAGCTGCCGTTGGTGCAGTAGGGGGTGGTATAGACTTCTGGGCGGATGCCGCCGCGGGCGATGCCGTGCTTGCCCAGGCTGACCCAGGCCGAATCCGGCTCCATGCGCCAGGCCGGGTGAAAATCGGGCGTTTTGAACACCTGGCCGGTGTAGGTGGTGTAGCTGACCTCTTCCAATTCCAGGCCCCAATCGCGCAGGTCTGAGAGCGCATGGCGGTAAATTTTCAACACAGACTGTTCCGTTTCACCTAAAATCAGGCGGCGGTCGTAGGTGACGGCGCAGGCAAAAGGAACGGTGGAAGCGCTGGGGTAAGGGCTGGAAACCACCTGCACCGGCTCCATCACCGCCTGCCCAATCCAGGGGTCCTGCGGCACAGGCACGCGGGAAATGCGCTCAATCAGGGTGGGCATTTTAAACACGGCGTTGTCGCCCTGTTCGGGGGTGGAGCTGTGGGCGGCTTTGCCAAACACCGAAAAGCGCATCCGTGCGCGGCCCTTATGCCCAATGCCCAGCCGGCAGTCGGTCGGTTCGCCGATGACCACCCCCTGCGGCTGGAGCGCGTCCACCACTTTGGCCAGGGAGGCCCCTTCGATGATCTCTTCGCCCACCGAGGCCACCACATAGAGCGTGCCGCTGAAGCTCTGGCGGGGGATGGATCCCAGGCCCACCACAATACTGGCCAGGGAGGCCTTGGTATCCGTAGAGCCGCGCCCCCACACGCGATCTTGCAGTTCCTCGCCGCCGTAGGGAGCATGGGTCCAATCGCGCGGGTCGCCCTCCGGCACCACATCCATGTGCGCGTCAAAGAGGATGCTGGCGCCGCTGTAGGGGCTGGTGCGTTTGCCGATGACGTTGCCGTAATCGTCGCGCCAGATCTCGTCAAAGTCGAGGGCGCGCATCTTTTGTTCCACGGCCTGTGCCACCCGCTCTTCGCGGCCCGACAGGCTGGGCAAGGCCACCAGCTGCTTTAAAAATTGGACGGTTTCGGTTTCCAGGTTCATTTGCTGTGCCATGATGAATCTCCGCGGAGCTGTGGGGGAAGGGGGTACTGACTTTATTATACGAACTCACCCGCGCTTACAAAGCCGACAAAGCTCACCAAAAGCGCGGTCACCCTTCCCATATCACCGGCGGCAGCCGCCTGACAGGGCTTAGCCGCGGATGAAGTGCGGCATTTCCGCGGGGATGACCACCGACAGCTCGATGAACCCGGCAAACTGGCCGTCTTCATACCAGGGGGCCTGATAGATCAGCTTTTTCTGTCCGTTTTTCTCAATGGTGTACACGTTGGGGGTTTGCCCGTCCATCATGCCGCGCAGCTTTTGGCGCGACGCCTCCGAATGACAGGCAAACACATCCGAGCCGATCAGGCTGTGTCCGCCGCTGGAGGCAAACACCCGCGCCGCCTGATCGTTCATCTCCACAATGGTGCCGTTCACGTCGCAGACGGTGATGGCGCCGGGGAAGCTTTGAATCCATGCTGGAATGCTCATTGGGCCCTCGCAGAACAGGAAATTGATCCCATCTTACACAAAATGGGGCCAAAGGGGAAGGGCAAACCAGCCAGGCCTGATCCGCAGATGACGCAGATTTCGCAGATCCACCCTCGTACCCACCGCGCCTAACAAAAAAGGTGCGTTCGATACACCCGAACGCACCCTTGTGATTAACCTTCAACCATCAGCCTAGCGCCGCAGAACGATGGCCACCCAATCGCCCATCTGCGTCGTTTCCAGATGGGTATACCCCTCAGCCTCGGCCCGTGCCTGCACCGCCGCGGCTTGCTCATCCAAAATGCCCGAAAGCACCAGAATCCCGCCCGGCTCCACCAAATCCCCCAGGCCGTCGTCAAACAAGCGCAGAATGATGGGGGCCAGAATATTGGCCAAAACCAACGGGGCCGCGCGCAGGCTGAACTGCCCGGCGCGAATTTCGGCCACGGAACCTTTGCCAATCTCCAGGCCGGTCTTCACCCCGTTGCGCTCGGCGTTTTCCAACGTGGCGCGGGTGGATTCATCATCAATATCCACCGCCAGGGTGTGCCCCGCGCCCAGCTTAATGGCCGCGATGGAGAGGATGCCGGAGCCGCAGCCCACATCCATCACCTGCTGGCCAGGGGTCAGATATTTTTCAATCATAGCCATGCACAGCTGGGTGGTGGGGTGGGTTCCGGTTCCAAAAGCCATGCTGGGGTCAATTTTCACCGCCACGCGGCGCGGGTCGCTGGATTCCACCCAGGCGGGCAGCACCAACAAACGCTCGCCGATGGGGATGGGGCGGTAATGCTGCTTCCAGGAAGCCATCCAGTCTTCGTCATCAATCACGCGGAAGGTAGGCTCCGGCAGGGGCTGAATCTGGCCCAAGTGCCACAGGGCTTCCACCAGCTTTTGGCGCTGCTCCTCCAGATCGGGCGTCACCAGCAAAAAGCCGTACACCCGCACGGGGCCAAATGCCGTACCTTCATCCTCGGCGTTGGCGTAAATCACGCCGCTTTCCACCACCACGCCGTTTTTCACATAGCGCGCCATCACATCCGCCACGGCTTCGGCCAGCTCACCGTCCACGGTCAAAGACACTTCCAACCAATGGGCCTTATCCACCCAGAACCTCCTTGAGAATATCCATAAAACTCTTTTCCTGCGGGCGCACTTCGCTGCCCAGGGTCTGGGCCAGATCTTCAAACAGCTTGCGCTGTTCTGCGCTCAGTTTGGTGGGGATCTCCACCGAAACGACCACATGCTGATCGCCGCGGCCGCTGCCGCGCAGTTGGGGCACGCCTTTGTTCTTCAAGGTAAAGACCTTGCCCGGCTGGGTCCCCGCCGGAATTTTCAGGCGGGAAGGGCCGTCGAGGGTGGGCACTTCAATTTCCGCGCCCAACACCGCCTGGGCGATGTTGATATTCAAGTCGAGGAGGATATCGTTTTGGCGGCGGCGGAAAAACTGGTGGTTGGCCACGCGCATCTCAATGTACAGGTTGCCGTTGGGGCCGCCGTTGGCACCCGGCTGGCCTTCACCGCCCAGCCGCAGCTGCGTGCCGTTATCCACCCCGGGGGGAATGGTGACCACTTTGCGAATGGTGCGCCGTTCCAAACCGCGCCCGCGGCAGGTTTTGCAGGGGTTGCTGATGACCTCCCCCTTGCCGCCGCAGGATGGGCAGGTGACCACCTGTACCATCGAACCGAAGATGGACTGGCGCACCGTGCGCACCTCTCCCTGCCCGTTGCAGGTGGCGCAGCGGGTGGGGCCGCTGCCGGGTTCCGACCCGCTGCCGTGACAGGCGGAGCAGGTTTCATCCCGGGAAATTTCAATCTCTTTATCTGTGCCGAAAATGGCTTCTTCAAAGGTCAGCTGCAGCACCGTGCTCAAGTCTGCGCCGCGGCGCGGGGCGTTGCGCGAACGGCGCGAAGATCCCCCGCCGCCAAAGCCAAAGCCAAATAAGCCTTCCAGAATGTCCGAAAGGTCAATATCGGCATAGTTGGGAATGCCGCCCATGCCGTTCAAGCCTTCCACCCCGTAGCGGTCGTAGGCTGCGCGCTTGTCGGTGTCCGAAAGCACCGCGTAGGCTTCGTTGATCTCTTTAAAGCGTTCCTCGGCGTCCGGCGACTTGTTCACATCGGGGTGATATTGGCGCGCCAGATTGCGAAAAGCAGTTTTCAGCTCGTCTGGGGTGGCGCTGCGCTGCACGCCGAGAATCTCGTAGTAGTCCTTTTGTGCCATCCGTTAATTCACCTGCTTCCCGCGGCCAGCCAGGCAGCCAGCACACCATCCCCGGCGCCAGACGGGGACAGGCGGTTTTTGGGATTTGAACACCTCAGGGATACCCGGCCTGGCGACCGGGTATCCCCGTTGAAATGCGTTTTCAACCGGCTTGCGCCGAAATTGGACTCAGGCGCTGCGGAACTCGCCGTCCACCACGTCATCACCCGCAGGGCCAGCCGCCGGACCGCCGCCCGCATCCCCCGTTGGGCCGCCGCCCATGTCGCCAGGGCCGGCCGCGCCGGGCTGCTGGTACATGCTGGCGCCCAACTGCTGGAGCAGTTCGCTCAGGTGGTCGGAATCGCGCTTGATGGCATCCAGGTCGTTGGCCTGCATGGTTTCGCGCAATTTCTTGGCAGCCTCTTCCGCGGCGCTCTTCCTATCCGCAGGAATTTTATCACCGTACTCCTTGAGGGTCTTTTCGGTGGTGTAAATCAGGTTATCCGCGTGGTTGCGCGCCTCAATCAGCTCTTTGCGCTTCAGGTCTTCTTCGGCGTGGGCTTCAGCTTCCTTGCGCATGCGCTCCACCTCGGCGTCATTCAGGCCAGAGGAAGCTGTGATGGTGATGTGCTGGCTGCGGTTGGTGGCCTTGTCCATGGCGGTCACTTTGAGGATGCCGTTGGCGTCAATGTCAAAGGTCACTTCCACCTGTGGAACGCCGCGCGGCGCAGGCGGGATGCCGTCCAGGGTGAACTTGCCCAGGGATTTGTTGTCCGCGGCCATGGGGCGCTCGCCCTGCAGCACGTGGATTTCCACCTGGGTTTGGCCGTCGGAAGCGGTGGAGAAGATCTGGCTCTTGCGGGCCGGGATGGTGGTGTTGCGTTCCAAAATGGGGGTGGCCACGCCGCCCAGGGTTTCCACCGAGAGGGTCAGGGGGGTCACATCCAGCAGGAGGATGTCTTTCACCTCGCCGCCCAAAACGCCCGCCTGAATGGCCGCGCCGACCGCCACCACCTCATCCGGGTTGACGCCCTTGTGGGGGTCTTTGCCAAATTCGCGGCGCACAGCTTCCTGCACCGCGGGCATGCGGGTCATACCGCCCACCAGAACCACCTCGGAAATGTCGGAGGTCTTCAGGCCCGCATCCGCCAAAGCCCGCCGCATGGGTTCCAGCGAGCGCTGGATCAGGTCCGCCGTCAGCTGCTCCAACTTGGCGCGGGTGAGGGTCATCACCAGGTGCTTGGGGCCGCTGGCGTCCGCGGTGATGTAAGGCAGGTTGATCTCGGTCTGCATGGTGCTGGAAAGCTCAATTTTAGCCTTTTCCGCAGCTTCTTTCAGGCGCTGCAAGGCCGCCCGGTCGCTGTGCAGGTCAATGCCGTTATCGCGCTTGAACTCCGCGATGAGGTATTCCATCACGCGCTGGTCAAAGTCGTCGCCGCCCAGGAAGGTGTCGCCCGAGGTGGCGCGCACCTGGAAAACGCCGTCGCCCACATCCAAAATGGAGATGTCGAAGGTGCCGCCGCCCAGGTCGTACACGGCGATGATTTCGTTCTTCTTCTTGTCCAAACCGTAGGCCAGCGAAGAGGCCGTGGGCTCGTTGATGATGCGCAGCACTTCCAAACCAGCGATGCGGCCGGCGTCTTTGGTGGCGTTGCGCTGCGCGTCGTTAAAGTAAGCCGGGACGGTGATGACCGCCTGAGTCACCGGTTCGCCCAAATAGGCTTCCGCATCAGCCTTGAGTTTGCTCAGAATCATGGCGGAAACTTCCGGCGGGGAATATTCCTTGCCGTCCATAATCACGCGCACATCCCCATTAGGGGCCTTGGCCACGTGATAGGGCACGCGGCCCAAGGAGCGCTGCACTTCGGCATCTTCGAACTTGCGCCCCATAAAACGCTTGATCGAGAAGATAGTATTTTCAGGGTTAATAATAGCCTGGTTGCGCGCGGTGCGGCCTACCAGACGTTCGCGGTTTTTATTGACGGCCACAACCGACGGGCAGAGGCGTTCGCCTTCCGCGGTGGGGATGACGGTAGGCTCGCCGCCGACCATGACCGCGACAACCGAATTGGTGGTGCCCAGATCAATTCCAATGATTTTTCCCATAGATTCCTCCTATCGAGCTACACGAACCAACGCCGGGCGCAGGACCCGGTCGCCGATTTTATATCCATTCTGGAGCACTTCGATGACCTGGCCGCTTTCATGGTCCGGGCTGTCTTCGTGCGTGATGGCTTCGTGAATGGTGGGGTCAAACTGCACGCCCTGTGCGGGGATTTGCAGCACGCCCTCGTTTTCAAGAATGTTGGTTAACTTGCGCTGGATGAGTTCAATCCCATTCGCCCAGGCAGCGCCGTCGCCTTCGGTGGGGCGCGCTTTGAGAGCTCGCTCCAAATCATCCAGGACGGCCAAATACTTCTTAATCACCTCCCCGGTAATGGACTGTGAGATTAAGGCCTGATCGCGTTCAATGCGCTTTTTATAATTCATGAAATCGGCGCGTTCGCGCTGCCAGCCTTCCGAATTCTCAGCAGCCATGCGGCGCGCTTCTTCCAGTTCCTGCTGCAATTTTTGCAATTCCGCCTCCCGTTCAGCCGCGTTGACCTCGGCCTGGGGTTCGGCTTGGGTTTCTTCAGGGGTCGCCTGCGCAGCGGTTTTCTTGTTTTTTGGCATGTACATCACCTCGCTCTGTAAACTTGGTTTATTCCACCAGCGTATCCGCCACCAGTTCACTTAACAGACCCGCCAGAAAGCGGACGGTGGAAATGGCGCGTCCGTAGGGCATGCGCATGGGGCCCAGCACGCCCAGCGTGCCCATGGCCAGGCCAGGGGCGCCGTAGCGCGCCAACACCACCGAACAGCGGCGCAGCTCATCATACGATCCTTCGCCGCCGATGAGCACCTGAACCCCGCCCACCGGGGCATCCGTCAGCACCGTGCTGCGCGTCAGCAGGTCGTTGAGCAGGGTGCGCTCTTCCAGCAGGCGCAGCGTGCGGCGGGCTTCTTCAGAATCGGAAAATTCCGGCTCGCCCACCACATTGGTCAGCCCGTCCAGATACACCTCACCCGAAGGCAGGGCGTCGGCGCGGGCCATTTCATCCACCACCCAATCCAAAATGGCCTGTTCCAGAGCGTCTAAAGGCAGCGAGAGGGCCTGGATGGCCAGGGTGTCTTTGCCTTGCAGCAGCGCGTTCAGGCGGTCAGCCGCCGCCGAAAGCTGCTCCTGTGATACCGGCTCCGAAAGGGTCAGCAGCCGCTGGCGGATTTCGCCGCCCAGCATCACCAGCACCATCAGCACCTGCCGCCCGCGGGTGGCAATCAGCTCCACATGCTTGTACAGCACCTGTTCGGGGTGGGGGGCGGTAACCATCGAGGCCGCGCGCGATTGGCTGGCCAGCACCGAGGCTGCCAGGCGCATCCACTGGTCGGTGTCGTGCCGCATTTGATAAAACTGGTGGGTGATGGTGCGTTGGGTCGAGGAAGGCATATCCGACTGCTGCAAAAGGCGGCCTACGAAATAACGGTAGCCTTCATCTGAGGGCACGCGCCCCGCAGAGGTATGCGGCTGGCGCAGATAGCCCATCTCGGTCAGGGCCTGTAATTCGTTGCGCACGGTGGCCGGGCTGAAATCCAAATGGTAATGCGTCACCAGATGGTTGGAGCCCACCGGCGCAGCCGTGCGGATGTATTCGTGGATCACCAGGGTCAGAATGAGCTTCTGACGTTCACTCAAAGCTTCCATCGCTCACCTTTTTAGCACTCGAACGCTGAGAGTGCTAAAATATACAGGAATGATGATACCATGCCTGAAAATCAGCGTCAAGCGGGCAGCGGCGGTTCTGATAAAAGATTTATATCCGGCCGCTGGGCTTGAAGCAGACATGTACCGGGGGACAGCCAGCATAAAAGTTCATTTAATTCTCTTTGCCTTTTCGGTATGAAAATTTTGTGTTTTTAGGTACAATCAAGCTATCCCGTCCATGTTACCGGTAACATGGAAACCCCTACCCCCATCGAGGCTTTTATGCGCCGAATCGCCAATCCGCTGGTTCAAGACGCCCAAATTCAAACCTCCTCCGGCCAACGCTGGCTGTATGCCCTGGGCAACCTCGGCTGCGCCATCCCCTACCAAACCGTGGGGGCGGTGGCGCTGTTTTTCTATGTGGATGTGCTCAAGCTGCCGCCGCTGTGGGCTTCGGCGGTGATGACCGCCTACGCCATCTTCAACGCGGTCAACAACCCCCTCATGGGTTACCTCTCCGACCGCACCAAATCGCGCTGGGGACGGCGCATTCCGTTCATCTTATTTGGGACAGTGCCCTACGCTCTGTTTTTCGCCGCCCTGTTCCTGGCGCCTTTCAACGGGGCCGACCAACCCGTTGCCCTGCTGATCTGGTTCATCGCAGCCCTGTTCCTCTTTGAAACCCTGGCCACCGTGGTGCAAACCGCCTATTACGCCCTGCTGCCGGAAATGTTCTCCGAGTACCACGACCGCACCAGTGTGGCGGTGCGCATGAATATTTTTATGACGGTGGGGCTGATCATCGGCGCGGCTTTGCCCATCTCGCTGGCATCCGTCCTCGGCTGGCCGTGGATGGGCCTGCTGCTGGGGCTCATCTCTGCTGCCGCCCTGCTGTTTGCCGTGCGCGGCATGTTCGAGCGCCAATCCAACCTCAGCGCGCCCGAAGTGCCCTGGTGGCAGTCGGTGAAAGCCACCTTTTACAACCGCAGCTTCCTCACCATCGTGTTTGCCCAAACCATGCGCCATTTCGCCACGGCTGTGGCCTCCTCCGGTCTGGCGTTCTACACCAAATACAGCCTGGGGGCCGACCCTGCTTCTTCCTCCATGATTCTGGCGACCATTTTCATTGTGGCCACCCTGGCGCTGTACCCGTGGAAGCGTTTCCTGGCCAACCGTCTGGAGGCGCGCACCACCCTGCTGATCGCCTACGCCCTCATGGGCGTGTCCACCATTCCGCTGTATCTGGCGCAAAGCCTGCTGGCGGCCTTGCTCACCGCGGCCTTGATGGGTACCGCCCTGGCGGGGCTGCTGCTCATGGGCGACGTGACCCTTTCGGATGTGATTGATGAAGATGAGACCCAAACCGGTCAGCGCCGCGAAGGCATGTACTTCGGCATGAGCGGATTTGTGATCACCTTTGCCTACGCCCTCAGTTCGCTGGTGTTTGGGTGGCTGTCCACCGCCTACGGCTACGATCCGCTGGCCAGCGCCCAGCCGGAGAGCGTGGCGGAGGGTTTTCGCATCTTCATGAGCATCCCGCCCGCGGTAGGCTCGCTGCTGGCCTTTGCCGCCCTGTGGTTCTACCCGCTGCACGGCGCGCGGCTGAAACAGGTCAAAGCCCTGCTGCAAGCCAAGTCCGCCAGCGCCGATCTGGCCCAACCCCAGGAGTGAACCCATGCCTTTTCTGATCGCTGCTCTGGTTTTGCTGCTGCTCCTGCTGGTGGGCGGGCTGTATTTTGCCTACATTGTCACCTTCCCCAAATGTTTTGGCTTTGAGGAAACCTACGAGATTGAAAAAGCCAGCGGCAAGCTGGTGGAAGCCGATTTTCAGCGCATGGAAAAAGAAGTCCTGCGGCTGCCTTCGCCCCACGGCTACGAGCTGCACGGCTATTACTTTCCGGTGCCCGGCTCCAAACGCGGTGTGATCCTTTCGCACGGCATCACCTACACCCTGTTCGGTTCCGTGAAATACATGAAAATCTTCCGCGACCTGGGGTTCAACGTGCTGATCTACGACCTGCGCAACCACGGCAGGAGCGGCGGGCGCAACTCCACCTTTGGCTATTATGAACGCTGCGACTTGCAGGCGCTCACCACCTGGATGATCGAAAAAATCGGCCCGGACGCCGTCATCGGAACCCACGGCGAGTCGATGGGCGCGGGGATTTCCTTGATGCACGCGGCGCTGGATGCGCGCATCCGTTTTGTGGTCTCGGACTGCAGTTACAGCGATTTGCCCGACCTTTTAAGCTACCGCATAAAACAGGATTACCATCTGCCGGCCTTCCCCCTGATTCCCGCGGCCAGCCTGATGAGTAAACTGCTCACCGGCATGCGCTTTGAGGACGTGCGCCCCGCCCAGGAAGTGCAAAAAATCAATGCACCGGTGCTTTTCATCCACGGCGCGGAGGATGATTTCATCCCCACCCGCCAGGTGTACGCCCTGTACGAAAATAAGACCCGCGGCCCGCGCCAGATGTACGTAGCGCCCAACGCGGCGCATGCCGAATCCTTCTGGACGAATCAAGAAGAATACACCCGGGTAGTCACCCGCTTCTTGATGGAAAATCAAATTCTTTAGCCCTACTTGATGAGGATGATCATGTCTGAAAACCTGGCTTTACAAGAAGAGAAAGTGCCCCTGAAGAGCAGGATCTGGGTATCCATCGCGGATGCTGCCTGCGCCATGCTGAACACCTTTGTGGTCAGCATCGGCCTGACCTATTATTTCACCAGCTTCCGCGGCATGGACCCGGGGCTGGCGGCCACCGTCTGGCTGCTCTTCGGCATCTGGAACGCGGTCAACGACCCGCTGTTTGGCTACATCAGCGACCGCACCAAAAGCGCGCTGGGGCGGCGCATCCCCTACATCCGCTTCGGCGCGCCGCTGATCGGGTTGGCCTTTGTGCTGTGCTGGGTTAATTTTGGCGGCGCACAGGCCAGCCAGACGGTCATGTTCATTCAGATGACCGCCCTGCTGTTCATCTTTGACGTGCTCTACACCGCCATCGCCACCAGCATTTACGTCATGCCCTTTGAAATGGCCGTCTCCAATAAGGCGCGCAGCAGCATCTTCATCTGGAAGCTGATCTTCTCCGTGTTCCCCCTGGCCGTGCCGCTGGTGCTGTGGGGCTTTATTAAACCCGAGCCCGGCGCCAACCCGCTCACCTTCCAGATCATCATGGCGGGTTTTGGCGTGGTCATGGCCGCCCTGATTTTCTTCAGCACCTATTTCTACAAAGAGATGCACTTCCAGCAGGAAGAAGAACAGCTGCCCTTCCTCAAGTCGCTCAAAGAGTGCTTCACCAACCGCTCCTTCATCGTCTTTGAGGTGATCAGCTTCACCATCATCTACGTGCAGACCTCGCTGATGCTGGGCCTGAATTACTACCTGGCTGAGTTTTCCATCCCCGCTGTGCCGCTGTACGCCGCCCTGGGCGTGGGCATTGTCGGCGGAGTGTTCCTGTTCGTCAACCGCCGCGAGCCCTGGGGGGTGAAAACCTGCACAATGGTGATGGCCGCCGTATTCTCGGTGGGCTGCTTCCTGGTGTTGGCTCTGGGCCGCCAGCTGGTTCCGGCCATGCTGGGCATGTTCTGCTTCGGCATCGGCTTCGCCGGGGGCATGTATCTCATCCCGCTGATGAATGGGGATGTGGTGGACATGGATGAACACCGCACCGGCCTGCGCCGCGAGGGCATGTACGCGGGCGTGAACAGCTTCATCACCAAGCCCGCCATCAGCATCGCCAATTCGGCCTTCATCTGGTTCCTGACCCAAAACGGCTACAACTTCTCCGGCCTGTCCGGCACGCAGTCGGCGCAGGCGGAAACCGGCATTCTGCTGGGCTGGGTGCTCATCCCCGGCATCCTGCTGGGCGTGAGCTTCTTATCCCTGTTCTATTACCCCCTGGCGGGCAAAGCCTGGGACGAGATCAAGCACACCCTGGCCCGGCTGCATGTGGAGAAAGAAAAGAACCTGCTGGCCTCCAAGGGCATTCGCTACGAGGGATAACGTCAGAGCCTGATTCATCGCAAAACAGCCTTCTCTGGTGATCCGCCGGGGAAGGCCGTTTTTTCATGCGCTTCCAGGCCTGCCCGCCTGCTTGCCCCAGGGGGCTTTTTCCTTTAGAATAACATCATGCGTTTTTCGGTTTCCGTTTCTGCCATCGCGGGCTTTTTCCGCACCGACCACGACCCGCCCCCGGCGGACCGTCTGGATTGCATTGCGGCCTGAACCAAACCCTCGCTTCAGGTATCACCCGAAACCCTTTTTATAGATGGCAGTACAGTAAGGAGATTCCTCATGGCTAACTTGCCTTTCCCCTCCAAGCGCGCCCCGATCTACCAGGACATCCCCGACGAAAAATGGAATAGCTGGCGCTGGCAGTTGAGCAACCGGCTGAATTCTGCCGAAGATTTTGAGAAAGTGTTAAACCTGACCGATTCCGAGCGACGCGCGCTGAACACGCAGAACCTCTTCCGCGTGGATATCACCCCCTACTACGCCTCGCTGATGGATCCCAACGACACCGAAGACCCCATCCGCAAGCAGGTGGTGCCGCGCGACGATGAAATTACCCCCTTCACCGGCATGATGGAAGACTCGCTGGCCGAAGACCGCCATTCCCCCGTGCCCGGTCTGGTGCACCGCTACCCCGACCGCGTGCTCATGCTGGTGACCACCCAGTGCGCGTCCTACTGCCGCTACTGCACCCGCTCGCGCATTGTGGGCGACCCCACGGCCACCTTCTCGCGCAGCGAATTTGAAATGCAGATTGACTACCTCAAACGCACCCCCCAGGTGCGCGATGTGCTCCTTTCGGGCGGCGACCCCCTGGTGCTGGCCCCCAAACTGCTGGAAGAGCTGCTCAGCCGCCTGCGGGAAATCCCCCACATCGAGATCATCCGCATCGGCTCGCGCGTGCCGGTCTTCATGCCCCAGCGCGTGGATGATGAGCTGTGCAATATGCTGCAAAAATACCATCCCCTGTGGATGAACATCCACGTTAACCATCCCAACGAAATCAGCGCCGAGCTGGCCCAGGCCACCGACCGGCTGACCCGCGCGGGCATCCCCCTGGGCAACCAGGCCGTGCTGCTGGCGGGGGTCAACGACTGCGTGCACATCCAGCGCAGATTGGTGCAGGACCTGGTGCGCATCCGCGTGCGGCCCTACTACCTCTACCAGTGCGATCTGGTGGAAGGCGCAGGGCACTTCCGCACACCGGTGGCCAAAGGCATCGAGATCATCGAAGGCCTGCGCGGCCACACCTCCGGCTATGCCGTGCCCACCTACGTGGTAGACGCCCCCGGCGGCGGCGGCAAAATCCCGCTCATGCCCAATTATCAGGTCACCATGTCGGATCACAAGATCGTGCTGCGCAACTACGAAGGCTACATCACCACCTACGAAGAGCCGATCGAATACCGCCCCCACGACCCCAAGACCTGCGCCTACTGCCAGAACAAGCGCGTGGAGCCTGGGCAGTCCGGCCTGAGCGGCCTGCTGGACGGCGAAGAGATGTTCATCAAGCCGGAAGGCTTCGACCAGCTGCACAACCGCGGCGGCGGGGCGCACCGTCTGCGCGCAGATGACGCCAAATGGAAGCCGCTGGGCATCGGCTCCGGCTCGAAAGACGAGGCCTAAGCCCTTGGCCACACATCCCCTGGTTTCCCTGGCATCCTGGACAGCCCGCCACCTGCCCGATTCCTGGCGGCGGGCGTTTTACCGTGTGCCGCCGCTGGCGCGTTTCCTGCGCAAGCAGCTCAATCAGGCTGTGCCGGAGGGGCGGGGGATGGTGGAAGTGGCCGCAGGCGGGCTGCAGGGCGCCCGCCTGAACCTGGATTTGCACAAAGAAAAAGACTACTGGCTGGGGACGTACGAAACCGAACTGCAAGAGATTGTGCGCGATTTCGTGCGCCCCGGCCAGGTGGTGTATGACGTGGGGGCCAACATCGGCTACATCAGCCTGCTGATGGCCCGCGCGGTGGGCAGCCGCGGGCAGGTATTTGCCTTCGAGGCCCTGCCGGAAAACATCTCCCGGCTGCGCGAAAACCTGGCCCTGAACGACTTTGCCAGCGGCGTGGAGGTGGTGCCCGCGGCCGTGGTAGACCGCGGCGGGCAGGTGCGCTTTTTGGTGCACGATTCCACCAGCATGGGCAAGGTGGACGGTTCGGTGGGGCGCAGCAACCAGCAGTACCCCGGCGAGCTGTGGGTGACGGGGGTGAGCCTGGACGAATTTGTGTTCACCCAGGGCCGCCCCGCCCCCGACGTGGTGAAGATGGATATAGAAGGCGGCGAGGTGTTGGCCCTGCCGGGGATGCAGCGCATTCTGCAAACCCATGCCCCCCTGCTGTTGGTGGAGCTGCACAGCCGCGCCGCCGCCCAAACCGCCTGGGATTTGCTGGCCCCGCTGGGGTATCAACTGTGCGCCATGACTCACGGCGCGCCCATCCTGCACAGCGCGGCGGAACTGGACGAGCGTTCCTATGTGATCGCCCGTCCGCCTGAATAGACCTCATTTGGTGGAGGGTACCAAGATGCATTATCGGCGCTTAGGACGTTCTGGCTTGAAGGTCAGCGAGATTTCGCTGGGTTCCTGGATCACATTCGGGGGACAGGTGGACACCAGCGGCGCGCGCGATATCATCCACGCCGCCTATGACCAGGGGGTCAATTTCTTTGACTGCGCGGATGTGTACGCCAACGGGCAGGCCGAAGTGCTGCTGGGCCGCGCCATTCAAGACCTGCCGCGCGAGGCTCTGGTGCTCTCCAGCAAGGTCTTCTGGCCCACTATGCCCGGTCCCAACGGGCGCGGCCTGTCGCGCAAGCACATTGTTGAATCCATTCACGCCAGCCTGCGCCGCACGGGCACGGATTATCTGGATCTGTATTTCTGCCACCGCTACGACCCCGACACGCCCATTGAAGAGGTGGTGCAGACCATGGACAGCCTGGTGCGCCAGGGCAAAATCCTCTACTGGGGCACCTCCGAATGGGAACCGGCCCAGGTGGTGCAGGCCTTTGGCGTGGCCGGGCGCTACGGATTGATCGCGCCCAGCATGGAACAGCCGCGCTACAACCTGCTCTTCCGCCGCCGTGTAGAGGTGGAGCTGACCCCCGTCTGCAAAGAATTTGGCCTGGGGCTGACCACCTGGAGTCCATTGGAATTCGGCATCCTCTCCGGCAAATACAACGAAGGCATCCCCAGCGGCAGCCGCGCTTCGCTGCCCGAAATGGGCTGGATGCGCGATGAGCTGACCCCCGAACGGGTCAGCCAGGTGCGCCAACTGACCGCCCTGGCCCAGGAATTGGACATCACCACCGCCCAATTGGCCATCGCCTGGCTGCTGCGCCGCAAAGAGGTCAGCAGCGTCATCACCGGCGCCACCCGCCAGGAACAGCTGGATGAAAACCTGGGCGCTGCCGACGCCGTGGACCTGCTGAACGACGAAGTCCTGGAACAGATCGAACAGATCATGGGCAACCAGCCGGAATAACCGTGAGTTCCAATCAGCGTCAGGTATTCCTCATCCTGCTTTTCATAGCGGCGGTCTATTTCGCCGCCTTCATCCCCGCCAACCGTACCGGCGCGCGCGATGCCGAGATGCTGTCCATCTTTGAGGTGGACGAATACGCCCAGTACCCCCACGTGGTGCGCATGCTCACGCCGGGCGACAGCGCCTATCAGAGCCTGCGCAATTTTACTGTGTACCTGCATTACTACTACGGCTACCCCTTTTACCTCAGCTCCGCGCTGAGCGTTCTGCCCCTGCGCCTGTGGTGGGGGGCGGAGTGGACCGCCCACAGCCCGTGGATCATCACCACCCTGCGGCAGATGATCAGCGTCCTGCCCATGCTGGCCGCCCTGATGCTGCTGACCTTTATGCAGACGCGCTTCCGCTCCTGGCCGCGCTCGGTGGGGCTGTTTACGCTGCTGCTGGCCGTGCCGGGCGTGGTGGTGAACAACCTGTGGTGGCATGTGGACAGCCTGATGGTGCTGTTCATCGTTCTGACCCTGTTTTTCCTGCTGCGCGACGACTTCCGCTACGGGCGGCATTTCCTCTTCGCGGCGGCGGCCTGCGGCCTGGCGGTGGGTACCAAACTGCTGGGGGTGTTCTTTGTGCTGGCGGTGCCCGCCTATCTGCTGTGGGGCGTCGCCCGGCGCAAGCTGACCTGGGGGCGCGCCGCGCTGATGGGGGCGGCCTTTGTGGGCGTCATGGCCGCCGCGGTAGTGATTGCCAACCCGCTGCTGCTGCTGCCCCAGGAACGCGCCGAAATTTTGTCCACTCAGCGCTCCCTCTTCCGCGAGGCCTCGCAGGGCATTTTCCTGACCTCCACCGACACCTATTTTCAATGGGGGCAGTATCCTGAAGATTTCCGCGTGCATTACGGCGAGCTGGCCTTCGTGCTGCTCAGCCTGGCTGGGCTGGGGATGGGCCTGCGCAAGGCCGAGTCGCGCCTGGGCAGCGCCATGATCCTGGCCTGGGCCGTGCCCATGATGGTGGTCTTCACCGTGTTCGCCACCCGCCGCACCCATTACTTCCTGCCGGTGATGCTGCCGATCATCTCCTGCTTGGTGCACCTGCTGCCCGAAGGCTGGCGCCCCTGGCAAATCACCAGCGCCCGCTGGCAATGGGGGCTGCGCACCGCCGCGCTGATGCTGGTGCTGCTGCAATTTGGTATGTATTTCAACCAGGACACCCGAATTCTGAACCAGCAGCTCCAACGAGAAGAGACCTCCATCAGCCTGGGCTTCACCGCCCGGGTGGAAGATTGGATCGCCCAGGAGCGCCCCGGCGAAAAGCTGCGCGTCTTCCGCGATTGGCGCGTATATCTGCCCGAAACCGAGCTGCGCAGTGTGCACATGGATTGGGGCCTGCCCAACTGGGAAAAGGTCAGCGCGCTGAATCCCGATTTGATCGCCCTGGAGCAGGAGAACATCACCCTCTACGCCGACCCCAGCGCGGTGGAACGCGCCGTGGACCCCGGGGATATGCAGTGGGTGCATGAGTTTTACCGCATGGCCCAGGAAGACCGCCTGCCGGGCTATCAGCGCGTGCTTTCAGATGATTTTGGGGTGCTCTTCGCGCGCAGCGCCGTCCCCTAAAGAAAACGGGCCGCCCTCCAGCCTGTGGAAGGCAGCCCGTTCCGTTTAACCACTGAGAAAACTCACCCCAAGGGGGTCAGCCGCAGGGTGTGTTCGCCGCGTTCCGCCGAAGGTTGATAGAGCAGCACCTGGGCGTCCAGATCCAGGCTGTATTCGCCGTCCGAAACCACCACCTGGCAGCCGTTGGGATAATGCAGCCGGGGCACAAATACCTCGGTGGGGGCACTCACCTGGGGGTCGTGGCGGAAGGCCATTTCAAACACGCGCTTTTTCAAATCAAAAGACATGCGCAGCAAATCGCCGGAGGTCTTGCGCGCGTAGGGGCGCACCGCCGCTGGCAAAGCCCGCCCACCCGAATCGGGGTCGTTGGGGTCTTTTTGCTGGTCGCGGCTGAAAATGGACAGGTCTTCTTCGTTCCACAAGTCGCCGTGGGTATTGTTGTTGTCGGGGGTGTAATTCCACAGGGTGCTGTTGAGCAGGTTGGCTTCCAGCGCGCGGTACGAATCGTCCAGGGCCTGGGTTTGGGCCGAAAAATCGCCGGTGCGGTAGGCGCGCTTGCGTTTCATGTCCATGGGCGTGCCAAATTCACCGATCAGGGTGGGCACATCCCCCAGGCGGGTGCGCGACACCTCTTTGATCTGGCCCAGCTGGCGCGCGTGCATTTTATTGACGCTGCCGGCCCCCACGACCAGGCGGCGGCTTTCCACGTCCACGCTGAACCAGCTGCGGTAATCCTTGAGGAAGAGGGTGATGTCGTCGTACCAGTGGGTGGCGTTGACGATATTTTCGGCGTCGTTCGGCCCCCACACGGGCAGCTCATCGCCCAGGGTGCCTTCCAGGAACAGGACGGCGTTGGGATGCACCATGCGGATGGCGCGGGCGTAGCGGTTGGCAAAGGGGCGGAAATAGTCGTGGGGAAAGTCCACCTTGCGCCCATCCACATGGGTAAAGTAGTCCGGTTTCAGCAGGTAGGGCTGGCCGTTCACATCCACATCCCACACCCCGTGGGCACGCCAGATGCACTCGCGGCCGGGCAACCAGGCGCGCACCCCCGCCGAGTTCAGCTTGCGGCGCTCCACCTGGCGGCGGCCGGTGATGCCCTGCTCATACACCCCCACCGTCTGGGAGATGCCGTCGCCCAGGGCAAAGGACTGCAAAGGCGTGGGACTGGGGCCAAAATCGAAGGGGGGATGGATGCTGTTCAGGTTGTGCAGGCCCGCAAAGCCGCGGTGCGGCTCGTTGAGCGAGTCATAGCCGATCACGTTGGGTTCATCTTTCAGACGGATGGCCAGCTGCTGGATGGCGTGGATGTAATGGCCCTGCAAAAACTCCTGCACGGGAACCCCGTCCACCAGGGTGTTGGGGGCAAAATCGTTGCCTGCGAAGAACAGGGTGAACATGGTAGCCGCGGCCAGCTTGTGATAGTTGGTTGGCCAGATCATGCGCGGGTATTCGCCCGCCGTCATGGCATGCACAAAAGCCGTGCCGGTCTCGTGCAGGCGAGTCAAATCAAAGCCGACCGCTTCCAGAGTCCAGCCGGGGGCGCCATCGCCGCCGGTGAAGCGGCTCCACACATCCTGATGGGGGTCAATGAACACGTCAAAGCCGTGCTGGGCCGCCTTGCGGATGACCTGCACGACATAATCCAGGTAGGCTTCGTCGTACGAGCCCGGCCCGGCGTGTTCAATGGCTTCCCAGGTGACCAGGAAGCGCAGGAAATTGAACCCCCAGCGGCGCAGGCGGGACAGATGTTCATCCGCCTCGGCCAGGGGGAAAGGCCTCCCGACAAAAGACACGGTGCGGTGGTCGAAGAAATTTTCGCGAAGGTGGGTTGCGCCGTTGGGTGTGCAGGGCACTTTGGTGCTGCCGCTGAGGTTAACCCCCCGCAGCAGCAGGCGGCGGTTGGCTTCGTCTTTAAACCAGGGGCCATCCGTTCGAATCATCGCAGTTTAGCTCCAATCTTGAAGGGTATGGACCACCGTGGACAGGAATTGATCCGCGGCTGCGCCATCCAAAATGCGGTGATCGAAGGTGAGGGACAGGTACACCATGGGGCGGATGGCGATGGCATCCTCAATCACCACCGGCCGCTTTTGAATGGCTCCGACGCCCAGTATAGCACATTGTGGCTGATTGATGATGGGTGTGGCAAAGAGAGAGCCGGAGGTTCCGTGGTTGGTGATGGTGCAGGTGCCGCCCTTGACCTCATCCGGCTGCAAGCGGCGAGCGCGGGCGCGCTCGGCCAGGTCATTGATGGAGCGCGCCAGTCCCAACAGGCTCAGCCCATCGGCGTGCTTAATCACCGGCACAATCAGGCCGTCGGTCCCCAGCGAGGTGGCCATGCCGATGTTGATGGCGCTGTGGATGAGAATGCCCTCCTCCGTCCAAGAGGAGTTGACCAGGGGCACGGCCTTGAGGGCGGCCACCAGGGCCGAGATCCAATAGGCCGTGTAGGTCAGGTTGACCCCGTCGCGGGCAAAGGCCGCCTTGTGCGCTTCGCGGTGGGCCGTCACACGCTGCAAATTGGCTTCCATGACGGTGGTGACGTGCGGCGAGGTGTGCTTGCTCATCACCATGTGGGCGGCGATGGACTTGCGCAGGGTGTCCAGGGGTACCAGCCGGTCTCCGGGTTGGGCGGCAGGCGCGGGCGGGGCAGGCGGCGGCGTGGGGACGGCCTTGGGCGGGGTGGGCGCAGCACTGGGCGGCGCGCCCGCGGCAAACATCAGCTCGGTGGGGCGGAAAAGATCACCCTCGCCGGGGGTCTCCCAGGCCAGCGGTTCGGCCTGGGCGGGCGGCGGCGCGGCCAGAAAGGCCAGCACATCTTTTTTGGTGATGCGTCCGCCCTCGCCGGTGCCTTTCACCAGGGTCAAATCCACCCCCTGCTCGCGCGCCAGGCGCGCCACCACCGGCGAGATGAAGCCCAGGTCGCGGTCGCGGCCAGCGGCAGGCGCCAGGGTGGGCGGCGGTGCAGCCGGTGCGGCGGCCTCAGCCGCGGGTTCGGCGGCATGCGCGCTTTGCGGGCCCTCACCCTCCGGCAAGACCTCGCCGGGCTGGCCGATCCACGCCAAAATCGTCCCAGCGCGCACGGTGGTGCCGGCGGGAACCAGAATTTTCAGCAGCGTGCCCCCCGCGGGCGAAGGGATTTCGCTGTCCACCTTATCGGTGTTGACTTCCAGCAGCGATTCAAATTCTTGAATCGTCTCACCTTCCTGGCGCAGCCATTGGGTCACCGTGCCTTCAACCACGGATTCGCCCAACTGCGGCATGATCACTTTTGTCGGCATAGGATCTCTCCTAAAAAGGTAACGCGGTTAAAAGGCGGCCAGTTCGCGCAGCGCGGCGGCGATTTTATCGGGGTTGGGCATGAACCAATCCTGCAGCGGGTGGCTGAAGGGCACGCCGGGCACATCCGGCCCCGCCAGGCGGCGCACGGGGGCATCCAGGTCCTGGAAGGCGTGTTCGGCGATGGTCGCGGCGATTTCAGCCCCGTAGCCGCCGGTGAGGTTATCCTCATGCACAATCAGGGCTTTGCCGGTCTTGCGCACCGAGGCCAAAATGGTCTCGCGGTCCACGGGGTAGAGGGTACGCAAGTCCACCACTTCCACATCCACGCCCTCCGCGGCCAGCTTCTCGGCCGCCTGCAGGGTGTAATGGTGCATCATGCCGTAGGCAAAAACGCTCACATCCGCGCCGGCGCGCGTCACCTGGGCCGGGCCGATGGGCACGGTGTACTCGCCCTCCGGCACCTCCCCGCGGATGAGACGGTAACCTTTCTTCGGCTCAAAGAACATCACCGGGTTGGGGTCGCGCACCGCCGATTTTAGCAGCCCCTTGGCGTCATAGGGGTTGGAGGGGATGACCACCTTCAGGCCGGGGACGTGGGTGAAGAAGGCTTCCACGCTCTGCGAATGGTACAGGCCGCCGCCAATGCCGCCGCCGTAGGGGGCGCGGATGACCATCGGCACGGTCCAATCGCCGTTGGAGCGGTAGCACATCTTGGCCGCCTCGCTGACGATCTGGTTGAAAGCCGGGTAGATAAAATCGGCAAATTGAATTTCGCAGATGGGGCGCATGCCGTACAGGGCTGCGCCGATGCCCACCCCCACGATGGACAGTTCCGCCAGGGGGGAATCGATCACGCGCTCCGGGCCGTATTTATCAAACAGGCCCACAGTGGCGCGGAAAACGCCCCCGCGCACGCCCACATCCTCGCCCACGATGAACACGTTGGGGTCGCGGGCCATTTCCTCATCCATCGCCATGCGCACAGCGTCAATCAAGGTCATCTCAGGCACGGCGCACCTCCTCCACATACACCGGATAGGCAGCTTCTTCCACCGCCGGATAGGGGGCTTTTTCGGCGTAGGCCACGGCATCATCCACCATCGCCTTGGCGCGGCTCTCCATCTCTTCCAATTCGCGGGCGCTGAGCACGCCGCTTTCCAGCAGCTGTGTGCGCGCCACCAAAATGGGGTCGCGCTTCTTGTTTTCTTCCACCTCTTCGCGCGTGCGGTAAGAACGGTCGTCGTCATCCGAAGAGTGCGGGGTGATGCGGTACATGCGCGCCTCAATCAGGCTGGGGCCGCCGCCGGAGCGGGCCTTGGCCACCACCTCGCTCATCACCGCGTACACGGCAAACACATCCGTGCCGTCCACCATGCGCCCGTCCAGCCCCAGCCCGCAGGCTTTATCGGCGGCGGATTTGACCGCCATCTGCTTATCGGTAGGGACGGAGATGGCATACTGGTTGTTCTCCACCAGGAAGATCACCGGCAGGGCGTGAATGGCGGCCCAGTTGACCGCCTCGTACCATTCCCCCTGCGAGGTGGAACCTTCGCCGATGGTGGTCAATACCACCTTATCCTCTTTGCGCATCTTAATCGCCAGGCCAATGCCGGCCGCGTGCGGGGCCTGGGTGGCCACCGGCGCGGAATGGCTGACGGCGTTGGCCGAGCGCAGACTCCAATGGGAGGGCATTTGCCGCCCGCCCGAATTGGGTTCCTCGCGTTTGCCCATCAGGCTGAGCACAAAATCGCGGGGGGTGTAGCCCAGGCACAGCATCAAGGCCAGGTCGCGGTAATAGGGCGTCACCCAATCTTCGCCGCGCCGCAAGGCAAAGGCCGCGCCCACCTGGGCCGCCTCCTGCCCGATACCAGAAATATGAAAGGCTATTTTGCCCTGGCGGTGCAGCACCCAGGCGCGTTCGTCCAGCCGCCTGGATAAGAGCATGTGCCAGAACATGTCGCGCTTCAATTCAGCCGTCACTTCCATCTGTTTCGCTCCTCCTGTCGATGTGTTACCAGCCTTCATTGATCGTTAATCTCACCGATTGCGTTATGAGTGTACCATAGCCAAAAGGCGAAGTAAAATAGGATCATCTCCGCAAGTATGGGCAGCCCCAAGGAGCCCTCATGAAAATACACGCCGTCGTGGCCCAATTCCCAGTGTCTTTTTCCATCCCCGAAAATCTGCACAGCATCCTTACCGTTATGGAGCAGACCGTCCCCGGAGATTTGGTGCTGCTGCCAGAAGGCTCCCTTTCCGGGTACTCGGATGATCTTTCGTTTCTTAAGGATATCAATCCGCACGAAGTGCAAGAGGGGCTAAGCCGCCTGCGAAACGAAGCCGTCAGGCGCAGCATTAACCTGTGGGTGGGGGCCTGTGTTCGCGATGACATGCCTGGCAGGATCTCGCCGCGCCCCCACAAAACGAGGGGCACTAGGGACGGGAACTGGGTTAACGCGGCCTACGGGTTTACGCCGGACGGCGAAACCCACACCTACCGCAAAATCAACCTGGCCACGCATGAACGGGGTGTGTTTTGCGCGGGCAGCGATTTGCCCGTGTTTGAGCTGACCGCCCCGGAGGGGAAATTCCGGGTGGGGGTTCAAATGTGCCGGGAGCTGCGTTTCCCCGAACAATGGGGATGGATGGCCCGCCGTGGGGCGCAGGTTTTCCTGCACTTAAACAATGCCGTCGGAGATGACACCCAGCAGCCCGTTTGGAAAAGCCACCTGGTCAGCCGCGCCGCTGAAACGCAGCGCTTTGTGTTGAGCGCCAATAACGCCGCGCCCCAGCAGGTCTGCCCCACCCTGGCTGTGGCTCCGAACGGAAAAACCGCCGGTGAAATCGTCTCTTCTGAATTGGGCATTCTGCGAGTGGAGCTGGATCTATCCAGAGTGTCCAATTGGTATCTGGATCAGTGCCGCTGCGATGTGGCCGCCATCCAGGGAAAATCTGCTGTGTGATGCAGCCGTCCACGGGCCCGACAACAAGATTCGCTCCAAATCGAGGCTTTAAATAATCCGGAAGCAGCCCGTGTTTCGGGTATACTAAGCATACGCTGTTGGTGAAAAAGAACACAAAGTCGTTCACCTTTTAGAACTCAAAACGAAAGAAGCGAATGATGAAAGCTTACGATGTAATTGTCATCGGAGGCGGGATTGTGGGCTGCATGACAGCGCGCTTTCTCTCGCGCTACCGCCTCAACATTTTGCTGATCGACAAGGCCGCCGATATCGGCACGGGCGCCTCCGCGGCCAACTCGGCCATCGTCCACGCCGGCTACGACCCCGAACCCGGTACGCTGAAAGCCAAAATGAACGTGCTCGGAAACGCCATGTGGGACACGCTCTCGGGCGAGCTGGGTTTTGAGTACGACCGGCGCGGCGACTACGTGGTGGCGATTGGGCCGGAGGAACTGGACACGCTGGATAAGCTGCTGGAACAGGGGCGGCGCAACGGTGTGCCCGGCATGCACGTGATTCTGGCGGACGAAATGCGCTCGCGCGAGCCTAACATCAACCCGCTGGTCAGCGGGGCGCTGTGGGCCCCCACCGGCGGCATCTGCGATCCCTTCATGGCCACCGTGGCCGCCGCCGAGAACGCCGTGGCCAACGGCGTCACCGTGCTGCTGGAAACCGAATTTCAAGATTTCATCTTCGACGGCGCGCGCATTGTGGGTGTGCGCACCAATGTGGGAGATTTTGGCTGCCGCTGGGCGGTCAACGCCGCCGGGCTGTACGCCGACCAGGTGATGCACAAAGCCGGGGTGCGTCCCGAATTTAAGATCACCCCCCGCCGCGGAGAGTACGCCGTCTTAGACCGCGCCGAGCTGGAGGTGAACAATGTGCTCTTCCCCGTGCCCTCCGAACGCGGAAAGGGCATTCTGGTCACGGCCACCCTGCACGGCAACGCCATGGTCGGACCCAATTCGCAAATCGTGGACGACGCGGAAGACAGCGCCGTCACCAACGACGGCATGGCTGAAATTTGGGAAGGGGCGCAAAAGCTGATCCCCTCCCTCACCCCGCGCCTGGCTATCGCCGTCTTTGCCGGGCTGCGCGCCCACGGCAACGCCCCCTGCCTGACCCCAGGCGTTTCTCACAACCACGATTTCATCATCGAAACTCCACGCGAAGCCCCCGGGCTGGTGAACATCGGCGGGATCGAATCCCCTGGCCTGACCTCGGCCCCTGCCATCGCCCTGCACGTCATCGAGATGCTGCGCGAAGCGGGCGAGAAACTGGAAGAGAAGCCGGACTGGAACCCCATCCGCCCGCCCCGGCCGCACTTCCGCAAGCTGCCGCGCGAAGAGCAGATGAAGCTGATCAAAGCCGACCCGCGCTTTGGGCGCGTGATCTGCCGCTGTGAAATGGTCACCGAAGGCGAGATCATCGCCGAAATTCACGCCCCCATCCCCGCCCGCAATTACGACGCCATCAAGCGCCGCACCTGGCTGGGAACCGGCCGCTGCCTGGGCTCGTTTGACATGCCGCGCGTGGTGGAAATCCTGGCCGAAGAGCTGGGCATCGCCCCCGAAGAGGTCACCAAAAAAGGCCCGGGGTCCGAATTTTTGACCCGCAAGACCAAAGCGTGGGAGGCCTGAGATGACGACAAAAGATCGCTATGATGTGGTCATTATCGGCGCAGGGCCGGGCGGCCTGGCAGCCGCCATCGCTGCCCGCCAAAACGGCGCAGAGGATGTGCTGGTGATCGAACGAGATAAGGAATTGGGCGGGATTTTGCAGCAGTGCATCCACAACGGCTTTGGCCTGGAGACCTTTCAGCAGGACCTCCCCGGCCCCAGCTATGCCCAACGCTTCATTGATCAGGCCCTGGATCACGGCGTGGAGTTCCTGCTGGATACGATGGTGCTGGATATCAGCTCGCAGCGGCGCATCTTTGCCACCGGCAAACACAGCGGCATTGTGGACCTGACCGCGCGCTCGGTGGTGCTTTCGATGGGCTGCCGCGAACGCACCCGCGCCCAAATCCGCATCCCCGGCATGCGCCCGGCAGGGGTGTACACCGCCGGAACCGCCCAGCGCTGGGTGAATGTGGAAGGCTTTATGCCCGGCAGCCGCTATGTCATCCTCGGCTCCGGCGACATCGGCATGATCATGGCCCGCCGCCTGACCCTGGAAGGGGCGCATGTGGAGCGCGTGCTGGAAGTCATGCCTTACCTGACTGGCCTGACGCGCAACTATGTGCAGTGCCTGATGGATTTTGACATCCCCTTGCAGCTCAGCCACACCGTCAAGCGCATCATCGGCCACAAGCGCGTTGAGGCCGTGGAAACCGTGCGCGTGGACGAGCGCTGGAACCCCATCCCCGGCAGCGAGGAGATCATCCCCTGCGATACCATGCTGCTTTCGGTGGGCCTCATCCCTGAGAACGAGCTTTCGCGCCAGGCGGGCGTGCTGATAGACCCGCTCACCGGCGGGCCCTTTGTGGACGACAGCTTCCAGACCAACATCCCCGGCATTTTCGCCGCCGGAAACGTGGTGCATGTCTACGACCTGGTGGATTGGGTCTCCGAAGCCGGGCGGCTGGCGGGCATCAGCGCCGCGCGCTTTGCCGCCCAGGTGCGGCGCAAAGAAAACCGCCTGGTGCCGCTGCTGGCGGGTGAAAATGTGCGCTATGTCGTGCCGCACCGCATGGACCGCGAAACTTTGGCCGAAACCCCCGTGCGCCTGCAATTGCGCGTACGTCAGCCGATTGAGTCGCCGGTGTGGGTGGAAGTGCGCAATCGCACCAATCTGATCGCGCGCAAGGGTGAGCTGTACGCCCGCCCCGGGGAAATCATCACCCTGGAAATCCCCACCACGGCCTATGACGAAGTGCAGAAAGCCGATGAACTGACCCTGGCTGTGGTCAAACGATAGGTGAAACCATGAGCGAAAAAACCAAAATCCTGTGCATCACCTGTCCCAAAGGCTGCACCCTGGAGGTCAGCCACGAAGGGCAGACGATTTTAGAGGTCAAACCGGGCTGCAAACGCGGGCATGCCTACGCCGCTAATGAGCTGGTGAACCCGCGCCGCATGGTGGCCACCACGGTCAACATCCGCGGCGGGCTGCATCCCCTGCTGCCGGTGTACACCTCGGCGCCTTTCCCCAAAGGGCGCATCCACGAGCTGCGCGAAGTGCTGCGCAAGGTGGAAGTGCAGGCCCCCATCCGCATGGGCGCGGTGGTGGTGGAAGACATTTTGGGAACGGGCGTGAACATTTTGGCCAGCCGCGATATGGCCCAGGCCTAGCGCCCAATCCTTCAATTTCGCCGATTCAGCCCGCGCCTCATTCCGAGGGGCGGGCTTCGCGTTCCAGGAGCTGACGTTTGCGCTCCACCCCCCAGCGGTAACCGCCCAACTGGCCGCCCGCCGCCACCACACGGTGGCAGGGGATGGCCACCGCCAGGGTGTTGGCCCCGCAGGCCTGGGCCACCGCCCGCACCGCCTTGGGGCTGCCCAGGCGCTGCGCCACCTGGCCGTAGGTGGCCGTCTGACCGGCGGGGATGTCTTGCAGGGCAGCCCATACCCGCCGCTGAAAAGCCGTGCCGCGAATATCCAGGGGCAAATGCAGTCCGCCGGCGGGTTCTTCTAAGAAGGTCAGCACCTGGCGCACCCAGCCTTCAAATTCTGCATCCGCAGACACCTGTTCGGCCTGCGGAAAGCGCGCCCGCAAAGCCGCTTCCAGCGCAGCCGGGTCAGATCCGAAATCAATGGCGCAGATGCCCGCCGCCGTGCGCGCCACCAGCACCCAGCCCAAAAAAGAGGCCGCCACCGCGTACTGAATCTGCTGCCCTGAGCCGCCGTGCTGATATTGAGTCGGGCGCATGCCCAACTCGGCCGCCGACTGGGTGTAAAGCGGCGCGCTGGAGCCGTACCCCGCCGCGTACATGGCCTCGGTGACGGTGGTACCCGCCGTCAAGGCCCCGCGCAAACGCTCGCCGCGCTTCTGCAAAAAATACTGCTTGGGGGAGATACCCACGTGCTTCTTGAACAGGCGCTGAAAATGGTAGGGGCTCATGCCCGCCGCCTCGGCTAACTGCATCAGGCTGGGGGAGCGCTCGGCCTCTTCCAGCGTGCGGCAGGCGTCCTGAATCAGCGCCAGGGCGGGTGAAAACGACTGCGGCAGCTGCGGCTGGCAGCGTTTGCACGGGCGAAAACCGGCCTGCTCGGCGGCCTGGGGGCTGCCAAAAAAGCGCACATGGTCGCGGCGCGGCAGACGCGAAGGGCAGGAGGGGCGGCAGTACACGCCCGTGGTGCTCACGCCGTAATACAGGCGACCGTCCAGGCGGGCGTCGCGGTTTTGCACAGCCTCCCAACAGGTGTCGGGGGAGAGGGTCAGCATTTCGGTTTCAGGGGTCGCATTCATCATGTCACCTTCCAGCGGGCAGATCGTCCAATTGTGATCCTGATGATACTGCACGGCAGCAGCGGCGGCTATTGGATTCTTGCGCTGTCATTCTACCCCATGCGCACAAAAAAAGGCCCCCCGTGAGGGAGGCCGGTTTGTTCTATGCTGCTGCGTCGGGCTAGATGAAGATGATCTGCGCGCCGTCGGTCATGTCCATGAAATCCGAGGCTGTGACGATGTCAATCACACCATCCACAAAATCTTCCTTCTTCAGGCCCATCATATCCACCGACATCTTGCAGGCGTACAGCTTGGCGCCCGCATCCACCAGCATTTGCAGATATTCGCTGACCGGAGGAACTTCCAGTTCCTTCATTTTGTCTTTCATCAGCTTGGTGGCGAAGGCGGTCATGCCCGGCAGCACACCCATCAGGTTGGGGATGCCCAGATTGCCGGTGTTCACGCCCATCATGGTCATCTTCATGCTGGTGTTAGCCACGGGCGCGATCTCCAGCTTGTCCACGCGGTTTTTGTTGATGAGGTCCATGCCCCAGAAGGTGAAGAAGATGGTGACATCAATGCCGTTGCCCAGCGCCGCCCAGCCCATCACCAGCGCCGGGTAGGCCATATCCAGGGTGCCCTTCGAGCAAATAAACGCAACTTTGCGGTCTTCAGCCATGTTTAACTCTCCTTATGATCCATTACAGTGGGTTGATTTAGACACAGCCTTCGGGCTTACCCAGACCGGCGATGTGGGCCACTTTCTTGGCGGGGCCTTTGGGGAAGAGGGTGAACATCTCTTTGGTGGTGATGCCCGCGCCGTTGGTGATGGTGCGCAGGGTGGGGGCCTTGCCAGAAGCAGCGCCCACCTCGCGGCAGAAGTTGATCACTTTCCAATGGGCTTCGGTGAGTTCCTCAATGCCCTCTTCTTTAGCGATCTCCACCGCAATTTCCTGGGTCCATTCCGCGGGGTTGGTCATGAAACCTTCTTCGTTGACCGCGACGGTTTTGCCTGCAATTGTACGAGTAGCCATGTGTTCCTCCAGATTTGTTTTCTTTCCAATGGTTGATGAATTCACGGATTAAGCGGGGCGAGTGGATGCCCCTAAAGCCTTCAGCGCGCGCAGCGCCAGCGCCAGCCCGCTGCGCACCGCCGGGTCATTCATCTGCCCCAGCAGGCCCAGCAGCGAAGGGGGTTGGGCGGGGGGAGCCGCCTTGACCGCCTGCAGCACCGGAACCAGCGTGCCGCCCAGGCGTTTCAGGTCGTCTTCGGTCAGCGTCCCGGCCACCTGATCGGCCAGGTGAGCGCCCCCACGCACCAGGCCAAAATAGCCCTTGGTTTCCAAATCACCGGTCACTTCTGTGACCTTGTCCATACCCTCGCGCACCACCGGCCCCACGGTATCCAGCAGGTCGGTGACCGCGTCAATGTTATCCAGCAGCATTTCCAACTGGGGGGTGTGCTGGATGATCTTCTTGAGAATGCGCACCAGGTCTTCGGGGTTGAGGTATTCCTGCACCTCTTCCATCTCATCCGAGGCCAGACGCATCACGTCTTTGGCCACGGGCATGGCTGTTTCCAACAGTTCCTCGCGCGATTCGCGTTCCAGGGCGTTCAGTCGCGCCTGCTCAGATAAATAGGCCACCTGCGCGGTGAGCGCGTCCAATTTTTGGTTGAGTTCAGTCCACTGCGGATCCATCATGCCTCCTAGGCTTTCCATTTACCCGCCATGGTCATGGTGGGCGGGAAAGGCAGTTCCTGACCCTTGAGGAGGATATTCCAGTACATCCAGCGGAACATCAGCTTGCCCCAGTGGTTGGCTTCGGATTCTTCCAGAAGGGTGAAGGGGCCCACCCCCGGCAGGGGATAACGCCCGGGCAGCGGTTCCTGGGTGTAATTGAAGTCAATCAGCAGGCCCTTGCCAAAACCGGATTCCAGGAAGCAGTTGGCGTGGCCGTCAAAATTTTCCACCAGCTTTTGGCCCGAGGTGTAGCGGATGAAATTCTCGCCGAACAGGTCAATGGCGTAGTGGGTCACCGAACCCGCTTTCGAAGCGGGCGCGTTGGAGGCGTCGCCCAGGACGAAAATGTTGTCGAATTTATCCGAGAGGAAGGTGTATTTGTTGACTGGCGAATAATTCAGCTCATCGCCCAGACCGGATTTGCCCACCACCTCGGCGCCCTTGTTGAGCGGGATGGTCACCAGCAGGTCAAAGGGCACTTCGCGCTCATCGTAAGAAACGATCTTCTTCTCATCCGGGTCAGCGCGCTCGATGTAGAACTCTGGCTCCACATGGATGCCTTTCTGCACCAGCAGTTCACCCAGCATTTTGGAGGCCATGGGCTTGGTGAAGGCGCCCGGCAGGGGGGTGGCATACACCAGTTCCACGCGGTCGCGGATGCCGCGCTCGTGGAAGAACCAATCCGCCAGCATTAAAAATTCCAGCGGGGCCACCGGGCACTTGATGGGGTTTTCCACTACGTTCACCACCATGCGCCCACCTTCCCAGGTTTGCAGCTTCTTCCACAGTTCCACCGAGCCTTCAAACGAGTAGAAGGTGAAAATGGACTGGTTCCATTCGTGTTCGGCCAGGCCGGGGGTTTCTTCGGGGTGAATATCCGCACCGGTGGCGATGATCAAATAATCGTAGTCCAGGTACAGACCGCCCGTCAGCCGCACGCGGTTGTGCTCCGGCTCAATGATCTCAATTTCAGATTGGATCAGCTTAATCTGCGGGGGGATGAAATTACGCTTGGGCTTGATCACATCCTTTTTGGAATACACGCCAAAGGGGATGAACAAAAAGCCCGGCTGGTAATAATGCACGGGGTCTTGATCCACCAGGGTGATCTGCCATTCATCCATGTCCAACATGCGGTTCAAGCGGTTGGCCACCATCGTGCCCGCCGTACCGGCACCCAAGATCAGCAATTTTTTCATCGGTTACACTCCTTTGGATAACTGCGTGAGGTTCGCAATTTGCTTCAAACGTTCCATAAAACCGGTGCGTTCGCACAGGATGCTTTCCACCGCCCGCGAGGCCGTGAACGGCCAGGCTTCGGTGCGCACATGTTGATCCGGCGGGATGACGGCGATTTCTTCAGCAGCCGCGGCCAAATCGGACTGCAGGATGTCGTGCGCCTCGGCCAGGCGGCGGATGCGCTCGGCCTGCTCGCGGGGGTCGGAGGGCTGCCAGTAGAACTGGCCCGCCAGGAAAGCGCCCACCTGCTGGCCGCGGTCGGCGATGGGGGCGGCCACGTACTGCAATCCGGCGTGACAGGTGAAATATTTGCTGCCGGCCGCGCAGTTTTGAGCCACGTTTTCCCAGGAGGACTCACAGGCACGCCGCCCAGAGGGGGAGGCCAGGATCAACTGGCAGAAAGCGCACGGTCGGCTGACTTCGGTGACGGCTGCGCCGGAAGCGTCCACCACTACCGCGCTGATCTGCCCCACATCAGAGAACAAATCTTGGATGGTCTGCACGCAGTGGGTGGGGAAGGGACTTTCGGGATCTTGGTCGCTAGCGGCAGGCTGAGGGCTGCCCCCCACCATGCGTTCCACCTCGCTGCGCTGAAAGCGCCACTGCTGCCCGATCTTCACGCCTTTCAGGCGGCCGTCTTGCAGCATGCGGTAGACCGTGATCCGGTCTACTTTGAGGATGTTTTGAACCTGGCGGGAGGTGAGGAAGTCGTCCATATACTCTCTTTGCTATAACATTTAGCAACACTTAGATCATATCAACCTATAACATCTTATTACAGTGACAAATGTCATGGACGAATGTCATATTTGCGCAATTGTTCACAAATTCCCCCTACTCCTTTCAACGCAAAGGTCTGATCTGCAGATGACGCAGATTTCGCAGATCCATCCCCGTTCCCGCCCTGTTATCACGAACGCACTTGGCGCCCTTGGCGCCTTCGCGGTTCAAAAACAGGTTTTTCACCGCTAAGCAACGAAGGACGCTAAGAAGGCCATCTATGCGGTGCGTTCTATGAAGCTGAACGGCACCCTACCTCACTTGACCCGCTTGGGGCCTTGGCAGTTCGATTACATCGTGGGAACTTTCACCCCCGCCGCACCGTCCCAAATACAAAAACCCTTACCCATAGGAGCAACCCCATGCGAAAACAACTTGTGTTCAGAACCTGGATCGTGATGATCCTGCTGCTGGCGGCCTGCACGGCTGCCCCGGCAAACTCGCCCCTGGTGGGAACCTGGAGCCTGCAGTCCTTCGGCAGCGTTAGCGCGCCGCAAGCCGCCCTGCCCGAAATCAGCGCCAACCTGACCTTCAGCGACAAAGGCCAAGTCTCCGGCAGTATGGGCTGCAATTCCTTCGGCGGCGGCTACAGCCTGCGTGATTCCAAAATCGTCTTCGAGCCGCTCACTTCCACCCTGATGGCCTGCGAAGAAGCCGTCATGAATCAAGAAGCTGCTGTGCTGCAAATGCTGGCGGGAGAAGTGGAATACACCCTGGAAAACAACACCCTGACCCTACGCAGCGGGGATCAAATGCTGGTACTGCAAGCCCAGAAATGAGCGCTGTGCGGGTCAGGGTCAGATTCAAACGGGCTGCTCAGGCGCTGCGCGGTTTCCGTGCGGCGCGCCCGACCAATTTTTGAACCAGGATCACCCCCACCGCGACCCCCACCAAAACCACCAGAGTTTTACCCAGCTCCGGCAGGCCGCGCTCCAGCGACGCGGCTTCGTGAATGCCGCCGCCCAAACCGCGCCCGCCCCCGCCCAAGCCGCGCCCCGGGCCGCCCTGGCCGCGTCCTAAGGCGTTTGTCGAGCTTCCTTCCAGGCCTTCCACATGTGCGGTCCCTTCCAACGCAGCCCCCTCTGCTCCGCGCCCCTCTCCGCCATGTTCCCCTTCCACCGCAGCCAGGCGCGCCGCCGCAGCCGGAGACTGAGAGAGCCCATACACCCCCGCGGCGATCAGAGCGGCCGCCGCCAAAAGAATCATCAATCGATACAGTGTGCGTGCCATCGCTTCTCCTTATTCGTGGGTCGAAATCCGCACTGGCGCAGGGGCCGCGGGCGAGGTGTTAACCGACGCGCAGGCCGGGGTCTTAAGCAGACGTTTGCAGCCGTTGACAATCCAATTCCAATGCACAGCGATGTGCAGGGCGGCCAACCACAAGGTCAGGTCTGCGGCGGTGTGGTGCAGACCGCGCCAAAATTCCGTGTTCGAAAGGCGCAGCCCAAAGGCGGCCAGCACCACGCGTGATTCCATCACCCCGCTGAATATAATCAGCGTGAAGGACACGAACAGGGCCGCGCCCAAGAGATAATTCAGGCGCGAGGCCCACGACACACGGGCAAAGAAGCGGCGGGTCACCGCTGCGATCCACTGCCAATGCAGCAGCGTATGAATCAGCAGAGCGGCTCCAAAAGCCAGCCCTAGCCATTCATGCCAGGCCAGGCCGGTCAGGGCCGGCGCCCAGCTCACCAATAAGCCTGCCAGCAGCAGTACATCCCACAAGAGGAAAACGGTGGTGCGGCTTAATGTTCTTCGTGTTTTCATCCCATACTCCTGATCAACCATCCTAAACGGATTTGCAATCTCCAGCATCCAGTTTTTCAAGTGAATGCTGTACTTGAGTATAGGCAATACCTGTTTAGAAGTTGTTTAGAGGGAATAAAGAACTCTTGTGAAATTTGCCACTCGTGCGCTGAAAACAAAACGGCGCGCCTGAATTGGCGCGCCGTGCGGTCTATTTTCGTGCGGTCTATTTTTAAAGAAACTCAGCCAATCCACTGCGGTTTGCGCAAATGCCAATCGGTGGCCTGCTGATAGCAGTGCGCCGTGCGGAAGAGGGTGGCCTCGTCAAAATGCGCGCCCATCAACTGCATGCCCACCGGCAGACCCTGGGGATCAAAGCCCACCGGGAAGGCCAGACCCGGCACGCCCGCCAGATTGGCCGGCAGGGTGAACACATCTTCCAGATACATGGCCAGGGGGTCGTCAGTGTGTTCGCCGATGCGGAAGGCCGTGGTGGGGGCAATGGGCGCAGCGATGACATCCACCTGTTCAAAGGCAGTCTCGAAATCGCGCTTGATGAGGGTGCGCACCTTTTGCGCCTTGGCGTAGTACGCGTCGTAATATCCCGCCGAAAGGGCGTAGGTGCCCAGCATGATGCGGCGCTTGACCTCGGGGCCGAAACCCTGTCCGCGGGTGTTGAAGAACACATCCCAAAGGTTCTCCGCCTCGGGGCGCGGGCTAAAGCGCACGCCGTCATAACGCGCCAGGTTGGCCGAAGCCTCAGCCGGGGCCAGCAAATAGTACACCGGCAGGGCGTATTCGGTGTGCGGCAGGCTGACCTCGCGTACCTCGGCCCCCAAAAGCTCCAGCTGGCGGATGGCGGCGCGCACAGCCTCTTCCACCGCGGGCTGAATGCCCTGGATGAAATACTGCTTGGGTACACCCACGCGCAGCCCGCGCAGATCGCCCCCCTCCAGGCGGTATTCCGGCACGGGCAAATCCATGCTGGTGGCGTCCAGGTCGTCCTGACCCGCCATGTGCTGGAAGACCAGAGCGGTATCTTCGGCAGAGCGGGCCAAAACGCCCACTGTGTCTAAGGAGGAACCGTAAGCCACCAACCCATAGCGCGAGACGCGCCCGTAGGTGGGTTTAATGCCCGTCACGCCGCAGAATGAGGCGGGTTGACGCACACTGCCGCCCGTATCGGTGCCCATGGCTGCCAGCACCATGCGGGCCGCCACGGCAGCAGCGCTGCCGCCGGAGGAGCCGCCCGGAACCCGCTCCAGATCCCAGGGGTTATGGGTGAGCTGATAAGCCGAATTCTCGGTGGAGGAGCCCATCGCGAATTCATCCGTGTTGGTCTTGCCCACCACCACCACACCCGCCTGCAGCAAGCGCCGCACGGTGGTGGCGGTGTAGGGGGGCACAAAATTTTCCAAGATCTTAGAACCGCAGGTGCAGCGCACGCCCTCCAACGCCAGCAGATCCTTCACCGCGATGGGCAGCCCCAACAGCGGCGGAACCACGGCCTGCGGGTCGCGGCGGGCAGCGGCGTAGCGCGCATCGGCCTCATCCGCCTGGCGCAGGGCCATATCTGCGGTGCGGGTGAGAAAGGCCTGAACCGAGGGTTCTAACTGTTCCAGCGCGTCCAGGCTGGCCTGGGTCAGCTCACGGCTGGAGATTTCGCCGCTGCGCAGCTGGTGCAGGGCTTCTTTGATGGATAGGTCCAGTAAGGCGCGGCTCATCGGCGGGTCACTCCAACACGGGCGGAACGCGGAATTGGCGCTCTTCGCTTTGAGGAGCGTTGGCCAAAATCTGTTCCAGGGTCAAATCGGTGCGCGGTTCATCCCCGCGCAGCACACTGCGAGGGGGCAGCACGCTGGAGGTCGGCGGGATCTGGCTGGTATCCAGTTCCTGCAGACGGGCAGCGTATTCCAGAATGGCCGAAAGCTGCTGGCGGTAACGCTCTTTTTCCTCGTCGCTCAGCCGCAGCCGCGCCAGGTTGGCAATATGTTCAACTTCTTCCAGGGTCAGGCTCATGGCAGCTATTATAACAGATCGCGGGGTAAGATCCCGCGGCGCAGCGGTGATGGCACCGCCCACCGTCGGGCTGGGTTAACGTTTGTTTTCGTTCAAGCTGATCGCGCGGGCTTGCAAGGCCTGTTCTTCGGGCGTTTCGGCCTCAATCACAATGCCGTGCGGGCGTGATTTGCCCTCATCATCCACCGACACAAAGGTGATGAAGCCGTCCAGGATGAATTCCTGTTCCAGGGTCACTTTGATATAGGTCACCAGGCGGCTGCGGCCGGTGTACACCACCGAGCTGTGGTAGCACACAATCGCCCCCAGGGGCACAGGGCGGGTGAAGAGCATCCCGTGAATTTGCAGACAAAGGATGTTGGCCGGGGGGATCAGATGCGAGGCAGCGATAAAACCTGCCTCCACAAACCATTCGGCGCTGCGCCCCGCAAAGAGCGTGCCGTGGTGGTTAAGATCTTCGCTTTTGACCATGCGGTGGGTGTAAAACGTGCGCATTTTCATCTTGGACTTCCTTGATATAAAATCGGATGGGTGCGGGCTCCATTTCAGGCTGCCCGCACCCATCCGGTTCGTGGGAGTGCTCATTCCGGATGGAACCTCACCGCGCGGGGCAGCCTGTGTGCGCCTCGCACTGCAGAAGGTTCCATTGTACCCGCATCACTCCACCAGTTCAATATCCACGAAGGCAGTCATGCCCCAGCGCAGCCCGGCGGGAATTTCGATCAGCTTCACCACCACGGTGTAGTTCACGCCCGCACCCTCAGAGGCTTTGGGCGAAATGCGCACCACGCCGCCCTTCACACGCGCATCCGGCAGCGCGTCAAAGGTCACATCCGCCAGGTTGCCCTCGCGAATGCGGGCCACGTCAATTTCGCTCAAGTCGGTGGTTTCCACCTGCAAATTGTTGAGATCTGCGAGAATCAGCACCGGCTGCCCGGGGGCGATCCATTCCTGCGCGCGTACATTCAGGCGGCTGATGGAACCCGCAAAGGGAGCTTTGAGTTCCAGGTCGTCCAATGCCGATTGGGTGGCCTGCCGCTGGGCTTCGGCGTTCTTAATGCGCGCCTCGGCCAGGCTCAGCAGATCGGGGTCGGGGCCGTCTTTGAGCTTATCCAGCTCGCGCTGAGCAGCTTCCACCTCGGCCCGGGCCACTTCCAATTCCGCGTCAGCCTTGGCCACTTCAATGTCATCCGGCAGCGACAGCAGGTAATTCAGGTTGCGGGCGGCGCGGTCGCGCGCCTGTCGGGCGGCCGCCAATGCACTGAGCAGGGCAGCCCGTTCCAGGTCCTCTTCCGCACGGTCCTCCACAAAGCTGTAGGCATCTTCAGCTTTGTCCACCCGATCCTGCGCCACCAGCAAATCGGCGCGGGCGATGTCAATTTGTTCCTGGTTGCCCACGCGGTATTCTTTCCACCCGCGGCGTTTTTCTGCCGTATCAAACGCATCTTTGGCCTGCGCCAGCCGCAGTTGGGCTGCAGCCCGCGACTGTTCCCAGTTGTCGTTCAGCGTTTTCAGGTTCTGGTTGGCCGCCACCCACTCCACCTCGGCCCCTGCCAGCGCCGCGCGCAGCTGATCGCTGCCCTCCAGGCGCAGCAGCACCTGGTCTTTGCTTACCTGGTCACCCTCGTTCACCAGGAGTTCGGCAATGCGTCCTGAACCCGCCAGGCTGAGCGTGGCCCACTGCGCCGGCACCACCACACCCGTGGCGCTCACCACCGCGGGCAAATCCGCCGCGGGGGTCACATCGCTGGGCGTAGCTTGCGCCGCCGGTTGGCAGCCCGTCAGAACCAATGCCAAAACCAACAGCCCCCAGGGCAAAACGCGAAACGATCGCAGAACTTTTTTCATACTATGCCTCCACTCAGCGAAAAAATAATAGCAGTTTGGTTCAAACTGTGTGTCTACATTCTTTATACAAAGATATCTCATGACCCCACAAATTGCAAGCTGATGCCTAAGCCTTGCATACCCATTTATGAAAAGTGGCTCACAAAAACGCCGCGTTCCAGCCGGAAAGTTGCTGGCCTGCGCACGGGTTGCGTTTGCAGCAGTTGTGATACAATTTAATCATCCCCCGACTACAACTCAGGAGCCTAGGTATGGAATTAATTGAAGGATTGATGACCCGGCGCAGCATTCGTCATTTTACGCCCGACGCGGTGCCTGAGGAATTTGTGGAGACCGTCTTGCGGGCTGCCATGCAGGCTCCTTCGGCGGCAAACGCTCAGCCCTGGCATTATGTGGTCATCAACGACCGCCTGATGCTGGAAAAAGTGACCGAATTTCACCCCGCGGCCGAAAGTCTGCATGAAGCGCCCATGGCTATTTTGATCTGCGGCGATTCACAGCTGGAAAAACGGCCCGACCGGTGGATGCAGGATTGTTCCGCTGCCACGCAGAACATGCTCCTGGCAGCGCACGGGCTGGGTTTGGGCGCGGTTTGGCTGGGGATCCATCCCGACCCGATTCGCATTGATAACATGCGCCTGCTTTTGGGGCTGCCGAGCCATGTCCACCCGCTTTCGCTGGTGGCCATCGGCTATCCGGGGCGCGTTTTGGGGCGTGTGGACCGCTTCCGCCCAGAGCGCATTCATCACAACCGCTGGTAACAGCGTCCAGGCTGTGTACAACGAACGAGTCCGGCAAATTGCCGGACTCGTTTTTTTGAGAGGAAAGAGAGAAACCGATACCGTTAATAGCGCAGCTGTGCGGCGATCATCCCTACGGTTTCCAGGTGTGCGTTGGTGTGCACCACCTCCACACTGCCGCCGTGGCGCATCACCCGGTGAATGGCCAGGTTGACCACATCCACGACGGCCGCGGGCTTTTTGCCGCAGTTTTCACACGCTTTTTCATCCAAAACCAACATCTCGCAATCGCCGCATTCAAACCCCGACTGTTGAAAACCCTCGGCCACCACCAGGTTGAGCACGCGATCTTCATTGACGGCTTTCAGCGTGTCAGTCAGGCCGACCACGGCTAACCCGCCCTTGGCCGCGGCGGTCACCAGATCATTCACCAGTTGTTCCTCGCGCAGACGTTCGCTTTCCATGCCAATTTGCATGGCGCGTTCCTGCACCTCTGCGTGGCTGGCGGTCATGCTCATGGCAAAGGTGCCTTTCACCAGGCTCTGCCAGGCTTTGGGCAGGGCCGCGCGGAAGAGGGCCGTGTTAGCGTCGGTGCCGCCGATGAGCACGCGGCGCACGTGGTTTTCTTCAAAGAAACGGCTGGCAAATTCGGCCGATTCCTTGATGTTGCGATCCACGGTCTCTTCCATGGCGCGCGTGCGCCCGGCAACGCCCCCCCGCCGCCCCGCCACGGTGGAGGCTCCCCCGCGCTTGACGTGCTTCACCGCCTCGCCCATCACGCCTTCCTGCTCGCGCAGTTCGCCCAGATGGAAGAAGAACAGGCGCGCCCCTTGTTGGTCTACCAGGGCCACGCCGTAACCGCCGTAATTGTCCAGCAGATCGGTGATGGGTTTCAGCGCCGGGCGGTCGGAAACGTTCACACGATCGCTGACCGGCAAGGCCAAAGGATAGGCCCGTAAGAAACCAGCCTCAGCGCACGAAAACACCGCCACGCCGCGGCCAGTTCCGTCATATTCCTGCATAAAGAAACGCTCAATTGCTTCCACATCCTGCGGCAGCTTGACCTCTTTCAAGAGGGTGCGCATGCGCAGCTTGTAGGAATCCGCGTTCCCTTTTGAAGGCTCGGTGTTCAGGTAGAGCGTAACCATTTGGGTTTTCGCCTTAAATTCCAAGAGCTCCCGCAGGTTGCTTTCCGTCAACATGGAAACCTCCTTCACAAATTGTTGAATGGGCCGAAACAGCTAAGACCGCTTGTCTAACGTGATTTTCACCTCCTGTTCCTTATTATCGCGCACAATGGTCAACGTGATGGTCTCGCCGGGGCTTTTGCTGGTCATCAAATAACTCAGCAAATCGCCAAACACGCGCACCGGCCGGCCGTCCACAGCGATGATCAGATCGCCGCCCTTGGATAAACCGGCCATGTTGGTGGCGGTTGTGCCGCCGCGCAGCCCGGCCTTATCCGCTGGGCCGCCAGGAACCACTTCCACAATATAGGCGCCGGTGGAATACTTTAGCCCCAGGGCTTCCTGAGCGATCAGGCTCAGTTCCGGCATGGCGGAAATCCCCAGGTAGGGATAGTCGTATTTCTTCTCCACAATCAGCACCGGCAGCACCCGCCGCATGATATTGCTGGAGATGGCAAAGCCGATGCCGCTGTTGACCGGCTCGCCGTCGGTGGTCATGCCGGTGGTGCGGATGGCGCGGTTGAGGCCGATGACCTCACCCCGCAGGTTGAGCAGCGGGCCGCCGGAGTTTCCGGGGTTGATGGAAGCGTCCGTCTGGATGATATCGCCCGCGGAGAAAAACGCGCCTTCTCCCGACGTACGCATGGAATCCAGGGTGCGTCCCTTGGCCGAGATGATCCCCAGGGTCATGGTGCCCGACAGGCCAAAGGGGTTGCCGATGGCCACCACGGGCTGACCCACCTGCAGTTGGTCGCTGTCGCCCAGGGGCAGGGGAACCAGTTGGTCGGCGGGGGCATCCACCTTAATCACCGCCAGGTCTGAGTCCAGATCCGTCGCCAGCACGGTGCCGCGTACCTTGAAACCGGTGGGGAAATCCACCTCTAAATCGGTAGCGCCTTCCACCACGTGATAATTGGTGACGATATGGCCTTCTTTGTCATACACAAAGCCAGACCCCAGACCGCTGCCGGGTTGGGTCAGCACCTGAATAGACACCACCCCCGGGCTGGCGCGCTGGTACAGGTCTACCAGGTTGTTGCCCATGTCGGTCACATCCCCCTGAAAAGCGGGGGGCAGGTTGACCGCGGTGGGAATCAGCACCGGCGTGGGCGCGTTGGAAGACTGCGAATCTTGCATGGATGTTCGCGGGAAGGTAAACCCGCAAGCCAGGGTGGTCAGCGCCAGCACAGTCACTGCGAAAAGAAGGGAAAGCTTTTTCATGTTTCACCTGCACTTTCAACAAATAATCGGAGCGGTCAGCCCACCTGGGACTGCCGCAGTTTTTCAAACAGGCCGCGCTGTTCTGCGGTTAAATTTTTCGGCAGCGTGACTTTGGCACGCACAAACAAATCGCCAAATTGATCCGGCTGGCGCAGTTTGGGCATGCCGCGGCCCGCCAGGCGGAAGGTCTGGCCGGGCTGGGTTCCGGCGGGGATGGTGAGCACCACACTGCCGCCCAGGGTGTTCACATTCACCTGCCCGCCCAACACCGCGGTGTATAAATCCACGGCGGCCTCGGTGTACAGGTCGTCGCCGCGCCGCTCAAAGCGCGGATCTTCAGCCACTTCAATTTTGAGGTACACATCCGCGTTCTGGCCGTTGGGGCCGCCCACGGCTGCCCCAGCCATGCGCACTTTCGTGCCGGTCTGGGCCCCGCGCGGGATTTTGACCTCCAGGCGGCGGCTGTCCACCTGCAGGGTACGCGCCGTGCCGTGATAGGCCTCTTCCAGGCTGATGCGCGCCACGGCCTCCACACGGCTGGGGCGCTGCTGGGCTGCCCGCCGCGGGCCGCTGGAGCCCAGTCCGCCGAAGATCATGTTGAAGAAATCCGAAAAGTCGGCCTGGCCAAAGATATCTTCCACCCGGCCGGTGCTGGTGCGCGCGCCGCCGCGCCCAAAACCCGTCTGCGTAAACCAGTCCTCCCAGTTAAAATTACCGGGGCTGCCGGTTTGCTGCCAGCGGGAATAATCCGCGCCGAGCTGATCATAGCGGCTGCGTTTTTGGGCGTCGCTGAGGACTTCATGAGCTTCGTTAATTTCTTTAAACTTATCCTCAGCCGCCTTATCGCCAGGGTTGCGGTCCGGATGGTACTGCATGGCGAGTTTACGGTACGCGCGCTTGATGTCTTCGGGGGTCGCGCTGCGTTCTACGCCTAAAATTTTGTAATAATCCTTATAGTCCATACGTACTCCGTATTTTGATTGTATGCCGATGTTTGCACCAGAGTCAAGAAGGGGCACAGGCTTTCTTATGGAACTCTAACGATCCGCATAAAATTCCTTAACATTTTCACCCCAATTTATTCCATCCGTGCTATCATTATTGAATGACCACTCCCACCCCGGAACGAATCCTGATTGTTGAGAACGACACCATCATCAGTGATCTGCTCTCCCGCCAGGCGTTAAAGTCGGCCGGGTATCAGACCTATGTGGCGCCCGATTCGTCCACGGCCATTGCCCGCGCTGTCCAGCTTTCGCCGGACGTCATCATCGTGGATCTGTCCATCCCAGGCCTGAGCGGAAAGGACCTGATGGTGGCCTTCAGCGCGCAAAATTCGCAGACCCCGCTGATCGTTTTAGCCCGCAAGGGCACTGAGCTGGACATCATCCAGGCCTTTCGCCTGGGCGCCACCGATTATTTGATCTGGCCGGTGCGCGAGGCGGAGGTCGTAGCGGTGGTGGAACGCGCCCTCAAACTGGTGCGCGAACGGCGGGAACGCGATCAGCTTTCGCACCAGTTGCAGCAGACCAACCAGGAACTGCAAGCCCGCGTGCGCGAACTGACCACCATCTTTTCCATCGGCAAGGCCGTCACCTCCATCACCGACCAGAGCCTGCTGTTTGAGCGCATTTTGGAAGGCGCCGCGCGCGTGACCCAAAGCGACATGGGCTGGATGCTGCTGCGCGACGAGGCTGGAAAGAATTTTGTGATGGTCGCCCAACGCGATCTGCCCGCCTCGGCCACCGCCTTCCTGAACCAGCCGTTTGACGACGGCATCAGCTCTCTGGTGGCCATGAGCGGTGAGCCGCTTTCCATTCACGGTGAACCCATCAAGCGCTTCCGCATCGCCTCCTTCGGCCAATCGGCACTGATTGTACCTATCAAGGTGCAGCGTCAAGTGATGGGCCTGCTGGTGGGCGTGCGCAAAGCCGCTGCTCCCTTTACCCCCAGCGAACAGCACCTCATGGAAGCCGTGGCCGATTACGCCTCGATCTCTTTGGTGAACGCGCGCCTGTTCCGCGAGGTAGAAGGCCGCGCTCGTTCGCTGCAAAGCCAATCCGAAAACGCCCAGGCGGGCGAGAAGATCACCAACGAGATTTTGCAGACGGCCAAAAAAGAACTGCGCCCGGCCGTGGATTTGGGCCAGCAAGCCCTGGAACGGCTGGCCAATGACCCCGGGGCGCGTTGGACGGCGGAGCAGCGCAAATCTCTCAGCACCTTGCAGGAACAAATGCAGCGCATGGGGCGCATCACCGAGGCCGTTCTGCCCATCTCCACCAGTCCCGGCCCAGCCCGCATCAAGATCGGCGATGTGATTCAACAGGCAGTCAAACACTGCCAGCCGTTTGCCCAGCAAAACGATGTCAGCTTGATTATGGAAGGCAGCGCCGCACAAACCGTGTACGCTTCGGCAGGGCAAATTGTGCAGGTGCTGATTGGCCTGCTCACCAATGCCATCAAATTTTCCAACCCCGGCGGACGGGTGACGGTGAGCGTAGATAAAGCCGCCGAAGGCCAGCTGCACATCGCTGTCACCGATGCCGGCCTCGGCGTGGATCCGGTTCATTTTGAACGGATTTTTGAAGGCAGCTACCAGCCCGATCGAACCCGCCCGGTGCGCTTTGGCGGGCTTGGCATTGGCCTGGGTCTGGCGCGTGAAATCATCACCCGGCACGGCGGCAAGCTGTGGGTGGAAAGCAAACCCGGTCAGGGCGCGGCCTTCCACCTGACTTTGCCCACAGTGCCCTAAAAAAGGCGTTCTCGCATGGGTATTCCGTCCAAAGAAACCATCCTCCTTGTCGTTTCAGACCGGCAGATCAGTTTTTTGCTGGAAAAGATCCTGGCTGCTGCCAATTTCCAGGTGATCAACGCGGTGGAACCCGCCTCAGTGCGCAGCGCCATTGTGCGCGATAAGCCTGCCCTGATCATTGTGGCAGAAAAAGTTGGCGAACTGGACGGTTTGACCCTGCTGGGAGATTTCATCAAAGATATCCCTGCTGCCCCCGTGCTGCTGCTGGTGAGCAAAGACACCCCCGAGCTGCTCAAGCGGGCCTTGCAGGCGGGCGTCAACGATTACCTGACCCTGCCCCTGCGCACCGAAGACCTGTTGGGGGCCGTGCAAAACAGCCTGTCGCGCGCCCACCAGCGCAAAGAATGGGTGCTGCTGGAATCCAAGCGCGCCTCGGCCAGTTTGCAGCGCCGTGTGGACGAGATGGAAACCCTGGCGCGCCTGGGACGCACCATCACCAGCTCGCTGGATTTGGACAGCGTGCTCACCGCGGTGGTAGAGGCGGCGGTCACCTGCCTGGGGGCCGAAGAAGGCAGTTTGATGCTGGTGGATGAAGAGACCGGCGAGCTGTATATGCGCGCCACTCGCAACGTGGACGACGCCTTTGCGCGCGCCTTCCGCATGCCCGTTCAAAACACCCTGCTGGGGTCGGTGCTGAGCACGGGAAAAGCGGTGCTGATTGACGAGAAGACCCCCCAAAAGATCAAAACCGCCTTCCTGGTGCACAGCCTCATCTACGTCCCCTTGCAGGTGAAGGGTCACGTTTTCGGTATCCTGGGGGTGGATAACCGCCTGGAGCGGCTGAGCTTCACCGACCGAGATGTGCGCCTGCTGGAAGCCATCGCCGAATACGCTGTGGTGGCCCTGGAAAACGCGCGCCGCTACACCAATACCTCAGAAGAGCTGAAGAAGCTGGAAACCGTGCTGCAGGGCATTCAAGACGGCGTGATCGTCACCGATCAAGACCGGCGCATTTTGCTGGTGAACCCGGTGGCCCGCGAGGCCTTTGGCTTGGAGCGCGACGCCGCGCTGAGCGGACGGCAGTTCCACGAAATTTTCCCCCAGGCAGAGATGCAAGCGCTGATTCAGACCAACACCGGCAGCCTCACCAACCGCGCCGAGATCAGCGTGGAAGATGGGCGCGTGTTCAGCGTGTTGGCCACCAGCATTTCGGGCCTGGGCAAGGCGCTGGCGCTGCACGACATCACCTATCTGAAGAAGATGGACAAGATCAAGAGCGACTTCGTCTCCACCGTCTCCCACGACCTGCGCTCCCCGCTGACCGCCATCATGGGCTACGTGGAGCTGATTGACCGCGTGGGGCCGGTGAACGAACGCCAGCGCGAATTTATCCGGCGGGTGCACGTCAACGTGATCAACATCACCAGCCTGATTGACGACCTGCTGAATCTGGGACACATTGAATCGGGCTTTGACTCGACCAAAGAGAGCGTCCACCTGGGTCAGTTGGTGGAATTTGCCATTGAGGGCTTCCGGCGCCAGATTGACATGAAGGATATGGAGCTGAAGGTGGAACTGCCCGCCAGCCTGCCGTCCATCCTGGCCAACCCGGTACAGATCCGCCAGATGGTGGACAAGATGCTCGACAACGCCATCAAGTACACCCCGCCAGGCGGCAGCGTGACGCTGCGCGGCGAGCAGGAGGGCGACCAGGTGATCTTGCAGGTGTGCGACAACGGCATCGGCGTGCCCGCTGTGGATCTGCCCTACATCTTCGACAAGTTCTACCGCGCCAGCAACCTGAGCGGCAATATCCCCGGCGCGGGGTTGGGGCTGGCCATCGTCAAATCCATTGTGGAGGCGCACCAGGGGCGCATTTGGGTGGATTCAACCCCCGGGCGCGGGACCACCTTTACGGTGGTGCTGCCCATCTCGCCGGTGACCGAGCTGCCCGCCGACCGCCTGCTGGACTCCCCCGACGCGGGGTAGGAAAAAATTCTGCATGTCACTGCGAGACCGGTGGGTTTCCGGTCGAAGCAGTCTCTACCCTGAGGGAAGGGGGTTTGCTCAGGTAGAGATCGCCACTCCCCCACAAACCGGGGGCTCGCGATGACATGGTTGGCGGTGAGATCGCTTCACTTCGTTCGCGATGACATAATTTTGCCATGACATACGATTTGCCGCTTCACGCTAATCGCCAACACCCTCTTCAAACAAATCCTTCCATTCTGGATTCATGCTGTTCACCAGATCAACCTTCTTTTGTCTCGACCCCGCCTTAATCTGTTTATCTCTAGAAATCGCCGTCTGAATATCACAGCCCGCTTCATAATAAACTAACTTTTTGATGTGATATCTGCAAGTGAACACGCCGCCTCGCCCTGACTTGTGTTCAAGCACCCGGCGCTGCAAGTCATTGGTTACCCCCGTGTATAACACCGCGTTGTTATAATTGGTCATAATGTAAACGAAGTAGTCATTCCTGGGCATCATTCCCCCAAAAAACGCACAATTCTCAAAAGACCACATCCATCTCTACCCCAGGCGGCGGCGAATCTCCGTCATGCGTCGCAGGCGCTGCGAACGGGCGCGGTTGAGGCGGATGGCGCTGTAGGTGGTGTATAAAAACACCCCCGCCCCCACCCACATCACCGCGGGGGCGAAGAAACGCCACAAACCCGCCTCCGGCGGAAAAATCAGTATCTGGCGGATCATAAAACCGATGAAAAACACCGCCAGGCTGCTGAACAGCACCCGGTTCTGGCCCTGCAATTGGCGCGAAAGCCCCTCCACCTCCACCGCCAGCACAGGCAGCAGGTTAGCCTCCTGCTGCCGCTGCAAAGCGCCGATCTGCGCCTGCATCTGGCTCAAGCGCGCAGCCATCTCCTCCAGATTTTCGCCCTGGTTCAAAATTTGCTCGCGCCCGCAGTGCGAACAGGCAAAATGTCCGCGCTGTGCCGCGGCTTCCAGCTTTCCCCCGCAGTGGGGGCAGGTCAGGGCGATCCAATCTGAGGTCATACTGATTCCTTTCAGGTGCTGTACTGATTTGATTTAACCACAGTTTGCGCAGGGTGTGTTCAGGATTTTCCCCATTGTTGTTTCCGGTGCGCCCCACCCAAGTTCAAATCGCCGTTAGTTCCATCGACACGATATTAATCCCACAATGATACGATGGAAGACCGCACCTGCAGTAACACTTCCTCTGCCCGAGGCACATCTGGTACAAATGGGAGAATCTGCTGTGTCCATTCCTGGCTGGCTACATTCAACAGATCTTCCGAAACGAAATCGCTCGGAGACTGATAGGTCACATTCCGGACAGCGCACTTCTCAGACAGCAAAGGGAGCATAGCAGGCGATAGAAGTGTAGGAGCCTGCAGCAGATTCCATAGGTCGTAATAGTCTCGGCAAACCCGGCTGGCGCCCCAGCCGCGCTCCTGCAAACGGGCCTTGCTCTGCAGCAAAGCCCGCAGTTTCTCCACAGTGATCTCTGCCAGCGAATATACTGGAACCTGCACAGCCATATGCTCAGCAAACCCATGCAGAATCGGATAAACGTTCACCGGAGTCAGGATGGGTTCATCCACCGTAATTTCCACTTTGAGTCGGCACAAGGCCTGACGTTGTTCGGGGAATTGCACTCGGACCACATACGCTTTTTGGCCGCCTGGGTGCGGCTGGTTCAAAACAAGGGGTTCCAGGTTGGCCTGAAACGGTCCGCGTTCATTCAACATCTCAGCCATCGTGCGCACAGCCGTTTCCATCCGTGCATTGACTTGTTGGATTGGTCCTAGGGTCCGCGTGGAGTAATCCAGATCTTCAGAAAAGCGATAATCCGCGAAGTAGAGTTTCTTGAGCGCCGTACCGCCTTTTAACACCAGGTGATTGCCCAGGCCGTCTGTTTGAGCAATGGCCGCCAGCAGATAACTCAAAGCATAGTCTTTTTCGACGATGTACTGCTGAACGTGTTTTTGTCGGCTGACCGACCGGATCATTTGGGGAACGCTGGGCATTTACGGCCTTTGCATGTTTTGGTTGATTTGCCAGGAAGGGTCCAATTGAGCGCTGCGCGGCTGATTCGGATCCAATAACACAATTCCGGTCACAGGGTAGGCTCGTAAAGGAAAGAGCAGGCTTACATCCACCCCCATTCTTTCCAACAGCCATCCCAGACGCTTAATCACCGCCCCAACATCATATCGCAGAGCATAGGCAACGAGCTGGTTCAGATTAATTTGAGACAGTGCGCCTTCCAGCAGTTCGCTCGCCGCGCGAATTCCGCCAAAAAGGTCTGGGCGAGCGATTAAATCCAAAACGGTTCGTTCTCGGTCGGTGATGTTCACCTGTGTCCAGGCGTTCACCCACTGCTTTTCAAATCCCCAAAAGCGCTCCTTCTTTACATAAATGAATTCAAATTCCAGGTCAAAGGCTCTCCATGAGGCGCGCCCTCTGGGGCGGTAGGCCTGACCTTGGCGCATTTCGGGGGTGATAACTTTGACGGGTGTTGAGGCCTGGATCATGAGTGGATTTTGGGTGGAGAAACCGTGATAAGCCAACGCAGACCAATGACTGATCGCCGCGGGGTTCACCAATGCATGGGCGATAGCAAACGGGGGAATGTCGCCCGAATACAGGGGGCTTTTGACCGCATAGGTTCCGCGCTTGAGAATTTCAATCCACCCCGAGCGAGCCAGCAAGCTGATCCGTTTTCGAACTTGCTGGGAGGTCAGCAGTTGGTGCTCTGATAGTGACAGGATCTGCTCCAGCGTGAAGATCGGACCAAACGCAGCCACGGCCCTTTCAAGCAGTTGGATTCCCTGAGAATTGGAATAAGAAGTCGTTGTCTCTGGCATAAAAATATTATACTTCGATAATACCCAATAAAGGCATTATCGAAGTAACCAATTTTCAGCAAACTTCTTTGGATGGGTATTTGGGTCGTTTATGGTTAGCAAGCGCCCTTTTACCGAGACTATTTCCCCCTACTCTTTAGATTTACGCAGTTTGCCAATCCTCTCGAATCTCCCGGTTTCCGGATCCTGATAATGCCAAAAATCCCAGCCATTCACCGACTTCCAGTCCACCGCCACGGCTTTTGCGGCCCCAGATGGGGTATCAAATTCCTGCCCATTCCACTGCACAATCCCTTTCGGAGTGAGCAGCTGTGCGAAATAGGTGTGATCTTTGTAACTGGCCTGAATGCTGATTGGAAAAGCAATTCTGGGTTGATCCGGTGTTTTTTCCTTCTTTGAACTTTTCACCGGGGGTTCAGTTTCAAGGAGGGTGACACCTAGCACCTCCGCCCAATACTCTCCGTCAATACTCGGCACGACATATTCTTCTTTTTTAACGCCCACATTATATTGAATCAATAAATCTACCAGTTGGCTGCCGTTGATCAGCCGGATGGGTGTTTTCCCGCTGGCCTGGGATTCCTCTTTCGCACTTGAAGAAAAATCGCTGGGGGTGATAATTAGCCCCTGTTCGGAATCCGCAACTTTTAGTGAGCCGCGCAAATCACGCACCACACCCGCGCCAACATTGCCGGTCCAACGTTTGGCTTGAATTGCAACTTTGACGACGCTCAGCGGATTCGAACGCAGCACACCGCGCACATCCACACCCTTGTCATTACTGTAAGGAGTGGTCTCCGTTTCTTCAAACCCCATTTGCTCTAAAAGAAGGCGAATCAGTTCTTCAAATTTCTGCGGCGGCATGTTCAACAGCTGTTTGCGCAGGTCCTTATGAATTTGAATTTGGATATTTTCAATCTGCTGCGGAATGGTGCCGTCAGCCGCCCCTTTTATCACAAAAGTGCCGCGCTCATCTCCGCGCCGAAAGCGTGAGTCTGGGTTGATGGTATCCGTATAGAGCATGGCGCCCATCGTAGCTTCAGGCGTACGGCCAAGAGTCTCCAGCAGTCCGGCTTCGATGGCTCTAGATGCGATCACTTTATAGTGCAGGGGCTGTCCGGCTTGCTTGAGGATTTCGAATGCGGCATCTTTGAATTGCACTTTGAACCTCCAGATTCATATTCCATAGGAAAGTTCAGGTACGCCAGGGATTTACGCTGCCAGATCTTCATTATAGGGGTACAAAAGCTGACCTTACTCCTCCCAATCCTCCCAATCACCAGGGTCCAGCTGACGCCAGCGCTTGGCCTCGGAACGGTGGGCCTTATCCTTCAGCCGGCTGCCGCCGGAGGGGCGCGTGGCCTTGCGCACCTTGGGCACCACGCTGGCCTGACGGATCAGCTCCACCAGGCGCTCCACGGCGTCCTGGCGGTTTTGCTCCTGGGTGCGGAAGCGGCGCGCTTCGATGAACAGCACGCCGTCTTCGGTCAGCCGGTTGCGGGCCAGTTTGGACAGGCGGTCTTTGATGTCTTCCGGCAGGCTGGCGGCGGTGATGTCGTAACGCAGCTGCACCGCCGTGGCGACCTTGTTCATGCCCTGGAGGACTGCCGGTACACTTCTCGCTATCATTTAGCTACCTGCGGGAGCCCAGTCCCAGGAGGAAAAAGAAGGTCACTCCCAATCTTCCGGGACATATCGCCGAATCCGCTTAGTTTCGCCATGTTTTTTCTTGTCGCCCACCCGAGCCGCTTTTGCAGTAACGCTCGGGCGGGTTGCTTTTCTTTCCTTGGGTTTTTCGAGGGCTTTTTGGATCCAGGTGATCAGGCGTTGGGTGGCATCGAAGCGATTTTGCTCCTGGGTGCGGTAGCGCTTGGCTTCGATGATCAAGATTCCATCCTCAGTGACGCGGCTGCCGGCCAGCTTGATCAGGCGTTCTTTGACTTCGGAAGCCAGTGAGGGGGAATTGCGAATATCAAAGCGAAGTTGAACTGAAGACGCGACCTTATTTACGTTCTGGCCACCAGGGCCAGACGCGCGGATGAAATCGAGTTGGATTTCGCTTTCATCAATTTTTAGGGTCGGGGTAACCTCAATCATGGGTTAAGTATATCAGTTCACTCAGAAATGGTCGCCGGAGAGAAACCCTTCGGTACATATTTATAAGTCACATCAATCCGGGCATGCCCAAGCAATACTGACACACATTTACGTGCCTCGCGCTCATCCATTCCCTGGGCTAGAAAATCCTGGTATTTATTCTGGGCAAAATTAGCCCGCAACCGATGAACCCCGCTGATCTCAATACCAAGGGCTTTGGTCGCATCTCGAACCGTTCGACGGAAACCAGCTCGCCAGGAAGCGCTTGGGGTAAACAGATATTGTTTGGAGTGGTTTAGCTGACTAAGCAAATCGTCTGGGATAGGAACAGGACGATATCGGCCACCTTTGCCAGTGATATGCAGCAGCTTATGTTCTACATCGATGTTCTCGCCTTTCAATCCAGCAATTTCATCTTCCCGTAGCCCACAGCGTAAAGCCAGTTCCGCCGGCAGAGCATAGACAGATTTTTTCGCTTTCAGATGGGAAACCACTCTTTCGGCATCTTCAGGTCTATATCCAAACCTTGGTGAACGCACATCACTATCGTCGCGAAATGCCTTTACCCAATCACGTAATTCTGGGGTAATCGGGCAAGGCTCTTTCGTCCAGCCGAGTTTGGTACAACCAAGATGAACTTTCTCTAGCGCTGCCAACAATTTGTTCGCCGTCCCAGGTGCCGCATCTGAGTAGTGCTCTTCAAAAGTTGTCATGATGATGTCTTGATCCAGAAGGTTGGCCAGCAAACCCTCATCGGCGATTTCTTCAGCGCATTTGAAGAATAAAGTAGCTGCCTGAAAATAAGTTCGACGGGTGCTGATGCCCAGAATGACCGGTAGGGGTTGGGTTGGATCTCCGCCTGGTCGCAGCGATTTCTTGACAGATGTCACTCCTTGCTCGGCCTGGTACTCTGCAATTTGTTCTTTATTCCAGGTTACTTTGGCCAGGGCATGATTGACCTGGTTGGATATGGATGCCAAAGACAATTTACACCTCCTCCGACGGCTTTGGATTGCGTTTCCAGCCGTTTCTAGTATTAAGGATTTTTTGTGCCGTTGAGCCTTTCGCCGAGATGATCTCGACGTACGAACAGGGTTTGCACTTCGCGATGCCTGCGACCCTGGGCGCTCTGCGCGGCATCTTCGGACTGGTGTTGATCTGTCATTTCGTGACAGACCGGCAAGCGCAGGACTTGCCTTCTTCCCCATGAATAACTCACGTTGAAAATAAATCTCACGATAGGGGAAACCAGCTCACGTTGAGAAACATGATTTTGTCTACGAAGAGACAATTTGTACTGTTACTAAACCACAAACCCACGATTTAGTTCAAGTACCCACTTTTCGGGAATTTACATCTTGTATTCGTAATACATTTGTATTACAATATTGATAACAACATACAGGAGAATAAAATGCCCAGGAAAAACTCGAGCACTAAACCAGTACGTTCTTTCCGCCTCAGTCTTGAGTGCGTGCGCCAGTTAAAAGATCTGTCTGGAACGATGGGGCGCAGCGAAGGAGACGTCGTTGAAATTTCAATTGACCGGATGTACCGGGAAGAACTGAGATTTGGAAACTTGATAGTGGCTGAGGGAAATAACTCTGAGGACAACTACGTCGTTGAAAAGAAAGAGGAATAAACATGGTTTCGGGATTTTTACACCTGGTATGGAAACTGATCTCAAATATCGTGCTTCTGATGGTCTGCGCTGGTATTGTGTTCATTGGATACAAAGCGAACCAGCCTATGGCAGTTGCCGGAGCGCCAGCGGGGATGACGTACGTTGAGTTCATGCAGGATCGGCTGGATGCGGCAAAAACCGTAAAGCCATCCCGTTGCGGATGGGGCATGATGTTGTCTTTAGCGGCGCTGGGACCAATTTATTCACTTGACTATACTTGGGTGGCAACCCATCCGGATGGTTATCTGGCGAAGGTCACGGCTCCAGACCCGGATATCCCTCAGAATGTGGCCGGGGCAAGTTGGTATAAAATCCCTGGAATCTGGTGGACAGTGGTCGAGCGATTGTCCTGGACAATGCTGGCAGAACATCACCCGGGATGTAATTTGGGTCTGGTGCAAGCGCGAAGTGATTAATACGATCGCAGTTGAAAGAGTTGGCGCATAAAAACAGCCGCGGTAGATTGTGCGGCTGTTTTTGTTGCTTGGTACTCTTTTAGCATCTTACCCTGCTGAGCTTGTCACTTGCCAACCGGTTCAGGCTAACGCCGGATTCTGCTGCTTCCATTACCAACTGTCGGTGGAGTTCAGGAGGGACTCGCACCATAAAGCGGCCGCTGTATTTTTTCACAGCCAGAGGTTCCGGAACCGGTTCGCCGCTCTTTTGCAAGTCAGCCACGACATCGGCAACCACCTGGCGGATTCCCTGGAGTGCCGCTTCGGGGTCGGCTGCCAACCAGCTCAGACTGGCGAACTCCGCGCACAGCCCAATATATTCGCCATCCTCTTCGGACCAGGTAACACGATAGGTGTAATGATCATTTTGTAACATTGTCTTGTACCTCCACATCCCCGTCGGGGGCTGTCAATCGTTCAATGGCTTTGAGCACTTGCTTCACCTGATAAGCTTTTGCCATTCCTCTGTCGTTTTGAATGTTTACTCGCGGATCTCCCGGCCAGGGTGTCTTGCCCCCACCCTGGGTGGGGGTTGTAGATCCTGTGGCTGCTGCCGGACTGTCGGGCCACACCAAAGAAATGGTCGTACCTTTACACAAATCGCCAAAACTTACCCCTTTTGGGTTTCGCCGCATGATAGCGAGAATGTCTTGGATGGATGGCATATCAATATGATACTACTATTGATATCATTGTTAAGAAATTTCATAACGAGTCACCCCACAAGTGAGTTATCATCATTGCTATGAACACCTTTGTCATTGGGGATATCCACGGCTGTACCACCGAACTACAGGAGCTGCTCGACAAAGCCGGTGTCGCAGAGGACGTCCGCATTATCGCGTTGGGCGATATCGTCGACCGCGGACCGGATTCGGCGCAGGTGCTGGATTTCTTTAGCAACAATCCTTCCCGGCTCAGCCTGATGGGCAACCACGAGCGCAAACACGTTCGCGGTGCACGGCATGAAGTCCGTTTAGCACTGTCGCAGATCATATCGCGAGAGGAGTTCGGGCCAGCGTATCCGCAAGCGCTGGAACGGATGGGCAGCTTTCCTCTATACATCGATCTTCCTGAAGCCATACTTGCGCATGGCTATCTTGAGCCGGGCATTCCGTTGGAGCAGCAGCGGGACACGGTGTTATGCGGCACGATGTCGGGAGATCATTATCTCCGGAACCAATATGAACAGCCCTGGTATGCCCTGTACGATGGTGAAAAACCGTTGATCGTTGGACACCATGACCATCTACACAATGGGCAGCCGTTCATTTTCCAGGATCGTGTTTTCTGTCTGGACACCAGTTGCGTGCATGGCGGAACCCTGACCGGTCTGCTGCTTCCCGAATTCAAGATTGTGTCGGTTCCCAGCCGGCGCGATTATTGGCGCGAAACCCGTCAGAAGTTTACAAAATCGAAATCACCTCAACAGGTGGACTCGCCCAAACGAACCCTGCCCGATGGGTGGGATGACGCCAGTGAGCAAATTCTCGAAATGATCGCTGCGTTGGCCCAGGCCGAGAATAGTCGAATCCTGGCAGAGTTACAAAATGATCCTGGCTTTTCTGAATCAACACCCCGCCAGCAGGCAAAAGCTTACGCGGCGGTGGTTGGCAGCGAGATGCCATGGGCACCGCTGCTGCATCAGGCTCGGAACGGAGGAATTCGATTGGACACGGCCCGGCGGTTGTTCAAGAGCCATATAGAGGCACGAGATCTTTTGAGCCGATTAAACGGGACAAATGAAAAATGGGTTTAAAATAGGGAAACGGAGAATGGTTGAAAAGCACATCTCCGTTCTCGGCAATTCAACATGTTCTTTCTACTTACGGAATATTGTCGTTTTTAATTTCATAGTTCACAAGATAGAAGTATAATTTAGAACATCTGAACAGGTAATGCCGACCTTTATGGAGACATTACACCATTGTCAATTTCGCTTCGGTCCGTTAAAAAAGGGGTGAAAAAATGAAGCTCCAATCCGTCAGAGTACGTGAATTTCAATCCATCCAAGATTCAAACGAATTTGAAATTGGAGACATTACCTGTCTCGTTGGTAAAAATGAAGCAGGAAAAACTGCCATATTGCAGGCTTTGTATCGTCTGAATCCCATCATTGAAACCGAAGGGAATTATGATGTCACCGATGATTACCCTAGAGCTTACGTTGAAGATTATCAACAAGATATTGAAACCCGAAAAAGAAAACCAGCGACCGTTGTTACAGCAAAGTTCAGTCTAGATCCAAAGGAAGTCGCAGAAATCGAAAATGAATTTGGATCGGGGATATTGGTCAACCCAGAATTTACTTACAGTAAGAGCTATGAGAATCAACGGTTTTTTAATTTAAACGTAAACGAGATTATTGGCATTCGATCTCTTATTGAAAAAGCAGAGTTACCCACCCGACTTTCATCGAGTCTATTAAAAGCCACAAGACTTGAGGAGTTGAAAGAGGTACTTCAATCAAAGAGCACTCCCGAAAATGCTGATCACCTAAAACGGCTCAATAGTGAATTAAGTAAAATCGGCAATAAATCATTAGATCAGTATATTTTTGAGACTTATATCGTTGCACACATTCCAAGGTTCATGTATTTTGATGAATACTATCAAATGACTGGGCGTGAAAACCTCGACGCGTTGATAAAGCGCAATAATGAAAACAAGTTGCAAAAGAGTGACTATCCTCTCCTTGGGCTACTTGAATTAGCGCGCATAACTTTCAACGAGGTGTTAAATCCTACGCGGACTCAGGAGCTTGTGAATAAACTTGAAGGAGCCAGCAACCACCTAAGTAGAAAGATTTTAAAGTATTGGTCACAAAACAAACATATTGAGCTTAGGTTTGATGTCCGACCTGCACGACCTCAAGACCCGGAAGGAATGACGAACGGCACCAATATTTGGGCTAGGGTTTATGACAGCAAACACAAGGTTTCAACCCTACTTGGCTCTCGTTCAAGAGGATTTGTGTGGTTTTTCTCCTTCCTCGCATGGTTTGATAAACAGCAAAAGGCAAACGAACCTTTGATCCTTTTATTGGACGAGCCAGGTTTATTTTTGCACGGAAAAGCCCAGGAAGATTTGCTGCTTTATATCGAGGAGGAATTAAAAGACAAGCATCAAGTAATCTATACTACTCACTCACCATTCATGGTCGATGCACGAAAATTTGAGCGAGTGCGTATCGTTCAAGACAAAGAAATGGACACTACTGAAGATTTACCAGAGGAAGAGCGCGGAACAAAAGTCCTGAACGACGTCTTGGAAGCAACGGACGACAGTTTATTTCCTTTGCAGGGCGCTTTAGGATATGAAATATATCAAACACTCTTCGTCGGCCCTAACAACTTAGTTGTTGAAGGGGTTTCTGACTTGATGGTACTTCAGACGATATCGGCCCTCTTGGATAGGCTCGGTAAAACGAGCCTATCTCCAAAATGGACAATTACTCCTGTTGGTGGAACCGATAAAGTCCCGACTTTTGTCGCCATTCTTCGTTCTCAAAAGGGCATGACAACAGCCACTCTAATTGATATTCAGGCTAAAGATCGTCAGCTTATCGAGAATCTATATAAAAAGAAACTTCTAAAAAAGCAGAATGTGATTACATATGCTGACTTTTTAGGTCGAGGCGAAGCGGATCTTGAAGATATGTTTGGGGATGAGTTTTATTTACAATTAGTCAACAAGGAATATGAAGCCAGTTTACAAAAGCCAATAACTGTCGATGACATCAAAAATGGCCACCCACGTCTACTTGTCAGGCTAGCAGAATATTTTGAACATAACCCAATGAAAGGCAATATAACTTTTTCTCATTATCGTCCTGCAAGATACTTCGTTGATTGTATTGGAGTTTTGGAAAATCACCTCCCACAAACCACAATCGAAAACTTTGATAAGGTATTCAGTACTTTGAACAAGCTACTTAGGTAGTACCTGAAAAGCCCTTTTGAAAAGCTCTCTACTCAAACCTAGAGGGCTTTTCTCTTTTTATGGCATTACTACTATATCCCATGCTCCAAGAAATTCGTTCACGAAAGAACTATTTTTGATTGACACCCATGAAATAAGATGCAATAATTACTAACAACCTCAAATAACAGTCTTACGGGAGCACTCGATGAATGACGAGAGTTCACCCATCATAACCATTGAAGAAGCGGCTGATCTGCTAAAAATACCAGTATCATCTGTATATAAATTAGCTCAGGCCGGTAAGATACCCGCCCAAAAAGTGGGCAGGCATTGGCGTTTTCATCGTCCGACGCTGATTCAATGGATTGCGAATGGTCAGTTGAACTTTGATTCCTCAAAATCAAAGCCGCCTAAAATGGATTTTTCATGAACTCAGATTCAGCAAAAGATCATGAAGGCCATCGAGAACGTTTACGAAAACGTTTTTTAACTTTTGCTGACCAGGTCAGTGAAATTGAATTACTGGAATTAATCCTAACGTATTCGATACCCCGGAGAGATGTGGCTCCCCTTGCTGGAAATTTATTACAGCATTTTGGAAGTATAGACGCTATCATTTCAGCCCCTATCGAGAAATTATCGTCCTTTCCTGGCATTGGAGAATCAACGGCCACTTTGTTCAGAATTATTGATGCTATCAAAATGAAGAAATCATTTATTCAACAACCCACTCTTTTTAATTCACATGAAGCGAGTGTTCAGGAATTGGAACCAGAATCACGCAATATGCGTGTTTTTGCAAATGATGAAATTGCCAATTCTCTACTTCTTTTACCCAAGGCCCCTTCTTTTACAAATTTAGAGGATTACAAGAACTACCTAATTAGCAACCTTCCTTATAACTCTGAAGAGACGCGACGAAGAAGAGCCAATTACATTGTTGACCGGTTTTACTCAACGGGAAAATTCAAATCCCCTTTGACCCTATTCCTCAGTCATGAACCACAAGATAATGCCCTAAAACCGATTGTTTTTTACCATATACTAAAATCCGAGCCGATAGCCATTAAGGTGGCGGAAGAATTGGTTTATCCATTGCTCCCAATCGGGCGAACCAACCGGGACCAGGTGAAGGATTTTGTTCTAAAATACTTACCTGAAGCCAGCGATTCTTCCCTTAAAAACATGCTTCGGGCAATATTCTATTCTTATAATCTTCTAGGCATCGGCAATGTAGCCGGTGAGACTATACGTTTTCAATTACGGCCCGGTGAGTTTGAGCCTTTTTTGTATGTTTTCACTTCTGAATTTAGCGAACCCGGTATTTATACATTTGATCAACTTTACCAGGGGCCACTACACCGGTGGTTACTTTGGGATCGAGAGTGGCTTCGCCGTCAGTTATACAACCTGCGCGATTTGGGAATTATTTCCAAAATCAGCGAAATCGATAATGTGAAGCAATTTACCGTCTCACTCGATCAAACAGCGGCTTTACAGGAATATTTTTCGAAGTCAAAAGATAAGGCGTTATTCCTGCGTGAAAAACCGGAAGATTTCTCCGACACTCAACAGGAATCTGCAGAGTCGTAAAGGGGAAGCAAATTATGAAGTTGAGCGGGCCGCAAATCACAACGATACTCAGAGAAAACCTGCAAATTGACAGCGGGCGCCACTTATATGGTGTCTTGGGTACTTACTCGCAACTGGCTGCGTTTGAGAATGACATCCTATCTCAAATAAACCTCTTGTCTCAGGAACCAGGCAATGCGACCACCGCTCGCCACCAGGTCGTCAATCTAAATTTTGCTTTGATGGATCGGATTGGAGATGAGGACCTGCGTGACCTCGTTCGAAGTGAAGGGAAACGTCCTCAAACCATCCAACGCCGGCTTAATTTGACATTTGACTCGCTTCTTGCCAATCTCTTAGAGAAGGATCACTTTATCATCCTCAAACAAATTGAGTTATTGTTCGCCTATGATCTAGATCTACAGACCATCCGCGCGCGAGCATCCAACCAAAACCATATCCTGCTTTTACTTCCTGGTGAAAAGCGGGGTGACCATGTCGCGCTGTTTACCGAGGCGAATTCACGTTTCCACCGAGAATTGCCTTACCAGTTGATCGCCGACAACCATCTTTGGGAGTTAGAAAATGCCAACGCCGCCTGAACTTAAACTTTACCAACGAAAATCACTCGACCAGATCACTCAGGTGCCCGACGATATTATCAGCGTCTATGTTGTCGAACAGCACATTTGGAATAATAAGGGAACAGAGGAAGAGCGACACCAATCCCGGAAAAACCGCGTTGGCGAAACGCAGACAGTGACAGAATTCCTGATCGATCCTGTCCGGCCCTTCCTGATGGATTTCTTCCGTCAACTATCTGCACCCTATGATCCCAAAAGGAAAGACACCCCGATTGGTCAAGGATATTGGATTCAAGCAGAATTTGGCTCAGGGAAAAGCCATCTTTTGTCATTCCTCGGTGCATTGGCGCTAGGCGGCGAGAAGGAATGGGAGGTTGTTCGAGAAAAAGAAGACAAGCTTGGGAAAGGAAAACGCGACAGCCTGTATTACTTCTATGAAAATGGACTAAAGAAGAAAACCCAAGAAACCAGAGGGCTTTTGGTAGCTGTAAAAACGTTGGTGGGGCAAGGTGGCGGCAGCGGCTCTGGATTAAGCGGATCTGAAAAGAACCTGGCTGATTACATTCTTGAAGCGGTTGGCGAGCAGTATTTCATTGAAAACGGTCATTCGCTGCCTTTGTACCCAACCGAAATTCTGGCGGAACGCTTCCTACAGCAGGATATTGAACGTTATAGTCGTGACCTGAGCAAATTCTTACAGGATCCAAAATACTTTGACGAAGAAAGCCGGGAAAGCCTGGAGGAATTCCTGGGCGATTTACAGAACAACCAGGACCCGGGTGTTCGGCGTGACTGCGGTCAGCGTTTGTGGGATTTTTATCGACTCTATCTAAAAGTTACTCCCGATATCCCGGTGGATACTGAGCCAAAGCTCAAACACATGGTTGATCGCTTACTTTCCGAAGGGTATGCGGGCTTGTTGATTATTTTGGATGAAGTATCCCTTTTCATGAAAGGCCGCAGCGACTCGCAGCGGGTAGAGGATGAGAAAGCCCTCGTGGTGCTGTCGAATCGTCTGGCCAAGGTTGAGAACCTGCCCGTGTGGACGGTATGCGCTGCCCAGCAGGCGATCGAGACCAAGCTGGTGGGGGTGAAAAATATCATCGCGGACGAACGCTTGAAACTCGTGCCTTTGCTCAACCGGCCAGATTACTATTACGATATCGCTCTTTCGCGCGTGCGGGAAATTACGGACAAAGCCGCGATTGATCAATACTACGAAGATTACAAGCGCAGTTTCTCCTGGCCGCAAGCGACCGGAAAAGATCAGTTTGCCCGTTTCTTCCCATTCTATCCGCCGGCTATCGATGTGGTACGTGCGGTGTCTTTCCACCTGACAACGGTACGGTCGGCGCTTTATTTCATGCTCCAGACGCTGAAAACCCAGCGGAAACGTCAATCCAACGAATTGATCACCCTCTGGTCGCTCTTTGAAGACGTGGTCAGTTATGAAGAAGATCCATCCGGCACCACGCGCAGTATCGCCAGCATCAAAACTAAATTTCCCGAAGAATGGCAGGCTTACGAGGAAGCCAAACGCCAGATTGACGGTGCACTGGGCGGGCAAATCAAAGTGTTCCGCAGCCGCTGTGAAAAGATCGTCAAGACGCTGTTTCTATATCATGTGGCAAATCTTTCACCGGATGGTCTTTCTTTCGAAGAATTAATGAACTGTGTTATGGAGTGGAAAGATCACGACAAAGGTCAGGCGGCAGACCTACAAGATAACCGGGATCACTATGAAATATTGGCCGATAAGCTGGATATCGAACTCGTCCAGGTTGAAAAGGTCAGCGGTAAATACCGCTTCAATGTCACGGGGTCTGGTCCCAATCCGGTGGATATCTTCCAAAAAGCCCGGTCTGAAGCCGAACAGAACGAAGTTTATCAGCGCGATGCCTGGCATCAACTGCTGGCGTTGGACGGTTGGCAAATTGACACCAACCTTCTGACTCTAGAACTGGCCTCCGGTACGCAATCGCTCTTGCGTGAGGTTGCTCCGGAAAGCCAGAAAGATTTCACCATCAAATGGCATGGCCGCGAAATTACCGGCAGAGTTTACATGCGCAACCTGTTGGATATTGCCAAACGCGGCGCAATCCTTCCTTCCATCAACAGCGCAGAAACCGGCCTGGACTTTGCAGTATTCATCAGTAACACGCCGGCGGGGAGCGAACTGGAAAAGCTGGCGAAGGATAAAGGCGACTCGCGGATTCTCTATTGGTCTCCGGATCAATTAACCCCGGCCGAGGAATCCCTGCTTTTGGATTTCGCCGCTTACCGCAGCATGGTGGCCGAAGCGATGGGTAAGGATTCGGATAAGGCCAAACTCATCCTGGATTGGGTTCAAGGCCGGCTAAAAGCCCAGATGGGCACCATCTATCGCATCGTTCCGGATAGCTACGGGCGGGGTCAGATCACCGCCACCGACCATTCTCAAATGGCATTTCTGTCGCAGGGAGAGCTCACCGCGATCCTGACGCCTCTGGTTGGGCAGGTGTTGGATTCAACCTATGCCTGCAAAGATATCGTCTTCGATGCTCAAGCTCCCTTCAACGACCTGAATGCAATCAATGTAATTAATGGGATCGTAAAAACAGGCGAATTCCCACGCGGTGTAAAACCTGGCAAGGAGGTGTCCGCGTCCTGGAACTACGGCTTCGCGTTAGGGATCATGCGCAAACCCAACGACCTCAAACTGGACACGCGGGACTGCCGTTATACCAAAGAAATGCTGGAGTGGATTGAAGATAAGATCGGCAGCAGCGGGGTTAGCCTGGCTGCCACCACCCTGTATAAAAATTTCACGGGAATCGGCGGTCCGGGAGGCGTGAATTACGGCCTCAGCAAGCGCATGATCCAACTCTATCTGCTGTGCCTGGTGCGGGAAGGCCGTTTGCGCATCACGTTATCGGGTAAGAATTTGCCTGCGGAAGCGATCGATTACAGCAACATCACCACGATCGACTTTAAAACCGCCACCCTGGATGCTTTTGACCAGATCCAGCGCTTGAAGCCCCCGGAAGGGTGGGAGGTGCTGGCGCCTTTTGCCGCCGTTTTCTTAAATGATGAAAGCCTCAAATCCGTGCATGAGGACGCGGACATCCAGATTGCGGTGCAGCGAATATTGGAATTCAAAAAAGATGCGCTGGAGCCCTGCCGGAAGTTAAACAAGGGGATGAAGGATCTCTTCGAAGAAATCGGCAAACCTTTCACGATGGCAGAAAGGATGAGTGCCTGGGAGAGATTTTTGGCCAGCCCGGTTGAAGTGACCGATCCAATCCCCTTCCTGCGCAATGCGATCGAAAAGGCGTTTGGCTATCCTACCTATCATGAGGATGTTGTTCGCTCCGAAGACGTGGATGACCTGATCATCCGCCGGAATGAGATCGATCAGGTCGGCAAGTTCTATGCCTATCGGGAACAGCTCCGCGCCGGCATGCGTTACCTGGATGTGGAGATCCCCACAACCCCCGAACTGGCGGATCTGGGACGAAATCTGGCGGCGTTGAAGCTGCGGATGAAAGACCTGGATGCCTGGGTGAAAAATGAAACCCGGTTGTTGAATGAATTTATCCAACCCATGCAGGAGGCGATTGAGTCCTACCGGGTGCGCTACCTGCAAGCCTTTGACCAGGTGGTGTCGCATACCGAACAGGTCCGGCAGGAACTCGGCGAAGTAGAAAGCCAACCCGAATACCTGGCCCTCAAAGCGCTGGCGCAGCTCAAAGCATTGGGAGCCGACCCCTGCCCGGCCATCCAGAACCTGGTTCGCCAATTGGAAAAATCACCGGATTTGTTCCCTGCCAGCCTGACACGCGCCGGGGTCGAACGCGATTTGGCCTACTGGCCGCAGCCGGCCAACTGCCCGCTGACCTTGGGCAACAGCTCTGAATGGATCACCCGAGCAAATGCTGCGCTTCAGGCAGCCCGGGAAAGCATTCAGACCGCGTTGACGGCCAAGGTTCAACTATTATTGAGCCCATCCCTGCAGCAGCGTCTCAAGCAGGGTGAGGAGGAAGCTCTCATACGTGATCTACTTGCGGCACGAGACGCAGATAATTTGAAGTCAGTTCTTGTAATGTTACTCATGGGTGATAACAAGAATGCGCTATTGCACTTGCTTGAAAAGTATCTCAAGCAAGTTGTGATGATTAAGATTAATATGGCTGATTTCATGCCCACTAAACGCACCTATGAGGGTGGTGAATTAGAACTGATCGTTTCTGAATTTGAAACTTATCTTCGTAAACAGATTATCGGGAACGATCAGGCTGACCAAACGCTTGTGATCGAGATTTCGACATCCACCGATGACCAAAAGGGCGCACCGTAAAATGAAAGGGGGAATAAGATGACCACCCAAAAAACATCCAACATTCAGGAAACCATCCTGAATCAGGTTCAAACACTCAACGAATCTTCTGCCTTTTTGGAATGGAAAGGCAAAGAATTAACTCGGTTTGAAGAAGATGATCTGGTGATCATCAACAATTCTTTCCTGTTTCGGGATCAATTTCAAACGAACAAGAATCCCTCTTACCTTTGCATGATGGCCGCAGATGGAAGTGATTTTAATATAAAGAATCTTGCATTAGTGGATGGAATTCAGGTGAATTCCGATTTCAAATATATTTCCAAGAAAAGTAAGAACCTGCCTAACAAGCAATCGATCACCAATGCGATTGAAGGTGAATTAGCCTCGCTTGGCCGGATGGTTTTCATTTTGATTGGGAAGGTCAATGCGACGGAGCAGTTTTCGGAAACCATTAATCATGCCCTTTTCAACGAAATTCAGATTGACCCAACCCTACCCAATTCATTAACCGTGGCTCAACCTCTCATCCAAGTTCAGAATTTACCCGACGAAGAATTATTGCTGGATGAGGTTGAAAAGGCCGTCCCTTTACCCGACAACTTTTACAAGCCATTCCATGATGCATATATTAAGTTAAAGAAAAAATGTTTCGCATCTCTACAGGTTCCTAAGCCAGGCGAAAAGGTTACCGTCGGTTTTTTAGACGAGGTGGCCAATGCTCTTGCAAGGCAAGCAGATGAATATCACGCGTCTCTTCAAAAATGCGGCCCTCAATTGGATCAGAACCAGGCGGAATTCAACAATGTGCTTCGAATCGCGTATGATTTTGAAAGCGATGCCGTTAGAATTCTACGCCTGTTGATGAGTGTCTGTGACTTGAAGCCGATCATTCTCTGGATGACCCTTTCGGCTCACCACAACCTGAGTGAAGCCTTCCGCTGCCTGCCACGGTCTCGAGATCAGAATAAACCCTCTTTGTCAAATTACCGTGAGATGATCCACGGGGCCAGAAATAGAGCATTTCATAATCTGCTCCCATTTGGCCAATCGATTCAGGTGGATCTGGATGGAATTAATATTAAGGCAAAGCGATTGAGGCTGTTTTCAGAGTACAAGTTGAAATCCGAGAATGTCTTCGACTTCGAGGATAAGCAACTGGTTGAGATCCTTACCGAGTTCACCCGCGCGGATGAAAAGTATGTAACCCCAGACTTCTGGAAGCGCAATCATGATGTAATGATAGCCACAGCGCAGCTTGTGGCAGCCGTATCAGATGCAATCAAAGCGCTCAATTTATTGCACGTATAGGTCGCACCCCCATGCCCAAACAAAAACCCTCCCCTCATCAATCCCCGCTCTTCAAGCGCAGCGTGCCACGGATGCCCGACGGCTACTACTCCTCCGGCCCCAACCCGAACTTGCGCAAATTCGTGGAGGAGCACGCCACGCCCTACGACCCCGAGCATGACGATTACAACGTGCCGCCTTTTGATGTCCCGATCACTACAACGAAGGCGACCGCCATTTACAACATGCACACTTACTGGTCGAAGAAGCCGCATGACGCCATCCAGCAGTACATCCGCCATTACACCCAACCTGGCGACCTGGTGCTGGACCCCTTCTGCGGCTCGGGCGGGACGGCACTGGCGGCGTTGATGGAGGGACGGGCTGCCATCGCCATTGACCTTTCGCCGGCGGCCACCTTCATCACCAAGAACTACTGCACCCCGGTGGATGTGGATGAACTGCAGCGCGCCTTTGAGGAGTTGAAAGCCAAAGTAAAGCCCGAAATGGACTGGCTGTACGAAACGCGCTGCGACCGCTGCGACGGGCGCGCCACGACTGCCTATACCGTTTTTTCAACAGTCTTCCAATGCTCACGGTGTCTTGAGAAAGTAGCTTATTATGATTGCCCAGAAATTCAAAGTCAGACTAGTGATGGAAAGTTAAAAACAATACGCATTTGCCCATCTTGCCTGAAACATGGTCATCAGGAAGAGATTAATACTTCTGGGAAACGTCTAGAATCCATACCCGTAGAGGTTAGTTACATTTGTGAAGAGGGTTGTAAACCTCAACGTGGTGAACGTAGCCATATTGACCCCAATGCTAAGAAACGAAAATACTTTGAGTTGTTTGACTTAAAAAAAATTAAAGAAATTGAAAGCAAATCGTTACCGTATTGGTATCCCCACAATAACATGAATAACACCCCTGATAAAGAATTAAGGTGGGGATTGTTATGGCGTCCCTACCACGGGGATTTGAAGAGAGTTGACCAATTTTTTACCAAGCGGAATTTATGGGCCTTCGCATTATTCTTGTCTGAAGCAGACAAATCATTATATTCCAATGTTTTTCGCCTACTTCTAACAGGTTCTTGTTTACACGGTAGCAAGATGAGCCACCATAAAGAAGCTGGTGGGGGAATTATGGCGGGAACTTACTACTTGCCACAGATGTGCAAGGAACGAAACGTATATGATCTGCTGGAAAGAAAGTTTGTAGATATTAGAAATGCAGAGGTTGAATTATCCAAGTCATTATCTGCTGTTGATGTTTCGATTTCTACACAATCAGCAACTAATATCGGAACAATCCCTAACGATTCAATTGACTACATCTTTACCGATCCTCCTTATGGTGAAAAAGTTCAATATGGTGAACTTAACTTTGTTTGGGAAGCATGGTTAAAACTAGATACATCTTGGCAAGACAACGAAATCGTAATTAACAAAATAAGAGGTAAAACCGATGTAGACTGGGCTCAATTAATGCGTAGCTCTTTTGAAGAGTGTTTCCGAGTGCTAAAACCTAATCGGTGGATAACACTTTGCTATCACGATACAAGTGAAGGAACTTGGGAACTGGTACAAGACTTTATGACCGAAATTGGATTTATACCAGATAAATCTGACTCTACTCTTTTTATTGATACTGGCCAAAAATCATATAATCAATATACTGCTGAAAAAGTTACCAAACGAGACCTGGTGATTAATTTCCGTAAGCCGCGACCGGGCGAAGTGGCCGCCAAAGTCATCCTCACCGGCGATGAGGACGCGACTTCCTTCTTCGAAAAAGCGCGCGCCATCCTGATTGAAGCTTTGGAAGCCCACCCCGGCAGCAGCGCTGACCGGCTGTACGACGAACTGGTCAGCCGCATGGTGCGGCGCGGCGAGTTTCAGCGCCACAACTTCGACGAGCTGCTGCGCAGCGTGGCCGAACCGGTGACCGAGCCGGTGATGAAAAACCTGTTTGAACAAAAAGAAGCTGATTTGTTCGGATCGCATGAGGCCGTGCGCTGGTACCTGCTGGATACCGCCGGCCTGGTGGATGAGGCCGAAGGCAAAAAAGAATCCGCCGCGGCGCAGCGCCTGGAGGCCTTCATGCAGCGCTGGCTGCGTGAACACCCTGGCGAGAGCGGCGTGCACTATTCAGACCTGTTCGAGCAGTACCTGCCCATCAGCGATAAACCGCGCCGCCTGCTGCAGGAATGGCTGCCGGAATTCTTCTTCAAAACCGCTGAAGGCACCTGGCGACCGGCCAAAGACGATGAAGAACGTCAGCAAAAGCTGGGGCTGCGCTCTACCGGTGTCCTGCGCCACATTAAACGCTTTGCCAACGCCCTCAGCGAAGGGGTACCGCCGGGCGAGCGCGACAAACCCGCCAACCCCGCCACCCTGGCAGACTGGATCTATCAATGCCGTCGCGCCGGGCTGTACGATCTGGGACGCATCCTGTACGAAAAGGGCGGCCTGCGCTTCGATGGGCTGGGCGAAGAACTGCAGCTGCAGGTGGAAGAGGATTACCAGATCTGCGTCAAGCGCGGAATACAAACAAGCCCGAAGAAAACCAGGAAGAAACCCGACCAACCCCAATTGGAAGGGTTGGTCGATTGACCATGAGCATTGGATTGTGTGATGATAGGGGATGTTCTTTGTCAAGTATGACAGGTACTCGAATGAATGACGTGAAATGGAGATGATCGGATATGGCCAGACCTCTCGACCAAATCAGTATAAAAGGTTTCAAATCGATCCGGGAATTGGTTGATTTTCCCCTGGGTCCGCTTAACGTGTTAATTGGGGCAAACGGGGCAGGCAAAACCAACTTTATCTCCTTTTTTAACCTTCTAAACCAGATCGTGCAAAACAATCTGCAGGTAACGATTGCCCAATCTGGTGGAGCGAATTCATTCTTATATTTCGGGCAGAAGAAAACTTCGGAGATAAAAATTCGCCTGGTTTTCGGCAGCAACAGCTATCAATGCACTCTGGTTCCTGCATCCGGCGATACGCTCATATTCGCGGATGAGTTGATTTGGTTTCATGACAAAAAACGGTATCCCAATCCGTACACCGTCCAATTAGGGGGAGGGCAACGGGAGACAAGGTTACATGAAGAATCCAGACGCCAACAATTTATGTCTATCGCGGATCATGTTCTTGGGGCCATAAAGAGCTGGCGGGTTTATCATTTTCACGATACCAGTTCCAGCGCCAGGGTAAAGCAGCAAGGCGATCTTAACGATAATCAGATGCTTCGCCCAGATGCGTCCAACCTGGCGGCTTTTTTGTATCTTTTGCGTGAGACTGAAAACGACCATTACCGCAAAATCGTTTCGACGATCCGGTTGGTTGCGCCTTTCTTCGATGATTTTACTCTGCGCCCCAATCCGCTGAACCAGGAAAAAATACAACTGGAATGGCAGGAGAAGGGTTCGGATACCTACTTCAATGCCCAAACGCTTTCGGATGGCACTTTGCGATTCATGTGCCTGGCGACATTGTTGCTGCAACCCAAGCTTCCCTCGACGATCATTATTGATGAACCTGAGCTGGGCTTGCATCCCTATGCCATCACCATGCTGGCGTCCCTACTGAAGAGCGCATCCCAAAAAACCCAGGTGGTGGTCTCAACCCAATCCGTGCCGTTGGTCAACCAGTTTGGGCCCGAAGAGATCGTCGTGGTCGATCGCAAAGATGGTCAGTCAACCTTCGAGCGCCGAACCGCTAAGGATCTTGAGAACTGGCTGGATGATTATGGAATGGGCGACCTGTGGGAAAAGAACTTGCTTGGGGGACGCCCTCGATGAACCGAGTTCTCATCTCTGTGGAAGGGCAAACGGAGGAAACGTTTGTCCGGGAAATCCTCACGCGGCATCTCTGGAATCTTAATGTAGATCCAATTCCTGTTGTGGTCTCTACGAAGATCGTAAAGCAAGGCAATAAGTTCAAAGGAGGATTGCTTTCATATGCGCAGGTGCGAAATGATGTCCAAAGATTGTTAAGAGACAGCAACGCACTGGCCATTACCACCATGTACGACCTTTACAAACTTCCAACTGACTTTCCAGGTTATTCGACAAGACCTGCTGGAAATTGTTTTACCAAAGCCGCTTACCTTGAAGCTGAGTTCCAGCAAGACATCAACCACCCAAGATTCAGACCTTATCTTCAGGTTCATGAGTTTGAGGCGCTGTTGTTTGTCAACCCTGAGATAACTGCGCGCATGTTCCCCGAAACCAATAAACTGAGGGAATTACAGCAAATAAGGAATGGGTTTAACTCCCCCGAAGAGATCAATGATGGAGTAACAACCGCCCCTTCTAAACGAATTCTGCGATTATTTCCAAATTACGACAAGCCGTTGTACGGCTCTCTCGTCGCAATTGATGTGGGTCTGGAGAATATTCGGGCTGAATGCCCTCACTTCAATGAATGGATTACCTGGTTGGAGGGATTGGGGGGATAATGCTGGAAAGCTATATTTTGTCAAAACTAGAATCAATAAAAAACTCATCCCTGATCATCCTGCGCGACCCGCAGCGCATGATTCGTCCAGGTGCAAGGGCTGTAGATGGTTGGGCGCAAGAACACGGCTATACTGTTTTACTCTGCACCGGGAATCTTGCCCTGCGGGAAATGTACGAGCGCCTGCGCAATACACCGGATGCCAAAATCCTCCTGGTTGACCGCAGCCGCAACGATGGTCAACTCTTCTACCCTGATCTTGAAGCCGCCTCGCCTAAACCGCCTTTAGAGATTACCCTCAGGGATTTTTTGGTTGAGAAAACGGGCGATCCTGCCTGGCCTCACCTTGTGGCTGATCGCAACTTTTCGCGTCTCATTTTGGCAAATATTGAAGGGGTGATCGCGGCGCACGAGCAGTTGCGCCAGGTTTCACCCACCCGGTTCAGCGACAGCGATCTTTACAAAATCATCCTGGGTGCCAGTCTTCACATTAACCCATTTAAAAAATTATCTACCAGCGAGGTGCGGAAAATCTGCCTCGAACAGCACAGCACTTTGGAAGAACTAAATCGTGTTTTGCCAGATGAGGTAAAAGTAATCCTGCAACAAATTATCAAAAGTGCGCCAAAGCCTTTCTGTTATTTACTGGATCGCGATCCTGAAGCAATCATTCGCGCCTTTACCCTAGCCGGCATACTCCACCAGCATGGGCTGGATTACTCACTCCTGCTAGCCAACCTGGATCCGGCGCTGCACGAATATAAGAACATTGAGCCAGCCGTGCTGGATGCTGCCCTCAAGGATCAGATTGCATTCGATCCGGATTGCATTTTGGCCGATGTGCAAAAAGTCGAAGAATTCCTAAAGGAAGATCCAAAGCGCCTGTCCTTCCTGCTGCGCGACCAACTCCACCTGGACGAACCAAAATTCGCAGTCGAAGCGCTGAAAAAGGAACAACTCTCCAACCTGGTGCGATCCATCGCACTGGCCACTCTACTGGTAGATTTAATCCTTGAACTCAACTGGCAGAAGCACCTCAAAGTACTAAAAAATCTCGAAAAACAGGAGCGTGAAGCCGTTTTTCCAGTTTTGCGCCGGCCAACGGAGCAGTGGCAGCAGTTGCTTTCAGCTTATAAACGGGCAATTTCCCTGTATGAATTAACCGAGAAGTTGAAAAACCAGTACATGGATCTGAAAGTTGCCCAAACAGAGGATTTGACTTTCACGAAATTTGATCAGCTATGGAACCAGGAGCGGTTAAACCGGCTCGATTTTTACGTTTCTGACCTGGAACGGATGCTGCGTGTAAGTGATATGCTGCCCGTTCCGCATGCTCAATTATGGCCTGAGTTTGAAAAACGCTGGAATGATGCGCGATCTGCGTTTAAATCCACTTCCGACGTGGTTGACAAGGTTTTCCAGGTCATCAATAAGCAGTTCCAGGATCTTTACCACAAGAACTACACCAAATGGATTCTGCAAAATGATTCGCCGGTGGTTTTTACGCATCAATTCCTCAGCCGGATGTTAAAAGCGCATTGGGATCCAAAGTCTGGTGTCAAAGCCGTTGTCATGGTTTTTGATGGCCTGCGCACGGATGCCTGGGATGAATTTGTACGACCGGTGCTCGAAGAACAATTTGATGTGATGGAGAGCCGTCCTGGCAGCGCGTTAATCCCTACCGAAACCGAATTGTCGCGGAAAGCCATTGCAGCGGGAGCGCTACCGACCGAATTCCCCATTAAAAGTAAACGCGAGCTGGATTTGTTGGCTGCCTGGCTTAAAACCAACATGAATCTCTCCTCACATTTCACTGTGCTGCGGGATGATGATACGATTGCATCTGGAATGACGGTACGGTACCAGTCGAAAGAGTTAGATTACATCGTCTTCAATTTTACCGATGACAATCTCCATCACAACAGCCAGGACCTGGCGTTTATTTACAACACCACGGTTCGAGAGATCATTCGTCAAGATGTGCGCAGCGTACTGCGTGAGTTGCCGGCGAACGCGATGGTCTTCGTGACCAGCGACCATGGTTTCACCCCCATGCCTTCCGGAGCCCTGGACGTTACCGATCAAATTGTTGGAGATCCTGCTCTGATCAAGTATCGCAGTGCTCGAGCAGCGCACAATTTCAGCGGGGCGGAAGCCACTCAGGTCGTTTCGTTTGATATTCGCGCTTTAAAAATTCCTATCCCGAATGTGTCCCATGGATATGATCCGGTTCAATCCGTGCTATTCCCGCGCCCCGGGATTAATTTCCGGAGAGATTCCTACAAGCACTCCCCAGATCGGTACAGCCACGGCGGGCTAAGCCTCGCGGAATGCATGGTGCCGATGGTGGTTCTGAGCCGCCGCAGGCAGGATCAGGGCGTGCTGATCCTGGAGGATGTGCAGCAGATTGGCTCCATGAATGAAAATGAACCGCTCGAAATCGCCATCAAAGTTCGATCCAGCCAGATGCTGTTTGAAGGCCTCCCGTTGACGCTGTCATTCAGCACCCCGGAGATCACAGACCGCAAGGAGTTTTTCAGCGGAATTGAAAAGGTTTACCAGGTGCAATGGAAACCTAAGCTGAAAGACATTACGGAAGAGGAGCGCAACCAGGGATTTATCGAAATTCCGGTCACAGTAATTTTAACTTACGCGCATAAGGATCAATCCTTCCGGCAGAGCAAGACCGCCGATTTACGCATACGGTTGGACACCAACCGCCTGCGCCGGCGGATCGACTCCAGGCTGGACTTGCTGATGGGCAAAACGCCCAAAGAGTTGAAGAGTTAACCTAAAGAATAAATAACAAAGGAGTTTAAGAAATGGCCAAATCACGAGTTTTCATCAGCTTCGATTACGACCATGACCTGGGTTTAAAGAATTTGCTTGTCGGTCAGGCTAAGAACCCAGATTCCCCATTTGAGTTAGCGGATTGGTCTGTAAAAGAGCCTTTTACTGGAGATTGGAAAGAAAAGGTCCGTTCAAGGATGAGACAGACCGACCAAGTTATTGTGATTTGTGGCGAATACACAGATAAAGCCAGCGGTGTAAACGCTGAAGTTACGATTGCCCAAGAGGAAGCTTTGCCTTATTTCCTTTTGTATGGATATTCCGATAAAACATGCGTAAAACCCAAAACAGCCAAGGATTCCGACAAAATGTATAAATGGACATGGGATAATTTAAAACTATTGATTGCAGGGAACAGATGAAAAAGAAGGACCCGCAACCTAAACCACATATCGAATTACGCAATCCGCACATTTCACAAGAAGCTTATTGTTCAAACGAGAAATATCAAGACCATCTGTTTGAGCAATACAAACTCTATGTGGAGATGGCGGACCGATTGAGCGAACGGCGAATGGTTGCTAATACTTTTTTTCTTACACTCCACACTCTAATAATCGGTATAGCAGGATTTTCTTACGAAAGCCTACTTAGTTTGCCATATAAGGGGTTTTTGATTTTTCCGTTACTAGCGATCATCGCTCTATGTTATGCGTGGAGACGAATCTTATATTCTTATAAGCAATTAAATACTGGCAAGTTTGAAGTGATAAAAGAATACGAAAATCTGTTACCCACTCGTCCATATGTAGAAGCCGAATGGAAGGCTCTAGGTTTGGGTAAAGACCCTAAAATTTATAGACCATTGACAGACATCGAAAACTGGATTCCAATAATATTTGCTGTTTTGTACATTATCGGAATAAGTCTTATTATTGCGACTGTCCCTCCTTCTTGTGGCTCTACTACCCCATGAACCGAATAATAAGCTCTACTAATTCCCCAAGGATGTGTATATGAACTTGCGGTTTAAAGATTCTTTTTCAGGAAAAGTTGTCAACAAACGGCTGACTTTTAATACAGGCATGGACGAGTTCCCACGCTACGTTCTCGAATATCTGATTGACAACTATTGTTCTGAAGATAATTTTCAGGAAGATTTTGAGCGGGTGAAACGCCGGCTTAGAGAAAACTTTGTTCATGGAGCAGAGGCAGAACGCATCCGATCTTACATCCGGGAACATCGAGAACATACGATAATTGCCAATCTGGAAATACGCCTGGTAGAAACGGAAGACAAGTACTGGGGATCGATTGGCGCGATCAATGAATCGTTCGTCAATATCCCAGAGCCATTGGTCAAACAGTACCCCATGCTATTAGCCGGCGGCATGTGGGGCACTATCACGCTGACATACGACGAGAGTGAAGTGCACAATAAAAAAATCCGGCCTTTTAAAGTCGCCGAATTTACCCCATTCCAAATTTCGATGATTGACTTGAAAGAGTTCATCGAGAAACGAAAGTTATTTGACGATCGGGAATGGCTGGATATTTTGGTGAATTCATTCGGCCTAAATCCAGATAAGATGACGCGCCGAGAAAAATTGCTTTATATCAGCAGGGCAGTCCCGTTGGTAGAAAGTAACCACAATATGATCGAACTGGGACCGCGCGAAACCGGGAAAACGTATTTATTCCGTAATGTATCCTATTATGCTCACGTTCTGAGCGGTGGGAAAGCCACGCCCGCAGGTTTGTTCATCAACCTGAATACTGGAAATGTTGGGCTGGTTGGCACCCGTGAAGCGATTGTGTTTGATGAAATCGCCAATACCGACTTTACCGATCCCAAAGCCATGGTCAGTATCATGCAAGGATACATGCAGGATGGAAAGTTCAGTCGTGGGAAAAAGGAAATTTTGGCATTTGGTTCCATTGTGTTAGTCGGCAATTTGGACATCCAGGGAAAACTGCCTCACGAAAAGTATTATCACCTCTTTGAGCCCTTACCCAGTTTTCTGCAAGTCGAGGCACTGATCGACCGTCTGCACTACTACCTGCCCGGTTGGGAAGTTCCAAAAATTAGTCCGGAAGGTGCCAGTCAGGATTATGGATTTATTACGGACTATTTTTGTGAAATTATGCATGAGCTGCGAAGGATTGATGTCTCTGGACCAATCAAAAGCCGATTTGAAATCTTTGATGGTTCGGGCACCGGACCTGGATTAACCTCGCGTGACGTGCGGGCTATTAATAAAACCTTATCCGGGTTGCTTAAACTCATGTATCCACATGGGGAAGTCAGCGATGACCAGTTAGAAGAATTGGTTTCATTAGCCATAGAAGGCAGGCAGCGTATTCGAAATCAGCTACACCTGATGGCACCAGGCGAATATGCACCAGTTCAAATATCTGCGCGTATTATAAAAAGTGGTGAAGTGATCATTCCTACGTTAATCGAAGGAGATCGGAAAGTTCACGTACAACTTCCTGCACAAGCTTTGGTTGGTGAGGTTACAGGCCTTGCGGTTGCTGGCGAACAGGGGATGATTTTGCGTTTTGAAACTCAGGCCTCAAAAGGTCATGGCCGTATTGTGCCTTTAGGTTCGATTCAACGCGTTATGCGGGAATCCATTGAAGCAGCGGCGCAATATATCAAGGTCTATGCTGCAGATCTGGGGATTGCTGCGGATTGGGCAGAAAACTTTGACCTGGCAGTTTTGGCAACAATGATGGCTATTCCCAAAGAGGGGCCGTCCGCAGGAATAACAATTGTGACGGGAATTGTTTCGGCTTTGAAGAATCAACCCGTTCGCCATGATATCGCGATGAGTGGTGAAATTACGATTATGGGAAAGGTATTGGGGGTTGGAGGTATTCAGCCCAAATTAATGGCAGCCATTGATGCTGGCGTTAAGATGGTCATATTACCCGAGGAAAACAAGACTGACGTTCTTAACCTTCCTGAATATATTCGAAATCGTATTCAGGTACAATACGTGACTGATATTAAGCAAGTTCTAGGGTTGGCTTTATTGGTTTAAATAATGTCGCCTAAAATTACAGGGCTGAATTGTTTTCGAAGTGTCATCGCTTGCTTCCAACCTGTGTTTGGACCGGGGGATTTTTACTTTTCCCAATCGACAGAGTCGGCAGAGCTAATCCTATATTGTAAACAGTGGGGAAATATTGGGAAAATATTTTTTCGAGAAGGTCATCTAGCGGCAAGTCAATTTCGTTTCGAGCCCCCATTCGCAGTCATTCCTGATGAGCCTCTTAAGTACGAAACCATGCTCCGCGAAGAAGTCCTGGGGCCCAGGGGACGACTTGCCGAACTGATGGGCCAGAAAGATGTTTACCAAGCCATTCTCTCCGATGCGCTGTTTGAGAAGCGCGTCCAGCGACAGCAGGAATTCAAAGTCTGGCTTTCCAGCAGATTACAAATCTTTGGTTATCACGACCTGCCTTTTGGAGCAGTTGCGGACGGCTCAAAGAAAATCGATCAGCAGTTCGATTTCTCCATCAAAGGCACGCCGGCGCAGTTCGGGGTCATGCTGCGTCAATTCGCACTGACCTTACGGAGCAAAGCAAACTACCAACGGCTAGCGTGCCAAATTCTACTTCCAGGCGGACGCAAAGATGCAGGCAGCATTCCACCAGATGCCAACCCCATTGAAGCAAAGATTTCTCTCGATAAGAATCGCTTATCCATTCACGCGCATATCCTGCCTTCAGCAGGGACCCTTCTACGAATACGCTTGACCGGTGAAAGAACCCTCTGGGACCTGTGGGATGCGATCCGCGAAGAGCTGGAAAAGTTGGGTTGGTTTTCCTTGCCAGAAATCCCCGAAGTCACTGCTTCTACTACTCCACAAGCTGTAACCAGTACCGAAGCGCAATCTCAACCAGCAAATCCAACTGCGGAGATCTGGATGACCATCCCGGATGTCGGACCCAACCGCGAGATCTTGCGCCATTGGCACAAAGGTCTGACCTGTGAACAGATCGCGGTCCGGGTAAGCCTTTCGAGAAAAACAGTCCTCAACCGGATCAATAAGCTGCGAAAAGGTTATGGGGCTGAAGTAGTACCCTACCGAAAGTCGAATTACATCAAGGATTCCAAGAAGAAGCTCTCTTGAACCAATAACCTTCGAAAAAAGGATATGGAAGGGATAAAGAGGGATATTGCGGGTACTTGAGCAAGGGATATCCCTGGCGGCAGAATGGCGGCGTTGAACGATAACGCCGTCATTTTATTTTGCCGAAAGGAGATCTATGCTCAACCGTTTGAAAATCCTCTTAGAACAGCCCGAATACTCCGCCCTGATTCATCTGGCGGAGCAGGAACTGCGTACCCCGGCGGACCAGGCCAGGCTCATCGTCCGCCTCGACCTGATCCGGCGCGGTTTGTTATTAGCTTCAGAAAGCCCATCCACAGAACCACAGGAGAATTGTGTTCGCCATGATTCAACCTGCTGAGATCCTCCAACTTTCACCGGAGGAGCAGGGGAGGTTGTTGGCGCGCGTCTACGCTTACATCCTCAGTGATCAATTTACAGGTACGAAACCCGAAGGCCCCCGCACGCAGTGCAGGGGGAGAGAGCCAGGCAAGAAATCGGACGAACCTTCCACAAAGAAACGCAAGGTACGAACCACAGGAGACACAGCTGTTTTAGACGCAGAAACCACCGATAGCCAGGAGCCCAAAGCATGAGCCTCACCGACCTGTCCCTTTCAGACAAACACTTGAAGATGCTTACCGAAGAATCGGGCATCTCGGAACAGGTGATTCGAGAGCGTGGCTACCGCACGATTACCAGCGAGGGCGACCTGGTTCAATATGGCTTTTCGCCCGCCCAGCGGCGTGTGCCCGGACTGCTTATCCCTTTGCACACCACAGACGGCAAGGTTGGCTTGCACGTCTACCGTCCCGACAACCCACGCACCTATGAAAATCGCGGCAAACGTGATTCTGACGGCTTGCGACCGGTTAAAGTGCTCAAGTACGAGATTCCCAAAGATACCGGTGTGCGGGTGGACTGCCCAACCTCCTGCATGAAGAAACTCACAAATCCGAGCATTCCGCTGTACATCACCGAAGGGCAGAAGAAAGCCGATTCTTTAGCCACGGCAGGAGCTTGCACCATTGATTTACTCGGCGTCTGGAACTTCAAAGGGCGCAATGAATTTGGCGCGACAACCATCCTGGCGGATTTCGACTTCGTTGCCTGGGAGAACCGCTCGGTGCGCATCGTTTTCGACTCGGACGTGATGTACAAACCTTCGGTGCGCCAGGCGATGGAACGCCTGACGGAAATCCTCCAGCGCAAGGGAGCTACCGTTTCGGCCATCTATCTGCCCAATCATCCCAGCGGGGCCAAATGGGGTGTGGATGACTGGTTGGCCAGCGGGCATGATCTGAAAGACCTGGAAGCGCTGGCAGAACTCCCCCGCCCCATCCCCCAGGCTGCCCTGCCGACCATCGAGTTGTTGGATGAACCTTCGCCCAATATCAAGCGCCCCCTCTGCCTGATTGGGAAATATGCATTCGCTGCGACCTGGCTGCCGGTGCGCACCACCCAGCGCGAAGGGTTGGACAAGGATGGCAACCTGATCGTCCACAACCCGCCCCTGGTCGAGGAAAAGACCTGCCTGTTCATCATTCGCAGCGACCGGCGCGTTTTCGCTGAAGTCAGCGACGGCCAAAGCACACGCCCGATGAGTGAACTGGGGATGAACGCGATCTTCCCCGAAATCATCCCGGTCGAGAAACGCTGGTCTACGCGCGGCGTCCGCGCTTACGTTCAAGGCAAAATCCCTGACCCGATCGACACCTTCCAGCAAGTCGTGGATGTGGTCAATCGCTTCCTGGATTTCGATCATTCGTTGGGTGACCAGCAGGCCATGGCCGAATTGGTTGCCTGCTACATCATGGCGACCTACTTATTGGATGCATTCAATGTGATCGGGTTTCTCTGGCCAAACGGGGGAGCCGGATCAGGAAAGACTAACCTGCTAATCGTGGTGACCGAAATGGCTTACCTGGGCCAGCTTATCCTGGCCGGGGGAAGCTTCGCCAGCCTGCGCGACCTGGCGGATTATGGCGCCACCCTGGCTTTCGACGACGCCGAGAACCTGGCTGACCCGAAAAAGACCGACCCGGATAAACGCGCATTGCTGCTGGCCGGCAACCGGCGCGGTTCGACCATACCGCTGAAAGAACCGGATGGGCCCGGAAAATGGAAGCTGCGCCACGTGAACGCCTACAGCCCGCGCTTGTTTTCCGGGATCAACATACCCGATCCCGTTCTGGCATCGCGCACCATCGTCATTCCCCTCATCCGCACCGCCGACCGCGACAAGGCCAATTTCGATCCCCTGGATCACACCTTCTGGCCACACGACCGCCGCGCACTGGTCGATGATCTGTGGGCCGTGGGTCTGGCAAATTTGCCCTTGCTGCACGATTTTGAAACTCAAGTCGCCCAAAATGCACGCCTCCGAGGGCGCAATCTTCAGCCCTGGAAAGCGATCCTCTCCGTTGCCGCCTGGTTGGACAGTCTTGATCAGCAGCACCGCTTGCAGCACTCTTACACAGTTCGCAACCAGGGCCAGGATCAGGTGGTAATCAGTGGCCTCTGGCAGCGATTGGAGGAGATGTCCTGGCGCTACCAGCAGGAGGAGAGCGCCGACCAGCAATCGGGAGACATCGTTTTACTGGTGCTGCAGGGGCTGTGTAAGCTGGCAGGTGACAAGAGTGACATTAAGGACAACAGTGACATTCATTCAACCGTATGGACGTTTACGACATCTCAGATCAGCGAAGCTGCCCAACACATCGCCGAGCAAACCGAAGCCGATATCGACACGGAGAAAATCACTTCACGGAAGGTGGGGCGACTGCTGGGAAAGCTCAGGCTGCGCAAGGCGCGTGAAGCCGGCAAAGGTACGCGCATGTGGCAGGTCACCCTCGCCGATCTAAAACGCTGGGCAGCCGTTTACAACATCCAACTGCCGAAAGAGCTGGGGCAAGAAAATAATGTCACTCATGTCACTGATGGCCAAACGTCACAAGAGACTGAAGAGCCCTGGTTGAACTGTGAAATCGCCATCCGCCTGCCCGCGGACAGCAAAATGCCCGCGATTGGCGGCTGCTGGCGCAGGCTGCCGGATGGAAGAATCGAGGCCGGTTACAACCCGGAGCAGCTGGCTATGGCGCTGTCGATTTTCCTGGATAGGAATGTCGGGGCCGAGAAAATCAGCGGCTCGCCCATACCACAGTTGAGAGAACGATTGACGGCGGTTACAGATGGGGAGGTCATCCATATCCATCTACCGGAGAAATCCGAGGAAAGCAAAGATGGTTGACGCGATTATCCATGACCCGTATATAGCACTGGCCCTGGCTGTGATCTACCATGCCGTTCTGGATCTGGACAGCGATAACCCGGCTCGCATGGCCGAAGCCCGAGCATGGCTGCAGTTTGTCGGGCTGAATTGGTGCGAACTGCTGGGTGTTTCCGAGGAGGAGTTGGAAACGTGGGTGGCAGGCGGTTTTGCTCTGCCGCCCAGCGCCCATCGCAACTGGCGCTATTGACTTTTTTCCGGTTGGCTCGCTACTTCCGGATAGCCCTAAATTCGATTACTCGCATATTTGTTCTATGAGATATAATAGATAGAACAAAACCATAGGACGGTTCGTGCAGGTGTAGCGAGCACCTACACGAACCTGACCCCAACCACCGGAATTGGCGGCGGCAGGGGCTGATCTCATTATAGCTGATCAGCCAGGATTCGCCCTCGGTGGGGACCATTTGCCGGGGGCTTTTTGTTGCCCCCTACTTATTAAGGAGGCTTATCTTGGCTGATCAATCTTTTCTTATTCGATTCCGGGAGGCCCTCTCGGAAATTGAGACCAATCTTACTGATGGCATTGCCGCCATCGGTCCCTGGATCACTCCCATCCCCAGCGCCGTGCTGGTGGCCAATGCCACAGTCAAAGACTTGCATTGGAGCGCTGAGTTAGCTTGGGTCGCTGCTGCGATCATCGAGAGCCTGGGCCTAACTACCGTAAGTACCAGCCTGCTGCTTTGGGAGTACAACGCAGACAAAAGGAAAACGGATCCAGATGCGCCTTTTTTGTTGGCAGCTTCTTTAGTCGGTGTTTACCTGGTTTCCACCATTGGTTTGACCGTGCTGTTGGATATTTTCCCAGATCTGGCCCGTTACGCGCCGGCACTCTTTCCAATTCTGGCGCTGGTCGGTGCCGTCAATCTGGCATTGCGTTCTGGACATCGCCGGCGTCTGGCAGGTATTACCCAAGAGCGTGCAGATCGAAAAGCGGAACGTCAAGCTGTTCGTCCACCAGTGGGGAATCTGAATGACTTACTTGCGTCCAATGCAACGTCTATAACTGTCAATCCAGACAGTTCGTTAGTCAAAGCGCGTCAAGCCAGGGCAGCTATTCAGGGTAACCGAATGGACAATCTTTTGACACTCTATCGTGACAATCCAACGATTGGGGTGACAGATGCTGCTCGTACATTGAACATGTCCAGGCAGACGGTTTACTCCTACCTGGATCGTCTTGAAAATGATGGGCGCATTCGGCGCAATGGACATGGTGTTGAGATCATTAAGGGTTAGGTGATAATTATGGCTACCAAACGTGCGATTATTTACTCTCGGGTTTCTACGGACGATCAGCGATCCAACTTCAGCATTCCCACCCAAATTGCGGAATGCGTCAAGTATTGTCAAAATAACGGTTATACCCTGGTGGGGAATGCGTTCGTGGACAAGCAAAGTGGATTGGATGTCGAGAAAAATCCCAATTCAATTCCCGCTTACGTAGATGATTATTCCTCCCGTGAAATGAACCGTCCCAGTCTGGATGCCGCGTTGACCTATCTCGAAGATTATGGCTTTGATGTTGTTGTGGTCCATTCGATCGATCGGTTAGCCCGCGACCCCTATATCCGCCAAACCTTGGAGAAGGAATTCTTCCGGCGGGGAGCCAAAGTCGAATTTGCGCTCGGAAATTATGACGACTCACCCGAAGGCGAAGTGCGCAAAGATATGGATGCCACTTTTGCCAAATGGGAAAATGCCAAACGTGTCGAGCGCTGCAATCGTGGGAAACGTGGTAAAGCCGAAAAGGGTCTGTATGTTGGTGGACGAACACCGTATGGTTACATATTGGATGCGAAGGGAATGGGTGGACTGTCTATTCATCCTGAGCAAGCCGAGGTCGTTCGATTGATCTTCTCGCTTTATGGCGAGGAGAACTACTCTATGCACAGGATTCGTGTAGAGCTAGAAAACCGTAGTATTCCTTCCTACACGGGAAAACCAAACTGGCACTTATCCGCCATACGAAACATCCTGACCAATACCGCTTATAAAGGGTATGTCCATTACAACAAATCGGTATGCCGGAGTAATTCGGATCGAAAACCACGTGAAAAACGTGAATGGATTAAGATTGAAATTGCCCCTCTGATAGATGTGCAATTATTTAACCTCGTTCAAATGAGGATCAAGGATCATCGCGAAGCGCTCCGCCGCCAGCCCCAACACTTTTATCTTTTATCTGGGATGATCCGTTGTATGGAATGTGAGAAACCTTACAGGGCCAATTTCCAAAAGGATCGTCCAAAGGAGCATCGAAAAGCTCATCGATCCTATCGCCATCGCAGAATTGAAGGCCAGTGTATGGATCGGGAAATAACAGCAGTACGTCTGGAAGAACGTGTTTGGGAAGCCGTAAAGGAAATGCTGGTCGATACAGAGGTTCTGAGACAGGCTTATTACCAGGCTCAACAATTGGATGTGGAAAATCGCTCGCGCTCGCGCATCCTACTCGAAGGGTATTATCGGTCAGCCGGTAAACTAGAACAACAGTTAACCAATCTGACCCGCGCCTACACGGATCCAGACATCCAGATGACAAAAACGGAATATCTCGCCCAAAGGGTGCAGCTAGACCGGGATCTTACCGAAGTCCGCGCGAAAATTGAGGAGATAGAGGCCGTACCCACCGCTGTACCAACTCAGAGGCAGTTTGAAGATTTAGAAGGTTTTGCCCAGAAAGTAAGGGAACGGATTGCAAATGAGGATTGGGACCCTACACCAGAGAGCAAGCGTCAGGTGCTGGAGCTGTTGCATGCCAAGGTTGTTCTCTCAAAAGATGGCTCCGGGAAGGTGACCGGGTGGTTTGGAGAAACGTCAGGGTTTTCGTACACACGCCGTTCACATTTTGGCCGCCCGGGCCGGAAGAACGAATGAACTCAAATTGGATCTCGCTCTCAGGGATAGAAAGGGTAGGGGTAATCTCGATCATGGGGATAAGGTAGGGGGGAAGGTGGGCAGTGGACGGGTTAATCATACCATTTTTTATGCGTCCATTGACCGGGAGATGGCGTCACTTCGTTCGCGATGACATCATGCAGATGTGTCATTGCGAACCCCCGTTTTTTGGGGGGTGAAGCAATCTCTGCCCCGAGGGAAGAGAACGCGCCGAGGTAGAGATCGCCGCGGGCAAAAAACGCCGCCTAAGCCACCGGTTTTCGGTGGTCGCGATGACATGCAAGGGGGGCGCGTTGCCCCCGAAAGGCAGATATCTGCGAAATCTGCGTCATCTGCGGATCAGGCCTTGCACAAGGGGCAAGTCGGCCGCCGCAGCCCAAAATTGACGGCTTAAATTAATTTCTGATAAGAGAATGTAAGGTTATAATAACTACGGCCCTTGCACCGAAAATCACAAACCGGCCTCCCCTGGAGGGAAATCCCATTGGTTCCTCGGAACACCCAAGAAACAGAATAGGAGAACATTGTATGAGAACTGCCAATCGGTTCTTCAACCTCATCGTCGCAATTTCCATTGCGCTCGGTTTGGTCATGCTGCCCGCCCCGCAACACACGGTGCAGGCCGCCAGCGATTTGCGTATCAGTCAGGTGTATGGGGGCAACAGCAATGCCAGCTCTCCATACAAGTATGATTATATCGAACTGTACAACGCCGGTTCCTCCGCGGTTTCACTGACGGGCTACTCCGTTCAGTACGCCAGCGCCACCGGAAGCTCTTGGTCTGTGACCAGCCTGTCCGGCAGCGTCGCTGCGGGCGGATATTATCTGGTCCAGGAAGCTTCTGGAACGGGTATTGCAGACCTGCCTACCCCTGATGCCACCGGTACGATCAACCTGAGCGGCACGAATGGTAAGGTGGCTCTGGTGTCCAGCACCACCGCGCTGACGGGCACCAACCCCAGCGGCGGCAGCCTGGTGGACCTGGTGGGTTTTGGCACGGCAAACGGCTTTGAAGGCACCGCCGCCGCCCCGGCTCCCAGCACCACGACTTCAATTTTCCGCAAGCTGAACGGCTGCACGGACACGGACAACAACAGCGCCGATTTTGAAACCGGTGCGCCCGCCCCGCGCAACTCCGCCAGTGCCACCCACACCTGCTCCGGCAACCAATTGCCCAGCGTGCTCTCCAGCGTACCCGCCAACAACGCCACCAACGTGGCCGCGGATGCCACCCTGACGGTGGTCTTCAGCGAGCCGGTGACTTTGGCCGCGGATTGGTTCAGCCTGACCTGCGGCGGCTCCCCCGTCGCCTTCACGGAAGACGCCACCGGCGCCCCCACCTACGTGATGACCCCCACCAGCGGCCTGCCCCTGGCGGCCAACTGCACCGCCACCGTTTCCGCCGCCAAGGTGACGGATGCGGACGGGGCTGCCATGAGCGGCGATTACGTGATCAACTTCGCCACCGTGGGCGCCTGCCCGGTGCCTACCAATCTGCAAGAGATTCATACGGTGCAGGGGACTGGGGCGACCAGCCCCTTAGTCGGCCAGGTCGTCACGGTGCGCGGCATCGTCACCGCGGACTTCCAAACCTCCGCGGGCATGAGCGGCTTCTTCTTGCAAAGTGATCCGAGCAATGCGGATGCAGACCCGGCCACCTCAGAAGGCATCCTGATCTATGACGGCGGCTCCCCCGCCGTGGACGTGGCCGTGGGCGACGCGGTTCAAGTGAAAGGTACGGTCACTGAATATAAGGAAATGACCGAAATTGGGACGGTCACTTCCGTGGCCAAATGCGGCACGCCTGCCGTGATTGCACCGGTGCAGATCACCCTGCCGGTTCCCGCGGGCAGCACCCTGGAACCCTATGAGGGCATGTTGGTGCAGATTGATCAACCCCTGACCGTGACCCAGAACTATTGGCAAGGGCGCTACGGCCAGCTCAACCTTTCCGCTGGGGGACGTCTGTTTAACCCCACCAACGGCAATGAGGCCGGAACCTATGCGGATCTTTCGGATGCCAATCTGCGCCGCATGATCATGCTGGATGACGGCAAAAGCGTTCAAAACCCCAACCCCGTGCCCTATTACACCTACGGCAATCCCTCCGGCGTCAATTACTTCCCGCGCTCCGGCGATTTGACCAGCGGCAGCCTGGTGGGTGTTTTGGATCACGGTCTGATCACCTCCAATTCCACCGCTCCCATTCACTACCGCCTGCACCCGGTTGCCCCGGTGGCCTTCACCTCCGGCAACCCGCGCAGCGGCCCCCCCGCCACCACCGGCAGCCTGAAAGTGGTCGGCTTCAACGTGCTGAATTACTTCACCACCCTGAACAGCCGCGGGGCCAACACCTCGGTTGAATTCACCCGCCAGAAAGATAAAATCGTGGCCGCTTTGGCTGCCCTCAACGCGGACGTGTACGGCTTGATCGAGTTGGAAAGCGACCCCGCTGCCGGGGCTGTGGACGACCTGGTCGCCAGCCTGAACGCTGTGGTGGGCGCCGGCACCTACGCCAAAGTGGCGGATCCCGCCAGCGGCGTGGGCACGGATGTGATCAAAGTCGGGTTCATCTACAAACCCGCCACGGTCGAATTGGTGGGCGCTTCCATGAGCAGCACCGCCGCCATCTTCAAGCGCGCTCCTGTGGCCCAGACCTTCAAAGAAAAAGCCACTGGCGCCGAGTTCACCGCTGTGGTTAACCACTTCAAGTCCAAAGGCTGCGACGGCGCCACTGGCCTGGATGCCGATCAGGGCGACGGGCAGGGCTGCTGGAACGCCACCCGTATCGAAGAGGCCGAAGCGCTGCTGGACTTCATTGATGACATCGTCACCACCTCCGGCGACCCGGACGTGCTCGTTCTGGGCGACCTGAATTCCTACAATGCCGAAGACCCCATTGACGTGTTGGAAGCCGGCGGTCTGGTGAACCATGCAGACAGCATCCCCGCCGCCAACCGCTACAGCTACATCTTTGACGGCGCCGCGGGCAATCTGGATCACATGCTCAGCACCGCCAGCCTGGCCACCCAGGTGACCAGCGCGGCCTTCTGGCACATCAACACGGATGAACCCGTGTTCATTGACTACAACACCGAGTTCAAGCCCACCATTGACCCCTACGCCCCAGATGCCTACCGCTCTTCGGATCACGATCCCGCGGTGGTGGGCCTCACTCTGGCTCCGCCCGCTCTGGCGCCCACCAGCCTGAAGCTTTCGCGCCTGCTGTTCTTCAAGTACGCGCTGCCCGGCACGGTGGTGGGCACGCTGACCGCCAAAGACCCCAACCCGGGTGAAACCTTCACCTACTCGTTGGCCCCCGGCGGCTACGACAACGCTCGGTTCGCCGTGCAGGACAACAAACTGGTGCTGGCCACCACCTTCCGCTACGAAAAGCGCCCCTACTACTATGTGCGCCTGCGCGTCACCGACAGCACCGGCCTGAGCCTGGATCTGAACGTGCGCCTGACCATGGTGAAATTCGCCCTGCGCTAAGGCCGCGGCACTGGTTATAACCAAAAACTCCGGAGCGAAACCGCTCCGGAGTTTTTTATCGGCTGGATCCAGATCGGGGGTTAAAAAGAGCCTCCGCCAGGGGCGGTGAGGGACCTGGCGGAGGCTTTCGCCAAAGGAGGAGACAGCGATAAGCTATTTTGGAGTGTCTGAGGTGCGTCTCCATATACAATATACCGGATATAGCAGGCTGAATGCAAAGGAAAACGTCACCGCTTTTGAATGATCTTCCTCACCTTTCAGCCAATTTTCCCCAAGAACGCATCCACGATTTGCAGAGCTTCTTCCGGGGTGCGGTAGGCGCGCACCATCACCGCGGGGTTGGGGTTACCGGTGATCATTTTGCTTACCTTGCGCCCGGCCTGATAACAGCACAGCACCGGCATGCCCAGGCTTTCGGCCAGGGCAATTTCATAGCCCACGCCGTGAGAGGGTGTGCTGACCTCGGCGATGAGGGCCTGGCTGGTTTTTACCCAGTTCACGTCGCGCGCGTAGACCGCCGCCGCGTCCAACTGGGCTTCGGGCGGCTCCATCTGTGCATCCGCCAGGAGCGCGGTGGGCACCTGGTGGCCGCGCGCCTGCAAATGCGCCACGATGCGCTGGTAGATGGGCTGGTCTTGCCGCCCGCCGGTGATGGAACAGGAGAAGTAGATTTGCATGGGGCCGCCTTTCAACACGCTGGGGTTGGAACGGCGTAATTGTATCATCCGGTTGGTATGCTTTTTGCAACCACTTGCTGCGTGTCGGCTTTGGCGGTGACAGCCGGAAGCAGGGGGAAACCATTCCATCCTCCGAACGACACCTTAAAAATCTAGGGGAGACGGCCGATGACAACCGATGTACGCGTTATCCGTGAGGATTTTTCCAAGCTGCTGATCGGCAGCACAGCAGTTTTCACCTTGTTTGCCGAATTTGTGTTCGGCATGGATCTGGTGCGCCGCTACTTTTTTGAAAAGATGGCTGAGGGCATCAACCCGGCCCTCATCACCCTGGCCATGTTGGTGGTGATCTGCTTCCTGTTCTCCCAGGCCCTGGTGCTGGCTTACGGCACGGGGCGGCCAGCCCGCACCCTGGAATTTCAGGCCTTTCAAATCATCCTGGGCTGCCTGCTGATTCTGTTCTTCTGGCTGCACTTCTTGGGCTACACCGGGCTGTTTCTTCTGACCTCGCAGCGTTTCATCCTGACCTATCACAACGCCCAATTCACCCGCTACGTGGTCATGCTGTGCATGTCGGGGGGCACCGCCCTGCTGGGCTTTGTGATGGGACGCGTGCTGCAAATCGCCCTCAAGGGCATGGATCCCTTTGTGGAGGCTGTGCTGCAAGCGTCGCTGCAGGGCAGCACGGTGGTGTATCTGATCACCGCTGTGGCGCAGATTGGCATGTGGCTGTACCGCAGCGCCAACGGCCTGGAAATGGGCTTTGATTTCAGCATCATTCTGGCGCTGTCCTTGTTTGTGGTCAACGCCGGTCTGGCGCTTTTCCTCTCGAACCAACCTGCGCCCTGAGCCGCGCTCGTCCCCGCCGTTATGAACCGCCTGAACCCAGGCGGTTTTTTTATTGGGTCAAAATGGGCCGATGGGGGGTTGACAAGCCCAGGAAAAGGTCTATAATAGTGTATAAATTACACCAATTGCAGCACACAAGGAGCCAAAATGAGCATCTTTGACGGGAAACGCCTGACGAACAGCACCTTCAAATTGGATATTGAACGGATGCGGCGCGGGTGGTACACCGATAAATATTTCACCAACATCGCCGCCATGCTGACCACCCTGGCGGAACGCGGCGAGATGTACACCGGCACCGGCCACCGCCTGCCCCCCGAAATTTCTCCGGATGGGATTTGCAGCGGCGATCTGGAAGTGGAAATGCAGTGGTTCACCCGCCGCCCCGGCAAAACCCTGGTGGTGGGCGTGGATAAGGCCCTGGCCATGCTGCGCCACTGCACCGGCGCCTGGCAGGGCGACACCTTTACCGATACCTCTGACCAGATGCAGGTATGGGCTGTGCAGGACGGCGACACCGTGACCTACGACGGCGATCCGCGCAGCATTCAGCCCGTGCTGCGCGTGCGCGGGCGCTACCGCGACTTTGCCATGCTGGAAACGCCCACCCTGGGGATTTTAACCCGCGCCAGCCGCGTGGCCACCAACGTGTATGAGGCCTTGCAGGCTTCGCGCGGCAAGCCCATGCTGTTCTTCCCGGCGCGCTTTGACCTACACGAGGTGCAGGCCGCCGACGGCTACGCCTATAACATCGCCGTGCAGCGTTTTAACATGGATTTCGCCGGTGTGCTCGGCCCATTTGTGTCCACCGATGCCCAGGGCGACTGGTGGGGTGGGGCGGGCGGCGGAACCGTGGCGCACGCGGCCATCGCCTGCTACCTGGGCGACACCTGCGAAGCCATGCTGGCTTTCTCGCGCGTTTTGCCCACCAGCATCCCGCGCATCGCTCTGGTGGATTTTAACAACGACTGCGTGGCCGATTCGCTCACCGTCTGCCGCGGCATGTTCGACCGTTTCCGCGCGCTGATGGACAGCGGGCAGACCGAAGAGGCCGAGCGTTACCGCCTGTATGGGGTGCGCCTGGACACGAGCGGCACCCTGCGCGACCGTTCGGTGACGCCGCTGGGCGACCCCGCCCTCGACCTGGGCGTGAACCCGCGCCTGGTGTTTGTGGTGCGCCAGGCCCTGGATACCGCCTGGGAAAGCTGGGACCTGCCCCTGCACTGGCAGGAGCGTGCCCGCAAGTATTGTCAGGCGGTCAAGATCGTCGTTTCCGGCGGGTTTAACCCCGAAAAAATCCGCCGTTTTGAAAAACTGAACGTTCCGGTGGATATTTACGCCGTGGGCTCTTCATTGTTCGACAACCACGGCCCCACCGTCACCGATTTCACCGCCGATGTGGTGCGCGTTAAGGTGCACGGCGAGTGGGTGGATATGGCCAAGGTGGGGCGCCAGCCCTGCGATAACCCCCACCTAGTGCGCGTGTGGTGAGATCCGCGGCGAGGGTTGGGCCGTGCGCCGCAGCAGCAGCGGGCCCAGCCGGTCAATCAGCCAGCCAAAGCTGATCTCCAGCCAGGGGGCCGCGCGCAGCAGCGCGGGAACATACACCACGCGGCGCGGACGGCCCAGCAGCCGCCACAGACTCTCGGCCACCTGTTCACAAGAAACCGCAAAGCGCTCCGCGGGCACTGGGCTGCCCCCGGAGCGCTGGGCTGCCTGGGGGTAGAATTCACTGCGCACCGGCCCGGGGCGCAGCACGCTGACCTGCACGCCGCTGCCGCGCAGTTCGCGGTGCAGCGAGGTGGAATAACTGTCCAGAAAGGCTTTGCTGGCGCCGTAGAGGGCGATGCCCTGCATGGGCAGGCTGCCCGCCACCGAGCTGATGTTGATCACCGCGCCGCTGCGCCGCGCTAGCATGTCGGGCAGCGCGCGGTGGGTCAAATCCACCGCCGCCTCCACATTCACCGCCAGCAGTTCGCGGGCGGTCTCGGCGGGCATGTGCGTAAACCAGCCGTACCAACCCAAACCGGCGTTGTTGACCAGCACATCCGGCGCACCCCAGCGGGCGTTCACCTGCGCCCACAGCGCCTCGCGCTGCGCTGGGTGGGCCAGATCCACGGGAAATGCGGCGGCCTGTCCGCCCGTCTGGATGATCTCCGCGGCCAGAGCCTCCAGCCGCTCGGCCCGGCGGGCCGTCAGCGCCACGCGCAGCCCACCCCGCGCCAGGCGGCGGGCGATGGCGGCTCCAATGCCGCTGGAGGCCCCCGTCACCAGCGCCAGCTTGCCTTCCCAATGATTCTGCCGGTTCACATGCGCCCCAGGGCGGCCAGAGAGCGCAGGCGGGCGGCGTTTTGCCGCCACCACTGCACGGTATCTGTCAGGGAATCGCGCAGGCTGCGCGGGGCAAAGCCCAGCTCACGGCGGGCGCGCTGGTTGCTGATTTCCGAATTGCTCTGCACCGTCTCCAGCGAATAGGGCGTAAAGCGCGGGCGGGTATGCGTCAGGCGGTAATACCAGGGGGTCAAATGCGCCGCTGCCATCGCCAGGCCAAAGGGGATTTTGACCCGCGGGCTGTGAATGCCGGCAGCCTCCTGCACGATGCGCAGCATGGAATCCAGGGTGATGTTTTCGCCGCCCAGGATGTAGGTCTGGCCGCGCTGCCCGTACTGGGCCGCCAGAATGTGCCCTTCAGCCACGTCGCGCACGTCCACGAAGTCAAAATGCCCGTCCACAATCACGTGCAGGCCGCGCTTCATCCACGAGAAGATCAAATTGCCCATCTCCGACCAGCGGTAATCCCCCGGACCGACCACACCGGTGGGGCACACGATGACCGCGTCCAGCCCGTCCTGGGCGGCCTCCAGCACCGCCAGGCTGGCCTGGGCTTTGGTGCGGTCATATTCCCCTGCCGGATTCTGAGGGTCAAAGGGCAGGCTCTCATCAATGGGCGTGCCGTGGGGGGCGCGCAGAATGGCGTGGATGGAACTGGTGTACACCAGCCGCCGCACCCCCGCCGCCCGCGCTGCGGCGATGACGTTGCGCGTGCCTTCCACGTTCACCCGCCGCATCATCTCGTTTTGCCCCGGCAAAATGGACACCATCGCCGCCAGGTGGTAAACCGTGTCCACGCCCTGCGCGGCTCGCAGAAGTTCCTGGGGGTGGAGCACGTTGCCTTCCACCACCTCCACATCCAAATTTTCCAGGGGGGTGCGTTCTTCGTTGGGCAGGATCATGGCCCGCACAGGCAGGCCCCGCGCCCTCAAAGCGCGCACCAGGGTATTGCCAATATGTCCCGTGGCTCCGGTTACCAGGTTCATCCTGCCTCACTCCTTCGCAAACCATCCATTAAGAACTGGATCGATTGGCGCGTGGCCGCCGCCCAATCGGCGCCGTCGGGGTTCAGCACGCTTTGCAGCAGCATCCCCACCCCCAGGCTCATCAGGGTATGGGCCGCCGCCTGGGGATCCACCGGGCGCAGGTGGCCTTCTTCGATGCCCTGGGCGATGATCTCCGCGAAGATTTTCTCAAAGCGGGAATAGGGGGCCATGCTGGCCGCCCACACCGCCGGGTCTTTGCGGGCCTGATTCCAAAATTCCAAAATGATGGGCAGCCGTCCGGCCGCATCGGCGAACACGGCGGGGGTTAAATCGGCCATCCACAGCAGCAGGGTGGGGATATCCGGCGCTTCTTCAAAGAAGCGGGCAAACTGGGCTTCGATCTGCGCCAACCATTGGTTCAGCAGCTCCAGAAAGACGGACTGCTTGGTGGGGAAGTGGTGGTAAAACGCGCCCTTGCTGACCCCCGCCGCGGCGCACAGATTCGACACGCTGGCGGCGTCATAACCAAATTTTGAAAACTGATCCACCGCCGCGGCCAGGATGCGGGCGCGGGTCTCTTCGCTGCGTTCTTGCATGGTTCCTCCGAGGATGTTAACATACCGACTGGTTGGTTTTATTGTACGCTGCGCCCCCTGCCTCACGCAGAGCATCTGGGCATACTGGGGTCATATTTTCGGGCACATTTCCATCGGCAAAACGGCGCGCCCCCTGCCCCGAACTTTCTCCGCCGCGCGGGTTTGCCTATGGTAAAATCAGGGGCAGACTGCGCTTTTGCGGTCATTTCGCGGGGAAGGACGGATGAAAACCTGATGGAATACGAAGCGGTCATTGGTCTGGAAGTTCATGCCGAAATGCAGACGCGCTCCAAGATGTTTTGTGCTTGCCCAGTGGTGGATACCACCCAGGTGGAAGCCAATGTAGCTGTCTGTCCGGTGTGCGCGGGCATGCCCGGCGTGCTGCCGGTGGTCAACCGTCAGGCGGTGGAATACGGCCTGCGGGTGGCGCTGGCTTTGGAATGTGAGGTGGCGCGCACCAGCCTGTTTGACCGCAAGAACTATTTCTATCCCGACCTGCCCAAAGGCTATCAAATTTCTCAGTACGAATATCCGCTGGCCCAGCACGGGCAGCTGTGGATCACCACCAGCCAAGGCGAGCGCGCCGTCCGCGTGCGGCGGGTACACCTGGAAGAAGACACCGGCAAGCTCACCCACGTCACCCGCGACGGCGAGAGCTATTCTTTGGTGGACCTGAACCGCGCCGGAATTTCTCTGCTGGAAATCGTCTCCGAGCCGGATATGCACACTGTGGAAGAAGTGCGCGCCTATGCCGACGGGCTGCGCGCCATCGTGCGCTACCTGGGGGTCAATTCGGGCGATATGGAAAAAGGCGTGATCCGCTTTGAGGCCAACGTTTCCGTGCGGCCAGCGGGCAGCCAGACTCTAGGCACGCGCGTAGAGATCAAGAACCTGAACAGTTTTCGCGCCCTGGAACGTTCGGTGGCGTATCAGATCGAAGAGCAAATCGCCGCTCTCGAACGGGGCGAAAGCGTGGTGCAGCAGACCCTGGGGTGGGATGAGACCGCCGGGAAGACTTTCTCGCAGCGCAGCAAGGAAGAAGCCCACGATTACCGCTACTTCCCTGAACCCGACCTGCCCCCCCTGGTGGTGGAGCCGGAATGGGCCGCGGCCGTGGCCGCCAGTCTGCCGGAACTGCCGCGTGCCAAACGCGCCCGCTTCCAGGCGGAATTTGGCCTGACGCCTTACGAAGCCCGTCTGCTGGCCGAAGATCAGGCCGTGGCCCGCTACTTTGAGCGCGCGGCTGCCGCGGGCAAGGGCCTGGCCCCGCGCACCTTGGCGCTGTGGATCACCGGCGAGCTGTTCGGCTGGCTCAACCAGAACGGCGGCGACATAGAGACTCTGCGGGTGGCGCCCGAAGGATTGGCGGAACTGCTGGGATTTTTGGAGCGGGGAGAGATCAACATGGCCACCGCCAAAACCCTGCTGGGCGATATGCTTGTCAGCGGACAAAGCGCCGCTGCTCTGATCCAAAGCCGCGGCCTGCGGCAGATTTCCGACAGCGACGTGCTGGCGGCCCTGGTGCGGCAGGCGCTGGAAGAAAACCCCGCCGAGCTGCAAAGCTATCTGAGCGGCAAAGAGACCCTGGCCAACTGGTTCTTCGGCCAGGTGATGCGCGCCGCCCGCGGACAGGGCAACCCGCAGGTCATCCGCGCCGAGCTGGAACGGCAGCTGGCTGAACGCAAACAAGCCGCTTCATAAAAGGCACATCATGAAACTACTGCGCATCACCTGCATGATCCTGATCATCGCCGTGCTGAGCGGGGGCTGCTCTGCCCGTTCCAGCAGCGAACCAGGACAGGCGGCGAGCGTATATTTGCAGAATAAAGGCTCCGACACGATGGTAAACCTGGCCCTGGCCTGGGCCGAGCGCTACCAAAGCGCCCATCCCGAGGTGACCATCGCCGTCACCGGCGGCGGTTCGGGCACGGGGCTGGCCTCGCTGGCCAACAACACCGTGGATCTGGCCAACGCCTCGCGCAAAATCAAAGCCGAAGAGCTGGCTCAGGCCTCCGCCGCCGGGGCCGACCCGCAGGAATTTGTGGTCGCGCGCGACGCCATCGCCGTCATCGTCCACCCCGACAACCCGGTGGAGAACCTGACCCTGGAACAAATTGCTCTGATCTACCGCGGCGAGATCAACAACTGGCTGGAGGTGGGCGGCGAAGACCGGCCCATCGTGCGCCTGTCGCGCGAGACCAATTCCGGCACGCATGTCTACTTCCTGGAAGAGGTGGTGCGCCTGGGCAATTCTGAAGATAAGAGCATCTTTTCGCCGCAGACCCTGCTGCTGCCCTCCTCCGAAGGCATCATCGCCGAAGTCAGCGACAACCCCAACGCCATCGGTTACGACGGCCTGGGGTACGTCACCGACCATGTTAAAATGGTCGCCGTGGCCCCCAGCGCCGGTGCGCCGTACGTACGCCCTTCGGTCACCACGGTCAACGACGGTTCGTACCCCATCGCCCGCGACCTGTACATGTACACCCGCAGCGCCCCGCAGGGCACGCTCAAGACCTATCTGGACTGGATCTTTTCCGCCGAGGCTCAGCAGATTGTGGGCGACCTCGGTTTTGTGCCGGTGACCCAGGAGACCCCATGACCTCCTCCAACCCCTCCCTGGAATCCACCCGCCCTCCGGCCCGCCGCACAGAATGGATCATCACCCTGCTGATCCGTGTGGCGGGCTATTTGAGTATCTTCTACGTGGCGCTCATCAGCCTGTTCCTGCTCAAGGAGGGCCTGCCTGCCTTGACGGATGTGCCGCTTTCCAGCCTGGCGGGCAAATTCTGGTACCCCATTGAAGGCTATTACAGCCTGTGGCCGCTGATTTTCGGCTCGCTCACCGTCACCCTGGGCGCGGCCCTTTTTGCCGTGCCTTTGGGGCTGGGAACCGCCATCTTCCTGTCGGAAGTGGCCCCCAAATGGGTCAAAGAGACCCTCAAGCCGCTGGTGGAGCTGCTGGCGGGCCTGCCCTCGGTGGTGCTGGGGTTTGTGGGCATTTTGGTGCTGTCTCCCTTCATCCGTAAAGCTTTTGATCTGCCCACCGGCCTGACGGCCTTCACCGGCGCTCTGCTGTTGGGCTGGGCGGCCATTCCCACCATTGTGTCCATCGCCGAAGATGCCCTGTACGGCGTGCCGCGCTCCTACCGCGAGGCGGCTTTGGCGGTGGGGGCCACCCCCTGGCAAGTCATTTGGGGCGTCACCCTTCCGGCGGCGCGTTCGGGCGTGCTCACCGCGGTCATGTTGGGCATTGGGCGCGTCATCGGCGAAACCATGGCCGTGATGATGGTGACCGGCAACGCTCCGGTGCTGCCCAGCGGGCTGGGGGCGCTGTTTGGGCCGGTGCGCACCATGACCGCCACCATCGCCTCCGAAATGGGCGAGGTGGCCACCGGCAGCCAGCATTACCAGGTGCTCTTCCTCATCGGCATCGTCTTGTTTGCCCTATCCCTGATCATCAACATCACCGCTTTCATGGTCAGCAACCGCCGTACCCAGCGCGTGGAGCGCCTGCTCTCCTGAGGAGTTGGGATTGAACCTGCCAAAACCCTTCCTGACCGCACGCCAGACCCAAAAAGTGGGCTATGCCGCTTTGGCGGGCATCGCCGTGCTGACGGTGATCCCCATCATCGCCCTGTTTATCTACATTTTGATCGCTGGCCTGCCCGCCATCAGCTGGGAATTCCTCAGCGGTTTTCCGCGCGACGGCATGCGCAGCGGGGGCATCCTTCCGGCCATTTTGGGTACGCTGTATCTGACCCTGGGCACGGCGCTCTTCTCTGTTCCGCCAGGGATCGCCGCGGCGGTGTACCTGGCCGAATACGCGCCGGATAACGGCCTGACCCGCACCATCCGCATCGCCATGATCAACCTGTCCGGCATCCCCTCGGTGGTGTACGGCCTGTTTGGGCTGGGGCTGTTTGTGCTCTTCCTGAAATTCGGCACCAGCATCCTGGCTGCCTCGCTGACCCTTTCGATCATGACCCTGCCGGTGATCATCAGCACCACCGAAGAGGCGCTGCGCTCGGTGCCCACCAGTTTTCGGGTGGTGAGCATTTCGATGGGGGCCAGCAAATGGGAGACCATCTGGCGCATTGTGCTGCCGCAGGGTCTGCCGGGGATCATCACCGGCATCATCCTGGGTCTAGAGCGGGCCGCGGGCGAAACCGCCCCCATCCTGTTCACCGGTGCGGCCTTTTTCCTGCCCAATCTGCCCAATTCGCCCCTCGACCCCACCATGGCCCTGCCCTACCATCTGTTTGTCATCTCCACCCAAATTCCGGGGATGCCCATCCAGATCCAATACGGCACGGTGCTGGTGCTGCTGACCTTCGTGCTGGGCATGAATTTGATCGCCAATTTCATCCGCTCGCGGGCGCGCGCCCGGCGGCATTGGTAAGCGCATGGACAAAATTGTCATTGAACACCTCAGCCTGAACTACTCCGACGGCACCGAAAGCCTGAAGGATGTCAGTCTGCGCATTCCGGCGAACCAGATCACCGTGCTGTTTGGCCCGGCGGGCGGGGGAAAATCTACCCTGCTGCGCTGCATCAACCGCCTGAACGATCTGGCGGATGTGACCATGCTGTCGGGGCGGGTGCTGCTGAACGGCGTAGATGTGTTGGACCCGCACACCAACGTGACCGAGCTGCGACGGCGGGTGGGCATGGTGTTCTCGCGGCCGGTGCCTCTGCCGCTGAGCATCTATCAAAACATCACCTACGGGCTAGAAATCGCCGGGGAACGGCGCAAAGCCCGCCTGGATGAGGCCGTGGAACGCGCCCTGCGCCAGGTGGTCTTGTGGGATGAGGTCAGCGACCGGCTGCAGGACCCGGCCCACGCCCTGAGCGGCGGCCAGCAGCAGCGCCTGTGCATTGCGCGCGTGCTGGCGCTGCAGCCGGAGGTGATCTTGTTGGATGAGCCCACCTCGGCCCTCGATCCCGTGTCCACCTTCAAGATCGAAACCACCCTGCGCGAGCTGCGCAGCGAGCTGACCATCGTCCTGGCCCCGCACAGCACCCAACAGGCCGCGCGCATCGCCGATACCGCCGCTTTCTTCCTGGCGGGCGAATTGGTGGAAATGCAGGAGGGCGAAAAACTGTTTGTGAACCCCAAAGATCCGCGCACTCAGGATTATATTCAAGGGCGTTTCGGCTAAAAAGGCCCCTCACAGCCATCCTTCCCCCGTGTTGAAGAAGGTCATCACGCGAACAGGCGACTTTCATCATATTGACCCGCACCCTCAAATTTGTTACCTTTAACACAGTAAACCGGCGGGCGGAGGAAAGCAGTGTACGATAGGACGAAACAACCCTGGTAGCAGGCGGGCACACTACGAACGTGTCCGCTTATTGTTTTCCAGACTCGCCCGGCGCACAGCCTCAGTCCCACAATTCATTTAGATCCTAACGATAGGAGAATTTTCTATGGCAGGAACAACCAATGCGTTTGAAATGGCACAGCGCCAGTTCGACCATGTGGCCGACCTCCTCAAGCTCGATCCGCAGGTTCGTGAAATCCTGCGGTGGCCGCTGCGCGAATTCCATTTTCGCATTCCCGTGCGCATGGATGACGGCACCATTAAGGTTTTCCAGGGCTTCCGCGTTCAGCACAACGACGCCCGCGGCCCCAACAAGGGCGGCATCCGCTTCCACCCCTCGGAAACCATTGACACCGTGCGCGCCCTGGCCACCTGGATGACCTGGAAATGCGCCGTGGTCGATATCCCGCTGGGCGGCGGCAAGGGCGGTGTGGTGGTTGATCCCGCCACCATGTCCACCGGCGAGAAGGAACGGTTGGTGCGCGGCTGGGTGCAGCAGATGTGGAAGAACATCGGCCCACGCAAAGACGTGCCCGCCCCCGACGTTGGAACCACCCCGCAGATGATGGGCTGGATGATGGATGAATTCTCCAAACTCCAGGGCGATTACACCCCCGGCGTGATCACCGGCAAGCCTGTGGGCGGCGGCGGCTCCTTGGGCCGCACCGAAGCCACCGGTTTCGGCGTGATCTACACCGTGCGCGAAGCCATGAAGCACCTGGGCATGGACTCCAGCAAATGCACCGCGGCCCTGCAGGGCTTCGGCAACGTCTCTCAGTACGCCGCCATCGGCTTTGTGGAAATGCTCAAAGGCAAAGTGGTGTGCGTTTCCTGCTGGGATCGCGAAGACAAAGTCTCCTACACCTTCACCAAGATGGACGGTGTGGATCCGCGCTTCCTGATGAGCATCACCGACCAGTACGGCACGATTGACAAAGCCAAAGCCAAAGCGGCTGGCTACGTCATTGAAGACGGCGAAGCCTGGATCAGCAAGGAAGTGGACGTGCTCATCCCCGCGGCCCTCGAAGGTCAGGTCAACGCTGACACCGTCAAGAAGATCAGCAGCAAAGTGCGCATCATCGCTGAAGGCGCCAACGGCCCCACCACCCCCGAAGCCGACGAAGTCATCAAAGAACGCGGCATCTTCATGGTGCCCGATTTCCTGTGCAACGCGGGCGGCGTGACGGTGTCTTACTTTGAAGGCGTGCAGAACGACATGAACTTCTACTGGAGCAAGGAAGAAGTGCTGAGCAAGCTCGATGAGAAGATGACCGTGGCTTTCCAGGGCGTTTTGGATATGGCCCTGAAGGAAAAGGTCTACATGCGCGATGCGGCCTATATGGTCTCGATTGCTCGCGTGGTGAAAGCCATGCAGCTGCGCGGCTGGATCTAATCCCAGGCCTGTAATGAACCCCATGCTCCCCTCCTCTGGTTTGTCCGGAGGGGGGGAGTTTTATGAGAGGCACCCGGCAGTTATGACATTTTGAAGCGAATCTGATGACAGATGACCGCTGGAGCAATGTTGACAAAAAAGCTCAGATTGTGCTATCCTTCACACAGTAAACAAAAAATTACCGACCCACACGGGAAAGGATGAATACCATGACGTATATTATTACGGATGAATGTATCGCGTGCGGCGCTTGTGAAGCGGAATGCCCCGAAGGCGCCATTTTCGAATCGGACGGCACCTACAAAATTGATGCCTCCAAGTGCCAGGACTGCGGTGCTTGCGCGGATGTTTGCCCCGTGGGCGCCCCGCAGAAGGCCTGATCCTCCTTAGTTTTTCCAACAATCGGCAAGTTCCAGCCCCTCACTTAGGAGGGGCTGGGCTTATTAAAAGCTGCTGTGCCCCGAGGGTGGGGAAGTGTTATAATCGCGCTGATGGAAGAACCCACCCCACCCACCCTGTCCGATCCGCCGCGCGAACTGAGCGTGGCTGCCCATTTGACCCCTCTGCTGCGGCGCGGCCTGCTGCTGGCGCTGGCTTTTGGCCTGGGGCTGCTGGGCGGCTATCTGCTGTGGTACCGCGGCCCGGCGGTACCCCAAAGCGCGCTGGCCGCCGCCCTCTTAGATGACGATCCCTCGCGCGGTCCGGCCGACGCTCCCATCATCCTCATCGCCTTCAGCGATTACGAATGCCCTTACTGCCGCCATTGGGAACAGAACGTTTGGCCCCAGTTGGAAGAAGCCTACCCCGGCAAAATCCGCCTGGTGTACCGCGATTTTCCACTGCTGGGCATTCACCCCAACGCCGCCCCTGCTGCCGAAGCTGCTAACTGCGCCGGTGACCAGGGCCAGTATTGGGAGTACCACGACCGTCTGTTTGCCCAGGAAAGCCTGGAGACGGCCACCTTTAACACCCTGGCCGCCGAGCTGGGCCTCGACACCGGCAAGTTTCAATCCTGCCTGGATACGCAAAAATTCCGCGCCGAAGTGGCCGCAGATTTTCGCGACGGCATCACCCTGGGCATTGAAGGCACGCCCACTTTCTTCGTTAACGGCATTCGCATTGTGGGAAACCAGCCCCTGCGCAGTTTTCAGGAGCTGATTGACCCCATGCTCATGCAGGCCGAACTGAACCCCTAAGCCCTCACCGCAGGAGGATCTATGAACAAATTCATCGCCGTCGCCGGGAACATTGGCGTGGGCAAGTCCACCCTGGTCACCCTGGTCAGCCAACGCTTGGGTTGGGAGCCGTTTTTTGAGCCCGTGACCGAAAACCCCTACCTGGCTGATTTTTATCAGGCCATGAGCACCTGGGGCTTCCATTCGCAGATCTTCTTTCTCACCCACCGCCTGCGCATTCACCAGGACCTGCTGCACCACAGCGGTTCGGTGATTCAAGACCGCAGCATTTACGAAGATGCCGAGGTGTTCGCGCGCAATCTGTTTCTGCAGGGGCACTTAAGCGAGCGCGATTACCACACCTATCACACCCTCTATCAAACCCTGGCGGGTTTCCTGCCGCCGCCCGACCTGGTCATTTACCTGCGCGCTTCGGTTCCCACCTTGCTGCAGCGCATCGCCCGCCGCGACCGCGATTATGAACGCACCATCGCCCCCGGCTATCTGGCGCAGCTCAACGACCTGTACGAAACCTGGATTTCCAATTTCGTCCTGTGCCCCGTGCTGACGGTTCCGGCCGACGACCTGGACTACGTGGCCCATCCCCGCCATTTGGATTTGGTGGTGCGCAAAGTGGAAGAAAAGCTCACCGGTAAAGAGGTGGTCATGTTTGCGCCAGATGAAGTCTCGGAGGCAAGCGATTAAACCCCGGTGGAGTTCCGGGGTTTAAGACTTCCTGCTTTTTTGAGGCCGAGGGAACGGCTTATCTCGGCTCGATGACCAGCTTCACCGCCGTGCGGACTTTCTCATCAATTTCCACATCAACAAATTCTGGGATGCAGACCACGGAGATCCCATCTTCGCTCAGGTATCCTTTGGCAAGTACCAGAGCTTTAACAGCCTGATTGACCGCGCCGGCGCCAATGGCTTGCACCTCCGCGCGGTGGTGTTCGCGGATCACTCCAGCGATTGCCCCTGCAACGGCTGCTGTGCGGGAGTTGGCCTTTACTTTGATGACGTCCATTTCGAACCTCCCATGCTGGTGAATGTCGGATGATGGTTGCGGTTAAGTTCCCGGGGGCCTTACCAATAGATTGATCGTACATTGTTCCGAATATATATGGGAATTGTACAAGATTTAACGACGAGAATCAAGCGGATGATCCGCGAAATATGCGCGCAGCCCCCCGATTTTGAGGTCAAAACCGGATGACAAACACCGAAATGCCCCTGTTAGAGACCGAACGGCTGTGGATTCGCCCGCTGCGGCGCGGTGATTTGCAGGCCGTCAGTCATATTTTGGACGAAGCCCTGGGCTTCACCGACGGCGGTTCCCAGGAACTGCGCGGCCTGCGCGAGCGGCGGCGCTGGCTGGAATGGACGGTGCGCGGCTACCGCGAGCTGGGTCAACTGTTCCAGCCGCCCTACAACGACCGCGCCGCCGTCCTCAAATCCAGCGGGGAGATCATCGGGGTGTGCGGCCTGGTGCCCAGCCTGGGGCCGTTTGGGCAAATTGGCCTGGGCGGGGCCGCGCCGGGGGCCATGACCCCCGAAGTGGGCCTGTTTTACGCCGTCCACCCCCGCTGGCAGCGGCAGGGCTACGCCCTGGAAGCCGCGCGCGCCCTGGTGCACTACGCCTTTGAGGGCATGCATCTGGCGCGGGTGGTGGCCACCACCTCAGACGATAACCTCGCCTCGCGGGCGGTGATGCGCCGCCTGGGCATGACTCTGCGGCGCAACCCGCTGTCCGAACCGGTATGGTTCCAATGGGTGGGGGTGCTGCACAACCCGCGCTATGCGCCTGCACACCCGCTGGAAACGGAGCGCGCTTGACGGCCTGGGTATAATCAGCTTAAGGAGATGCGCATGAGCGAACGGCAGGCGCTTCTGGACGAAATGACCGCCGACGGTGAGCTGGTGGAGCGGCTGGAGGACGGCCGCCTGCGCTGCACCGCCTGTGCCCACCGCTGCACCCTGGCCGAGGGACGGCGGGGGATCTGCGAGGTGCGCTTTCACCGCCAGGGGCAGCTGCGCGTGCCCTACGGCTATGTGGCGGCCCTGCATGTGGACCCCATTGAGAAAAAGCCCTTCAATCACCTGCTGCCGGGGCGTACAGCCCTGACCTTCGGCATGCTGGGCTGCGACTTCCACTGCGATTTTTGCCAAAACTGGCAGATTAGCCAGGAATACTGCGACCCGCTGAACGGGGTTTCGCCCGCGCTCCTGCAGCGCACTTCCCCCCAGGAATTGGTGCGGGCGGCTGTGCGCGCCGGGGCCGCAGCCCTGATCTCCTCGTACAACGAGCCGCTCATCACCAGTGAATGGGCCGCGGCTGTCTTCCGCGAGGCCAAAGCCGCCGGTCTGCGCACGGCTTTCGTCTCCAACGGCCACGCCACCCCCGAAGTGCTGGTCTATCTGCGCCCCCACCTGGACGCCTACAAAATTGACCTGAAGAGCATGCAGGAGCGCCGCTACCGCGAGATGGGCGGTAAACTGCAGGCGGTTTTAGACAGCATCGCCCAGGCGCATGCGATGGGCCTGTGGGTCGAGGTGGTCACCCTGGTCATTCCCGGTTTTAACGACAGCCCAGAGGAGCTGTGGGAGGCGGCCCGCACCCTGCGCGCGCTGTCGGCCGACATCCCCTGGCATGTGACCGCTTTCCATCCCGACTATCACCACACCCAGGCCGAGCCTACCCCGGCGGCCCTGCTGCAACAGGCGGCGGAAATTGGTCAGGAGGCCGGACTGCACTATGTGTACGCCGGCAACCGCCCGGGGCGGGTAGGGTCGTTGGAAAACACCTACTGCCCCCAGTGCGCTTTGCCCCTGGTGCAGCGGCGCGGCTTTTACGTGCTGGAAAATGTGCTGACCCCCCAAGGAAAATGCCCGCGCTGCGGAACTGCGATCGCGGGCATCTGGTCTTAAAGCGGCTGAAGAGTTAGGGCTGACCTACCAGTCTTCGTCTTCCCAATCCTCGTCTTCCCAATCTTCATAATCTTCATCGTCCCAGCTGTCTTCATCTTCCCAGTCCCCGTCCAGATAGGGGGTATCGGGGGTGGGGGTGATGTTGACTGCCAGCCAGGGGGTCGGCGTGGGGGCTGCCCCCGGCACCTGGACGATATCCGCCACGTATTTCACCGCGCCGCGGCAGGCGGGTTCCAGATTCCTTGAGACATAGCGCCATTCCAGCGGGTCTTCGTTGTCGTAGGTGGTCTGCACGGCCTCCGCCAGGCAGCCCGCCCCGGCGTTGTAATTCACCAGGGTGAAGCGCCACAGGTCGGTGTAGCTGGAGACCTGGCCGGGCTCGCGCTCGGTGACGTTGCGCACGATGCGCGCCACCTGCTCGCAGTTGGCCAGCAGCCCTTCGGCAAACACGCCCACGCTGAAATTGGCCTGGGTCATGTCAATCCCCTCCGGGCAGTCGGCGCAGGCCGCGTTCACCTTCTGCACCAGCGCGCCGCGCAGGATGTTCTGTTCCTGCTCGCCCAGTTTCAGGAAACCCTGCCGGCAGGCGTCGCGGCTGAGCACCAGCGGGCAGAACTGGTCAAAAAAGCTGGAATTCCACAAAAGCACCGTATCGGCCCCGTTGGAGGTCAGCTGGCCCAAACCCGCCTCGCGGAAGGTCTTGTACAGGCCCGGCCAAAGCTGGCTTTCGCGCGAGAAGATGTTTTTCACCAATTGGGCAGGGACGCCCGTATCCTGCGAAACCTGCATGATTTCGGCGTCAAAGCGGTTCTGCCACTCCAGCACCTCCGGCATGGCCACCTGTACCCCGCAGGCGTTGGCCACGCCGTCTTTCTGCAGGCCGTCGTTGGGGCACATGCCCGCGTCCACCGCGCCGTTTTGGATCAAAATACCGGCCAGGTAGTAATAGGAGATGGATGAGCGCAGCTCATCTGCACTCTGCGGGCTGGAAAGCCAGGCGGGCAGCCCGCCCACGTCGGGCAGGGCCTGCCAAATGTCGGAGCAGGAGGCAGGGCGCTGTCCGCGCCATTGGGAGGAAAGCACATCCACGTAATACAGGCGCGGGTCGCTTTTGCGGCCTTCGGGGGACATAAAATCGCCCCAGGGCAGCACCCGCACCAGGGCGGTGTAGCGCTGGCTGGAATCGCCAAAACTGGAATCGGCCCAAAACTGAACCGTCTCCCCTTTGGGACCGGTGGGGCGCATGGGCAGCACGCAGGTTTCACCCGTGCAGGAGAACGGCTCGGAGCCAAACGCACCTTGAATGCGCATGATGCTTTCGTTGGGCAGGGGTTCTTTGGCGCTGATCACCAGGCTGGGGATGGTGGAACAGCGGTTATCGGGGGGTTCGGGCTGGCAGCCCTCCAACGACACCCACACTTCGGGGGCGGGCAGCTCAATCTTGACCTCTTTTTGCACCCGTTCCTGATTCACCCGGTGCAGATACACTCCCGGGCAGGTGCTTTTATCCCCCAGCGATTGGTCGCAGGGGGCGCTTTCTTCCCAGTCTTCGTAAATATCTAACCCGCAGGCATTGAGCACTTCCACACCGGTGGGCGCATCGGGGTGTTCCACCACCACCGTGCAGGCGACGCGGTTGTTGTCCCAGCGCAGCAGCCACCAGGTGTAGCGGTCGACATCAATATGCAGGATGGTTTGACGAATGGGACGGTCGGTGGGGGTCGGGGTGGGGGTGGAACCGTCTTCGGCGCGCGCCCAGGTCATGGGAGAGGCTAAAAAGCTCCCCAACAAAAGGACACCGATAAGACCGCCCAGCAGCCAACGCCTCATGATCGTGGCAAAACTCCTCCCAACTTACAAACTGCGTTTCGCCTGCATCCCACCTCGAAAGCGGCGGTTTCTGGAAGAAACGTCGTCTCTTGCGTGTAGTGTATCATAAAACGTTTAAAAGCAGATGAAATATTGGGGATGAGTGCGGCACTAGGGCGGCGGGATGGTGAAGGTCACCGTGGGCGAAGGCGTGAGGGTGATGGTGGGAGTCAGTGTGATGGTGTGGGTCAGTGTGATGGTGGGGGTCAGCGTGATGGTAGGCGTGGCCGAGATCGTCGGCGTGGTGGAAATGGTGGGTGTGGTGGAGATGGTCGGCGTGGCCGAGATGGTGGGCGTGCGCGTGATGGTTCCGGTGCGCGTGGCCGTGCGCGTGGCGGTGATCGTGCGCGTGCGGGTGATGGTGCGCGTCAGGGTGATGGTGCGCGTGCGCGTGATGGTGCGGGTGGGGGTGATGGTGCGCGTGCGGGTGGGCGTGCGCGTGGGCGTCAGCGTGGGGGTCAGGGTGATGGTGGCGGTGGGGGAACGGGTCAGCTCATATTGCAGGGTCAGCACGCGGTCGGTGACCGGGCCTGGGTCGTTCAAGAAATCCGCGGCCTGCTGCAGCACCGGACGAATGCGTTCGCGGTTGGGCAAAAACACCATCGCCCCTCCCTGCCCCGGCAGGCTCCAGGCCGAGATGTCGGCCCGCGAAAGGGTGTACAGTCCCAAACGGCCCACATCCGCCACACGCAGCGCCAGGGGGATATTTTCCACCAGGTCGGCCGGGGTCAAATTGGTCGCCAGCACCGCTTGATAGCGCTTGCTCAGTTCATCCAGGCGGCTCAAGGCCCCACCCTGCGCCATGCGCATGAAGATCAGCTCAAACACCTGCAGTTGGCGGATATTGCGGTCAATTTCGTCATTCTCCTCACGGAAGCTGACGTAGCACAGCAGCTTTTGCCCGTCCATGCGCACCGGGCCGGCGCGGATGCCGCCGCAGGCTTCGGGGTAGTCGCGCAGCACGGTGATTTCTAAACCGCCTTCCTCATCTACGTAATCGCTGAAGAGGTCGGCGTTCACCAGGGCAAAATCATCCACCGGCAGGCCGAAGTTATAGCGCAGGGTTTGCTGAAGCAGATCCAGGCCGCCCAGCCCATAGGCGGTTTGGATGCGCTGCATGGTGTGGCCGGGCAGATAGCCCATCAGGTCCGCAGGCAGGGCCACCACGCTGGCGCGCCCAAAGCGCGGGTGGTACAGAATCAGCAGCATGGCGTCTGTGCGCCCCACAAAGGGCGCGTCTTGATCCGTGCCCATCAGCACCAGCACGCGCACCTCATCCCCCAGGTTCAGCGGGGCTTCCGGCGGCGGGATGGGCAGAACCGGCGTTTGGCGCGGGGCGGGATAATCCTGCCAGACGGGCAGGTCGGGGTTCAGACCAAAGGTGGGGGAAAGCACCGGGCTGGGCTGGGCCGTGGCCGAAGCCGTGGGTGCGGGCGGCGGGCTGGCAGAAGGGGTGGGAGTGGGCGCGGGGGCCGACAGCCAGGCGCAGCTCACCGCCAGCAGCAGCGAACCGGCCGCCAGGCAAACCGCCAGGCAGCGGCGGGTGATCACACGGGCGGACGGGGCGGCGCACATAAGGGCATTATAGCACGCGCCCTCAGGGGCGCGCCGTCCAATCCCCGTCGCGCGGGCAAAGCGCCACCCATTCGCGCGAAGTCCACAGGTCAAAGCGCGGTGGGGTCCACACAGCATCCTGCACCGGACATTCGTATTTCCCCAGGCGCACCATCTCACCTTCCAAGGCCACCACCAGATCTTCGTTCATCCACGGTTCAAAGATCACCAGCACATCCGGCTGGCGGATGCGCGCAGCCAGTTCGGGGGAGAATTTCGGCTCTGTCACCACCGCCCGATCCAACTGTTCCTGAGAAGGCGGCAGGCGGTAAATGTCGCGCAGCACGCGGATGCCGTCAATGCCCCAGTCCTCTTCGGTCAGGAACAGGTAGGTTTTGTTTGCATCAGCAAAGAGGGCGTGGTCGCGCTGCAGCAGGCGCACAAACAGCACCTCGATTTCGGGGATGCCCACCGTGCGCAGGCGCGAGAGGCCGTAGCCCTGATACAGATTGAGGGCCGCAACCCCCAACAGCACCGCCCCCAAAACCGCGCGCTGCAGCCCGGGCTTGCCCGGCCAGGCGTTGGCCCAGCGCCGCATCCACCCATCCAGCGCGCTGGCCGCCATCCAGGCCCAAAACGGCAGCAGCATGAACATGCGCGTGTTGGCGGGGAACTCGCGGTCGTGGGTGGTGCCCACCAGGATCAACAGCAGGGCAAAACAGGCCAGCCCAGCGCGGGCAAAGCGTTGGCGGCCCGCCTGGCGCAGCAGCTCAAAGAAACCCAGGGTCACCAGGATCCCGCTGAGCGGGTCCATATACGATGAAACCACGAAATGCGACTCATTGGGAATGTACAGATAACCCAGGGCCGAATAGAGCAGGTTGCTGAGGAAATGCTGCCCCAAAGAGCCGCCGTTGGTCGTCAGCTCCGGCTTGTTCAGAAAGGTGCCGGGGATTTTTTCGGCCCAATAGCCGGGCTGGAAAACCAACGGCGCCAGCAGCAGAAACAAGGGGGTGAGCATCAGCCACCAGCGCCCCCAGGCCTGCCGGTCGCGGGGAAAGTCATAGAACAGCAGAAAGACCACCGGCAGGGGCAGCACGTACAGGGCCGCCGGGTACACGTAAAAACAAAAGCCCAGGGCGGTCCCCAACAGGCTGTAGGCCATGCGGCGGCGGGTGTGGGCCGCCTCGGCGGTCAGGGCCAGCACCACCCCCATCAGAAACAGGGCCTGCAAATTGTTGTAGCCGATCTTGCTGAAGGCCATCAAATAATGAGAGCAGGCCATCCAAAAAGCCGTCAGGAAAGCCGTGCGCGGGTGGGTGAAGCGCCGGAAGAAGGCGTAAAACAGGGCAGCGGCGATGGAGATCAAAAAGATATTGCTGAAGCGCCACCCAAAGGCGTCTTTGCCCAGGATGCCCATGAAAGCGGCCTGAATGAGAGAGGAGAAATAGGGGTGGCTGCCGTACACCGCCTGACCGGAGAAGAAGCGCGACACGTGCGTGCTGAAGGTGAATTCTTCCAGCTGATCGCGGGCGTAGGTGTAAAAACTGTGCTCGTCGCCAATGGCGGCAAACTGCCAGGAGAGGATTTGCAGGGAATACAGCACCAGCGCCAGCAAGACCAGCCACGCGGCGGCGGGCACGCGGGCGCGCTGCGGCCACAAGGCCGCCAAAGCCAGGGCCAGGAAGGCCCCCAGTCCCCAGGCCGCGGCGCTCTGGCTCCAGGTGAGGGCGCGCAGGAACAGCGTCAGGGCAACGATCACCAGAGCAAACAGCCAGGGCCAGGCGGGCATTCGCCCCAGGGCGGCGCGCAGGCGCACCCAGGGGAATTCCGTCAGCAGCCGCCCCAGCAGGTACAGCAGCAACGCCAGCAGCAGCTCGGCCCCGGGGTAGGTCTGGCTCAGGGCGGCGCGCCCAAAGCTGAACATGGCCAGCAGCACCGCCGCAATTTGCAGGCCGCGGCAGATCCAGCCTTCGAGCGGCGAAAGAGTCGGCAGCGGCTCTGCAATGGGGGACGGATCCGGCAGATAACCTTCGCGGTCGCGCGGTACCCAACGCAGGAAGATAAAAAGCGCCGCCAACAGGCAGGCGAACACGATCAGGAAGTAGGAGGGCAGCGCCAGGGTTTTGAAGAAGGGAACGGCGTTCCATTCACGGTAGAGCATGTCGCGGATCTGCTCCTGCAGCCAGCGTTCGCGCAGGATGAGCCACACGGGGACAACCAGGCTGAGGATCAGTCCCAGCCCCACTGCCAGCGCGCGGGCATGGCGGCGCGCCCAGGCCGCCCAGGGCGGTGTGGGGCGCGGGCCGGGTTCATCCGGCGGGGGCTGGGGCTGCAGGGCTTGCAGTTGGGCGCGCAGGGCGTCGCGTTCGGCGCGCAGAGCCGCCACCTCGGCCCGCAGCGCGCGCACTTCCTCCGCCGTGTCCGCAGCGGGCGGCTCCGGCGGGCGAGCAGCCTCCTCCGCCAGGGGTACGGCGGGGGAACGCAGCCAGGGAAGAAGGGAAGAACGGCGTTTTGGGTTTGGCATACATCCTGCTGCCCATGCAAGGGGCTGCTTTGTATTATAGCGGTTCTCCTGGCGGAAAGCGCTAAAAATCTAGGGTATAATCTTATCGTATCGTGTGCAACCAAAAAGCGAGCGGATTCTGTGGCCCGTAAACGAACCCCTGAAGAACTGACAATCGAAGAACTGCGCCAGCTGCTGATTGAAAAGCGGCGCGCAGAACGTCAGACGCGTCTGGAACGCTACCGCGTGACCGGGCGGGTGGTGATGGTAGAGCCTCAGCCCGCGGCTGTGCCCCTGGAACGCCTGCGCAGCGGGGGAGCGGCGGCGGACGAAGAGGGGGAGGACGAATGGGAAGAACCGCGCCGGGGCCGTGCGGCCCCCACCGCACGGCGCACGCGTCAGCCCCGCAGTTGGGTGGACCGGCTGCTGCTGGGGGTGGAGGTTGCCGCGGTGCTGGGGCTGGTGTTTGTGCTGCTCAACGGCATGAACTCCCTGCGCAGTTTAAATCAGGAAGTGGCTTCGGCGCTGATCCAGCCCACCCTGACGCCCACGCCGCTGATCATGGCGGTGGTGCTGCCCTCCGGCCACACCCCGCCCAACGCGCCGGGGGGCGTGCAGCCCAACGATGCAGAAATTCCCGAACACCTGCGGCCGCTGGTGCAGTCCCTGGCCAATTTGCCCGCCCCCACGGCCGGCCCTCAGCAAGCCGTACGCATCCAGATCCCCGCCATTGGGGTGGATCACCCGGTGGTGCAGGGGGACGGCTTTGAGCAATTAAAGAAAGGCGTGGGTCAAAGCGCCGGAACCCCCAACCCCGGACAGGATGGGAATATTGTGCTCTCGGCGCATAATGACGTGTTCGGCGAAATTTTCCGCCATCTGGATCGTTTGAACCCGGGCGATGAGGTGATTTTGTTCACCAGCCAACGCACCTACACCTACATCGTGCAGCAAACCCAGGTTGTGGAGCCGACTCGAGTGGAAGTTATGGCCCAGACTCGCGAACCTGTGGTAACATTGATATCCTGCTACCCTTATATGGTGGACGACCAGCGCATTGTGGTCAGCGCGGCGCTGCAAGAATAAGGGCCGCAGCGCGAAAATCATTGTAAGGAGAGTTTGCATGTCCAAGAAGAACAAACGCCAGGTTTCTCGCAGTGAAGTTGCCGCTCCGGTTGCGGCGGCCCCCAGCGCCCCCGTTGCTCCGCGCTCGTCCCTGACGACGGAATTCAACCCGGATTATGGGTATGTGATCAGCGACCTCAAGCGCATCGGCATCCTGGCCGGCTCGTTCATCGCCGTGCTGGTGATTCTGTCTTTCATCATTCGCTAATTCAACCTTCCCTGCGGGCCATGTCTTCACCCTGGACATGGCCCGTTTTGTGTTCCCCACCCCTCTGATGAGCCCCAGTTTTTCCCCCGGATCGGGCGATATTGCCCCCGAAGTGTTGGCCGCCCAGGCGCGCCCGGCCTTGCCGTGCCCCGGCGGTGAATTGGACGCGCTGCTGCAAAGCCTGGCCGAACGCATGCAGCCGCTGCTGGGCACCGCGCGTCCGGTGTATTTTTTGGGCAGCAGCGCCAGCGGGCTGATGGAAGCCGCCGTGCGCAACCTGGTGGAGGGCACGCTCTTGGTCAGTGTGGGCGGCCCCGCGGGTGAACGCTGGGCGCGCGTGGCGGCGGGCTGCGGCAGGACGGTGGAACGTCTGGAGGTGGATTGGGGTGAGACCCTTTCCGCAGAGAAGCTGGCGGCGGCCCTGCAGGCCCAACCCTATCCGGCGGTGGCCCTGACCCACCACGAAACCGCCACCGGCACGCTCAACCCGGTTGCCGAATGGGCCGAGGCGGTGCGCCAGGCCAGCCCCGATACCCTCATCCTGGTGGACGCCGCCTCTTCGCTGGGCGGGCTGCCGGTAGAGATGGACGCCTGGGGGGCCGATTTTGTGCTGGGGGTCTCACAGCACGCCTTAAATGTGCCGCCGGGATTGGGCATCTTCAGCGTTTCGGCGCGGGCCTTGGAGCGGGCGGCGCAGGTGGCCGGGCGGGGCTGGTATTTTGACCTGCTCACCCTGGAACGTCAGCGCCTGCGCGACCAAACCCAGGACTGTCCGCCGCTGGGCCTGCTCTACGCCCTGGATGTGCAGTTAGACCGCATGCAGGCCGAGGGGCTGACCCTGCGCTGGGCGCGGCACGCCGCCCTGGGGCAGAGACTGCGCGAGTGGGCCGAAAGCCGCGGGATGCCCCTGCTGGCCCCCGCCGCGGCCCAGTCCCCGTTGGTGAGCTGCCTGCAGAACCGCCTGGGGCTGGATGTGGCCGCCCTCAACCGCTATTTGCAGCCGCGCGGACTGCGCGTGGGGCAGGGCGTGGGCATGCTGCGCGACCGCACCATCCGCGTGGCCCACGGGGGTGAACTGCAGCTGCACGATCTTGAGGCTTTGTTGAACGCTTTCGATTCGTTCCTGACGCAGTAACAGCGCTTTTTCCAACCATTCATGTAGACGAAAAGACAGGAGGGTGACATGCAGCCGTTCTCAACCCGTGGGTTAAGCCAGGCGCTGACGTTTCCATTTCGCGGCAGCAAGTTTCTGATCGCCTGCCTGGTCACGTTCAGCGCGTTTTTCATCCCCTTTGTGCCCTATCTGGCCTTGCGCGGTTATTCCTTCCGCATCATGAAGCGCGTCCTCCAGGAGGACGGGCAGCTGGATATGCCGGAATGGGATGACTGGGGCCAGTTCCTGAAAGACGGGCTGCGCCTGTGGGGCGCGAACCTGGTGTACAGCCTGCCCCTGCTGGTGCTGTGGGCGGGGGTGTTCACCCTGTACGCGCTGTTCATGGTCACCCTCATCGCCGCTTCAGCGGGCCGCGAAAGCGATATTCTGGCTGCGTTTTCGGTGTTGGGCACCTTTTTCCCGATTCTGATGGGCGTGGTGCTGCTGGGGATGATGATCTTTCAGGCCGTGCTGTACTTCTTCCTGCCGGTGATCAACGCCCACCTGGTGGCCAAAGACCGCTTCGGCGCGGCCTTTGCCGTGGGCGAATGGGGGCGCGTGCTCAAGGCCAATTTTGGCGGGTTCGCCATTTTGTTTTTGCTGTCGATCGGCGGCTTTTTCGTTTTTATGTACGTTTTTCAGTTTCTGTACATGACCCTGGTGCTGTGCGCGCTGCTGCCCTTTGTGTCGGCGGCCTTTATCGCTTACACCACGCTGGTGGTGGACGGCCTTTCGGCGCTGCTGTACCGCGAGGGGCTGGAGCAGCAGGACGAAGCAAAATGACATCATTTGAACATGTCACTGCGAGGCCCCGCCTTTTGGGGCCGCGGCAGTCTCTACGCTGAGGGAAGAGATCGCCACAGCCCCCAAAGAACGGGGGCTTCGCGATGACATGCAAAGGACCCTCGGCAGTCTCTACCCTGAGATCGCTTCACTTCGTTCGCGATGACATGCAAAGATGGTCGCGCCCCTACACCTTTTCCAGCGGACGGAAACCCTCTCCCAGGGCCTCATTGGCCTGCCCAATCACCATAAACGCGTTGGGGTCAGCCTCGCGCACCAACTCCTTCAACTGATTGACCTCCGAACGCGTCACCACGCAGTACAGCACCGGCCGCTGTTCCCCGGTGTACCCACCGGTGGCCTCCAACAACGTCACCCCGCGCTCCAACACCGTCAGCACCCGCTGGGTCACCTCCTGCGGTAGGGCGGTGATGATCATGGCGGTGCGGTAAATATTACCGCCTTCCGAGGCCATCTCGGCTGCCAGCCCGCTGACGTAAATCACCACCACGCCGTACAGGGCGTGTTCCCAGTCAAAGGCGATACCGCCCAGCAGCACCACCAGGGTGTCGGTGATCATGTAAGACTGCGAGATGGAAATGCCCAGACGGTGATTGAGGATGCGACCCAAAATGTCGGAGCCGCCGCTGGTGCCCTTGCCGCGGTACACAATCCCCAGGCCAATGCCCAACACCACGCCGCCGTAGATGCTGTTCAAGAACAGGTCATCCGTGACCCCGCCCGCGGGGAGAAAGACCACCAGCAGATCGGTGAGAAACGAGAATGAGGCGATGGCCGCCGCCGTGCGCAGGGCGAAGCGCACCCCGCCCAAATAGCGCCAGCCGAGCACGAACAGGGGCACATTCCCCACAAAGACCATCAAACCGATGGGCCAGCCAGTGAAGAAATTGATAATTTGGGCCGCGCCGCTGACCCCACCGCTGACCAGCGTGGCGGGGATGAGGAACAGACGCAGCGCCAGCGCCTGAATCAGCGTCCCCAAAAGCACCAGGGCATAATCCTGCACAGATTTTCGTGAAAAACGCACCGACCGCGCCAGGTCGCGCAGCGTCTCGTGAGCTGCCGGTTGAACTTTCATAGCCTACCCTCCATAGAATGCGGAGATGGATTATAAACGGCAGTGGTCGTTTGCGAAAGTGGCAAAATTCCCCGCGGCGGCGAGGGATCAGGGCTGGGGCGGGCGGCTGAGGGGGGTGTAGAGGTGCGGGCGGCGGTAGGCCAGCCAGACTTCATGTTCACGGTAGCCGCGCAAAGATTCCAGATCGAGGGAAGCCAGAAAGATGCCCTCCTCGGCGCCCGCCTGCACCACGACCATATCGCGCGAGGTGCCGTCCGGGGCGAAGGCGCGCCCGTCCAAAACCAGCGAAGCGCCGTTTTCCTGCGGCGCGGGGTAATTGGTCATGGCCAGGGCGGTCATGTTCTCAAAGGCCCGCGCGCGGAACTGGGCCAGACGGTTACCTTCCAGCTGGCAGGCGTTGGGAACCAGGATCAGCTCAGCGCCGCCCAGGGCCAGCAGGCGGGCGCTTTCGGGGAATTCGCGGTCAAAGCAGATCATGGCCCCCACGCGCACCTGCCCCTGAGCGGTATCCAGGGTGCAAACGGGGAAATCCTCGCCGGGGGTCAGGGCGGCTTCCCAATCAAAGGCGCAGGGGTGGGCTTTGGCGTAGGTCAGGGCCGGCTGCCCCCAGCGGTCAAACAGCACCAGGGTGTTGCGCGGCCCGCCGGGCCAGCGTTCCAGCAAGGTCAGGGCAATTGCCATGCCCAACCGCCGCGCCTCTTCCTGAAAGGCGCGCACAAAGGGGCTGTCCAGGCTCAGCGCCTGCGCTTCCCAGGCGCGGCGCTGGCGCTCGTCCCGCGGGTCGAAGCCAGCGTAGCCCGTGCTCCACATTTCGGGGAAGAGGGCCACATCCGCGCCCTGGGCCTGGGCGGCCCGGCAGGCGGCCAGCCCTTTTTCCAGATTGGCGGATGGATCCGGGCCGCAGGGGGCCAATTGCAGCAGGGCGAGAGTGAGATTGGGGGCCAATCGGGGGGTCATGCGCGCCTCCGGGAAAAGAAAGAAGAATCGAGACGGCATAAGCGTATCAAATTATTTGGCGGGCCGCAACCCGCCATTGAGGGTATTTCGCGGGCGTCAATTGAGCCAGGCGGCCCGTTCAGCACGGCGCTCTTCAATCCCCAGCAGGCGCGCCAGCAGGGGGATTTCGCGGCTGTACAGGCGCAGCACATGGGCCTGCAAATCCTGCCCGCACACATCTTCCAGCAAGGCCTGCTTTTCCACCGCGGGGAGCTGGAGCAAGGCCGCGGCCAGATAGGTGAGGAACATGGGGTCGTCCGGCATCTCCAGCTGGTTTAACTCCATCAGGTCGCGCAGACCGGTGCGCGCCAGCAGGCGGATGTAGCGCGCCAAGTATTTGCGCAAAAGATGCCCGCCGCGGGCCACCTGCAGGGTGTGGGCGGTGTTCAGCGGCAAAGATTCCACCTGCGCGGTCAAATAGGCGTGGGAACGGTCGATCGACAGAATGCGAAAGCGTTCATCCCCCAACGCCACCAGGTTCATGCGCCCGTCGGGCAGGGTGGCCACCTCGGTGATGTGGGCGGTGGTTCCCACCGGAAAAGGATCGGCCAGCGGTCCCAGCGCCTCCATGCCCTGACGGATGAGCACCACCCCAAAGGGGCGCTGATCGTCCAGGCACAGGCGCATCATTTCGCGGTAGCGCGGCTCGAAAATATGCAGGTGAATGGGCATCCCGGGGAAGAGCACGGTATGCAGCGGGAAGAGCGGCAGATCATACATAGGGCCATTCTACCCAATTGAGGGGGATAAATCACGGGATTGTACAGGCTTAGGGGGCCGCGCGCTGGAAAATGAGCATGCCCTGGCTGCCGTACATATCGGTGGGCAGGGTTTTCCACAGGCGGTATTGATTCAGAAAACGCGCGTCCTGCAAAAAGGTGCGGCGGCCGTACACCTCCAGCACCACCACCCAATCGGGCTGCTGCTCCACCAGCAAATCGGCGGGGACGGCGTAGTTGATCACATAGGCGGCCGGGTCCAGGGGGTAATAGCCCAGGGAGACGGGCGAGTTCAGGCCGACCGTGTCCAGAATCTGCGCGGGGGTAAAAAAGCCCAGCACGCCCACATCCCCCGCCGCCAGACGTGTCTGCGGGGTCAGTTGGGGGGCCAGTTCATCCGCCGCCCGCCGGTACAGGCGCTCCAGCTCGATATAGGCCATGTGCGGGGCAGGGCGCAGCGCACCGCCGTCGGGCCGCAGCCGCCATTCGCCCAGGGTGGAAACCAGCGGCAGCAGGCACACACAGGCCGCCGCCAGGGCCGCGCGCCGGGCGTGGGCCGCATCCACGCGCAGCAGGCGGCTGAGCAGTTCCTCGGCCCCCAGCAGCAGAAAGAGGAAATAAGCGGGCAAGGGCGGGGTCAGATACCAGCGGAAGATGAGCGGGTTGGAGACGGCGAACACCAGCAGGTACAGCCAGGGGTACACCAGCCAGCCCAGCAGCCGCGGCTGAACGCGGGCCGCGCGGCGGGCGCCCACCAGATAGAGAAAGGGGTACAGCAGCAGCCCGGCGCCGATGGCCCAGGCCCCGCCCCACAGGTTTTCAAAAAACGGCGTGGCGTAATGCTGCAATAAGCGGATCAGGCCCTCGTTGGCCCCCAGGCGGTAGACCTCCAGCTTGGCCTGCACCGAATGGGGAATGGGGCTGCCGAAATAGAGGGTGGCAAACAGCCCCCAGGCCAGCCCCGGCAGGGCCAGCGCCAGCACCTCGCCCCACCCCAGGCGCTCGCCCTTGCGCAGCGCGCGCCACAGGCGGTCTAGTCCCAGGGGTAGGGCCAAAATCAGCGCATCCGGGCGGGTGAGGATGGCCAGCGCGCCCAGCAGCGCCGTCCACACGCGGCGCTGTTCCACATAGGCGCATACCGCCCCGGTGAGCAGCAGCACGTACAGGCTGGTCTCCAGCCCGCCGACGGCAAAGGTGACGGAATAGGGGGCCGCAGCCCACACCAGCCCCGCCGCCCAGCCCGCCCAGCGCGCCCCGGCGTGCCGGCCCAACCGCACCAAGAGCAAAGCGGTGGCCGCATCGGCCAGGGCGTTGACCCCCAGGGCCAGCCAGGGGAAAGGCGCCTGCGTGCCGCCGGTCAGCGCGCCCAGCCCAGCCATCAGCAGGGTGTACACCGGCGTGGTGGTGCCCTGCACGCGCTCGCCGGGGTTGTAGACAAAGCCCTCCCCCGCCAGCAGGTTGCGCGCGTAGCGGTAGGTGATGAAGGAATCGTCAATGGTGCGCGGCCCCGGAATCAGCCGCGCCGCCAGGACCAAAATCACCAGCCCCACCCCCAACCAAAGACGTCCGTGCGGTTTCATTGCAGCCATTATACAGCAGTCCGCGGGAGGGGCTAGAAAATGAGTTGCGGGATGTACGGTTCTCAGTATAATTTTATTATCGGATGGTTGCATCCGGCGCGGGGGTCAGGGAATCCACTCCGTTATAGAGGCACATTGCGAATAACACTTTGATTTGTGGGGAAGAATGAAGAACTATTACACCATATTTGAAATTGATCCGACGGCAACAAATGAACAAATAAGATCTCAATACCGGTTCTTATTGCATGCTTGGCATCCAGATAAATTTCCTGAGGGGGAATTAAGGACTAAGGCAGAAGAAAAAACAAAGGAAGTCATTGAAGCGTACAGCGTTCTTGCTAACCCTGATAAGCGACAAGAATACGATGAATATCTGCGTTTATATTCCAACCTTCGGAATGGCGCAACCACTTCCCGCTCTTCTTCTTCACAATCAACGTCTACGCAATCGACGACTTCGCAATCCCCATCTTCACAGCCATCAAAGTCACAATCAGAGCCTAAACAATCAGCTTCTTCACCACCAGAGCAAAATCAAGCTAAAGCAGGCAAAAAATATTGCGAATGTTGTAAAATGCCCGCCGAAACACAACATATCAATTTCCATGAAAATATTGGTATGGTCATCTTTCGTCGCTACCGCTCAATTGAAGGGAACTTTTGTAAACCCTGCATCGATTATTACTTTTGGAGCTCAACGGGAAGAACTATGCTGCTAGGTTGGTGGGGACTGATTTCATTCATTGTTACTCCCTTTATTTTGCTAAATAATATGATCCGTTTTCTGTTCACATTAGGGATGAAAAGACCAGCAGTATCAATTACCCCGAGCCCACCCCCATTTTGGATTTTTTCAACAATCAGCGGTTCGCTGCTAATTGGGTGCTTGTTGTACTCTTTTTTCTCACCAGCTGCAATTAATACACCCGCGACAGACAATCATGCGTTGGGAGGGGTGGTGTATCAAATTGCTACTCCCACCAAAACTTCAACCCAAGTAAGAACCCCCACACCAGCCCCAACCTGCCTGAAGTGGTCGAAAATTTCCCCTTCGATGATTGGCTCATATTCTTGTGTATACGGGATCATTTATGAGACGCGATCTGACAGCAATTCTTTCTGGATTTTATTTTCCCCCATGCCCTCAGAAGTCTTTTTGGTGTCTGACAAGTTTACTTATGAAGTTGCCTCAGGGGATTGTGTAGCTGCAGAAGGTCGAATCATGGAAGCGAGCAATGGGGCACCATACATCAATATCAACGAAGCATTGTACAACTGTGAACCTTGGATGAAGTAGGCCTTTCAAAATGGTCGTACGTTTAACAACCAGTGTTGGTGTAACATATTTTCTGTAAAATGCTGAACCTTAACAAAAGCGGTGAGTCAGAAGTATCCTTAAGGTCACCACAACCGAAGAAGGAGACTAAAAATGACTCACCAAAATGATTATACCTTGGC
>NZ_LGCM01000030.1 GCF_001306035.1 Levilinea saccharolytica
TGCGCGAACGCGGGCCGCTGCCCTGGGAAGAAGCATTGACTGTCCTGCAGGACGTCGGGGCGGCTTTGTGTTTTGCACACCAACGCGGTATCATTCACCGCGATGTGAAACCCTCCAACATACTTCTGAGCCGTGAGCCAGGAGAAGGCGCCGTGCTCTCTGATTTCGGTCTGGTCAAGGCCGTAAGCGCGTCTGCAGTGGCAACCTCGAGCCATACCACCATCGGCACACCCCAATATATTCCGCCAGAAGTGTGGCACGGCAAGGTACCCACCCCCGCCGTGGATCAATATGCCCTGGCCTGTGTGTTGGTGGAGCTGCTCACCGGCAGCGCCCTATTTGACGGACCCACCCCGCCCGCGGTGATGGCCGCGCATTTCCAGCCGCCGCGCCTGCCCCAGGCCTGGCCCGCAGAGGTTCCGGAAGCATTCACGCAATGGATCACCAAAGCCTTAGCGCCTGAACCTGAGCAGCGTTTCTCGGGCATAGAGGAATTCATCCGGGCGCTCACCCAGGCTCCGGTTGTAGACCCTGCCCAGCAGCAGGCCAAACCCGTAGATCCTAAGACAGAGGAATATCATCTCCAGGCCGCCCGCTCCCAAGTAGAATATGAACGCCAGCAGGCCGCCGAACAGGCCCGCCGCGCCGAAGAAGAACGGCTGGCTCGCCAGCGGCAGGCCGCCGCCCGTCAGCGCCAACAGACCTGGTTTCACCGCAACGCCCGATGGCTGGCGGTTGGAATGGTTGGGACCATTGCCCTGGTTCCATTGCTTGTCACATTAATCAATTGGGGAGGTAGTCCACCTCTCGGTACACAAACTGCTCCGGTGTACCAGGCCGTCAGCCCCACACTGACCTTTACGCTGACCCCCACCTCAAAAATCGCCTCGACGCTCGATAACACAACCACTTTTGGAATTGGCGCCACCTTTGTCTCATTTAAAGATCTCATGATGATGGTCTACGTCCCTGCTGGAAAATTTCAAATGGGATCTAATGATGGCGACCTGGACGAGAGACCGGTACACACGGTTGAGTTGGGCGCCTTTTGGATTGACCAAACCGAGGTTAACAATGCCCAATATGCACGCTGTGTAACTGAGGGAGCTTGTCAGCCGCCTGTAAGGGCATCCTCCTACGCCCGTCAAAACTACTATGGCAACGCCGAGTTTGATAAGTATCCAGTCATTTATGTAAATTGGGCCCAGGCCAGCGCGTACTGCGCCTGGGCTGGGCGGCGGCTGCCCACCGAAGCCGAATGGGAAAAAGCCGCCCGCGGCACCGATGAGAGAATCTACCCCTGGGGGAATCAAGCGCCTAATTCACAATTGTTAAACTACTTTCAGAATGTTGGCGATACGACTGCAGTGGGCAGCTTTCCATCTGGAGCTAGCCCCTACGGTGCCCTGGACATGGCCGGCAACGTCTGGGAGTGGGTTTCTGACCCATATGGGGATTATCCCCTTGCACTCGAAACAAACACGACCGGAGCCACTGATGAAATTGGACGCGTGTTGCGAGGCGGCTCTTGGAACAATTATGTGAATAGTGTTCGAGCTGCTTATCGTTACAGGAGCAGTGCGGACTACACAGACAGCACCGGTGGCTTCCGCTGCGCTCAAAGCGCAGATAGGCCCTAGCGCATCGCTTCCTCGCAGAAACGCTTTGCCTGTCCAACCTATCCATTGAAAAAACAGCTTTACAGGAAACGGATGATGACCCAACTCGGCAAATACGAAATCTTAGAAAATCTCGGCAGCGGCGCAACGGCTGAGGTCTTTCACGCACGCGACCGCGCCCTCGGCCGTGATGTGGCGCTCAAGCTGCTCAAACCCGCCCTGGTGGCCGATGCAGACTCCTTTCAGCGTTTCCTGTGTGAGGCGAGCTCTGCCGCTGGTTTGTTCCACCCCCACATTGTGACTGTTCTGGACATGGGCGAAACCGACGGTCGATATTATATTGCCATGCGCTATATCGACGGCCCCTCCCTCGCCCAGATCCTCGCCCAGCAGGGGCCCCTGCCGCTGGCCGAAGTTACCCGTCTGGCCGAGCAGATCGGTGCCGCGCTGGACTACGCCCACGCGCAAGGTTTCCTCCACCGCGACGTCAAGCCCGCCAACATCCTGCGCGATTCCAACGGCGAGTACTTCCTGGCAGATTTTGGCCTGACTAAAGCCATGATGAGCACAGGTCTCACCAGCCACACCGGCGCCGTGCTGGGCACACCGCCTTACATCCCGCCCGAAATTTGGTCCGGCGAAAAAGCCTCCCCGGCCAGCGATCAGTACGCCCTGGCCTGCGTGCTGTACGAAGCCCTGACCGGCAAAGTCCTGTTCACCGGTGAAACCCCACCCGCGGTGATGACGGCTCACGTGCTGCGCGAACCTGACCTGAGTGCCCTGCCCGCCCCCATCCGTGCAATTCTTAGCCGTGCGTTGGCCAAATCAGTCACCGAAAGATTCCCTGATCTGGCGGCTTTGAGTGCGGCCTTGCAAGAGATTCGAGACCAGGGAGAAATTCACGAGCCAACCGAAGCCGACGGTCAGACCCAACCGCAATCCGTTCAGCAAAGCGCTCTTCCAACTGTGGAAGAACAGGCCCATCCGGAGACCATACAAATTACACAAGAACAAACTACAGCGCAGCCAACCCCCCCCATCCCGACACCTGCCTCACGCCCGCCCCATACCAAAAAAAAATCTTGGCTGTGGCTTGCAGGTGGATTGATGAGCTGTTGCGGTTTAATGGTGATGTGCAACGTTTTGATAGGCATGATGCCAAATTCACCACCAAGCGAACCGATTCAATTAAAAACCGAAGTCGCGCCTAAAGACGATAGACAACCGATTCAAATTAAAACCGCAATCGCGTCCAAAGACAATATGGTGATGGTCTACGTCCCGGCGGGTGAGTTCGACATGGGCTCGGACAAGAGCGCAGACCCGCAGGCACAGGACAATGAACTGCCTCAGCACCGCGTCTATCTGGACGCCTACTGGATTGATCAGACTGAGGTCACCAACGCTATGTACGCGCGCTGTGTGGCAGACGGAGCATGCACCCCGCCGGAGTACACTGGATCCTACACGCGGAATTCCTATTACGGCAGCAGCCAGTTTGACAACTACCCGGTCATCTACGTGGATTGGCACCAGGCCAGCGCCTATTGTGCCTGGGCCGGGCGGCGCCTGCCCACCGAAGCCGAATGGGAAAAAGCTGCACGCGGCACCGATGGGCGCATCTACCCCTGGGGGGATGAATTCTCCTGTTCAAGAGGCAATTTTGATGATGAAACCCAAGCGCATTCTAAAACCGTTCCGGGCGGACCCAACTGTGACGGCTTCCCGGATACCGCGCCCGTTGGAAGTTATCCCGCCGGGGCCAGCCCTTACGGCGCGCTGGACCTGGCCGGCAACGTCTGGGAATGGGTGGCGGATTGGTATGGGGATGGTTACTACCAGAACTCGCCTACCGGTAACCCGGTCGGTCCAGAGGCGGGTGTCGACCGTGTCCTTCGCGGCGGCTCGTGGGGCAACGATGATTTCGGCCTCCGCCCTTCTTACCGCGACTGGAACTCCCCAAACAATGCGTTCGACAGCCTCGGCTTCCGTTGTGCCCGCTCACAATAGTTCTGATTTTCTGGTTTCTGACGCCCGCAGGGCGTTCTGATTTTCTGAAGCGGGGGTTTATCCCCTTGCGGGGGGTCTGGGGGGCTGCGCCCCCCAGATTAAAATATGCAAACACGCTTTGCCCGCCGCTGCGGGTGCGGTTCAGACGCAGCCCTGACACCACTTTGCGTGTACAATACAGGTATCATCTCACCCCCAGGGGGACTGGCATGCCCGTCTACCAACCCGATGACATCCTTCTCGACAAGTTCCGCATCGAACGCCTGCTGGGTCAGGGCGCCATCGGCGAGGTCTACCTGGCCACGCACATCAAGCTCAACGGCCAACGGGCCGTTAAGGTGCTGCGCGCCGATACCCCCGGATTCTCGGCCCCCCAACGCCTCCAGGATGCCCGCGAACGCTTCGAGCTGGAAGCCCGCCTGTACGAGCACTTCCACGGCTCAGATCTCGTCCAGGTCTTCGACTTCGAAGAGGATCACGGCGTCCTGCTGCTTTCCATGGAGTACATGCCGGGCGGCAGCCTGGCCGCCCGCATCGAAGCCGCCGATCGAGACCGCACCCCCATGCCTGTGGATGAGGTCGTGCGCATCGGCGGCCAGATCGCCGACGCCCTGGCCGCCTTGCATCAAAGAGACGTCATTCACCGTGACCTGCACCCCGGCAACATCCTCTTTGACCGCGACGGCCGGGCCCGGCTCGCCGATCTGGGGCTGGCCCAGGTGCCGGGCGTCTTCAGCCAACGCTACGGTGTCTCCAGCGCACTGCTCAGCGTCCACCCCGGCCATCCCAATTTCCGCAGCCCGGAGCACAATATCGGCAGCCAGGCGCTCAAGCCCCCCAGCGACATCTACATGCTCGGTGCCTGCCTGTTCCTGGCCCTGACCGGACGGGATTACCACAACCAGCGCCCCGGCACGCGCGCCAGCAGTCTGCGCGCCGATACCCCCGCCTGGCTGGATGACCTGCTGATTTCTATGCTGGCCAAGGACCCCGAGCAGCGCCCCTGGGATGGGCGGTCCGCTGCTGAACGGCTTCGCCAGGGCCGCCGGCACGCTGCCCGCGAACAGTTGCAGCGCGAACGCCAGCAGGCCGCCGAGCGCCAGCGTCGGCAGACCTGGTGGCAGCAGAACGCCAAATGGCTGGCGGTGGGGGCGGCCGCGGCGCTTTCGCTGTTTGGGTTGATGGCTGTCATCCTCCTTTGGGCATCCAACAGCCTGCAGGCCCGCAGCCTACAAGAAACCCAGATCGTCCTGGCTGTCCAGGATACCCAGGCTGTCCAAAACGCCCAACCGACCCCGGCGCCCCCGCAACCCCAGGCCGCCAGCCCCACCGAGACCCCCGAAATGATCACGGCTACCCCTTCAATGGGCTCCACCCAGGTCTCTCCCCAAGACGGCATGCTGATGCTGTACGTCCCCGCCGGTGAATTCTGGATGGGCTCGGACAAGAGCGTAGACCCGCAGGCGAACGATGACGAACTTCCTCAGCACCGCGTCTATCTGGACGCCTACTGGATCGACCAAACCGAGGTCACCAACGCCATGTACGCGCGCTGTGTGGCCGATGGAGCATGCACGCCGCCCGCGGAAACATCATCCTACTCGCGGGATTCCTATTACGGCAGCAGCCAGTTTGATCAATATCCAGTCATTTATGTGGATTGGAACCAGGCCAGCGCGTACTGCGCCTGGGCTGGGCGGCGTCTGCCCAGCGAAGCCGAGTGGGAAAAGGCCGCCCGCGGCACGGATGGACGCATCTACCCCTGGGGGAAGCAAGCCCCCAATGGACAATTACTGAACTTTAACGGTAATGAAAAGGATACCACTGCGGTGGGGCAGTATCCAGCCGGAGCCAGCCCCTACGGCGCGCTGGATATGGCCGGCAACGTGTGGGAATGGGTGGCGGATTGGTATGGTGATTACCCGTCTGGAGCCGTTTCCAACCCGACTGGGCCGGGTTCGGGAGAAGCCCGTGTGTTTCGCGGGGGCTCTTGGGGCGATGCTTCGTACGGCATCCGCGCGGCTTATCGCGTCAGGAGCCTTCCCGGCTACCGCAACGTCAATTTCGGCTTCCGTTGTGCCCGCTGAGAAACGGTTTGCACGGGTTTCTGATTCTCTGGTTTTCTGATGGGGGGTCTGCCCCCTGACGTGGGTGCTTCGCCAGGGGGCAAAGCACCCCAGTTAAAATATGCAATCACTTTTTGAAGAAGGGTAGAGCGCCGCGCCCGATGAACCCGCACTGGCGGGTTGGGTTTTAACGATCACCCTGGTTCAGCATGGCTGAAACACGTTTTGCCTGTACAATATCGATATCCACTTCATCCCTCAGGGGGACTTGCATGCCCAGCTACCAACCCAATGACATCCTCCTCGACAAGTACCGCATCGAACGCCTGCTCGGTCAGGGCGCCTTCGGTGAGGTCTACCTGGCCACCCACATCAAGCTCAACGGCCAACGGGCCGTCAAGGTGCTGCGCGCCGATGCCCCCGGATTCTCGGCCCCCCAGCGCCTGCAGGACGCCCGCGAACGCTTCGAGCTGGAGGCCCGCCTGTACGAGCTCTTCCACGGCTCAGACCTCGTCCAGGTGTTTGACTTCGAAGAGGATCACGGCATTCTGCTGCTTTCCATGGAGTACATGCCGGGCGGCAGCCTGGCAGCCCGCATCGAAGCCGCCGACCGCGAAGGCACCCCCATCCCGGTGGACGAGGTCGTGCGCATCGGCGGCCAGATCGCCGAGGCCCTGGCAGCCCTGCATCAAAGAGACGTCATTCACCGCGACCTGCACCCCGGCAACATCCTCTTCGACCGTGACGGCCGGGCCCGGCTGGCCGATCTGGGGCTGGCTCAGGTCCCCGGCGTGTTCAGCGAACGCTACGGCGTGTCCAGCGCCCTGCTCAGCATCCACCCCGGCCACCCCAATTTCCGCAGCCCGGAACACAACCTCGGCAGCCAGGCGCTCAAGCCCCCCAGCGACATCTACATGCTTGGCGCCTGCCTGTTTCTGGCCCTGACCGGACGGGATTATCACAACCAGCGCCCCGGCACGCGTGTCCGCAGTCTGCGTCCCGACGCACCCGTCTGGCTGGATGACCTGCTGACGGTCATGCTGGCGGAGGACCCCAGGCAGCGCCCCTGGGATGGGGTGGAAGTTGCCAAGAAATTACGGAGGGATCCATCGCCCCTACCCAGGTCAGCCGGGAAGAAGCCCAGTGCCTGGTGGCTGGCGCTGGGGGCGGCCGCGGTGGTTTTGCTGTTCGCGCTGATTGCCGTGCCAATCTTATGGTTAACCAGTAATCGGCAGACTCAAAAACTGCAAACCACCCAGACCGCCCTGGCTCTTCAGGCCGTCCAGGCTGGCCCAACCGACCAACAGTCCGCAGCCCTCCTGCCGGCTCCGGCTGCGCGAGCCGCAGCGCCAGAAATACCAGTTGAGCCAACCGATCTGAGCGTGCAGCAGTCCTCCCTTTCCAACGATGGAAAAACTCCAACAGCCTTCAAAACCCAGGAGAAAAGTTCATCCGCTGGCGAAGCTGCACACCCTGTGGGATGGGAACAGGGAAAGTTGGTGTTTACCGCTCGCCTGGATGCGGGCGCCGCGCTCACCCTCTTGGATCTGGCTTCCAAACAATCCACAGTGCTGCAAACCGGAAAAAGCGAAAATTACCTCTTGGGGCCCGCCCTCTCGCCAGATGGCACGCGGATTGCCTATTATTCTCTTCCCAACATCCTGTATCAGTCGCCTCTATCCCCCCAGTTCAGCCCAGTTCAAACAGACCAGTGCAAATCACCATCCTGGGCATCGGACAGCAGCAGTATCGTGTGCAGCGCCAGCGGAAACCGACTGAAGTGGGCCGGCGGTGATTCGATTTCCAGCATCTATGGTCTGATTCCAGCATTATCGCCCAATGGGAAGGACCTGGTGTATGCTGTTTTCGAAGATCAGGCAACCAAAATTTACCGCTCATCCGTCAACGGGGATGCCCCCCTTCTGCTGGCCGGCAGCAGCAGTGAAAACTATGCACCCGCGATTTCACCGGACGGGAAATGGATTGCCTACCAATCCAATGAAGGCAGTGCCAACAGCGAAATCTGGTTGATGAACATCAACGGCGCTGAAAAGCAAAGGCTGACCGAATCGGGTTCGGGGAACTGGTCTCGTGGTCCGGCCTGGTCGCCCGACGGCCAATGGCTGGCTTATGTTTCCAGTCAGGCCGGAAGCCTTGGTGCTGATTTTGGGGAAGTTTTCATCCGCTCCGTAGATACGGGTGAAAGCCATCAGGTCACCCACACGAACGGAAAGGTATATGATTGGCGCGTGAGCTGGGGCCCCTGAATCGCTGGTTGGATTGAATTGCGCCCCCAATACGTCAGCCGAAAACGACAGCGTATAGTAAAATGAATGCTATCTTCATCCCTCAGGGGGACCCGCATGCCCGTTTACCAACCCAATGACATCCTCCTCGATAAGTACCGCATCGAACGCCTGCTCGGTCAGGGCGCCTTCGGTGAGGTCTACCTGGCCGTCCACCGCTCGCTGAACATCCAGCGCGCGCTCAAGGTGCTGCGCCGGGATGCGGACGGTATCGGCTCCAGCCTGTATGCCGAAGGCCGCGCCCGCTTCCAGTTGGAAGCCCAGCTCGGCGCGCAAATGTCTCACCCGCACATTATCCAGGTGCACGATTTCGAGGAATCCGACGGTAATTTGATCCTGAGCATGGAATACGCCCCCGGCGGCAGCCTGCAAGACCGTTTGGACAGCACCCCGCGCCCCAAACGCACCCTTCTGCCCCTGGAAGAAGCTCTGCGCATCGCCGAGGATACCGCCGCTGGGCTGACGGCCCTGCACGATCGCGAGGTGGTGCACCGCGACCTCAAACCCAGCAACATCCTCTTTGGGGCCGACGGCTCCGCCAAAATTGCCGACCTGGGCCTGGCCCAAATCCCCGGCGGCGCCTCCATGCGCTCCCGCCTGAGCGTCAACGAACATCACCCCGGCACCCCGGCGTTCATGAGCCCTGAGCAGGAAACGGTCTTGGGCTACCTGCGCCCCCCGTCTGACATCTACACCCTTGGTCTGATCCTGTTTCTCATGCTCAGCGGGCGCAACGCCAAACAGCTGCCCCCCGCGACCTCCATTCGTGAATTGAACCCCGACGCCCCCGCCTGGCTGGATGAGCTCCTGGCGGCTATGCTGGCAGAGGACCCCAGGCAGCGCCCCTGGGACGGGCGCGCCGCCGCGGAACGGCTGCACGCCGGCCGCCAGCGCCTGCAGGAAGAAGCCCAGCACGCCGAACGGGAAGAGGAGACCCGCCGGCAGGCGGCCCGCGACCAGCTGCAGCGCGAACGCCAGCAGGCCGCCGAACAGGCCCGCCGCGCCGAAGAAGAACAGCAGGCCGCAGCTCGTCAGACGGAAGAGCAGAGAAAACGCCAGCAGGCCCAGGCCGAAGCCCGACAGCGCCAACAGGCCTGGTGGCAGCAGAACGCCAAATGGCTGGCGGCCGCGTTGGCCGGGGTGTTTGTGCTGGCCGCGCTGAGCGGGGCGGCCCGTTGGCTGACCGCCAGTTTGCAGACCCAAAACCTAAAAAACACCCAGACCGCCCTGGCGCTGCGCCAAACCCAGGCTGCACAAAACACAGATGAAGCCTCGCAAAGCACCCCGCAGGCTGCTAGCCCCTCCCAGACCCCCGCTCTGACGCCCACGCCGCGCGCCAACCAGCCCCCCGCCATGACATCCACACCCGCGTTGGGCATCGGCTCCACCCAGGTCTCACCCAAAGATGATATGGTCATGGTCTACGTCCCCGCCGGTGAATTCTGGATGGGCTCGGACAAGAGCGCAGACCCGCAGGCATACGATGACGAACTGCCCCAGCACAAGGTGTATCTGGATTCTTTCTGGATTGACCAGACCGAGATCACCAACGCCCAGTACGCGCGCTGTGTGGCCGATGGAGCATGCACGCCGCCCGCGTACACAAGATCCTACACTCGGGATTCCTATTACGGCAGCAGCCAGTTTGATAATTACCCGGTCATCAATGTGGATTGGAACCAGGCCAGCGCGTACTGCGCCTGGGCTGGGCGGCGCCTGCCCACCGAAGCTGAATGGGAGAAAGCCGCCCGCGGCACGGACGGGCGCATCTACCCCTGGGGGAATCAAACCCCTAATGGGCAATTAGCGAACTTTGGTAGTTATGAAAAGGATACCACCGCGGTGGGGCAGTATCCATCCGGGGCCAGCCCCTACGGCGCGCTGGATATGGCCGGCAACGTGTGGGAGTGGGTGGCAGATTGGTATGGTGATTACCCTTCTGGAGCCGTTTCCAACCCGGCTGGACCGGATTCGGGACAATACCGAGTATATCGCGGGGGCTCTTGGAACTATGGATCGTTCGACATCCGGTCGGCGAGTCGCGACTGGGGCAATCCCGACGCCCGCGACGTCAGTATCGGCTTCCGTTGTGCCCGCTGAAAAAGGGTTTGAACTGGTTTCTGATTCTCTGGTTTTCTGATGGGGGGTCTGCCCCCTGACGTGGGTGCTTCGCGAGGGGGCAAAGCCCCCCAGTTAAAATATGCAAACACTTTTCGAGACTCTCTCTAGTTTTCGTCATTTACATATGTCTTTTCGGGCTGCCCGCAAGGGAAAGCGCGCGCAAAGCAGTGTTGCGGCGTTTGAGCGAAACCTGGAAGAAGAATTGCTGCGACTTGAAGACGAACTGCGTGCAAAAACCTACCGGCCTGGGCCATACCGCAGTTTCTACCGTACCGAAGCCAAACGCCGCCTGATCTCGGCAGCCCCTTTCCGAGACCGAGTTGTGCATCATGCCCTGATCGCCATCATCGAACCGCTCTTCGAGCGCCGCTTCATTTTTGACTCCTATGCCAATCGTAAAGGAAAGGGCACACACCGCGCTTTGGATCGCTGCACACATTTTTTGCGCGCCGGAGGGTATTCGCTGCAGTGCGATATCCGCCAGTTTTTCCCCAGCATCGACCACGCCATCCTCATGCGCGAACTAAATCGGGTGATATCCGATCAAGAAGTGATCTCGCTCTGCGAACGGATTTTGGAAACGGGTCAGGGTGTACTGGATGAAATGTATGAGATGCGCTGGTTCCCCGGAGACAATTTACTATCCGCAGCGCGCCCACGAGGCCTTCCGCTTGGCAACCTGACCAGCCAATTTTGGGCCAATGTCTACTTAAATCCGTTAGACCATTTCATTAAACGCTCCCTCAAATGTACGCGTTATTTGCGCTACGTTGACGATTTTGTCCTCTTTTCCGAGGATAAAGCGCAGCTTCACCAATGGAAATCGGAAATTATCCTGTTTTTAGACAACTTACGCCTGACCCTGCACGAAACGGCTGCGCCTGTACGCCCAGTGCCGGAAGGCTTACCTTTTTTAGGGTTTATCCTCTACCCCAATTATCGCCGCCTAAAACCCCGCACAGGCCATGCTTTCCGGCGGCGTTTTGGCACATTGATCAGGCAATATCAATGTGGGCAGGTGGATCTGCCGCGTCTGACCGCCTCGGCTCAAGGCTGGGCCGCCCATGCCAATCATGGCGATACCTACGGTTTACGCCGGTTAATCCTGGGGGTAAATCCCATTCGCTTAATGGAGAGATGATCAGATGGAATCCTCGCCCATTTTCACAAAAACTTATGATTTTATGCTTTGGCTGGTTCCAATCGTAGGCCGCTTTCCAAAAGAACATCGTTTCCGCCTGGCAGCCCGCCTGGAAAACAGCTTGTTTCAATTTCAAGAGCTCATTCTCCGTGCTGTTCACAGCTCAGAACGTAGAAAAAACCTGGTCGAAGCGGATCTCGAGCTTGAAAAGCTACGCTCTTATCTGCGCCTGGCTCAGGATTTAAAGCTGCTCTCTTTTGATCAATACGAATCCGCTGCCCGGCACACCAGTGAGATGGGTAAATTGCTGGGCGGATGGTTAAAGGCGACACCGGCGGCACCCAAAGCAGCCGATCGTGGGGAAAGGCCAGAGACATCGCGGGGGCTCTTGGAACAATGAATCGAACAACATCCGCACGGCAAATCGCAACAGGAACAATCCCGACAACCGCAACAACAATATCGGCTTCCGTTGTGCCCGATGATTCCCGCTTTCCGGCTGGATGCGGACGGTTCACGAACCACCGCGCGCCCAGGGAAGTCAGCGCGGCCTTTTCCCGGCCAGGCTCGTCCTGGGCAAATATCCAAAAGCCTGGCTCCCTACCGCCTCGCAGCGTCTGGAGCCAGGCAAACCTCTCCGTTTTCTCTGCTTTCCGCCGTCTATCGGCCGGCGAACCATCCTTCAGGGAGTGAACCATGACCGATCTGGATGAGATCCAAAACCGATTCACCCAACGCCTAAACGCCGTCAACCGCCGCCGCATCTCTGCTCAGACCCGCCCGCTGCTGAACCCCCAGGCCCCCTTTGCAGAGCAAATGTCCATCTATGACTCCTGGCTGGAAAGCCGCCTGGCCCTGTGGCGCGGCGAAACGCCCGCCGCCGCCGCCCAGCCCCTGCCCGCCTCCTCACCCGTGACCATGCATGCCCAGGTAGAAACCTGGGCCGGTGAAGCCGATCAGGCTGCCCTGGACGAGTTCGACCTGCACCGCTTTCCCCTTCCTGGCGGCTTTAACGGCCCCACCCGCCTGCTGGCCCACCCCGATGCCTTCCTGCGGGCTCTGGCCGAAGGCCTGGAATTGACCCATGCGGAGCGCAGGGACTTCCTGGCCCATCCGCCCCAAGCAGCCGAGGCTCTGCAGGCGGTTTACCTGCCCGGGGCCCACGGCGGCTGCCTGGTCAACGCCGCGCGCTTTGTGGGGCTTGAGCAGCCCAATCCCCAGGCCCACCTCGATCAGCATCGCGACGCCCGTGTGGATGCCCTGGGCGCAGTGGTGCGTGCACGCTGGGGCAGCGGCTTCCTGCTTGAATACACCACCCTGGGGCGCGAGATGCAGCAGCACGGCCTGTACACCGCCTGGGCAGCTCGCCAGGCTGGGCTGCGCCTGCCGCGTCTGCAGCCCGCCTTGGCCCGCCTGGATGCGCTGGGGCGGGGGATGAGCATCACCTGGCACGGCTGGCGCGAATGGATCTGGGAATATCTGGCCTGCAAAATGCGGCAGCCGCTTGGCGAAGGGCTGGTGGTCTCTCGGCCCAGTTCGCGCCGTGTGGGTGAAATCCTCACCCGGGTGGCCCGTCTGCTGCCTTTCTCCCTCACCTTCAACAATTTCACCATCCGCGTCACCGAGGTGGCCGACTTGTTCCGCTTTCTCTTCTTTCAGCAGTCCAGGCTGGCCTCGCAGGCCGTGAACCAGCTTCTGCTGGCCGCCGAAGAGTACTGCAATCAACATGATGAGGATAATCACCGCCAATCCGGCATGCGCGTGCGTTCCTTATTAGGCTGGTATTACCTCTCAGATCTGGAAGCGGCCATCAGTTCATATTGCGTCCCCTATGCCCTGCTGATCGCCCTGCACACCCCGCCCGGCCTGGCGGAAGCTGAGCCTGAGGAAATCCGCCGTCGTTTCCAAGAGGATCCTCAAAGCGTATCCAACACCCGCCTGTCTCTGCTCTCCGGCCTGAACCCAAGCGTACGGTACAATCCCAAAGCGCTGCGCCTGGCGGCGCGAGAGCTCAAACTGGACGCGCCGAAAGAATACCTCGCATGACAGCCCCCCTCACCACCCAGAGCCTGCGCCGCGCCCAGGCCCATTTGGACCAAACCCGGCAAGAGGCGCAGGAAGCCATCCAAAAAATTTTCGCCCGCCGCGCCGCACTCTACCGCGAAGGAATCGCCGCTTCGTCGCAGCGCATCCGTCTGGCCCTGGCCCGGCAGGTTAACGGGCTGGATGAAGAATCCGGCGGCTGGAAAGTGACCCTTCAATTGGTTGAGCATCAAATCCAGCTCTTAGGGCGGTTGATCTGGGCAATGGAAGTTGGGGAGCGGCCGGACCGCCCGCCTTTGGCTGGGGTAGATTGGCTGGAGGCGTTGGCTGTTGTACCAACTCAGGCAGCCGTGGGGTGGATTAGCCGCATCCGGCAGTACCTGGACCTCCTCATCGGCCCATCCCTCGCAACTGAAACGGCAGGCCCCCGCGAAGAAATTGCCCTGGCGGTGCGCGTTCCCGATGGCGACGGGCTGGTGCTGGCCGACGGGCGCCGTGTACGCTACATCGGCATCGACGCGCCCGAAATGACCACCTGGGAAGGTCCGCCCGAGCCCTTCGCCCGGCAGGCCAAAGCCGCCAACCAACAATGGGTCGTAGGTCAACGCGTCCGCCTGGTACGCGACGTCTCGGAAGTAGATCGTTACGGCCGCTTGCTGCGTTTTGTGTACGTGGGTGAGACCCTGGTGAATGCAGAGCTGCTCAAGGCAGGGCTGGCCCGCGCGCTTTCCATCCAGCCGGATACAGGGAGAGCCTTGGAGTTCCAGGCACTCGAATGGGAGGCTCGGCGAAAAGGCAAGGGGTTGTGGGGAGCATGAGGTATTCGTGGGATGGTGTTTCACTCACCTGACCTGATTTGAGAGTTGGCGCTCCCCACGGGTGCATTGTCCAGGTGTTTTGTCAGCAGTCCGTTCCGCGCGCGCTCGCAATTCGAGGACAAGCGAACGGAGATGGGGATTGCGCAACCTTATTCTGGAAATCCAGCCTTCATTAGAAGAAACAACCCATCCCCTGGGCGTTGGAGGCGCGATAGAGCGGTGAGTTTCCAGCGGAAAGTCAAAGACCGTAAGCCCTTTTGCCGCGATTCACCCTAACCCACGGCTTCAGAAAACCAGAACGCCCTGCGGGCGGCAGAAACCAGAGAATCAGAAACCAGTTCAAACCTTTATTCAGCGGGCACAACGGAAGCCGATAATGATGCTGCGGTCGAAGGGATTGCCCCAGAGCTGAAGCGCCGCGCTAATGACGTCCGAACCATCGCCCCAAGAGCCCCCGCGAAGCACTTTGGTGGCGCTACACCAATTGCTAGAAGTCCATTCCCAGACGTTACCGGCCGTGTCCCACACACCTTCAGGGCTGACTCCCAATGGGAAGTGGTCGACAGGCGTTGTGCCGCCCATCCGCGATTCTATTGAGTTGCAGTACTTCCCATCTACCCACTCTTTTCCCCAGGGGTAAGTTCGGCCGTCGGTGCCCCGGGCCGCCCGTTCCCACTCCGCCTCGGTGGGCAGCCGGCAGCCAGCCCACCGGCAGAAGGCCTGGGCATCATCGCAACTGACAAAAACCACAGGGTGTTTTTCCATACCTGTGGGATGACGGCGGGTCTTTCCATCCCAATTTTCGGGCACTGGATAGCTAGGGTTGGCATCGATAAACATCTGATATTGCGCCTGAGTGACCGGATACTTGCCAATTTGATAAGGCTGTGCTATGTAGGCCGCTTTCGGTGGATCTCCATACAAGAATTCCCCCGCGGATATGCTCACCCACTCGATTCCAGCGAGATGATCCGTTTTGCCTTGCACGGGTCTGTCAGCCGGCGGATTGGTTGTGGGTATGCTTACAGCCCGGGGCTGGGTGAGCACCTGGATGAATTCCTTAATGCCCGAGTAACGCTGCTCAGGTTCAGGCGCTAAGGCTTTGGTGATTAATTGCGTGAATGCTTCCGGAACCTCTGCGGGCCAGGCCTGGGGCAGGCGCGGCGGCTGAAAATGAGCGGCCATCACCGCGGGCGGGGTGGGTCCGTCAAACAGGATGCGGCCGGTGAGCAGCTCCACCAACACACAGGCCAGGGCATATTGGTCTACGGCAGGGGTGGGCACCTTGCCGTGCCACACTTCGGGGGGAATATACTGGGGTGTGCCAATGATGATATGGCTCGAGGTCTTTACCACAGACGCACTTACCGCTTTCACCAGACTGAAATCGGAGAGCACGGCGCCTTCACCTGGCTCACGGCTGAGAAGTATGTTGGAGGGTTTCACATCGCGGTGAATGATACCGCGTTGGTGTGCAAAACACAAAGCCGCCCCGACGTCCTGCAGGACAGTCAATGCTTCTTCCCAGGGCAGCGGCCCGCGTTCGCGCA
>NZ_LGCM01000051.1 GCF_001306035.1 Levilinea saccharolytica
GATCGTCGTGATCTGAGTATCTTTCAAATTGGATTGCGTTATATTGATCGTCAACTTCTCAACTCGCTTCCATTTCGGATTTTGCTATGTTCTTACTGTTGATTTTTCAAACTGTCAGGTGGCTAGTTTTTTTGGTCTAGCAATCAAAGTTAGTAAAGATAGAATTGCCTATGTTTTGCCGGATAGCATTCTTTTAAAAGATTTTGAGAAAACAAGATATCTGATAAAAGAATACATTTCAGAAATCAATTGGCTCGAAAATTCAGGGATGCCAGATGACTTAAAGCCATTTGCTGATGTAGACCATGATGTTTGTGTTATAAGTACACAAAATAAACACATTCAATTATTGCGGTATATATTATCGACTTTTGATAGATCGACAAGAGTAATAAAACAACATCAATATGTGCAAGATAAAAGAAAGATTGTACGCAAAGAATTTAACTATGCATTTAACTTAATCGCGAGAGAGAAAGATTTAGAGATACTCGAAAAAATCAATCAGTTTGACGAAATGAATAGTTTCTTGCAATGCCATGAAGGGATTCATACTGGTAATTCTAGGGAGTTACTTTTTGTCCGCGGGCAAAATAACGACACAACTTATCCGTTATTTTATGGCGGAGGAGCGGGAGACATCATAGAGAATTATCACAGTAGAACATCTGGATGGTTTGTAGATTATCGAGATAAATTAATTGACAAAAGTAAAGGTTATTACGCTTCTTTGAGAGACAAGAGAATTTTCTGCCTTCCCAAAATATATATCACAAGAACTGGAAATCCATTCAAGGCATTTATTGATCTGGATTCAAATTTTGCTTCAAACAACTTTTTTTCCTTACAGTTCAAAGATTATTCGGAAAATACTTCTGAAAATTTAAAAATTATTTTGCCATTTATCATTTCCAACCTTGCACAATATTATATTAGAACATTCGCTGCGCCTAGATTGGGTAGTACCTTTGTTGAAACAAAAATCGTTCATTTATTAAAATTCCGTATTCCTTTGCAAAAAATCGCTTGCGCTCGAAATGATATAAAAGCGAAAGTGGATGAAATATTGTTAATAAAGCAGAAAAATCCAAATACTAGCACTTCTTTAATAGAAGCTGATCTCGATCAAATTATATTTGAACTATATGGATTGAATGAAGAAGAGATATCGATTGTAAAATCCAAGGGGTTGACAGCATGATTCGAATAATTTTTGATCCAGAAAAGCTTATAACTTATAATGGGGAGAAAACCATCGATGATGTCTCTGTATATACAAGAACTTATGCACAAATTCTGGATGCAGCTCAAAGGCATAATGATTTACATTTAGTTGTACAACATCAAGCTATCTTTCAATGGATTAAAAATCTTACCTCTCGCTATCCCATTGGCAGTTATATATTTGAAACCATTGATGCGCGTGGCGCACTAGCAAGTCAGTGGGGTATCGATATTCCCGCAAGTGCAACAAATCAAGATATTGCACAAACGGGTCTTATCTCATCCACTCTACGTCCCCAACCAGGCTTTAGCTTTGAAGATACTTTGCTGGCTCATTATTACACTCCCATCTTAACTTCAAATACTTTCCCTTTCACCCAATTGACGTCCTTGTTGGATTCTGTAGACCCTCAGAAATGGAAAGCCAGTCTCGGTATTCCCTTGCTGGCGCGAACACTGCACTCTCGTTTAGAGGAGTGGAAAAGCAAAGCCAGGTCGAGCGAACAGCGTCAGTTAGTAGAGTTATTCGCTGACGACCCGTATGCCTTAAAACCTCAGCTCATGCGCTTCCGCGTACTGCAAAGGTACCCGACGATTGGCGAAGCAGTGCTGGGAGAAGCCTTTGACGTTTTTAGAAGGCTCAAATTGCAATTGGAAGACCTTAAGGTTGAAGAATCCAAGATTCCCGAAACGATTCTTCAGGTGACCTACTTTCTGAATAACCAGCAGCCCCAGAATTCGGATGACCTGGTTACCCTTCTTGATCGAACGAGCGGGCTGCTGTCGGTGGAATTTGAAACGATCCAAAAACACCTGCGAGACCATCCTGATTGGATCACGCCGGAGCTGATGGATCAAATCGAGGAAAAGTTCAGCGGTCTTTCTCGCCGGCTCGCCCGGAAAATCGCGGCTCTTCGGGGCCTTATCCGCCCGCCCAAGCCTGGGTATCCAGAACTTGATTGGGATGTGGACACCATGCTTTCCTGGGCAACCGAGTCCTACTTGCCCTATCAGGCCTGGTGTAACGCTCACGATCAATTCGACCCTGACCTTTATGCCGTTGGCGACCGTTTTTCGGAGTGGTTGATGCAAAATTGGGATGATGTTCATGCCAACTCCAAGCGAATGGTCTTCAATATCCTCCCCAATAAAGCGGTTGATTTGAAGCGCACTGGGGTGACCAACCTGGTTTTAGTGATTGACAACCTGGGTTGGGCTTTCTCGGAAATGCTGCGCGATCTCTTCCGAGATAAGGGATATTTCCTAGCCAGCGCCGAGCCTTATCTGGCAATGCTTCCGAGCGAAACGGAAATCTCCAAAAAATGCTTGCTGGCCGGAGCAGTGGGGTACCAGGCGATTGACGATAAAACTTATAAGGGCATGATTGAAAAAGGGTGGGTGCCTTATTTCAGCGATCATGCTTTTCGCTATATCAGCGATATCGGCAGCTTGAGCGCGATCGAAACCATCGAAGCAGCTACTTATGTGGTCAATTACCTGGCCGTGGATAAGGCGCTGCACAAATCTGCGGATGAAATCGGCATGCCTCACCGTGATCATATTCATCACCTGCTGGAAAAATTGGTTGAAAATACGATCTTGTTTATTGAGAAGCATGGTTTGCAGGAAAACATTCGCATTCATGTTGTCTCTGATCACGGCTCTACCCGTATTCCTGCCACGGTGCAGAATGACCTTGATCCGGCTTTCTTCAAAACAAACGGTTTCGAGGCTCGCTCTCACCGCTACGTCACCGTAAGCAGCGAACGTTTTACCGGTCTGGCCGATAACTTGAAACTGGATTGCTTTTTCCTGCCTGCCAATGATTTTATGAACCCGGACAATGTGCTGTGCGCCAGGCGCAGCAACCGCTTTTTACCCACCGATAAGGATTTTTACATTCACGGCGGGCTGCTGCCCGAAGAGATCATTGTTCCGTACCTGGTTTTTGAACCGGCCACCGTCTCAACGCAGGACTTAACTGTTTTGCTCAAGAAAAATCAATACCGTTACCGCATGGAAACGATTGAACTGGAAATCGGTAACCCCAATGATTCCGCTGTCGAGCAGGTTCAGGTCAGCCTATTAAATGGAAATGTGGAAAGTGAACCCGTCCGGATAGCCTTATTGAATGGTAAGAAAAATATGGCGGTCCAGATCAAAGCGCGCTTCAAAGTGACCAGTATCCTTGAAGAGCAGAACAGCCTGCACATTCGAGTTTGGTTCCACGCCCATGGCGAGCAGCATACTTTCGATGTGCAACCCAAGATCATCATGAAGAAGATGATTGAAGAGAAGAGTACTAATGTGTTTGACGATTAACATCAAGCCTTCATCCACCAAAGATGAAGATCTTGTCCAAGGAGTGAGTGATGGAGACATTTGAACAAAAGGCAGTCGACGTTTTTAGTGAAATTGTGATCAACAAGTCTTTTGTGCATAAAGCCGGTTTTGGCAGCCGGGCAATTCCTACCTATGTGCGGGAGTGGATCATCTCTCATTATCTGGACGATAACACTGAATTAACGGAAACAGCCCGTCAGAAAATCGCCGGTTTCGTTCAGAAATATGTTCCTGATAAAAGCCAAAAAGAAACGATCAAGAACCAGCTTTTTGAACAAATGGAAGTTCAATTCTTAGACAATTATTCTGTCTATGTAAATTTGGAAAAAGGTGATCGGTATCTCAACATTCCATTTTTAGATGAAAGCGCTGCGTTTGCTATCCCACAAATCATTCAAGATAATGAAATGTTGTTGAGCAGCGGACTTTGGGGGGTCGGAAAACTTTATTATGTCCCCAAGAACGATGATAATCCGCGTGGGCAAATCTGGATGCGCGAATTCCGGCCCTTTCAACTGGCAAATATGGATTTGGAATATTTTCGGGAATGCCGTAAGAGCTTTACAACCCAAGAATGGATTGATTTTCTGATCTCTTCGATGGGTTTTAATTATGAGCTCTATACTCAAAGGCAAAAAATATTGTTGATTTGCCGGCTTATCCCGATGGTTGAACCGAGGTATAACCTGGTGGAGCTTGCTCCAAAAGGGACGGGTAAGAGCTTTGTGTTTGAAAATATGTCACGCTATGTGGCCGTTCGTTCAGGCGCGATCTCTCCTGCCGTATTATTCTTCAATGATTCACGCAAGACTCCTGGATTAATTACGCGTTATGACAGTGTGGTTATTGATGAAGCGCAAAAGGTCAAAGCAGACACTTCGGGTGAACTGACTGCTTTATTAAAGTCATACCTCGAAGCTGGCCGCTTCGCTCGTGGGAGCGCAAGCTCTATTAATGCGGAAGCTGGTTTAGTGATGTTGGCGAACATCGACCTAGATCAAAACAAACGCCCCTTGAATGAACAAGTTGGGCTATTCCGCGTCTTCCCGAATTTCTTGCGAGAGACTGCATTCATCGACCGGTTCTCGGGTTTGCTGCCAGGATGGGACTTACCCAGGATCAGCAAAGATACACCTTCTCGGACAATTGGCTTGAAGGGAGATATTTTCGGCGAAATACTGCACTCCCTTCGCAGCGACATCAGCTACCGTGATTACGTCAAAACAAATATGGAGCTGCAAAACTGTGGCGATATGCGCGACAGTAAGGCGGTCGAAGCAGGAGCTACGGGACTGTTGAAAATCCTCTTCCCGGATCAAGACCCGACGGAAGAGGAGTTCTACATTTATTGTGTTAATCCAGCGCTGGAATTGCGCCAAAGAGTTAGGGATGAATTATGCAAACTGGACCGAGAATACGTCCCAGTGACGTTTACTTCGAAAATTCCAGATGATTTTCAACGAGGACACAGGCTTGTTAATTATTCCGATCCGAGCACGATACCTGTCCCTACTATATCTCAGCCTGTGCCAGAGCCACCCCCTGTTGCTGCGGATAAAGAGGAAGCGGAGATTCTACGATATTTCGGAGCTACTGCGGAGCTGGCTCCTAAGCCAGAAAACAGGTCAGAATTAACTGCAAAAACCATTCACATACGGGAGGGTGAGACTAGTTACAGCTACCAGAATTTGTTTGGGCCTTACCTCAAGGGCGCAAAAAAAATCTATGTGACTGATCCCTATGTCCGATTGGAATACCAAATCCGGAATTTTATAGCGTTTGCTGGGATCATCGATACCATAGACGGCCAGGTTGAATTGAATCTCACCACTTCTGCCGAAGATGCATATCAGGAAAAAATCCAAGAGCAAAAATTCAAAGAGATCAGTACAAGTCTTGCTCAGCATGGGATTCTATTCACCTTTGTATTTGATCCGGTAATCCATGATCGGAGTATTCGTGCTGATAATGGATGGTGTATTTATCCGGGTCGGGGTTTGGACATCTTTCAAAAGCCTGAATCGAAGTATGAATTGAGTGAAATCGATCAGACCAAGCGGAAATGTCGGGAGACGGATATTATTTTCCAAAAAGCTTTAGGGGGATGATATGGCGAGTTGGGTTGAGGATATCATCCAGGCATTGAAGAATTTGGGTGGGCAAGCCACTTTAGCCCAAATCTATGAAGAAGTAAAAAAGATTAGAACTGAACCCTTGCCGGATACATACAAAGCAAGTATCCGAGAAAGGATCGAGGCACACTCATCAGACTCTTCAAATTTCAAAGGTACGGATTACTTTCGGAAAGTGGAGAAAGGTGTTTGGGCTCTTAGGGACCATGCAGAAGTTGGATCGATAGATGTTGGGGTAGGACACCGAAGTCAGGTTTTCAATCGTTCAACCTCGATTCAAGGAGAGGATGAGTCAATGTCAACATGGATAGAAGATATCATACAGGCTTTTAAGAATCTTGGTGGAGAAGCCTCACTCCAAGATATTATGGAAGAAGTAAAAAGTATACGAGGAGAACCGCTTCCAAAAAGGTGGCGAGAAATTATTCACGATAATATTTATTATCATTCATCTGACACAAAAAAATTTCGAGGCAAAAAAGATCTATTTCGAAAGGTTTCTTCTGGTATTTGGACACTTCGGGGTCAGGTTTCCACCTCGCAATTTGGTTCGGCTACGAAAAAACTGCTAGAGCTTATGCCCGAGAAGTATCTCCCCCCTGAATCATTAGAGGATATAGAAAATATCCTACGAACAATTAAACAATACCGGGATTATAAACATCCAGATTCACCTTCTTGGAAGGAATATGTGGATGAGTTTTTTCATATCCTAGGTTTTTCTACGGATGGGAAAAGCCAGCGCCTCATGACATTAGGCCTCATGGGGGCTAACCACACTCCAAAAGCGATCGTTTGTTATGTGAAACCTGGTGAGAATTTTGAAGAAATTACTCCCGGTTTAGAATGGGAATCTTACCTGTTTTATGCTGCTCAATTCCATCAAATTGATTGGGGCATATTAACAGATGGTCTACGGCTCAAGATCATCCATTTCAAAGATCAAGAGAATAAGCAGACGTCCTATTGGCCTGATCTTGATGGGATTGTCTGTCAAGAAAAGCTTGATACCTTTTGCACGGTTTATAAGGTGTTTTTATTTATCAAAGGTTATGACGGCAAGTCAACTGTGCAAGGACATCAAAAAAAGTTACAGCAAGGTCAAAAGGATGGAGAGTTAGCGGAGCGTCATGTTCTCCGCCTGAAATTCTGGGGTGAACTGCTTGAAAAAGCAAAGACAAAGACAAAACTTCATGCCAAAGTCTCGCCAGGAATAGGAAATTGGATCAGTGCCGGCGCTGGGAAAAGCGGCCTTGGATTTAATTACGTTGTGAGAATGGATGACGCCCAGGTGGAACTCTATATTGATCGGGGTGATGTTGAATGGAACAAGATGGTTTTTAACACTTTTCTGCAGCATAAGTCCGAGATAGAGCGGATTTTCGGTGAACCATTGGATTGGCAATTACTTCCAGACAAACGGGCGAGCCGTGTTCGGTTTGTGATTTCAGGTTATGGCTTGAAAGACGAAGATCAGTGGGATGAATTACAGGAGCAATTGATCAATGCGATGATACGGCTTGAAATGGCATTGAAGTCCTTCATCAATATAATAGGATAAGGTTAATTAACCTGGGTTGCTACCAAAGGAAATTGAGACTGGCGGCCAGGACAAAAAGGCCAACTTTTAGCTCAAACCCTTGAGGGGTAACCGAATGAATAGATTTAGGCAGTAAGCGCTCGGTCATGCTGCCGGTTGTCTCGACAATCTTGCGATAGGTGGTTTGAATATAGAAGATCCACGGTGGAAAAGGGCGCTTGGAATTACTTTTCCGGATGGGTTTCATTCTCAGTCCTGATTCGTTGATGGCATCTTCGACATCATAATCTGTGTAAGCTTTGTCAGCCGTAATCCAGGCTTGGGAAGGTAGGTCAAAATCATACAGGCGATAAGCACTTGTTTCACTGACACTTCCAGGTATCAAAAAGAATCCGACCGGTGACCGTGTTTGGTAATCATGATGTGGATCTTGACCCCGTAGAAATACCGTTTTTACTGGCTTGGTGACCTCGCCAGACTTCGCCATGATATCGGCGAGAACGGCAGATGCGATAATTTTCACAGGCGGCAATGGGGTAACTATCAATGACATACACGGATTGGCTATTGAGATCCTTCCAGATCTCGCCCAGTAGATAGACACACCTTTTTCTGTAAACTCGAGTTAGAAACATCCATTTTTTAACATTCGAATGACTTACCAGCGCAATCATGCTTGCCGATCCGCCATTCCTCACGGGTCTCCATCAAGAGGGCTGAAATCAGCCTCAGACAGGAAACCCCATTCGGGAAGACACCTACCACCCTGGAATGTCTACGAAGCTCCTTGTTGACCCGCTTGAGGAAGTTGGTAGTACGGATAATGCGGTGATGCTCCAGCGGAAAGTCAAAGACAGTAAACTTTTCTGCCAAGTTGTCTTCCAACCAGGCCGATAACCTGGGAGCAGACTTGGCATATTTCTGGACGGCGGCCTGGAGCAGCTCTTCTGCGCCTTTTCGATCGGGGGCGTTGAACATCGCCCGAAGATCGGCAGCGACTTCGATGCGCATCGCCTGCCGAGGTAGATACGCTCCCGCATTCTGCTGGAGGTGAAACTGGCAGCGCTGCCACGGCACACTCCCAAAAACCATCCGCCGAGCCGCTCCCAAGCCCGCATGGTCGTCGCTGATAATCAACCGCATGCCATGCAGCCCACGGTCTTTCAAGCTCTGCAGAAAGGCTCGCCATCGCGAAGCATCCCGTAGGGAGTGGGTTTCGTGCTCGCTGAGGGATACAGAAACACCCAAAACCAGGCGTTCTCCCTCAGGATTGATCCCGGTGGCCACCAGAACCGCTGCATCCCGTACCTGACTGGCCTCTCGCACCTTCTCGTAACGGGCGTCAAGATAGAGATAGCGAATTTCTCCCAACGGCCGTTCCCGCCATTCCTGTAATACTGCATCCAGTTGAGCTGCTGCCCGGCTGACTTGCATGGCCGAAATCTCAACCCCACATAGCTGCTCTGTGATGGCTTTCACCTTCCGCGTGGATACTCCCTGAACGTACATTTCCGCCAGCGCCAGCCGCAAAGCCCGCTCGCTGCGCAGACCCTTCTCCAGCGCCTCTGGGTAGAACCCGCCTTCGCGCACCTGCGGGATGTCGAAGGTGATTTCCCCTAACCGGGTCTTGACCGTCTTGGGCTTGTAGCCGTTGGCGTGACCCTGCCGCTCAGGCGAATGTTCGAACGGCGCAGCACGCAGGTACTTCTGCCGTTCAGCTTGCATGGCGGTGTTGATGACGATGCGGATCAATTCGGGAAGCGCGTCAAATCCCTGGCTGGCAATTTGTTCCAGCAGTTCCGCAGGTAGAGTACAATCGTTGGTGTAGGTCATGTGGCTTTTCCTGTGTCGGTGTGGTAACCCATAGGATACACCTGACCTACAACTTTTGTTAAGGTTCAAATCCTACAGAAACAAGAATACACTAACCAGCGTCCCCCGGCACAATGAAACTATCGCGCCACACGTCACTCGTGATGTGAGTTACCATGTAGATGAGATACAGGACCCCTGCCATTCTTGCATTCTTATTGATTGAATTCATTTTTTATCTCCTTTGATTGTGATTGATTCTGGCGTAAACAAAACGCGTACGCATAAATATTCTTTGACAAGGGAAGGGGGAGGTTTTCAGTCATCCCCCTCCCCTATATAGCAAATCTATGCCGCGCTCAAAAGCTCGTTCGCTGCTGTTTTTGCGGAGCGAGAAGCGATTACCGACGGATTGAACCCTTTAGCGATCAGCCATCCTGCCAAAACCAGCTCCTGCGGGAGGATCGGCATGTTGAGAATAACCTGGATCGTCCCAAAAGGAGGGAGGAGATGGAACATCACCAACAGAGCGCTGAGCATGCTCAATGTGATTCCAACCAGACCCCAAACGCTTAGCCACCGAGGAATGAGTCTGGATTGATAGAAGACCACATAGTACAACAGGGCGCCGATGCCGAATGTCAACAGATTGGCCGCATCTCGAAACCAACCGATTCCTGCGTTGAGCACTGCATTTGCTGTCTGAAAGTACGATGACGCCGGAGCCCCAGCTTTCACGAATTCCTGGCTTAGCGCTAATAGGACAACATAGAGGAGGCAGCCAACAATCTGGAGCCCGCCCTCGATCACCCTAAAGCCGGCCGAGCCAATCGCCAGGCCTTCGTTGTATTTCCTCAGGATCGGATACAGCGCAAGGCCAATGCCGGCACAGGCAATACCCATGAGGAATTTAATCGCCGTGAAGAGGAGCATCTGGCCTTCATTTGCGGCAATCGCAGTCAGATGATCCGGAGCAGAAACAGTGTTTTGCGCGAGTGGCATGCTCAGTAGAGCCGGAACCGTCCCCAGGATGAATAATACGCCCACAATCGCTGCGTTCGTTCTGTGTGTCCCATGGGACCTTTCTTTAGTCGTATTCATTTTTTCTCCTAGTTGTGATTGATATTGGCGTAAACAAGCCCCCTACGCCTATTTAGGATTTGATATTTGACGTATCTGCAGGGCCGGGGTCGACAGGACAGACCGAGACCAATGGCAGGCCCAGATCACGTACTTTTTTGAGCAATCCATGCAGCGCGGACTGATCAACGACCGGGCCGGTTAGAAGCGTATCGCCGCCCTCTTCCAGCGTGATGGTCAGGCCCTCAAACCAGCCTGTCCAATCGTGACCCAGATGGCCTTTGAGCCTGATCTGATAGACCACGGGTTGACCGGGTTCCGTTGTTGAGTTGAATTTGTTTGACATCACCTTGTACCTCGAGAACGCTCCTGGATAGGGGTTGTGGCCGGTCATACCAGTCCGCGCCACTTGCTCAATGTACAAGGATCATATCCGCCACACAGTGTTAACGAAAAGACACTTTAGTGTGAGGAGAAGGTGTTGTTTTTTATTTCTAGAGGGGAGAAATTTTGAGGAGACCTGACACGAATACTTACAGCAAACCAAATTCGCGGGCGCGGGCGACAGCTTCGGTGCGGCTTTGAACTTGCAGTTTGTCAAAAATTCTGCGGTTATGCCCTTTGACCGTGTCCAGGGCGAGGAAAAGCCGCTCGCCGATCTCACGATTCGAGAATCCCTGGGCAATGAGTTGTAGTATTTTTAGCTCGCGTTGGCTCAATGGCTCGATCAGAGGTTGGGCGGAGGCCAGATCAGCCTTGGGCTGACTCTTTCGCTCCCCCGCTTCAAATGCGGTCAGCAGCTTACCTGTATAGTCTGACGTAATCCCACGCGAGGCTGCTTCGCGAAGCAGTTGCATCATGGGTAAGCCTTCGTCCACAAATAAACGGACATAACCCTCTGGCTCAGCCAGCGTCAGAGCCTTTCGCAACGGTTCTAGGGCAGCAGGGAGGTCACCTTGCGCGTGATAAGCCATTGCTTGCAATATCAGAATTTCAATCACGCTTCCCATTCCACCGCGTTCCTCCGCGGCTTTCAGCAAGCGCTCCAGCAGTCTCATCGCTTCTTGAATAGAGAGGCTTGTGGGGTCGTTTTGATAGAGGGCTAGGAGCACCCTGGCCATGGTGATGTGGTCAAACTCGCGCAGGTAACTGAGATCATCATCAACGGACAATTCTTGCTCTCGGATCCATCCCAGGGCTTCTCTCAACCGCCCTTGGGTTACCCACAACCGCACCTTGCTTGTCGCGATCGGGCGCAAGTTCGGGGAAAAATTTCCATCGTATAAGCGCTCTGCCTTGTCGAGCTGATCGAGGGCGCCATCCAGATCACCTTGGGCTGCCAAGATGCGTGCCATTGCCGCGCACCAGCGATATGGGTTTTGCGGCAACCCGGCTAGCTCACCTAAAGCCCGGCTGCTGAGAAGGTGCTGCAAAGCGGTTTGCAAATCGTTATGCTCGAAATAAAGGTTGCTCAACCCTACGTGCATGTCCGCAGCTCCGCGCAGGACGGGTATGCCTGGTGTGGTTGCCCATTGCAACGCTCGTTGATAAGTGATCATGGCTTCATGAAGACGGCCCTCTGCAATCTGGATATCCCCCAGGGTAATCGCATTGCCAATAGCGGGAGAGATGTATCCTGCCCTTCGGACATTCCCCATACCATCATTGATCATGCGGTGAGCGGCGGCAAGATCGCCACTTGCCCATGCGGTCAGTCCCAAAGTCGAGGCGGCTCCACCGAGCATCAGATAGTCGTCCTCGGGGGCGAGCTCCAGAACCCGGCGTGCGTTTTTCACAGTCGCTGGCATGTCGTTCCTGGCTAAAGCCTGCGCGGTGCGGAGAAGAGCGATCATACCCGGCAGACGGCGAAATTCATCTTCGTCAACGACAATCATCCCCACTGGCCGAGTTTCGGTTCCCTCACGGGTGTTGGGCATCCTATGCAACCACCGCTCGGCGTCCAGCAATCGGGCTTCCACGCCCTCAATCTCGCCGCTGCCAAATAATGCGAAAGCATAGGCAACGCTGAGCACCGGCCTGAAGCGGACTAACTCATCGGGCAAAGCCTTTAGCCAGCCAAGTTCCATGACAGAGGCTCCCTGTCTATTCCTGCGTGTTTCCGGGACTGCCAGCTCAATCAGGTAAGCGGCGCGCTCAAAATCTTTCGCTGCCAGTGCATGATGAATCGCATCGGCCGCCGAATCATTGGCCTCGTACCACTCACTGGCGCGCCGGTTCAATGCTTGAGCATCCATCCGTTCGTCGGCCTCTTGTTGTCTGTCGACAAAAGAAAGGGGGTTACTATGAAACAACCGGTGTCGCAGCAAATCGGCAAAGAGATGGTGATAGCGATACCAGCACCGCTCATTATCCAGCGGGATGATGAACAGGTTGGCGCGTTCGAGATATTCCAAAATCTCCTGACCTGAGCCAGCCGGTTTGCACAAAACTGCCTCACAGAGCGGCCCACACATTCGCTCAAGGATCGAGGTTCGCAGTAAGAAAATCTGGACGGCTTCAGTTTGTTGACGCAGAACTTCTTCTACCAAATAATCTAACACGTAGCGATTACTGCCGGTGAAAGTCTGGATAAAACTGGCGGTGTCTGACCGGCCCTGCATGGAAAGTGCAGCCAGCTGAAGTCCGGCAATCCAGCCCTCAGTGCGGGTTTCCAGCGCCGCGATACCTTCAACCGAAAGGTTCAACCCCATTACCCGGTTGAGAAATTCAGCCGCTTCGGCCTGGGTAAACTGCAAATCAGCAGCGCGCAGTTCTGTTAATTGATCCCGGGCGCGTAACCTCGCCAGGGGCAAATCTGGATCTTCACGAGTGGTGATGACCAGGTGCATCTGCTGCGGCAGATGCTCAATCAGAAAGGCGAGAGCTTGATCAACCGGTTTGGAATCAATGGTATGGTAATCATCAAGGACGAAGACAAAGGGATCAGGGACGGTGATGATCTCATTGATCAAGTTTGACAGAACCGCTTCTATGGACGGTGTTTGAGGGGATGGGAGGGTTCCGAATACCCCTGCCCCGATAGTGGGTCGAATGGTCTGCAGCGCAGTGATGAAGTACATTAGAAACCGTTTAGGATCGTTGTCCCCTTCATCCAGTGACAACCAGGCTACCGGCCTCCCACACCCGGTGATCCATTCGCTGATCAGCGTGGTCTTGCCGAACCCTGCGGGTGCAGAGATGAGCGTGAGTTTGCGGCCTGCCAGAAGCCCCTCGTTCAACCGCTCGTTCAAACGCGTACGGGAGACGACCGTAGACCGAGGTAGGGGGAGATACAGCTTGGTGGCTAAAATGGGTGCTGACATTCTGAAATTGATTATACATCCCGCCTATTGACAAGGAAGAAAAACAAAGAAAACAATCAATAGCTGCGATACGAAAATGGATGAGCTGCCCCAGCGCGCCCGGCATCACGCAGCATCCCCTCGGAGAAGCGCGAACCTGAGGTCGTTCGGCTGCCTTTTTTACACAGCCCGCCGCACAAACCCCGAAAAAATGGGGCGATGTGGCACGGATTCAGGATCTTGACTCACACCGCGCCGGGTGCTGGTGTAACCCGGAGGTCAGGGATCCCCCATTGAGGGGATGGTAATGGTATTTTCTTCGATTTCCTTCTATGAGCCAAACATCAAGCTCAGAAGCGGTAAATTGAGAATAAAATCATAAATGCTGATACCGACCAGTAGAAGGCCGCCTGCGATATTGATCCATCTGGCGTGTTGAGCCAGCCAGCGGGTGATGTTTCGCTGCAGCACTCCTGAGATCAGGGATAATGCCAGTAATGGCAATCCAAAGCCGAGTCCAAACCATAGAAAAACGCTCAAGCGGCTGAGAGCCTCGGTGGTTGTCAACGAGAATGCAAAAATACTCACCACCAGCGGACCTGAACACGGAAGAGTGATAGGGCCATACAATAGTCCATAGATGAAGGAATTAACAAAGGGGTTTTTCAAGGCGGGGATTTTTATCTGAGGCAGGGCCTTAAAGGGATTTTTATCGAATAAAAGTAGGATCCCCAAAGTAAAAAGTACCAGGTCGGCAAGTGGAATTATGATCGATAATGCACTTCCGATAGATACCGACAACAAAGCTATGATTAACCCCAGGACAAGCATCATGGTTAACACGCCGGCTAAAACAAAGAAGCCCAAAAAATAACGGCCTTTTCGCTTTTCACCGTCCACTGTTCCGCTCAAGTATGCAAGATATCCTGGGTACAGCGGAATAATGCAAGGGCTTGCACTGGCAAGTAAACCCAAACCAATTGAAGTGAATATTGTGTCCATAATAACCTTTCGATATCGACGGCTGCAAACTGCGATTCACAATTTGCAGCCGTCTTCATTTTATTGAATTACATACCTTCTGTCAGAAAAGGATCGACGAAGTCCCGCAGGTCATCCGCGCTTTTAACTCCAAATGGCATCGGATGAACAGTCCCTTTGCGGTCGATGACGAAGATCGGGGTTGATGGTGGATTCAAGAAGTTGGCGCCATATAAACGGCTGATCTCATCGAGTACTTCTTGAGGCGGCACCGCATAAATCCAATCAAAACCATTGCTGTTGATGTATTTCTTTAAGTCTGCGGCATTCTCGTTGGGGTCCACAGCAAAACCGATCGTGATCAAGTCTGAATCCATGCCCAGGGCTTCATTTAGCAATTTTACTTGTTCCTGCTGTTTCTTGCAGTTGGGGCACCACATGGCCAGGTTCTCAACCAGAACCACTTTTCCTGCGAAGTCTGAAATCTTGAATGCCTCGCCGGTATTCACGTCCGTGAGCGAAACTTTGAAAAAGTCAGGAACCATCATCTCTTCACTGCTCATGTCTTCTGAGGAAGTTGCCGACAGATCCTCTTCCTGAGGCTTCATCACTTCAGCAGTTGGGGATTCCATCATTGCGTCGGCGGGCTTCTCCATCGATTCCTCAGTGGGGATCTCCATCTTGACTTCTGCGGTGGGGGCCGCAGGAGAACAGGCAGAGAGCACAAATAACAGCCCAATCAGTGATACCAGAATTTTCTTTGATTGTGCAAGGGTTTTTCTGTAGGATTGGTCAGGTGACCCAATTGGATTTTTAAAGAACCTTAAGAATTGAACATCGAAAGATAGACTTTGCCTGTCTGCCACTCTTCATCGATCTCCATCAGAAC
>NZ_LGCM01000022.1 GCF_001306035.1 Levilinea saccharolytica
ATCGTCGTGATCTGAGTATCTTTCAAATTGGATTGCGTTATATTGATCGTCAACTTCTCAACTCGCTTCCATTTCGGATTTTGCTATGTTCTTACTGTTGATTTTTCAAACTGTCAGGTGGCTAGTATCTCCAATACAGCGGGGAACGGTGTGGCACTTCGTTCTTGCCACTTCGATCCCCTAGAGTCTTAAGGGGGAACGGGTCAACGGAGTGGCACATCGTTCTCTGTTGGATGGTCCCTGCTGGTTTTGAGAATATCACCCAACCGCCAGGGACGATACTCCCTTACCTCAACGCTCATATTGATATGGTTGGGTCCCAAGTTGGAACCCTCAGGAGGTGGTGGAACATTATGAATATGACCATGTAGGTTGATCCATCCATCTTCCAAAGGAACAATCGGATGGTGTGAAAAAATCAGCTTGATTTGACTTACTACTTCAACTTGTTATAAATTTATAATCAGGGTCACGCCATGGGCTTCATAAAATGACCGGCTCAACCGATCGTGGTTTCCCTTGATTAAGACCAATCTGCCATTCAAACTGCTGGAAACAGCTCGAAATTGACCCCGACTACATATAGAATTTAAATTGTGGCATTGGTTCACGGTCAGAAGGAATTTCTCTCATAATCTCTCCGACGATATCTGAGAATCGCAGAGTAATCGGTGCTTTTCCACCCAGCCGTGAAGAATTCCAGTTCATTTTGGTCATTATGAGCACTTCCTTTAGAAGTGTTTCTCTCGGCGTGTCTTGCCCAACATGGTCAGTGATTAGAATAGGCGAAGGTACATGTAGAACATGAGATTGTCCTAACTCTGATATAAATCCTGTTGTATAAAGGAAATCCATGTCGCCTACCATGAATCGAGTGCCACGTAAGGGTGGGTAGCTACTTGTTGTAAGTAAGCGAATATGACTCTGTCGGGTATCAAATGACATCAAATCAAATTTTTTTACTCGTTGGCCTAGAGCTTGCTTGAATCCATCTTTTTCTCCCGGCCAAAACGTAGATGATTTATGAATAACTACTCGTTGAGGAGTCTGTCCCATTTCTTTCTCATACCGGTCCAAAACAATATTGATTAAATTATTTGCGTCCCTGTCGTTTAAATGAGGAGATCTAGAATTCATTCGATATGAGTTCCACTGGAATTCAGGTCCTCTAAGAATAAGACCATCACCATGTTCGTCAAATGCCTGAACAAGACTCGTTTGCATGGAATTAAATTTTGATCCAAGGGGACGATAGAACGCAATTCCCACATAACAGGTCCCAGGTGTCAATCCAATTGGCCCCCAAGGAATTCCACCAGCTTTAAAATAGAGACCAGTAAAAAAATTCCACGCTACTTTGGATGGATCATCTTTTTCCCTACCGTCAATAGTCTTTTGCCGAAGGAATTGTGTGGGTATCTGATACTTCATCGCTAGTGCTTTGAATGCCCTGCGAAGATCCCTGTGCACTAATCCTTTTTCTTGATCTCGGTAATCAACACCCTTGCATTTTCCGTATATGTTGTCAGGCAATGCCACAATAATGTATTGTGGTGGCTGGTCTTTTTTTGACAATAAATCGAGTTTTTCTTCTAATATTTCTAACAGAAACTCAAATCTCTCTTTAGGTTTCTTCTCCAAGATTTTATCTATTTCCTTTTGCGTAAGTTGACCATTCCAATCTTGATCAAAAATTAATCTTGAGAAAAACCCGCGGTCTTCCATGTAACCTGGAAATTCTACGTGATCTTCGTCACATAAAACACCTTCAGAAGTTTTTTTCAGCCAGCTCTTCGCAGAATCGATTGTGTCAGCGCTTCCAATAAACCCTATGCGTACCGTATCGGGGTGCTTGCGTTTTGGGCTAAAAGATTTTGGACCATATCTAGAAATCCCAATTTTGGGATCAATATGTTCTCTACCATCTGCAAATTGTAGTAAAGGTTCTTCAAAGTATTGACACTTGATTATCGGTTCCATTGATTGGTTATTCATCAATATCATCTTCTGCCCCCTCGTCAAGATCGTCGAACAATTCCTCATTTTCAAGAACATTCTGCAGTTTTGCCCACGTAAATAAATCCTCTGCATATTCAACATTAGTAAATGTTCTCGCGTATTTTTCTGGAATACCCGGCCAATTGATATCACCAGAAAGAAGAGTCGTAGATATAACAAGGGAAGAAGAGCCAAGATCTATAACGATTCTTGGTTCGTTGTTACCAAGAAAACTCCTCCAGAAATTTATTTCACCCAATAGATCGTAATTGAACATCTTACTTTTCTTCCGCGTAACTTTAGCGCCAATTTTTTCAGAATCTAAAGGCAAGTTGCCATCTTTTGTCACTCGAAATTCCGGCCTGAGTGCAAGGCACCACCGACCAGATGACACATAATAGGAGCGAAGGCTAATTGAGCGGTGCAGCCAATAGGATTTTGGCAGTCCGGTCTTTTTTGTGATTGGCTGCCAAACCACATGTTTCTTTGCAACATTTTGATTTAGAGGCTTATATTCTATATCTTTAGGCTGGCCAGGTTGATCAGGCACAAAGTAATATCTGTAATGATCAGGATCATACACTAAGCCCTTTTGAGAAGTAAAAATTTGGAGGGTGATATTAAGTAGTTCAACAAACCAACGAGACTTGACGGGATCATCCCACCACTTACGTGATGCTATCTGCCTAACGGAATTTAATTCTACGACCGTATGGAAGGGGCTATCGGCATTCCTAGGATCCTGAAATGTGTATAGTCTATCCTCCTTGAGGATATACGGAAGATGAATGTCTGGTTGAGTAAACAATGGCAACTGCTCAATCGCGTAGTTCGCGATAGCATCTTTTGTGGGTGTAGATTGGTAGATATATACAGGGGTCTTTATTACTTCAAGAAGAGACGAATAAACGCTTTCTATAGCATACTTATCAAAAAACTGATCTCTTTTTGTTGTCTTATCAATGGCATTACCTAATGCAGTCTGAACAAGTTTTTCGTGATCCTCTTTCATTCCCCGTAATCGCTCGACGGTATACAATTGTGGTTTATTATCAATAATTTTATGATGTTCAGGACAAAGCAGCATCAAGTTGCCTTCTTCATCTCTGCGGTTCAAAGGTAATGCGAACTTTCCTCTGGGGCCATCCTCTCGTTGTGCAACAATATGAGCTACATTGCTCAGTATAACGGTGCTGTCATCACTTTCTTGCACTGTCAGCATAGATGGACAACCTGGAAAAGCGCATCTATTTCCGGATTTTTGTAAGAGAGCTTTTAAATCTGTTGGAGAGATTGTCATAATTTACTCCTCAAAATTGTTATGCTCCAGTAAATCAACCCCATCGTTCTGAAAAGACAAACCTAGTAAGAAGAATAAACAGGATGTCAAAATAGATTTGTTGTATCAGCGATTACTGCGTATGCATATCTTGTTTCATCAGTAATATTCCTTGATATACCCGTACGCTTTATCGAACAACTCCTGCTCTTTGTGCAGCTGATATTTCAGCAGGACTCTACGTAACGCCTGTTTGACCTCACGCTCCCCGGCGATGGTTTGCTGCCAACCAGGGAAGCGGACATTGCGGACGATCTCGTCAATATCAGCTACGATGCGTTCGACAATTACCGGAGTTTGGGTAGTCTTGGTCTCGTTGAATAGCTCGGTTAATGCGGCCTTGGCGGATTGGCGTTCTTCTTCAGGGTCCACATCCTTTTCTGCCTGCAATACTTTACGGGCGATTTCAAGCAGTTGTTTCAGGTAATCCAGGCTGTTAACCAACCCTTGCTCCATGCGGTTCTTCAGATCTTCAAGCTGCTTTCCGAGCGCGATGAATTTTGGATTATTGCCATGCTTTCGGATGCGTGCGATGACCTTGATTTCCACCTCGCGGATCTTCTCTGGATCGCGTTCTCCGAGCAGTTCATCCAGGAAATCGGCGTCCATGACCAGTGTATCCAGGTCATCCCGAACGCGTTCGACATGAACGTTCTCATGGATCAGGTCGAGGGTCTTGGCTCCTAGTGCATGCCAGAGCAGTTTGCCGCTGCCACTGGGCGGTTTGACGGATTCATACACCTGGCCTAACCAGCGATAATCATCTTCATAATCCGAAAGCACCGGGTCCGGCGATATCGCCTCCCAGAGTTGTGAAAGTAATGAGAAGTCGCCGGCGAATTTGTCCCGCGTTTCATTATCCGGCAGGCATGCCTGGGCTGCCACCAACCCTTCCCAACCACCGAGTGTGCGATCCACATTCGGAAAATATGCCAGGCAGGTTTGCATCGCTTCAGGAAGCTGCGCATGCAGCGCCTTCAGGTTGGTAATCACCTGCTGCATGTTGGCTTCGTCAAAGGCCAACGTTCGAGCCACATCGTCGAAGACGCCAATGTAATCCACGATCAAGCCATAATCCTTGCCGGGGTAGGGACGATTTACGCGGCAGATACCCTGCAACAGGTTATGCTCCTTCATCGGTTTGTCCAGATACATCACCTGCAGAATAGGGGCATCAAACCCGGTCAAAAGGCGTGAAGTCACAATGAGGAACCTTAGCGGATCTGCCGGATCGCGGAAACGGTCCAGCAATCTTTCCTCTTCTTCTTTACTGCGGTCGTAGGCTTTGTATTCCGTCTCATTGTGAAACACGCTCATCACGATTTCACTGGCTTCCGGGCGCAGGATTTCATCCATGGCTTTTTTATACAGAACACAGGCCTGGCGATCAAAGGTAACCACCATCGCCTTAAACCCGTTGGGTTCTACCTTTTCCTGATAATGATCCACGATATCCGAAACAATTCGCTGCACGCGTTCCGGCGCTTTGACCAATACCGCCATGCGGGCAGCCTGGCGCGCCAGGTTCGCCTGATCGGCTTCGGATAAATGACCGGTCAGATTGGCATAGGCTTCATCGATGGATTGTTTGTCCACGCGCAGTTCGACCAAGCGGGATTCAAAGCGCAAGGGCAGGGTGGCCTGGTCGCGGATGGATTCCTCAAAAGAATAGCGGCTCAGATAGCCTTTTTCATCCTCTTCGGCGCCAAACGCAAAGAACGTGTTGCGGTCGCGCTGGTTGATGGGTGTGCCGGTCATGCCGAACAGAAACGCATTGGGCAGCGCTTCGCGCATTTTCCTGCCCAGGTCGCCTTCCTGGGTGCGGTGAGCTTCATCCACCAGGGCAATAATGTTGTCGCGGGAATTCAGAACCCCGTCCGCTTCGCCAAACTTGTGGATGGTGGTGATAATCACCTTGCGCACATCCTGAGCCAGCAGGGTGCGCAGTTCTTCACGGCTGTCGGTTGAGATCAGATTGGGAACATCCGCTGTGTTAAACGTAGCCGTAATCTGCGTATCCAGGTCAATGCGATCCACCACGATCAGCACCGTAGGATTTTTCAACGCCGGATGCATGCGCAGCTTCTGGGCGGCAAAGACCATCAGCAGCGATTTGCCCGACCCCTGAAAATGCCAGATCAGGCCTTTCTTCACCCGGCCCTGCACCACCCGGTCGACGATCTGGTTGGCGGCATGATATTGTTGGAAGCGGCAAATGATCTTGGTCTTGCGATGTTTTTTATCTGTGGCAAACAGGGTGAAGTTTTTGAGAATATCCAAAATGATCGCCGGACGCAGCATGCCCAGCGCAGCGGTTTGCAGCTCATTCAAACCGGAATATTCGTTGTTATCTTCTTCACGCCAGGGTGCCCAGCTTTCCAGTGGCTGCCGGATGGCGCCATAGCGATAGGTTTTCCCTTCGGTGGCAAATGAAAACACATTCGGCGCAAAGAACGCCGGCACGTTGACTTCATAATCATCCTGCACCTGCACCGCGCCGTCCACCCAGGAGATGGCCGGTCGGGTGGGGGTTTTGGCTTCGCCGATCACCAGCGGAATGCCATTCACAAACAAGACCAGGTCAAAGCGGCGGGTTTGTGAGCCGGCCTGGAAGATGACCTGATTGGTGAGGACGCATTGATTATTGCCGATATTCTCAAAATCGATCAACCGAACCGAGGTGTGCTCATGATTGGGTCCAAACGGCATCGAACGCTCGCCGCGCAGCCAGATGGTGAACTCCTCATTGGCGCGCACCAGGCCATCGCTTTTTACCGACAACAGCACGGCACGCAGACGGTAGAGCACCTCGTCGGCGCGGTCGGGTTGCTCGGCGATCTCCGGATTCAACCGGATCAACGCCGCGCGCAGTTCATCTTCCAGCAGCACATCTTGGGTGGAACGGTGAAGTTTATCTGCGGGTTTGTAAACCCAACCCTGCCCTCTGGCAAGCTGCGTTAGCGTGCCGGCGTATAGCCCGGGCTGTTCGCCAATTTGCTTGCCGGTTTTACCGCACAGCAGATCGCGGATGAAGAGTTCGACTGAGTTGGATTCGTTAAACAATACAACCTCCATCACTTTCTTTTACTGAAAGCAATTTATTAATTAAATTGGAAGACAATTTTCTTGACATATTGATATGGTTCTTAACTTCACTCTCAGTTGAAATTAAACTATGGAATGTTTCGAGGATTTCTCTTTGCTCCTTAAGTGGGGGAACTGGAATTTGATAATTTCCAAATATTTCAAAAGATGTCCGAGGCATTTTGGTCCCAAATGCTTGATGGGAATTGAATTCTACGAATCTTGGTGAATGAAAATGGCAAAGCAAGAAATCATTCGTAATAAACGATTCATTACATAATACAAGGATTTCAGTTGTACAAACTCCCTCAAAACTTGCTATTGCAGCTTTATCAAGATTAGGACGTAATTTTCCATAAAGTAAATCACCCGTATAAAAGACTGAACAATTACTTGAAAAATTGGATGAGTCTGAAAAGGTGGAAGTAGTCCAAGAACCCGGTTCAATATTTTCAAGCCCTAAATATCTTTCTCTTTTATGTGGGTGTTTGCTGGTTTCACCTCTTTCATGGACACACTTTCCTAATGGAAGTAGTTTCCAGTTATCCGGTAATGCTAGATTATCAGCTTTATTCTTTTTCCAGAATAATTGATCAAAAAGACGCCATTTCGCAGATTCTGATCTTAGCAAGTATTCAGACCAGTTTACAGTTACCTCATCCGCAGCCCAGAGGATCTCTGCGATGCGGCGCTGTTCGTCCAGTGGTGGCAGGGGGAATTCATAACGAGCCAATTCCTTGAACTTGGTACGTGGTGAGAGCGAGCCGGCAGAAGTATCCAGGGCATGTTCAAAGAACCCATCCGATTGACAAATAAAAGGCAATAATAACGGTAACAGTCGGTCATCTTTGGGTTCAAATACGAGAATATCGCTGGAACACAACCCATCGAACTCAGCCACGGCCACTTTTCGCTGATAGGCGCGGCGCTTTCCAAACAAAACCTGCCCTCGGCGAAAACGGCGGGTAAAACTGGTACCTTCCGAGATTAGTCCCCAACGCTGAATGTGGAGCGATTCGGGATCGATATGTTCAAGGCCAACATAGCGTTCCAATCCGCTGTTCTGTGGGTCGCTAACGGATTCATCCACGTTGCGAACGACATCACCGAATGCCACTTTGGGCCATTCCGAGGTGTTTTGTTTTGTCATGGCTATTTGCCCTCGCTGTTTTCCGGCGACAACGTCTCCAGCAATGCGTTCATTGCCTCGCGCAGCGCGTGCGAGCTCTGCTGCCAGGCGTGGATCGCCTCTGCCAGGTCATTCTTCTGTGAAAAGCCGTTTCCGTTCCCATTTTTCTTGCGAACGTAGAGCGCAATGTTGAGATTCCCGTTTTGATCAAGCGCTTCCTCTTTCGTGATCACCCGGGTGAAACCCTCTTCATCTTCAAATACGCGGTAAGCAGCGGTGATCCGTTGAATGTGATCATCCTCCAGAAAGCTCTGCGCGCGTTCACGAGTCACTTCGTCGACGGCATTGATTAATAGAATCTTTCCCTTACGGTCAGACGGTTTATGAGTGCGGCAGATCATTACGCAGGCTTCCATGGGAGAGTTGTAAAACAGGTTGGGTCCCAGGCCAATGACGCATTCAACCCAATCCTGTTCAATCAACTTGCGGCGCATCTCTCTTTCTTCATCACGGAACAGCACGCCATGCGGGAAGAGAATGGCGCAGCGTCCGCTGACCGGCTTGAGGCTCTTAAGGATGTGTTGGAAGAATGCATAATCGGCGCGTCCCTGCGGAGGAACACCCAGAAAATTCCGCCCGAAGGGGTCGCTTTCCCAGCCCTTGCGGTTCCATTGTTTGATGGAGTAAGGTGGGTTGGCCAGTACAATATCAAACTGGCGCAGACGGTCGCCCTGGATCAGCTTTGGATCAGCCAGGGTATCACCGCGCTCAATGCGAAAATCCTCAAAACCATGCAGGAATAAATTCATCCGGGCAATGGATGAAGTGATTAGATTGCGTTCCTGCCCAAATAATTTCAACGTACGATATTCCTTGCCCTGATCCTTCAAACGAACGGCACAGGAAAGCAGCATGCCACCGGAACCGCAGGTGGGGTCGTAAATGGATTCGCCCTCTTGCGGTTCAAGGAGCTCGGTCATCAGGCGCACCACGGTACGGTTGGTGTAGAACTCAGCCGCGGTATGGCCGCTGTCATCCGCGAATTTCTTGATCAGATATTCATACCCAATGCCCAGCTCATCTTCGGGTACATTGGCAATGGAGAGGGTGTGTTTGGAGAAATGCTCAATCAAATCCCGTAGGATACGATCCGAAAGCCGGCTTTTGTTCGTCCAGGGAGCATCCCCAAAGATACCCGCGAGGGTATCCGGGTTGGCCTGTTCAATTGCCCGCATCGCGTTTTGCAAGGCTTTGCCCAGGTCGGTTGTTTGAGAACGCACATCATTCCAATGCGCGCCTTCTGGAATTTTGAAGCGGTGTTCGATCAGGCTGGCATACTCTTGATCCCCTTTCGATTCCGCCAATGCCTGCTGGTATTCCTCATCAAACACGTCGCAAAGCCGCTTGTAGAATAGAAGTGGAAAGATGTACTGCTTATAATCGCCAGCATCGATTAAGCCACGCAATAAGGTAGCTGCGCCCCAAAGATGGGATTCAAGGTCAGCCAGAGAGATAGGTGATGGAAGATTGTTGAAAGCGTTGAGCTGCATGAATGTTATGACCTTATTCTTTATTGGTGATTGGTTCAGAAGATCGGTACTCTGAAGAAGCCAATCCAGCATCTTTGAGTAACTCCAACAGGTGATCTTCCGCCCGATAGGCTTCCTGTAATGCGGTTTTGAGTTCCTTCAGCGCATCATCAACACTTACAATATCTTCGTCCTGTTTTGATTCGACATAGCGAGGAATATTGAGGTTGTAATCGTTCCGAGCAATTTCATCCAGGGAAACGATCTGCGAAAAACCCGGGAGGCTGTCGAATGCCTTGTAGCAAGTCAGGATTTGTTCAACATGTTCCTCTTCGAGGGTATTCTGGTTTCGCCCTTTACGATAAAGCGCAGATGCATCGATCATCAGAACTTTATTTTGACGTTCGGGAGCTTTCCGATTCCGAAACACCAGGATGGCAGCCGCGAGGGTGGCTCCATAAAACAAATTGGGTGCCAGGCCAATCACCGCTTCCAATAAATCCATTTCCAATATCTTCTGACGAATTTTCCCTTCTGCACCCATTCGAAATAACGTGCCATGCGGTAAAACTACAGCCATGCGACCTGACCGTGGTTTGAGTGATTTCAACATATGCTGAACCCAGGCGTAATCACCACTGCTAGAAGGGGGCAAACCCGCAAAACAACGCCCGTAGGGATCAGACTTCCATATCTCTTCCCCCCATTTTTCCAGCGAAAAAGGCGGATTTGCAATGACACAGTCGAATGTTTTCAGCCGATCATCTTCGATAAAACGGGGACGGCGCAGTGTGTCATCTCGGAGAATGTGGAAATCATCGATACCGTGGAGGAACAGATTCATTCGGGCAATGGATGAAGTGGTCAGGTTTTTCTCCTGACCGAATAAACGGCCAAATAACCGCTTAATATCCCCATTTTTCTCACGCACATGTTGTATTGCACCGAGCAACATGCCGCCTGTTCCGCAGGCGGGATCGTAGATTGTTTCATCTGGCTGGGGATCTAAAATATCCACCATCAACCGCACTACGCTGCGAGGCGTATAAAATTCGCCGGCTTTCTTGTTTGTGGCGTCCGCGAATTTCTTGATCAGATACTCATAAGCCTGTCCCATGATATCCGCGTCAACATCTGAATTTCGCAATCTTAATCGTGAGAAATGGTCAATGAGATCACGCAACAATGAGTCAGAGAGGCGATCCTTGTTTGTCCATTGGGCATCGCCGAAAATCCCATATAAAGTATCAGGGTTGCATTTTTCAATTTCTGTTAAAGAATAATGCAGGGCTTGGCCAATATCGGATGTCCGATTCCGTACATCTTCCCAATGGCAGCCTCTGGGGATGATGAAGCGATGAAATTCAGGCAACTGAGCAAAATCAATATCCCCTCCAGATTCAGCAAGCGCCGCTTCTGTTTCCTCATCATAGGCGTCCGAGATACGCTTGAAAAATAGTAAAGGGAAAATATAGGTCTTAAAATCTGCTGCGTCTACCGGACCACGCAAGATGTTGGCAGCTTCCCAAAGGTGGCTTTCGAGTTTTGATAATTCGATCATGATTGCCTTAACGTCCCACGATTTTTGTTTCTTCAACAGCATTAAGTATATCTCTGGCAACAAATACCCTGTTACGGGCTTTGCCAGAGCTTTCAAGGATCCCCTGTTTTACCAATTCATCAATATACCGTTCAGCAGTTGGATAAGGCAGAGCAAGTTCCTCTTCAACCGTGCGTACAGAAATGAGCGGCCGGGCAAAAAGCAGATCCACAACCTGGAGTAAACGAGCTGCAGAGCGCCCTTGCTGGAAGCGCTGGCGATAATTCTCTCTCAGATCGTTGATCCGTTTAACACGCGCTGCCGCATCGATTGCTTGAGAGGAAACACCATTTAAGAAAAAGCTCAACCAAGAATTCCAATTCCCTTTTTCAGAAACGCCACGCAGATTGGCATAATAATCAGGCCGGTTGGTTTCGAAAAAGGCGCTCAAATACAATAAAGGCTGAGGCAGCAAATTCCAGGCGCACAACAGTATAGAAACCAACAGCCGGCCTAATCGTCCATTACCATCCGGAAAAGGATGGATGGCTTCAAATTGGTAGTGGATTAAGCCCAAACGGATCAGTGGAGGAAGATTGGATGCTTCATTGATATACAACTCCAATTGCTGCAATGCCTCCATCATTTCTTTGGGTGGGGGCGGAACATAAGTGGCCGTGGCAAGGCTGCTCCCTGGAGGACCAATAAAATTCTGGCCTTGTCTGAATTCACCCGCTCGGAACTGTTCCCCACGCACCCCTTCCAGAAGGATACCGTGCAATTCTCGGATCAGACGTAAACTTACGGGTAAGCTGCTCATCCGCTCGAGGCCATATTCCAAAGCGCGTACATAATTATGTACTTCTCTCACATCATCCGGGGCGTCAAAAAGCGGCAATTGGACTGCTTCATATGCCAGCACATCCGCAAGCGATGCCTGCGTTCCTTCAATCCGGGAAGACAGGACGGCCTCACGTCTGAGGAAAGGACGCACCAACAAATGTGGATTGGGTAATGATCTGCCTATACCAGCCAATTCCCCTAAAGCACGGTCAGCAAGCGAGAGCACCACGATCAACCCGGAATCCCAGGTTAGATTCATCGGTGGAAGTGGATTAGGCACATAGGCAAATCCCCCCTCGGGGATGGAGATTAAATGTCCGCTTATGTTTTCCTGGAAATCTTCAGGGTTCATGCTATCTTCTCACAAGTGATAATAAGGAAATTATTGTTATCATTATACGCTTATTTTGATAACAAGTAAAGAAAATTTGGAGGATCACTTTCAATGCTGGACGATCCTTCACTTTCACTGTATGATTAACTTGTAGTAAATCGAATTTTGTGAGTAGTCCGTGAAACTCGATCAATCCCGATTGGAATATTACATCACCCCCGAACAGGCCGCCAAACAGCTTGGGTTGGATTTGTACTCTATTTATCAGTTGGCAGATGAGGGAAAACTTCAGGCAGCCGTGATGACCGATGGAAGTATTGGCATCAGTCAAATCAGCGTGAATAATCTGCTGCCCAAGGAAGCCTTACCTGAGTATCAGCTCAACGCCAGCTTGAAAGGCATTCCAATCAGCATCAATGAAGCCGGTCGGAAATACAAGCTCAACACATCCACGCTCACGCGCTGGATGCAGAGAGGGCTGATCCACCAATTGGGCAAAGAGGGTCGAAAGACACTGCTGGATGAAGCAGACGTGGCTTACTGTGCCAATGTCTATCGCCAAAACAGTGGTCAGGGCAAATGGGCTTTTGATGATTCAGGGCGGCCATATAAAAAATAATCTCCCAAATAAATACTACAAGTTATTGATTAACATGGAGTAATGTGCTACAATAAATTCAGCCGATGAGGTTGATTTTTTTACCTCAGATTACTCCAAGTTAACTTGTACCATGTAGAATAAAGGAGATTGCATGACAGAAACAATTAGTTTTGGACTTGACCTGGGAATGGGAGCGCTCAAGCTGCACGGGAATCAGCAGAACATTCAATTGATCTCTCAGGTCGCGGTTAATAATGGCCCGCTGGTAGGGCGCATGCTGGGGTTGGGCAGTTCCCGCCTGCCACTGCGGATCGCTTTGCCATCGGGAAGTACGTTCTTTGTCGATAATGGCGCACACGACAGCGGACGGCCAGTAGAAAACCTGAGCATGGATCGTTTTGCCGGTTCACCGGAAATGCTTGCGCTTTTCTATGGGGCATTCACCCGCTTGATCCTGCGATCGGGGGATATTTCTCAGCCTGTCAGCATCACCTGTGGTTTACCATTGGATACCCTCTCCGGAGAGGAAGCACGAACCACGGTGGAAAGCATTCAGCGTTGGATGAAAGCAGAACACACCTGGAAAGCCAATGACCAGGAATATCACCTGAATGTGACCGAGGTTCGGGTTACTTCTCAGCCGGCAGGGGCTTTGTTCGATTACGTTCTGGATGACAAAGGCAAGATCGTTCCCGAACGTCGTGGCGCCTATACCCAGGAAGTTGGGATTGTCTCGATTGGCATGAATACCACTGAGTTACTGGTCGTGCGCGAAAAAGTTCCGGTTCAACGCTTTACAGGTGCTTCAACCACCGGTGTGCGTCGTCTGCTGGAGCTGGTCAACGGTCAGCAGCTTTACTCCCTGGGTGAATTGGACACGCTCCTGCGCGCCAATAAACTCGACATTTCGCAGGCACTACCAATCTGGGAGCGTGAGGTCACTGGAGAGATTGAAAAGCGGTGGGGCAAAGCCTGGCGGCGTTTCACGGCTGTGATCCTGGTAGGCGGTGGAGCAATTCTGCTCAAAAACTCATTGCCTTATTTCTTCAACGGTAAAGGCATTCTGGCGGATGATCCGGTTCAATCGATTGCGAGGGGTTTATGGAAAATATCATTATTTCAGAACCACAATCGAAAAAACTAAGCATGGGTTCAAAGCGTGGTCGCCCAAAGCTGGATTGCAAGGTTTATCAGATTCGCTTCACACTGAGCCTGCGAGAAGGGGAGGATGATGATCTGCTCTTCTTCTTTTCCGATATTCCCGAACGGAGGCGAGCTGCAGCCTTGAAAGCAGCTTTACGAGCGGGGGGTGTTTCACTTAAAGCCGGATCCGCCCCAATCACGGATGATCTTGATCTGACCATTCAGGGTCTGGTATTTGGATAATCATTTTTCTGGAGGAAGATATGTTTCTGCTGAAAGGATTTCATTTGGTCTTCAAGATTTTCAAAAACGCTTTGCTTCTGTTGGTGATCGCAACCATCCTGTTTATCGCTTATCGGGGCAATCAGCCGATGAGCGTTCCCCAGGCACCACAGGGTATGACTTATTTCGAATTCATGGCAGATCGGATCGATGCTGCAAAAACGGTCAAACCGTCTCAATGCGGATGGGGAATGATGCTGTCACTGGCTGCACTTGGGCCAATCTATTCAGTAGTGTACACAACAGTTGCGGTCAATCCAGATAGTACATTGGCCAAGGGAACCGCTCCGGACCCGGATATTGCGCGGGATGTTGCCGGCGCAGCCTGGTATGAGATCCCGGATATCTGGTGGAAAACGGTTGAGAGATTATCCTGGACGATGCTGGGTAAACCTGCCGCGTATGGTTGTCAGTTCCGACCTGTCCAAATCGCTGAACATACGAATTAACATGACCACCTTGGATCATGCCTGATTTATTTGTAGAATAAAAATGTAATCGTTTCGGGTCGCTGATCTCCTTGGACATCCATCAAATCGTAAGAGCGGCCGGGGCTGTCTGGAAAGAAGATCCAGGCAGCCCCAATATGGTTAAAAAGGGGGCAAAAAAGTCATTTTGGCTTGAGAAACAAAAAAAGCCGCCCTTTCAGGCGGCCAATTTTCTCAGATTATGGGCA
>NZ_LGCM01000012.1 GCF_001306035.1 Levilinea saccharolytica
CCTTGCGTCCCGTTCCGCCTTTCTTCACGTATCTGCAAGCCTCCATTCGCAAAATGGTTGAAACGACTGGTAGTTTGTTGGAGCGGCTGTTGCCAAAATCAATTCATGCGGTGACCGCACGTGGTTTTGAACTTAAAGTCGCTCTGTTTGTCCTCGCGACCTCCATCAACTTCCTGTGGTAGCAACTTGGGTTAGTTAAGGAATTATCCTGCCGTGCCAGCCACGGAAATGACGCTGTGCCGGTGTAAGGGGTGGGGTGATTTTTTACGGCGTAGGGTTGGCGATTGTGATATAGTACCTGAACAAGTGACCGAATTCGAACCTGCATGACTCATCGGGAGGCAAACGAATGGAACGCTACCGCGTGAAACCTGGAGAAAAAGTGAACCTGGATCGGGTGGACGCTGCCGATACCAGCGCCTGGAAAGGCGATAAGGATTCTGCCAAAGAGCGCTTTTTGGAGCTGCGCGCCCGGTTGGTGGAACTGCAGGAAGTGCTGTATGCACAACAGCGCCATCAGGTGCTGGTGGTGTTTCAGGCGATGGACACCGGCGGGAAAGACGGTACCATCCGGGCGGTATTTGAGGGGGTGAATCCGCAAGGGGTGAAGGTGGCCAGCTTTAAGGCGCCCACCCCGCTGGAACTGGCGCACGACTACCTGTGGCGCGTGCATCCCCACACCCCCGGTAAGGGCGAGATCAGCGTGTTTAACCGTTCGCATTATGAAGATGTGCTGGTGGTGCGGGTACATGATCTAGCCCCAGAGGAACGCTGGCAGCGGCGGTATGAGCACATCAACCAGTTTGAGCGCATGCTGGCGGATGAGGGCACGACCATCCTCAAATTCTATTTACATATTGACCGCGACGAGCAAAAAGAACGCCTGCTGGAACGCCTGGATATGCCGGAAAAGCGCTGGAAATTCAGCCCGGGCGATCTGGATGAGCGCAAACTATGGCCAAAGTATATGGAGGCCTTTGAGGAAATGCTGGAGCGCACCAGCACCTCTTATGCGCCCTGGTATGTGATCCCGGCCAACCGCAACTGGATGCGCAACCTGGCGGTGATGACCATTCTGGTGGACTGCCTGGAAAAACTGGATATGAAATACCCGGCGGCGCTGCCGGAGGAAGAAATTACCGCCAACCGCAAACGTCTGATGAGCGAAAGCGAATAGGGAAAACGCAGGCGCAGGCCCTTGGGGGAGCCTGCGCCTTTTTGATTCCGACAGGGCGGCTTTAAGCCGGTTTGATGTATTTCTTCTGCCACTCGTACAGGCGGTTGAGAGCCTCAATGGGGGAGAGGGTGTTGAGGTCAATTTCGCGCAGATCATTGAGGAGCGGGTTGGTTTCGGGGAAAAGTGCCATCTGCTGCGGCAGGTTGGGATTGATTTTGACTGCCTTGCCGGAGGAAGCCTCCAACTGGCGCAGAATTTCATCGGCGCGCAGGATGACCGGACGGGGCAGCCCTGCCAACTGGGCCACGTGAATGCCGTAGGAGCGGTCTGCGCCGCCGGGGATGATCTTGTGCAGGAAGATGACCTGGCCGCCGGATTCGCTGACGGCCACATTGTAATTGCGTACGCCGGGGAGGAGATCGGAGAGCTGGGTCAGCTCGTGGTAATGGGTGGCAAAGAGGGTGCGGGCGCGCAGCTCGGGGTGGTTATGGATATATTCCACCACTGCCCAGGCGATGGACACGCCGTCGTAGGTGCTGGTGCCGCGCCCAACCTCGTCCAAAATGAGCAGACTGCGCGGGGTGGCGTGGTTGAGGATGTTGGCGGTCTCGATCATCTCCACCATGAAGGTGGATTGGCCGGCGTGGATTTCATCCTGAGCGCCGATGCGGGTGAAAATGCGGTCCACCAGACCGATGAGGGCTGAGGAAGCGGGCACAAAGGAGCCCATCTGGGCCATGAGCACCACCAGGGCCACCTGGCGCAGGAAGGTGGATTTGCCCGACATGTTGGGGCCGGTGATCAGGCGGACGATCTCACCGGGTTCAAAGACGGCGTCGTTGGGCACGAAGCGCACGCCGCTGAGGGAATGTTCCACCACAGGGTGGCGGCAGTCGCGGATGTCGAGGATGGGGTCGGGGGTCAGCTGAGGGCGCACATAACCGTTGAGGGCAGCGGTTTCGGCCAAGGCGGCGAGGACGTCCAGATGGGCCAGTCCGCGGGCTGCGGCCAGCAGGCGCGGGCTGGCGGCGGCTAACTGGGTGCAAACCTGTCGGAAGAGGCGCACTTCCAATTCATGGATGCGCTCCTCGGCGTTGAGCACCAGGGTTTCGTACTCTTTCATCTCCGGGGTAATATAGCGCTCGGCGTTGACCAGAGTTTGCTTGCGGATGTAATCGCTGGGGACGCTGTCGGCATTGGCGCGGCTGACTTCGATGAAATAGCCGAAAACTTTGTTATAACCGACCTTGAGGGTCTTAATGCCAGTGCGCTGGCGCTCCACATTTTCCAGGTTGGCAATCCACTCGCGGGCGTGGCGCGAGGATTCGATGATGTGGTCTAAATCTGCTGAAAAGCCGGGGCGAATGATGCCGGAATTTTGCAGCGTAGCAGGCGGGTCATCGGCGAGGGCCTGTTCCAGCAGCTCCAACTGTGCGGCGCAGGGGTCAATCTCACAGAGGATGGCCTGTAAAGGGGTAATTTCGGAGGGGAAGACCGCCAGCACGGTGGGGACGGCATTGAGGGTGGTGCGGATGGCCACCAGGTCACGCGGGTTGGCATGCCCGGCCAGAACACGGTTGGTGAGACGTGCCAGGTCAGCGAGGGGTTTCAGCCGCGCGCGCAGTTCGGCACGCAGCATGCCGTTCTCCACCAGGGCCTGAACGCCGTCCTGACGGGACTGAATGGCGGGCAGATCGAGGAGGGGTTTGCTGACCCACTGGCGCATCAGACGGCGGCCCATGGGGCTGATGGTGCGGTCGAGGATGGAGAGCAAAGAACCGCTGACCGTGCCGCTGCGGATGGTTTCGGTCAGTTCCAGGTTGCGGCGGGTGGCCGCATCCAGGGTCATGAATTCGGAGAGGGAATAGGTGCTGAGCGAGACCAGCAAAGTGAGGGCGGCGGGTTGGGTATCCTGAAGATACTGAAGCAAGGCCCCACAGGCGCGCACCGCCATGCCCTTGCCGCGCAGGCCGAAACCGTCCAGGGTGCTCACGGCGAAATGGCGCAGCAGGGTTTCGGTGCAGCGGCCGGGTTCAAAGCGCCAGGCGGGCCAGCGGGTGGGGTGGCCGGGCAGATCCAGACTATTTTCCAAATTATCAGGCAGCAGCACTTCGGCTGGGTTGAGGCGGATGAGTTCACCGCGCAGAGCGCTGGGCATTTCCGGGCCGGACAGCTCGGTGGCGGTGAATTCGCCGGTGGAGATGTCCACCACCGCCAGCCCGGCCTGATCTTCTTGCAGCACCAGGCTGACCAGGAAGTTGTTGCGATCTCCAGGCAGCAGCCCAGGCTCGACCACCGTGCCGGGGGTGACCACGCGCACCACTTCACGGGGGAAGAGGCCGCGGGCGGGCTGCTCGCCCACCTGTTCGCAGATGGCCACATGGTAGCCTTTTTCGATGAGGCGGGCCAGGTAATTTTCGACGGCGTGATAGGGGATGCCCGCCATGGGGATGCGCACGCCCTTGGCGACATTGCGCGAGGTGAGCACAATTTCTAATTCGCGCGAGGCGATCTCGGCGTCTTCGTCGAAGGTCTCGTAAAAATCACCCAGGCGAAAGAAAAGGATAGCGTTGGGGTATTGGCGTTTGATGTCCAGGTACTGCTGGCGGATGGGAGTGACGTCTTCGTCCATAGGTTCATTCTAAAATGGGAGCAGGGAACTGGCAAGGGGCAAAGGGGAGCAAGTTAACCCGCGGCGTCCGAGCGCAAGGCCCGGACGTCGGTGAGCGGTGAATGAGGTGCGTTATTCCGATACGGTGATGGTGGTGAACTGTTCGTACGTGTTGCCGTCGAAGTCCTCCACCAGGATGCCGACCACGTAAGAACCTGTATAAGTTCCGTCAATGACCAGTTCCATAGGGCTGCCGCCGAAAGTGAGTGTATCGCCGTTGTAGTAAGCGATCTCGCCGTCGGGGTTGTTGTCAAACTCCAGCCATTTTTCTTCCACGGTGAATTGATCGCCCACCTGGGGGATGATTTCACGGGGGGCGCCCTGACCGTTGTCGTCGAGGAAGCCGAAGATGTTGATGAATTTCCCTTCGGCGTCGAAGCGCATGACCGCATCGCGGGTGATGTTATCTTCCACGAAGGTGTACGCCCCCCACACCAGGTAGGTGGTATCTTCGGTTCCGACTCCGTAAATTTCAGCCTCAGCCGCCGCCAGGGCTTCCTGGCTGCCGTCGCTGATGAAGGAAACGATGGGCGACCATTCCACATCCAGCAGCAAGGGGTCGTCTGTGCCCCAATCGGGGTAGATGACCCCGCCGATGTCTTTCACTTCACCTGCGTCCAAAAAGTCGAGATCCACGCTGAGGTAGGAATTGCTTTCTTCGTCAAAGTAGAGGGTGTAGACGTAAATATAGGCGATGTTCCCGCCGGAAATATCCGCCGAAATGGTGGCCACGCCGTCCGGAGGAATTTCATCCAGGTCCAGGGTGAGGGGGCTGATGGTGATTTCGCCCTTACCCGGGGCAACCACCGGTTCGGAAACCTCGGCACCGGATTCTTCGAGCTGGGCCATGTCGGGGACCTGCCCGTATTGGGGTTCCAAAAGAGCCAAATCCGCGCCCGAAGGTTTGACCGCCGTGCCGGTGTAGTGGTTGACCAGATAATCATCCCACAAGGAAGCCCCCGCGAAGCGGCTGGCCTGCTTGACATAGGCGCGGTAAAAATCCTGGAACTGGTTGGAGGTGGGGAAGAAAACGGCCATGCCGTTGGAGCCGGGACGTTCGGGGCCGTGCTTTTCGGCGATGACCGCCTGCTGAACGGCCTGACGCAGACCTTCGGCGGACTGCCCAACAGCGCTGTTGGAGCCGTACAGGTCTTGCAGCAGCTCGGCGAAATGGCTCATGTCAATGAAAGGCGAGGGGGCATTCCCGCCGAAGATGGATTCATACGCCTGGGCGTAAGAACGGGCCTTGGCGGCCCCGCGCGGGTTTTCTTCGGCCAGGGACAGGGTCAGGTCATTGAAGGCCTGGTTGACTGTGCCCATCTGGCTGAGATCAATGGCTGCCAGGGTGATGCTGCCGCCCAGCTCATCGGCCATGCGCGCCGGGTTCATGTCACCGCGCACGCCCAATTCTTCCAGATAGGCGCGGCGCGCGGCTGGATCCACGATGCGGATATCTTCACGGATGTAGCCGTCCACGATGTGCTGGGACAGTTCCGCCCCGTCCATGCTGGGGTTTTCGGCCAGCTTTTCCAGGAAGTAGTGGTAAGCCCAACCCAATGAGGGTTCCACCTCTTCGGAGGCCACGGCGTAGCGCGCATAGGGGGCGATGGCGCTGAGGGGCTCGATGTGGGCCATGAGGCAGGCGTCAAAACCCACCAGCTCGAAGCCGTTGATGCCGGTGTTGGCGATAATTTCGGCCAGGGCGGTGTCAATATCGTTGACGGTGAACTGGCTTCCTTCGACCGGATTATCATCGCTCCAGCCGCCGGTCCATCCCGCGCCGTGATCCGAAAGGATCAGCGCGTAGCGGTCGGCGGGGTAGGTGGTGATGGCCCAGGTGGCAAAATCCACCAGGGTTTGCTTATCGCCGCTGTCGGCTTCGCCTAAGTCCTCCACTTCGGTGGAGTGGACCGTGTTGAGATCGCCGTCCTGCTCAATATAGAAGCGCTTGGTCGAAGTCCAGTTGCCGTCGCCCTTGAAGGCACCGCGGTAGCGGTCAATTTGAGAAACCAGGGTGAGGTTTTCGGAAGAGCCGATCAATTCAGCTTCGTTGAGATCAATGTAGATATCTTTTTCCAGAATCTGATCATCGGCGTTTTGATAGAACATGACCAGCCAGGAATCACCCGATGTGGATTGGTTGGGTGAGACGGGGCGGGGGGTTCGGGTGGGCGGGCGGACGGCTTCTTCTGCGGGAATCGCTTCGGTATCATCCGCGATTTCTTCATCCAGGAATCCGCAGCTTAAGATCAAGGCTTGAATCACCAGAATGGTTAAGAGAGTAAGTAAGAGTTTATTGCGGCGAGGGCGCATGATTCCTCCTGGGTGGGGTTTTCGGAGCTGGCTCCGGTGAACATTTCTATCCGTATGGGTCATTCTATCTTATTTACTGCTTTTCGGTCAAACAATCTGGGAGATAACCCCCAAGAAAAAGCCCACCTTCGCCGGCGCAGCGAAAGCGGGCAGAGAACAAGCGATCTTGGGGATGGGTTTACCCACCCAGACTGTGAACCTCTTGAATTTCACCGCCGCGCAGGTAAGCGCGGGCGACGCGAGGCAAGAGAGAAGTGGTGACTTCGTAATTGATGGTGTTGGCCCAGCTGGCCACCTCTTCTGCGCGCAGGGTTTCGGCGCCCTGGCGGCCCACCAGAACGACCTCATCATCCTGGGTCACGCCGGGGATGCCGCTAATATCTACAACAAACTGATCCATACACACTCGTCCGCGGATGGGAGCGCGCTGGCCGTGGATGAGGACGAAGCCCTGATTAGATAGGATGCGGTGGTAGCCGTCGCCGTAGCCGACCGGAACCAGGGCAGCGCGCATGGGGCCGGGAGTGATGTAGGTGCGGCTGTAGCTGATGCCCGCGCCGGCGGGCAGGTCATACACGCGGCTGACGCGGCTTTTGAGGGTGAGGGCCGGCACCAGGGGGAAGACCGGCGGCCATTGGTCCGAGGCGTCCATGCCGTACATGGAAATCCCTGGGCGAACGGCGTCAAAATGGGCGGAGCGCAGCTTCATGGTTCCGGCAGAATTGGCCATGTGCGCCAGGGGCAGGGGGTGGCCCGCCTGACGGGCGGAGGTGACCACCTCTTGGAAGCGCTGCACCTGCTGGTCGGCGAAGGTGCTGTCGGCCCAATCGGCGGTGGCCAGGTGAGTGAAAATGCCTTCCACGTGGATGCCGGGGAGGGATTGGATTTGGTTGAGGAAGGGGATGACCTCCTGGGGGAAGAGACCGTAGCGGCTCATGCCGGTATCCACCTTGAGGTGCAGGTTGAGGGTGATGCCGGAGGCGGCAGCCCGGGCAGAAACGGCCTGGGCAAATTCCGGTGTGATCAGGCTGGGGGTCAGCCGCCATTCCACAGCCAGATCCGCGCCGGAGGGCGGGGTATAGCCGAGGATGAGAATGGGTTCTGTGATTCCAGCACGGCGCAGCTCGACGCCCTCAATGGCGCGGTGAACGGCCAAACGAGTGGCCCCGGCGGCCAGGGCAGCGCGCGCCACCTGCACAGCCCCATGCCCATAAGCGTTGGCTTTGACCACGGCGATCACTTCCACCTTCGGGCCGACATGACGAATGTAAGAACGCACGTTGGCGGCGATGGCATCCAGATCAATTTCAGCCCAGGTTACAATGCCTTCTAACATAAGACACCCCGCGAAAAGAAAAAGATGGGTGGGGAGTTTCCGCAAGCCAGGGTTCTGGTCGGTTTTGACCAGAACCCTGAGATCAGCGTGGAAATTCCCTACAGAATTGAGTATATCACCAATTGGCGGTGCGGAAATTAACCGCCCAGATAGGCCTCTTTGACGCGAGGGTTGCCCAACAGTTCGCTGCCGCTGCCGGAAAGGGTGATGACGCCAGTTTCCAGGACATAGCCGCGGTTAGCCACGCGCAAGGCCATATTGGCGTTTTGCTCCACCAGGAGGATGGTGGTGCCGGTCTTGTTAATCTCCAAAATGATGCGGAAGATCTCGCGCACCAGCACCGGCGCCAGACCCATCGATGGTTCGTCAAGGAGCATCACGCGCCCGCGGCTCATCAACGCGCGGCCGACGGCCAGCATTTGCTGTTCGCCGCCGGAGAGGGTTCCGGCCTGCTGCGAGCGGCGCTCTTTGAGGCGGGGGAAGATGGTGAAAACGCGCTCGTAATCCTTGGGCAGTTCCTGCTTGTCTTTGCGCTGCCAGGTGGCCAGCTTGAGGTTCTCGTACACGGTCAGGTTGCCAAAAATGCCGCGGCCTTCGGGTACCTGCGCGATACCCAGGGCGACCAACTGATCGGCGGGGATTTTATGCAAATCTTTGCCTTGAAAGGCGATGGTGCCGGTGTAGGGGATCAGACCGGAAATGGCGCGCAGGGTGGAGGATTTACCCGCGCCGTTAGCTCCGATGAGGCTGACAATTTCGCCTTCGTGCACGTCGAAGCTGATACCTTTGACAGCACGGATGTTGTTATAGGACACTTGCAGGTCCTGTACCGAAAGGAGGACATCGGCGGCGCTCATAGCTCTCCTCCTTCTTCTCCCAGATAGGCTTCGAGAACCAGGGGGTTGTTTTGAATTTCCCAAGGCAGCCCTTCGGCGATGGTTTTCCCAAAATCCAGCACTTTCAAGCGTTCACAAATGCCCATGACCAGCCGCATTTGGTGTTCGATGAGCAGGATGGTGAGATTAAAATCCTCGCGGATCCAGCGGATGAACTCCATGAGCTGCATAATCTCGTTAGGATTCATGCCCGCGGCAGGCTCATCCAGCAGCAGGAGCTGAGGGTGGGTGGCCAAGGCACGAGCGATTTCCAGGCGGCGCTGCGAGCCGTAGGGCAGGTTTTTGGCCAGTTCATCGGAGAGGTGATCCAACTTGAAGACCGACAGCAATTCCATCGAGTGTTCTATGATGCGTTTTTCTTCCGCCTGGTACCGCCCGACGTGGAGGAGGGATTCCCAGGGGGTGTAGCTAGCTTGGGAATAGTGGGCGATGCGCACGTTGTCGAGGACGGTCAGGTCTTTAAATAGGCGGATATTTTGGAAGGTGCGGGCGATGCCCAGGGTGGTGATGTGGCTGGGGGATTTGCCCACCAGTTCCGTGCCGCTCAGGTTGATGCTGCCTTTGGAGGCGCGGTACACACCGGTGATGAGGTTGAAGATGGTGGTTTTCCCCGCGCCGTTGGGGCCGATGATGCCCACTAATTCACCAGACTCCAGGGCCAGATTGAAATCGGAGACCGCACACAGCCCGCCGAAATAGTGGGTGACGTGATCAATTTGCAGGAGTGGCATCGGAGGCCTCCTTCTTTTGGCGCCAACGTTTGCTGCCGAGCAGATCTTGGAGGGGGATTAACCAGCGGAATTCGCGCAGACCCATGATACCGCGGGGGCGGAAGAGCATGAGCAGCACGAGGACGAGGGGCATGAGCACCATGCGCCACATCCCCAACGGCCGCAGCACTTCGAGCAGGACGGTGTAGATGGTGGCGCCGAGGACAGAACCGGTGATGGAGCCGATGCCGCCCAGGTAGACCATGATGAGGATATCGGTGGATTTGATGATGTCGAACACGCGCGGGCTGATGAACTGGAGCAGATGGGCAAACAGCGCTCCGGCGATGCCCGCGAAAAACGATGAGATGGTGAAGGCCAGCAGCTTGGCCTGGCGGGTGTTGACGCTCATCAGATCCGAGGCGATCTCATCCTCACGGATGGAAATGACGCCGCGGCCGTGATTGGAATAAATGAAGTTGCGGATGACCCACACGGCCAGAACCGTCCAGAAGAAGGTCCAGGGCAAGGTGGTGAGCTTTTCGACGCCGGGGATACCGCGCGGGCCGCCGATGGCCTCGATATTCTCAATGATGGATTTGACGATCATGTTAAAGGCCAGGGTGACAATCGCCAGGTAATCGCCGCGGGTACGGAAGGAGGGAATGGCCACCACCAGGCCTACCAGTCCGGCGGCGATGCCGCCCGCCAGCACCACCAAAGGGAAGAGCCAGGGGTTCAACTCCGAAGGCAGCACCTGGGTGGTGAGGACAGCGGAGGCATAGGCCCCCACGGCCATGAAGCCGGCATGCCCCACTGAAAACTCGCCCATGTATCCGTTGATCAGGTTGAGGCTGGTGGTGAGGATGATATTGATGCCGACGTACATGATGATCAACTGGATGTAGGGGTTGACCAGGTTAAACTGGGGGATGGCAAAGGAGAGCAGAAGGCCCAGCACCAAAAGGATGGGGAGAGCCTTGCGGTTGTTGGCGATCGTCTCCCAACGTGCGCGCCAGACGGTGAATGCGGAGGAAGGTTGCTTCATGGCTACACCTTTTGGGGACGAGGCTTGCCCAGGATGCCGTGCGGGCGGAAGATGAGCAGCACCAGCAGCAGGGCAAAGGCAACGAAGTCGCGGTAGGTGGAGGGCATGAAGGCTGCTACCATGATCTCCACCAGGCCGAGGATGAAGCCTCCGATCATTGCCCCGCGGATGTTGCCAATTCCGCCGACCACAGCGGAGATGAAGGCTTTCCAGCCCACCATAATGCCCATGTAGGGATCAATGACGGGGAAAGCCTGGGCGTACATGACACCGGCAGCGGCCCCCAGACTGGTGCCGATGGCGAAGGTGATGGAGATGATCAAATTGAGGGGCACACCCATGAGGGGGACGATGGCTTTATCCCACGAGATGGCGCGCATGGCCATGCCGATCATGGTTTTTTGGACGATCAGGTCCAATAAGATCATCAGGCCGATGGAGAGCAGCACGATGATGATTTGCAGGGAGGAGATGGATACCGGTCCGAGCATCCAGGTCTGGTTAGGGATGAGGGTGGGGACGGATTGAGGGTAGGGGCTAAAGACCAGGGTGAAGTTTTCCAGGAATAAGCCGACTCCCAAAGCGGTGATGATGGCTGAGACGCGCGGGGCGTTGCGCAGCGGCTTGTAGGCGACACGCTCAATGGCCACGCCCAGGAGGGCGACGCCGGCCATGGAGATAAGCAGGGTGGGGACAAAAGGCAGTTTGAGCAAACCGGCGGCGATGAAGCAGAAAAACGCGCCGATCATGAACAAATCGCCGTGGGCGAAGTTGATCATGGTCAGGATGCCGTAGACCATGGTGTAACCCAGGGCAATCAGAGCATAAATACTGCCCAGTTGTAAGGCGTTGAGGAATTGTTGAAGGAAATAGGTCATAGAGGCCGCCCTTTTTTAACAGCGGTAGTGAAGCAATGGCCACAGCAAACCGGGTCTTTGATAGGCGGGTTTGCAAGGAAAAGCTGCCCCTCCTGATTTTTGACAGGAGGGGCAGCTTGGCGCGCGCGCTTATGGGGCGGCGTTGGCGAACCAGATGAATTGATCACCTTTCACTTGCAGGATGACGGCGCTCTTGATGGGATCGCCGGAGCCTTCCTTGAATTGCATGGTTCCGGTAACGCCTTCGAAATTGGGGATCTTGGCCAGGGCGTCGCGAATGGCCTGGCGGTCGGCAGAACCGGCAGATTGCAGAGCCGACCAGAGCAGACCGAAGGAGTCGTAGGTCAAGGCGGCAACATCATCCGGGACGTTGCCGTATTTGGCCTTATAGTTCTCGATGAACTTCTGAGCGACGGGCGTGGCCGCGTCGGGAGCATAGTGGGTGCTGAAGTAGTAGCCTTCGCAGTCCACACCGCACAGCTTGATGAGCTCAGCCGAACCCCAAGAGTCGCTGCCCAGGAAGGGGACGGTGATGTTGAGGCGGTGGGCTTGCTGAATTTGGAGAGGCACTTCGCTGTAGTAGTTGGGCAGGAAGATCACATCTGGCTCGGCGCTTTTGATCTTGGTGAGCTGGGCAGAGAAATCTTTGTCATTGGTGGTGTAGGTTTCAAAGGCCACCACCGTGCCGCCGTTTTCTTCAAAGGTCTGCTTGAAGAATTCGGCGATACCCTTGTTGTAATCGGAGGCCACATCGTAGAGTACAGCGGCTTTGGTAGCTTTGAGGCTGTCGAGGGCAAATTTAGCTACCACACGACCCTGGAAGGGGTCAATGAAGGCGGCGCGGAAGACGTATTTTTTCGATTCACCAGTCTTTTCCACGATGGTGGTTTTGGGATTGGTGGACCAGGGGCTGATGAGCACCACCTGGGAGCTTTCGGCCACTTCAGCGGCAGGGATGGCATAGCGGCTGGCGTTCGGGCCGATGATGGCGGCCACATTCTGCTGGGTGATCAGTTTTTGGGCAGCGGCGGCGCTTTGATCGGCTTTGCCAGCGTTATCTTCGATACTAGCCACCTGACACTTTAACAAAAGAATAGTTGATCGGCACCAGATCTCCACTAAAATAGGTTTTCCGGAAGCATTTTAGAAACGGAGTAAACCAATGCCGACCGACCTCCTTTATCATAACTGG
>NZ_LGCM01000041.1 GCF_001306035.1 Levilinea saccharolytica
GCCCTGAAAGCAGCTTTGAAGCTCTTCATGTACTGTTTTAATCAACGCCAATTGCATAAGCAACGCTTTCCCAACTACCCTGCTCATGTTTACCAATTTATCTAAGCCCAACTTTTATCCACTCCCACCGTGAGGCCTGAGGCAAATCTCCCCCTCCCAACGGGTCCTCAGATCCGCTGGGAGGGGGAAACGGTTGTGCTTAGATTTTCTCGGCGATGTCTTTTTCGGCCAAGGCGATGAAATCTGCCAGGGACATGGGGCCTGGGTTTTCGCCGCTGCGCATGCGCAGGGCGACCTGCCCGTTTTCCATCTCTTTGTCGCCGACCACGAGCATGTAGGGAATCTTCTGCATCTGCGCGTCGCGGATTTTGGCGTTCATGCGCTCGGGGCGGTCATCCACTTCGACGCGCAGGCCGGATTTCTTGAGCTGAGCTTTGACCTGCTCGGCATATTCCAGGTGGCGGTCGGCAATGGGGATGAGCTTGACCTGCACGGGGGAGAGCCACACAGGGAAGGCCCCGGCGTAGTGTTCGATGAGGACGCCGAAGAAGCGTTCCATGCTGCCCAGCAGGGCGCGGTGCACCATGTAGGGGCGGTGGGGCTGACCGTCTTCGCCAACATAGGTCAGGTCGAAGCGCTCCGGCAGGTTGAAGTCAAACTGGATGGTGGAGAGCTGCCATTCACGGCCGATGGCGTCTTTGATCTTGAGGTCAATCTTGGGGCCGTAGAAGGCGCCGCCGCCCGCATCCACCTCATAGGGGATGTGGGCGCGTTCCAGCGAGGCCTGCAGAGCATCCTGGGCGTCCTGCCACTGCTGAAGTTCGCCGACCGATTTTTCGGGCTTGGTGGAGAGATAGGCCTGGAATTCAGAGAAGCCGAAGGAGCGCAGGATGTGGAGGCAGAAATTGAGCACGAAGTCAATTTCGTCAGGCATCTGATCAGCGCGGCAGAAGTGGTGGGCGTCATCCTGGGTGAAGCCGCGCACGCGCAGCAGGCCGTGGAGCACGCCGGAACGCTCGTAGCGGTATACGGTGCCTTTTTCGGCGAAGCGCAGGGGCAGGTCGCGGTATGAGCGGGTGTGATCGTTGTAGATGTGAATGTGGAAGGGGCAGTTCATGGGCTTCAGGAAGTACTGCTGCCCTTCGATTTCGATGGGGGCATACATGTTTTCTTTATAGAAGCCCAGGTGGCCGCTGGTTTCCCACAGGGAGGATTTACCGATGTGGGGGGTGTAGACGAAATCGTAACCGGCAGCTTCGTGTTCCTTCTCCCAGAAATTTTCAGCTAACATGCGGATTTTGGCGCCCTTGGGGTGCCAGAGGATGAGACCGGCGCCGACCTCATCTTTGACCGAGAACAGGTCTAGTTCTCGACCGATCTTGCGGTGGTCGCGTTTTTTGGCTTCTTCCAGCTTCCAGAGGTATTCCTGAAGCTCCTGGGGGGAATACCAGGCTGTGCCGTAAATGCGCTGAAGCATGGGACGGCGCTCATCGCCGCGCCAATAGGCCCCCGCCACGTTCATCAATTTGACCGCGTCGGGGTTGATCAGGCCGGTATGTTCCACATGCGGGCCGCGGCACAGATCCACAAAGCTGGCGTGCTGGTAGGTGGACAGCTCTGGCTTTTCAAAGAGCGGGTTGCCGTCTTCATCGTAGCCACCGGATTCAAGACCGTCAATCAGTTCCAATTTGTAGGGCTGGTCCTGGAAGATGGCGCGGGCCTGTTCAGCGGAAAGCACCTGACGCTGGAAGGCGTGGTCTTCGCGGATGATCTCGCGCATGCGGGATTCAATTTCGGCCAGGTCTTCGGGGGTCAGAGCGCGGGGCAGGTCGAAATCATAATAGAAGCCGTCGTCAATGGCGGGGCCGATGGCCACTTTGCCGGTGGGGAATTTTTCCAGAACGGCCTGGGCCATGATGTGCGCGCTGGAATGGCGGATGCGGTACAGCAAAGAATCTTCGTAGCGTTCTTTCACTTTCTCGTCCATTGTGTCCTCCTCGAAACAAAAACATGATGAGATGGAGAAGGGTCGAAGGGCTATTAAAAAAATAACCCTCGCCCAGTTCTGGGGCGAGAGATTCCTCACGCGGTTCCACCCAGATTTGGCCCCGAAGAGAGCCATCTCATTGCGACCGATAACGGGGTCAGCCGTGCACCATACTGAGGGCGAAAAGGCCCGGTTCCGGTTTACGCTCACAGGTGGTTTTGGCTGGCACCTTTTCGGGGGGAGCTTGCACCCGGTGGCTCCCGTTCTCTGTCGAATGACGCCAGTTACTCGTCCTGATCGAAGCGTTTGTGGGCGGTATAGGACTCGAACCTACGGCCTTTGCGATGTCAACGCAATGCTCTAACCAACTGAGCTAACCGCCCGATGGGGATTATTATACCCAGGATTGGGCAAAAGTCAATGGAGAAAATTTGATGGGTTCTGAGGCTGGCTTGCGGGTGGGAATACCGCGCCTGCTTGACGGAGCCAACACCGAAGGAGCAGCGGACGAGACGGAAAATCTGATGGATGTGAATTTGCAGAAAAAATGCCCTTGACATCCCTTATCTATTATCGTAAAATTACGATATAGAGGCCAAAAATGAAAAAGGATACGACCACTGTGCGAGAATTGAGCCGAGATGAGGCGCGTCTGGCTGCCATGCTGAAAGCGCTGGGAAACCCGGTGCGTTTTCGGATGATGAAGTATCTGGCCGAACGACCCATGTGTATCACGGGCGATATGGTGGTATTTACCGCCCTAGCTCAATCGACCGTCAGCCAACATTTAAAAGTGTTGCGGGAAGCCGGGCTGATTGAAGGTGAGATCGAAGGGCCTGCCACGTGTTACTGCATTCATGCTGAGGGCCTACAGTTTTTGAAAGATCGGATTCAGCAGTGGCTGCCGGAATGCTGCCAGCCTGAAGCGGATGACCGTGAGGCGAACTGCTGTCAGGAAACCAGCTGATGCTCCAGGATATTTTTTTGGTTTTTTATATCGTAAAAATACGATAAAACAGATTTAGGAGAACCCCGTATGTCCATGACACAAGCATCATCCCAATATTTCCAACAGGTTGCCGGTCAATGGGACCAGATTCGGAGCGGTTATTTTGGCGAAGCAGTCCGTGAAACCGCGATTGCGAAAGCTTATCTGCGCCCAGAGATGGCGGCTGCCGATATCGGCTCAGGAACGGGCTTTCTGGCGGCTGGTTTAGCGCCGCTGGTGCAGAAGGTTCATGTGGTGGACGGATCCGCCGCGATGCTGGACGTGGCCAAAAAGAACCTGAGCGATTTTGACAACATCGAATATCACGAAGCGGACGGGGCACACTTGCCCTTTGCCGACGCAAGCCTGGACGCAGTATTTGCCAACATGTATCTGCATCACACCAGCGACCCGCTGGCTGCCATTCAAGAAATGGTGCGGGTGCTGCGGCCGGGGGGACGCCTGGTCATCACGGACATGGATGAACACCCCTACGACTGGCTGAAAGATGAGATGGCGGACGTGTGGCAGGGCTTTGACCGCGGGCAGATATCCACCTGGTTCCAGGAAGCCGGGTTGGTGAATGTGATTGTGACTTGCACAGGGCAATCCTGCTGTGCTGAATCCGCGAATCCTAACCTTCCTGAAGATGGGCAGCGGGAGGCAACCATCAGCGTCTTTGCCGCGGTGGGGACGCGCCGCACGGCCATGCGCGAAGTGGTTCAGGAGCGGTATGCGGCGGCGGCTCAGTCGGAGGGCTGTAATTGCAGCACCATTTCCAGCAGTTCATCAAACTGCTGCGGTGAATCGCGTGGTGAAGAGACTTGCTGTGGGGGTTCGAGCGGTGAGTCGTCTTGCTGCGGTGCCGAGAAAAAGCCTGATACCGTGACTTTTTCCAGCGGATACACGTCCGGCGAATTATCCGCGGCACCCAACGAGGCTGCGGAATTCTCCCTGGGCTGCGGGAATCCGCTGGCTCTGGCGGGACTGAAGCCTGGTGAGGTAGTGCTGGATATTGGCAGCGGCGGCGGGCTGGATGCGTTTTTGGCGGCTGCCAGAGTGGGGCCTGCGGGGCGAGTGATTGGGGTGGATATGACCCCTGAGATGTTGGAACGCGCGCGTGCGGCTGCGGCACGAAATCACCTTACCCAGGTGGAGTTTCGGGAGGGATATGCGGAAAACCTGCCGGTGACGGATGCAGAAGTGGATGTGGTCATTTCCAACTGCGTTATCAACCTGGTGGAAGATAAGGGGCTGGTGTTCCAGGAAGCCTATCGGGTGTTGAAACCCGGCGGCCGGTTAGAGGTGAGCGATATGGTCACTTCTGGGGCGATGCCGGCAGAAATGCGCGAGAACGGCGCAGATTGGGCGGCATGCGTGAGCGGGGCGCTGCCAGAACAGGAATATCTGGATTTGATCGCCCAGGCCGGATTCCGAAATATCACCTCCCGGCGCAGCACCAGCATGGGCGGGGCAGGCGGTGTTTCGGTTTACAGCGTGATCGCTTCCGCGCAGAAACCTGACCCAGCCGTGATGGAGAAGCGGTCTGCCTGCTGCGGGTAGGAGCGGCGGTAGCTGCGAATTAAAATATCGAGCTGTCCGAGAATATCTGGACAGCTCGTTGTTTTATCTGGTGAAATCGCCTACCACCCGTTTTGCATCAGGGCGGGATGACCAGGGGGATATAGAGGGTGCCCTCATAGATGACCTGGCTGCTGTCCTGGGTGAAGACTTGCATGCGAACTTCGCCGTCCACGCGGGTGAGCGGGCCGCTGCAGTACAGGCGGTTGGGATACACGGGATAGACCACGCAGGTGTACTCGCGTCCGTCCACCTGGGCGGCATATTTCCCGTTAATTTCCTGCTCGGCCTGAAGGGTGAAGAAATAGCGGAAGCCTTTTAAGAATCCGGCGGTGAGCAGACGCACACCGGCCATTTCTTCCACGGGGCGAGCTGTGGGGGTGAGGGTGGCGCCGGGGAGGGTTGGGGTGAGGGTGGGCGGCGGAAGAGTTTCGGTGGGCGCAGGGGTGGGGCTGGGTTGCAGGGTGGGCGTTCGCGTGGGCGGCAGGGTCGGCGTGGGGCTAAGCTGACCTGGCATGGCGCAGCTGGTGAGGGTGAGGGTTAGAAGCAAAATGAGGAGCAAGGATGGTGTGCGCATAGATTGATTATAGCCGTATTTTAGGCGTTGGGGAGCGTTTGGGCTCCGTTGTATGAGGTTTGAGTCAGGTCAAGAAATTTGGGCACGCAGTAAGGCAAATCCGCGGCTGGAGAGGAACAGGGTGAGGTGGGCGCTGGGGGGCAGGGGCTGCCAGACGGCCTGGGCGAAATCGAACTGTTCCAGCGCCGTAGGGCGGCCAACGGCTTCCAGCGGCAAAGAGAGGGTGAACGGGGCGCTTTGCAGGCAGAGAGCGGCCATTAACACGGTGCTGCCGTGCTGGAAGGCCCACCAGGCGCATTCGGGTTGGACATGGGCGGCGGTGCGCTGGGCGGCGGCCAAAAAGGGTTTCAGGGAAGCGTAGAGGTCTTCAAGGGTGTGATAAAAGCGGTTGAAGCCCGCATCCCCCACCCAGGTGAGGGTTTGGGGGCTGACATTGGCCTGATAGAGGCCGTGCGAGCGGTCCTGCAGGCCGATGACCTCATATTTGGGCCGGCGGGCCGTTCCGCAGGACAGGAAGCGCGCCAGGAAGAGGCGCTGCGAAAGCCCTTCGGGCCCTGCCAGCAGGGTGAGGGGTTGGCCCCAGATGTAGGGGTTGCCGGTGTCGTGCGTATCCACCGCGTAGGTGACTGCGAAGGGGGTGGGGCGGCGTGCATTGAGCTGGCTGAGCTGGTCGTGCAGGGCAAAGCTTTTTTCAAGATGAGCCTGATGGATTTCTTCCAGCATGTCGCTGCCGAGCATGAGGTCAAAGCCGGCAGCGGCGTAGTCTTGCAGCTCATTGCCCATGCGTTCAGCCATGTGGCCTATGTAGGGCTTTTGAGCCGTACGGCTGGCGGTGATGCAGGCTTGAAAAATGACGGGGCTGGGGCGGTCGGAGGCGGGCAGGGAAGGGTCTTCTGGCCAGAGCGAATCGAAGATGTGATCCGCCGAGTCATGGCGGACAAAGTCAAAATCGAAATCGTCCCGCCACAGGTCAAAGATGCGGTTGAAGAATTCCTGGGTTTCAGGCACCGGTTGGGGCGGAGCGGAGGGGAGGGGTTTTTGGTTGGGGCGCAGGTTGGTGTAAAACTTGAAGGGGGTGACGATGTGATAGGCCCCTTCGGAGTGATCCTGACCGGCGCGGTTGAGGTAACGAAAGCGGGGATAGCGGCCGTCTTGCGCATAGCCGGAAAAGGCGGGCACACCGTCGGCGTCCCAGATCTGGGAGGGAAGGGTCCAGAAGCCGCGCTGGATAAGCACGGGGATGAGAGCATGGTAGAGGTCCAGCTTGCGCTGGGCCAGGGCCGGGTCTTCATCCGGATGGCTTTCCAAGGTGGGCAGCCCGGCGGATTGGAGCGCCTCGGCCACGATCTGGCGCACCTGGGCGTGGATGGCGGCCTGGGCGTTTTCGGCCAGCATTTCTTCCTGGGTCAGGCCGCCAACGAGCTGATCTGGGTTTTGGGGATCGAGATGCAGCCAGCGGAAAAGGTGGGGGTGGAGGAGCACAGGTTGGGCGTATTGGGTGACGTGCGGCTCCAGATCAAAACCCACCGCCATTTTCAAAAGGTGGCAGGCCTGGACGAAGGCGCGCAGCTGGTCGCCGGGGCGAAAACCCGCCGCGGACAGGGCTGGATGGAGCAGGGCGGGGTCGAGGCAGGTGAGGCTGCTGACGGCGTAGAGCACGCCGAATTCTGAGCGGGTGAAGGGGGCCAGGTGGATGGCAGAAACGCGCAGGGCGGGCAGCAGGGCTGCAGCGGAGAGGAAATTGCCGGGGGAGTCAGGCGTTCCAGCGGCGCGGATGTTCATGAAGCAGAAGTCGGCCTGGGCCATCCAACCTGAATCAGGCTGGCCGCGCAAAGGGCTTTGGCAGGAGCGCTGGTGGGAAAGGTTTGTGTAGAAGACCGCAAAAGCAGCCGGGGGCAGACGCATGATCTCGGCGCAGGTGCGGCGCAGACAGCCGCTGGTCTGATATTCGGCCAGAAGTTCCAGACCAGTTTGCTGGTCAGATGTGGATGGGTTCAGCACCTGGAGGATGCGCGGCCAGATGGGTTCGTTGACGCGGGTCATAGGGGTGGGGCAGGAATGAGCTCGTCGTAGGTGGTTTCTGGATCCACCGGGCGGGTGAACTGCCAGCCCGCCAGGCGGGCGATGACAATTTCGGCGGTGGTGTAGATGCGGCAGCCGTCCATGAGGTGGCCGCCAATGGTGCGCCCGGCGCCGTCGGAGAGGGCGATGTGCAGGTGGAGCCCGTCGGGACTGAGGGTTCCCGTGAGGGAGACGATCTCAAATTTGTCGGTCCAAGAGACGGTCGCGGGCTGGTTGGCGGGGCGCAGCACGGCCTGGCGGAGGCTGCCGACACAGGTGAGCACGCAGGCAGCTTGCAGATGGTAGGCATGGGTAAAGCGGCGCAGTTCACGGTTCAGGTCTTGATGGGGACGCAGGCGCAACGCCAGAAGCGGCTGGCTTTGCATGGTCTGCCACCAGGCCAGGGCCTGGGTTTCCAGACGCTGGATCAGATCGTTTTTGCCCTGTATATAGGCTTCGATATCGGTGGGGTGCTGCTGCGCCAGAGTGAGCTTGAGATCCTGGTATTCCTGAGCGGCGGCAGGGTGGGCGGTGAGGTATTCACGGAAGGCCAGGTGGCGGGTGATCTCGGGATTGCCGTCTTGATAGATGTGCAGATGGTGGGTGCGCTCCTCTTCGGAGGGTTTGCGGAAGAAGCGCCGCCCGGGCAGGCCGTTTTCACCCAGGGCCTGATACCCCAGGGCTTGCAGCGCGGGGTTGAGCGCGTCCACGGCGGTGATGTCGGAGACGACGGGGAGCATGTCCACAATGGGTTTGGCGCTGAGACCCGGAACCGCGGTGGAACCGACGTGGTGCGTCACCCGCAGAACGGGGCCGAGAGCTTCTTCCAGCAGGCGGGATTCCTTTTCAAAGGCTTCGCGCCAGGCGGGTTGGTAGGGGAGGACTTCGACGCGGCGCATAGGCATCTCAGCGGCGGGGGCGGGTGAGGAGAAGGTAGAGGGTCAGCGGGGCGAGGAAAAAGACCATCAGCGGCCACAGCCAGGCCAGTTCCCCAGGGCCGCCGGGGCCGGTGCGGGCGGCGCTGCGGCGAATGCGCACCAGGCGGTAGTCGGCAGTGTTTGCCTGCAGGGCCTCATCCGTGTCGGTGAGGGGATGGATGCCGGCCAGGGGGGCGGCAAAACCAGAG
>NZ_LGCM01000044.1 GCF_001306035.1 Levilinea saccharolytica
GGTTTTGGATTTTGTGTTATTCTTGTTCATAGAGACGTTCTCCTGTCTAACTTGTGTTTTGGCGAACTAAGTTTTAACAGGAAGCGTCTCTTCTTTCAACCCTTTTCTTTTTTGGGATAGGTTCTTATTGATTCAACAAAGCCAGGGCCAGTCATTGCTTGTGGTTGATCGAGCTGACTTTTTGCTGGATACTTGGCGTAAATCGGAACGGCAGGATTTTTTTCGATTTGTCAACAACCAATGGAACAGTTATCAAGATGGCATGAAAGCTAAACTCATCGTCGGGTTGCAGACGTCACAAGAAATTGAGGCGTTGAAAATACTCGATTCGCAGGGCCAAAGCCGCATTTTCCGGTTGCATGATTTCAATGATATAGGATAGGGGAGTTCTTCACTATGACCAAGATCCGAGACATCGTACAAATAAACAGTGGGTACACCAGTTACGTCGATCTGTATGAGGATTACTACGACCTGGTAAAAAATCGCGGCCGTATGGAGCGTTATAAGCCGATCGCCGCTCATCGGCAGGTCTTTGAAAAAATTGCCAATGTACTCAATCCTTTAGACCGGCGATTCTATTTCCTCTCAGGAAGCTATGGTACTGGTAAGTCCCATTTGCTGTTAATGTTCGCAAATTATTTTGCCAATCCGAGTGATCTTCCTGAGATAGAAGCGTTTTTCAAGAATTATGAAACCGCCCAAAACGAAGTCCTTCTAAAACCAGGTGAGTCGCTCAAGGAAAGAAAGGCCGCTTCGCTGAAGGAAGCCCGTAAATCCGGTCGCTTTCTGGTTGCACTTTGCCGCTATAGTTTAAATCTTGATTTCGAAGGGGCGGTTTTAAGAGCCTTGGAAGAGGCTTTGCAGAAGGATGAATCGAATATCCTTTTGGATAGCCATTACCGAGAGGCATTACGCCGGATCAAAGATTGGGAATCGCGACGGAATGAAACGCGCTTTTTCTCGGACCTTGAAGCTGTTATCAGTCGCTTATATCCAGATTGGACTGTCAATGATTTGATCGATGGTTTGGAAAAGTATGATGAGCAAGCGCTAAAAGCATTTAAGAGCTGCTTCCAGTCAGTTACTGATTCGGAATTTGCATATAAGAAAGACAATCTTCGTGACATTATTTCGGATTTCTTGAAGAATTCAGAATTCAAAGAACGCTACAAAGGTATCGTGTTCCTTTATGATGAATTCGGCGCGGCCATTGACGCCAACCTGGTCAATTACACAACTTTGCTTGACTTTGCTCAATACTGCGCCAATTCCACCCTCGATAAAGGGGGAACAGTCGTCTTCATTGGAACCGGGCATAAAGCTTTCCGCAATCACGGCCAAATTGGGGATCAGAACGCAGAGACTTTAGAAGCGCGGGTCTCTGAAATTGGCCTGCAAACACAAGGCATGGAAGACATTATTGCCGCAATCGTCCAACCGAAAAAAGATTCCTCAGAGTGGATACAACAAGTTCAATCGCAATCGGGAAAATTTACCTGGTTCTCCAGTGAGTGCAATCGACTGCATTTATTCAATTGGCTGCCAGCGCCAAAGATTAAAAATAGCATCATTCAAAATATATACCCCATGCACCCGCTGGCTACCTTCGCGCTCCTTCGCCTTGCCGGTGAAGCCGGTTCCGATAACCGTTCGATATTTAAGTTTTTTGCTCCTGAATTTGAAACAGGTGAGCAAGGGTGGCTCAATGTACAGCCCAACTCTTACCCTTGGTTCTTGGAAAACAATGAAATTGTAAATCAAAGCAAACTGGCGTTGTACACGGCCGATTTGCTGGTGGACTATTTCAAAGAAAGCCTGAAAGCCACCAACAGCCGTCTGGTTGACCGTGTAAGAAATGCAGTTATTAATTATGAAGCGACCCTTCGGGAATTGAATGCCTATTTAGCCCGTAAATCGCAGCAGCAATTATTTGAGGAAGCAGATGAACTCATGCTGCGCATCATCAAGGTCATGCTGGTAAATGAAATTGCCAGTACGTCGGATGTAGCGATTGCCAATACTGCTCAGAACATTGAGTTCGCTTTGGAATTTGTCGCTCCTGACGAGAAAACTCAGGTTGAAGATCGCCTGAAACTTTTATGTGAAGCTGGCATTCTATTCAATAACCACGGTGTATATGAATTAGTGCGCGGCGACCGCAAAGACGTTCAACGGCTTGTGGATCAATTCAAGTCCAATCCTGATAACCGTCCTGCCAACCTATTACTGAACTTCTTAGAACTAACCCCATTGCGGGGCGATGAGGTGTATCTGGAAGCTAAAGATTACAATGCTTTATTCAATGAGGACAAGCGTTTAAAGGTGCTCTTTGCTACACCATCGATGCTTACCGAAAAACGGAGCATTAACGGAATTTCTATTTCTTTCTTTGCAGCGTTAGAGCAAGAACGGTTACAGACGGCAGGCGTGACCAACGGTTATGAAGGAGTTGCGGTTTTTGTTTATAGTGAAAATGAAAACGATATTGATGCTGCGAAAAAGGCTGTTACGCAAAACGACCAACAGCGCGTCATGGTGGCTATTCCCCGTAATCCAATTAGCGTCTACGATGCGATTTTTACGTTGAAAGCTCTCGAAAGCGATTGGTTCAAGAAACAGTCGCAGAATTTTAGCCCTTACGAAAAAGCAGAAGAGAAGAAAATTCGTGACGAGGCCACGAAGGTCCTGGCAGATGCTAAAGCGGATTATTTTACCAATGCAAAAGTATATTGGTTTGGCGTGAATGGGGTAGAGGTGCCGGTACAAGAAAGTAAGCGCCACGATGCCGCGAACAGGATGATCCAGGAGCTTTATGGGAGTAAACGCAACACTTTTGGCCATAACGAATTTAACAAGGCACATATCAACTTGTCTGGTCAAGTGCGCGCCATATTCAAGGAAGCTGGGGATATTCTTTGCGACCTCTCGCAGCCTATCCGGGTGAATTGGTCCTGGCCAGATAACCGCGGCGGGACGAAATATCTGCGAAAGTGCTTTGTTGATCATCAGGTTCTTCGAATATTAACGACTGAGGGAGATACCCGTTATTTAGAGGCTGAAAAAGATATCCATAAATTCCGGACAGCCTTGCCGGCTTACGCAAAACTTCTAGAAAACCTTTCCGCCCTTGAAGGGAAAGGGCAGACAAACCTCATGCCGTTCCTCAAGCTGTTCTTTGAGGAGTATGGTCAGGGAGAAATTGCAGTTTCTTTGATGCTGCTGCTAGCCCGGCGGTTCTATGGCGACAGCTTACGCTTTAAACGCGAGCCCAATAACCTGAAGGATATTCAGTTTACAAGCACCGATGATATGCTCGCCCTGGTTCAGGGTCAATATCCTTCTGCAGTGATTCTGTTTGAACCAGTCAGCGCCGAGGATCAAACATATTTTGCGAAAATTACGCAAATCTTCACGAATCAACCAGCCCCGGCAGGCAAAGTTTACACGATTGGTGAAGCCTATCAAGCAGCAGTCAATTGGTGGGATAGCCTCCCGATCATTGCCCGTTCCCTCGGTTTTTATACAGGAGACGAAAAGTCGTTAGCCGAGATATTCAGCCAGGCAAGAACGAAAGATCCATTCCGCTTCATCAAGTATGACCTGATGGAAATGCTTGGGCAAGTGCCCGGCGAAACCCTGACATCGGCAAAAATCACACATATCGAGGTTTATCTAAAGGCTTTCAAAGCTACTGCAGAAGCCATTCAGGCCAGCGTTGAGGACCAGATATTAGTCCAGGTAGCTGAAATCTTTGGAGCACCTTCTCATCTTGACGTTGATATCCAGGACGCTTTCAAGAATTGGTACAACGGATTGAGCAGCACTCAAAAAGATCCTTTCGGGGCTTACCATAACAATGACAGCAAACCTTTGGTGAAATTTACAGCGTATGCTAATATCCGCGAGCTGCTGTTTAAAACATTACCAGAGGCTTATTCGCTGGGCAGTGTGGACACCTGGATGTCTAATTTCGTTTCGACGTTGGTTCAACGCATTCAAAGCGGTAAAAAACATATCGAGACGAACGCGCCGCAAATCAGCCAGCTCAAAGTGGATTTCACCAACGATCTATCCCAACAGGGTAACCAGGTCACCTATCAGGGTGAACTCGTGCTGCACGCAGACACCGAGGACGGCCAGGGAGTCATTTATTACACAGAAGATGGTTCCGATCCCACTTCCAGCAAGCGGCGGCAAAAATTGACCCCTGGGGACACTTTGACGATCAAGGGCAACCGCAAAGTCAAGCTGGTCGTTGCGGATGAAAAAGGGAATTACACCGCAGTAAAGACAGTTGAAGCAATTGACGAACTGGAGAAATATAAGATCGTGCGGCCAGCGCAGAAAACTGCCTTCGACGAAACGATCACCTTCGTTTTTCCGAAGAACAAAGAAGCAGCCAGAATTACCATTCTGTCTTTGCTTTCGGAATTGGCAGAATCGAGCCTCTATGCTGATAACGAATTGCGCCAGGCTGTTCTTCGCGCTTTAGACGAGATTGAAAAATAAGCGATATCCTGGGTGGGTATCGGTCAATAAGGATACATAACATGCCAGCGTACTACCACAACGAAATGCTCTTCTCTGAAATCTACCTCGAAGAAATTACCCGCCAGACCGAGAATGAAGATGTTCTGGCATCCTTGAAAGTTTTGGGGGAATACCGGGAATATGCCGATACCCACAACCTGCAATCCTGGAAAGAGTCCTATGTGCACGAGGTGCTTTCAGCGTTGGGATTTTTCGCTCAATCAACCCGCACTCCTTCGTCGGGGGACGGTTTCGAGCGTGACCCCATCACATACCTGTTTCCGATGGGGAGCAGCGGAGCGGAGAATCCTGTTTCGTTGTGCTATGTTCTTTTGCCGGAAGAAAACCTGGATAACACAACCATCGGGCGAAACTGGGCGGAGAAAATTATCCGGGCGCTGCGAGAGAAGGACCTTCAGTGGGGCTTGCTGACCAACGGGAAGCAGTGGCGCGTTTACCATCAGGACGAACCCACGCCGTACGAAACTTATTTGGAAATCGATCTCGAAGCGATCCTGGCGGATCATGCCAAAGAGGCCTATCAGATCTTCTACAAATTCATGAAGGCTGAGAATTTTGCGGTGCATGAAGATGGCAATTGCCAGTTTGACCGCTTTAAGAAAGAATCCCAAGACAAGATTGATTACATCGAAAAAGAGCTGGCTAACGCCCTTAAGCAGCGCGAAGAGGGCGGCAAGGGTGTGCTTTCCGATCTCTGCATGGGTTATGTGGATGAGCTGCGCCGCCGCAAGGAAGGCAACTTGGACGATGAGGAGCTGCGCAAGAAGATTTATCACGGGGCTATGCTGTACATGTTCCGGCTGCTCTTTTTGTTTTACGCAGATGCGCGCCGGCTGCTGAGCGACGAAAACCACGATTTGTTGGCGAAAGTGGAAAGCGAATGCCGCACGCGACATGATGGTAATGGTTCGAGCGATCTTGCTTTCCCAATCTGGGACAGCCTGGAACATATCTTTGTGGATATTGATCAAACCTATAACGGCGGCCTGTTCAGCCCGCAGGAGAGCGAGTTTACCCGCTTTCTGTCGGACACCCGCATTGGGGATGCCTACCTGGTCAATGTCATTTTCAACCTGACCACCTACCGAGAGAAGAACGGCCAGGAAAAACCGATCAGCTACCGCGATATGAGCGTGCGCCACCTGGGAACACTATATGAAGGTCTTCTAGAACATAAATTGTTTATTGCAGAAGAGAATACTGAAGTTAAAGTGACCAAAGGTAGGATTCAATTTATTCCTGCTTCGCAGGGTGGAAAGTTATTGGTGGGACATTATATCAAGACCGGAGATGTTTACTTCGCCGGAGACCCAAGCGAACGCAAGTCAACAGGTTCTTTCTATACACCAGAATATATTGTTGATTACATTGTGCGCAATACAGTTGGCAATAAACTCAAGGAACTCAAAGAGACCTTTCTGAAGGAGCAGCAATCCAATCTCGAGGCGTACCAACAGGCAATGGATGACAACGAACGAACTGCTCTTGGGGCGTTGCTGGAAGAGAACACGCTTGACTTTGTGCGTGAGCGAGTCCTAAAACTTTCAGTGCTGGATCCAGCCATGGGCAGCGGACACTTTTTGGTCAATGCCACCAACTTGATTTCCAACTTCGTCACGGAAATTCTAAATGAGGTTGATGTTCAAGGTAACCTGGAAAGTGGCACAAGAAATTGGCGGCGATGGGTAGTGGAAAATTGCATTTACGGCGTAGACATCAATCCATTGGCGGTGGAGCTGGCGAAGCTCTCCCTGTGGATCCTTTCCATGGCAAAAAACCAGCCGCTATCCTTTTTGAACCACCACCTCAAATGCGGCAACAGCCTGGTGGGCGCGCGGCTGGAGGAGATCGGCAATTATCCCTTCTCCTCCGCCAAAAAGGAGCCGCGCCAGCTTCATCTCTTTGAACAAGACCCGGATTTCAAAGCCGCAGTAGAAACAGTCATATTGAAAAGCCGCCAAATCGCCGGGAAAGCCTCTGCTAGCCTAGATGACGTGCGTGAGAAGAAGGTTTGGTTAGAGGAAATTGAACAGATATTAGAAGGCTACAAGTCCATTTGTGACATGCACACAAGCCTTTATTTCGGCAACAATGTAGAAGAATCGCAATATACCAGGATCATTCAACAGAAAGATTTTATTCTAGCTAGGATTGTGAATAGTTCTGATCAATATTTCCATTGGGAATTAGAATTTCCAGAAGTGTTTCTGAGAATAAAAAATGGCAACCATGAAAATATTTGTGGCTTTGATGCAGTTATAGGTAACCCACCATGGGGATCAAAATTAACAACGCCTGAAAAATCCTTTTTGAAGGAGTCTTATGAGGAGATCGATTCCTCTACCCCAAATTCATTTGCATATTTTTTTGCTAGCCACCTGACACTTTAACAAAAGAATAGTTGATCGGCACCAGATCTCCACTAAAATAGGTTTTCCGGAAGCATTTTAGAAACGGAGTAAACCAATGCCGACCGACCTCCTTTATCATAACTGGT
>NZ_LGCM01000061.1 GCF_001306035.1 Levilinea saccharolytica
TCAGGGCAACGATGCGCTGCAGCTCCAGGTCCTGGGCTTTGTAGACTTCGGCAAACGTGCCGGAGCCGAGCAGGGTGAGAATTTTGTACTTGCCGAGTTGGGTCATCCTCTGTTTCCTGTAAAGCTGATTTTTGATGTACACCGTTCCATGGTATGCTTTCCATGAATGTTAGCATCCGATAAAGTGCTGCTGGACAAACCCCTATCAGGAACCAATTCAAATCGTTTTTCAGCGGGCACAACGGAAGCCGACACTGTCGTAGCGGTAGTCGGGATCGTTCCAGTTGAGAAGCGCCGCGCGGATGTCGTTCAAACCACTGTTCCAAGAGCCCCCGCGAAGCACTCAGGTTTCTCCCGAACCCGGCCCAGTCGGGTTAGCGGCACGAGAGTCCTGATAGTAATTATACCAATACCCATACGCCACCCATTCCCAAACGTTGCCGGCCATATCCAGCACATCCTGCGGCTCCGGCACCAGCGTATCCGCCTGGGTGAAATGCGCCCCGGCCGGGTCAAACCACCTCGCCCCGTAGTGATATAACCCCACTTCCTCCATCTGGCTGAGCTGCCCGGTGTATTGGTACGCCGTGGGCATCTCCCCGCCGCGGGAACGCACCTCCCCAAAGGCCGTGGTTTGCTGCACCCCGCTGGCCGCGCCGCCTACCTGCACGGTGCAATCTCCCATCGGACTCGTGCCGCCCATGCCTCATTGTACATCATCACCCCTGCGCGGGCGCGCCGTAGGGTGCCGTCCCCGACGCAACAAACTATTGAACATCCCATTATGGCTGGGCTTTCAGTGCAGCGGTATCCAAATCGATACAGGTATCGGGATTACCCCAGTCCAGATTGAAAAAATCCTCTACTGTGTAGTTCGATGCGTCCTGTAGATCAGTTCCGGCTATCGGGATGTCTTTGGCGTACCAGCCAATGGATATGCCGATGAACTCGGGTTTTTGCTGCATAGGGCAGAAGTGGAATTTTGGTACATCCTCTGTTTTTTGCCCATTGTAAGCAATGATCATGTCAATTGATTCGTAATACAAGTAGTAGCTGACGATCATACCTTGTTCAGATGCAGAAGGCTCATTCGGAGGGCCATGATATTTAAACAAAATCCGTGAAGGGAGGCCTAATTGGGAGAATATCCCCTCCAATGTATAAGGCGTCCAAGCCCTCATACTAACGTCTGCTCTCCACAGCCCACCAAGCTGAAAATTGATTCCATCTGCCCTCCCCTTAGAGAAGTGGGTCGAGAGACCCCCCAAAATCAGATTCCCGGTTTCAAAGGTTGTGTTGTAAACAACTTCATTGGTTTGCTCATTCCGAGTAACTAAACCAGGCCCTAAGGATGGTGCAAGCAACGCTTGCGCATCATCCAATGTTGTCTCATGGAGTTTAATTCCCATCAAACAAGGCAAGATGCATTGGTTATTGGTCTGTACAAGTTTTGCAGCAATCGTTTCTTTCTCCTTCTTAGAGAGCTGCCGCAAAATTTCATCCGTCTCTGACGGCGCGAGAGTTGGAGTATACGTTAGGGATGGGGTAATCACATCACTCTCTTTTTTAATGGGCTCACCATCGGTAGGTGGTTGTGTTGGCATGGGTTGGTTTCCAACAGCACACCCAATGCATATGGTCAGTATGAAAATAACTGTTAAGAAACTTATCAAGAACCTTCCGACTAAAGTTGTTTTTCTCATTTCAACCTCGGTCAGGGTAGCCATTTTGTCATGAAATTAAATCGAGTTAATCCTGGACCACTCATCATATCTATTGATCCAGCCACATAATTCAGAAACATATCCGCGAATTCCTCTCCACCAGTATTTCCATCTGGCTCCCATGAACGGGGATGTTGTTCGAAGTTCCAGGGGTTATTTACGTTGCAGCCAGAGTTGTAACCCCAACAGGTTTGCCGATCATAACTTCCATTTCTTAAGCCCATGACAAAATTACCGTATGAATCGTAAAATGAATTACTCTCCAGTTCAGCGCCAGGCTTCCCTCTCAAGACATCTTGTTCAATTAGGTGGCCAAATTCATGGAATATGTTGATTTCAGGAAGTTGTCCTGCATTAGTCCCCCAGAAATTAATAGTTTTGTTCCCTTGCCACTCACCTCCATATTTGCCCGTTGTTATGTATTTAAAATTAATCGTAACAGGTCCAACAAACTCTGCGAACTTCCAATGGAGAGCACCGTTTATTTTCTGAAAAGCTGTAAAGAACGTCCGAGCATCTTCAACAAAAATTTCGCCACTCAAGGTAATTCCTTGAGCTTTCAAATATTCTACATAGTAGTTGGCTGTAAGAACGGTCTTTGTCGATGGGGCTAAGTGCTCGCATTCATCTCCATACTCACAAGCCACCATATGTCCCGTCGGGTCTGTGTACTTCAGCGGGTTCCCCCGCCCATACGCATAGCGATCCACATCCAATGGGTTGTACAGTTCTGGGATTAGCGTATCCGCCTGGGTGAAATGCGCCCCGGCCGGGTCAAACCAGCGCGCCCCGTAGTGATACAGCCCCACTTCCTCCATCTGGCTGAGCTGCCCGGTGTACTGGTACACCGTGGGCATCTCCCCGCCGCGGGAACGCACCTCCCCAAAGGCACTGTAGCGCTGCACCCCGCTGGCTGCGCCCCCCTCCGCCGCCGTCACCTGCGCACTGCAATCTCCCATCAGCCTCATGCCGCCCATGCTTTATTGTATAACATCTGGTCTATATGGAAAGCCGAGCACCGGTTTTGAACTCTTCGTTGGCCATGACCATCAAGCTATAAGCTCATCTTCAATTTCACTCAAAAGGGCTTTTCCAAAACTTTGTTGGCGTATTCAGACAAGTTGTATGGTTTGGAACTCGAAAAATCTCGCCGAATTTTTTAATATCCAATTCTGTTGTAGCTTCTAACCGTTGAAACTTGTCAAAAGCAATCATTCCTGGAAACATGGGGGCTTCTGTTGAAATTTGCTCAATATTTTCTTTTCTATCGGGATCCCAAAGGTCAAGCACAATAGCATTTTCTTTGTTATAGCACTTTTGCACCTGCTTCCCTTTAACTTTTGCATCCATACTATGAAAATACACTAATATACCTTTCCTTGGATAACCAAGGAGAAGGTCAAACGGTACTGCCCCTTGTACATCCTGGTTTATCGTACTAATCCATACTTCTTCTGGCGCACCATATGACGTTATGAGATCTGATAAAGTATAAGATGCAGAGCCATTAAACCGAATCTCGAGGAAATCAACCACATTGTTGTAAACCATATATTCCTGGATAGTTTTATGATTATCAACGTAAATTTCAAATCCTGCGGAAAACGACTTATCCCCACTTATGTTGTAAATATTCACTTCTTCACTTGAGATGGGAGCCAATATCTCGTATGTGCTTGCCCAAGAGGTTTTCCCAGGTTCTATCCCCCACCAACAGGGCAACTGACAATCTGTATTTGATTTTGTTAATTCAAACACACGAATCGCGGCTTCTGTTGGCAGAAGTGTAGGCAAAGGCACCAAGGTTGGCACCTTTGCCACTTCTGTATTGGTTGAAGATGTAGGTATTGTAGACGGTGTTCTGACTTTCACTGGATTTGTTGCCGAAGGCAGAGGTATAACCGATTGAATAGATTCTAAAGTATTTGTTGCCTTACTTACACCGATGGTTGATGGGGTTACTTCATTCTCCAGCTTACTCTGACAACCAGAAAAGGCGAAGAAAAGAATTGTGATAAAAATGAAAACGCGAGCTCGATAGCCGTCATTCATGATTAAGGCTCCTGAACAAGGTTAAAGTATCGAGGTATCCACTGATTCATGAAGTTACTACGTCCTTTCCCTGCCGTATCATTTCCCCATCTATTGAATGTCCAACCTACAAATGAATCTGCGAAAATTTCGCTGTAAGTTTCGGCATTCGTATAAGCGAATTGCCACTGCCCTCGACCGCCAGCGAAACCACCAGCGCCTCTGCCAAGACCCGTTTTGCTATATTCTGTTGCAGGTCCATTTGAGAAAACGGAGTTGAATGCGTGACCTAATTCATGAACTACATTTTTCATAAATTTATCGCCATTGCTGTATTGATGAACAGTATCCCAAAAATTGATAATTATAGTGCCGCGATCGTTTGAGGTACAGCCCCCTGATCCAATGCCACTGCAAACCGGGGATAGGTAATGTCCCGCTAGACTGGTTCCAAAAAGGAATATTACTGGATTCGAGGCAGCATATATCATTTGGAATGCAGTGAAGGCAGCGAGATTTGTCCCTTCAACCAGTCTTGTTCCCGTGGCTACCACAGCACCGAGAGTCCAAATTTTGCGTTGTTCAGTCCAAGTAGAATTACCATTACTATCTTGACCCTCAAATTTTATCCCCCATGTTTTTTCAATTTCTTCCCAATTTGTTGGCTCTGCTAACGGGTCCGTGCAAGAATCAAAGCTATCACCATCAGATGAGCAAGCTTTGTGGCCGGATGGGTCATTAAAATTAATTGCGTTATAGCGTACATATGCAAATCTATTCCAGTATAGTGAATTATAAGGATCGGGGATAATTTGGTCTGGTTGGGTAAACTGTGGAATATCTGGGTCAAACCAGCGCGCCCCGTAATGATACAGCCCCACCTGCTCCATCTGGCTGAGCTGCCCGGTGTACTGGTACGCCGTGGGCATCTCCCCGCCGCGGGAACGCACCTCCCCAAAGGCGCTGTAGCGCTGCACCCCGCTGGCCGCGCCGCCCTCCGCCGCCGTCACTTGCGCGCTGCCCAGGTGATCCGTCAGCAGCCAGTTCAGCGTGTCGGCCCCGTTGGCCTGCGTGCGCACGGCGATGGGCTGCCCGCCAAAGGGGTAATACTTCTGGATGCGGGTCTCCTCACCGCTCACCCGCAGGTGAAATTGGCGGCTGACGTAATAGGTCACTTCGCCGTTCACGATGCTTTTCACCAGGGTTCCGTCCCCGTCATAGAAGTACTGCGCCGATTCCAGCGGCATCAGCCCACGGCCCGCTTACCAATTGCAGGGATCATCATCATATCCTTGCCACTCTCGAATATCTGCATCTGCAAGATAGGGCATCGACTCTACAACTTTCTCCAAACCATCCAGGGGGGGACTCATTGAGACCCTTATGACCACTGACGTGGGTTTCAATTTCTTGTTCAATAAGAACCCAGTCCCATAAGTTGAGATGATCATTCCTTTCTCAATTACTAATAGTTCTGCTGTACACCCCGCAGAATTCCGATCAGCCCACGCATATTCCGGTGTCCCAAATGTACTGATCATCTCTTGAAGAGTTATGTTGCTTTCTTCGCAACTTGTTTTGAGGTATGTCCACTCAATTTTATCATTTGGGTACTTTTCGAAATATACGCTTCCCCAAGTCGAGCCATCACATCCGGCCATCTCCCATGAAAGCACATGCGGACTTGTATAGTCGCTAGGCAGCCACAATCTCTCCACATCCGGCAAGGCCGCCAGTTTTTCATGGGCTTCTTTCGCGGTGGTTTCGCCTGGCGTAATCCCTTCCCAACACGGCGGCTGACAAACCGGGCTGCTTAACCAACGTTCAATCCACGGCAGCTTCGGAGAGACGGGGTAAGTTTTACATCCGGAAATCAGGATTACACCCAGCAGCAAGGATAGAAGGGTTGTCTGTAAGCTCTTTTTCATAAAACACCCTATTTATTTAGCCACAATTTAATGATCATTTTTCGCTCCTCCCAAACATTCGCCTGATCTTGTTCTAGTGAATAACCTGCATTTTCTAAGGCCATTACAGCATATGTCTCTGCCCAGTCATCACGATTCCCAACCGCTCCGTAAAACGTTGTTCCTGATTGTGTTGGGTTGTACCCAAAGTTCGAAGTTCCAGACAATATTAGATTTACTGAAGCATAAAACAGAGTAACCTGTTTGAAACTTATATCTGCTTTGGAATTGATAGTGCAACCTTTTTTCTGTAAATTCGAGTCAGAAATATCCATCGTTCTTTAACAATCGAATGACTTGCCAACGCAATAGTGCTTACCGATCTGCCACTCTTCTGAGATCTCCATCAGAAGGGCT
>NZ_LGCM01000054.1 GCF_001306035.1 Levilinea saccharolytica
ATCTGCGGATCAGGGTTAGTGGAAGGTTTTACCATCTGCGAAATCTGCGTAATCTGCGGATAGAAAGGTTTTTCGCTCTTACGTAAACATCTGCGAAATCTGCGTAATCTGCGGATAGAAAGGTTTTCCGCTCTTACGTAAATATCTGTGAAATCTGCGTAATCTGCGGATAGAGAGGTTTTCCGCCCATCTGCTCCCGTTTGGATTATACTCAAGGGCAGCGCCGCTGGAAGGTTCCCCAGACGGCAGGAGCGTATCATGCGTACATGGGTAACCCTGATCTTAGCGACCCTTGCCGTTCTTCTTCTAGCCGCCTGCGGCGGGACAAGCAGCGCAGTCTCTACGGACTGCACCGCCAGCATGGAATACATCGCGGATGTCACCATCCCCGACAACACCGTGCTTAAGCCCGGCGAAAGGTTTGTGAAAACCTGGCGGGTGAAGAACGACGGCACCTGCCCCTGGGAAGGCTACCGCCTGACCCTGGTGCAGGGCGACGCCATGACCGACGCCAACCAGCCGGTTCCCAAAGTTCAGCCAGGGGAAGAGGTGGAGCTTTCCATCCCCATGACCGCCCCTGCGGATGCCGGTTCCTACGCCGCCTCGTGGCAGATGGAAACTCGCTCCGCCGAAGGGTTTGGGCAGCTGATCGTTTCCATCCAGGTCGAACCCTAGTCTCCACGTTTTACTTGTGTCCATTCAAAAGGCCGCCCCCACACTTTGTGGGAGCGGCCGGATTGTTGATTTACGAGCTGCGCAGCTTACATGTGAATGGGGTGACCCATCGCGTCGTGCGCGGCCTCCATGAGCACCTCGCTGAGGGTGGGGTGCGTATGCACGTTGCGGCCGATTTCCGCAGGGGTCAGCTCCATACGCTGGGCCAGGGTCAGCTCCGGCAGCAGTTCCGAAACCTCCGGGCCGATCAGGTGCGCGCCCAGAATTTCGCCGTAGCGTGCGTCCACGATCACCTTCACGAAACCAGCGTAATCGCCCAACCCCAAGGCCTTGCCGTTGGCCTGGAAGTTAAAGCGCCCCACCTTGATCTCAAAGCCTTTTTCCCGCGCCTGGGCTTCGGTGAGGCCGAAGGAGGCCACCTGGGGCTGGCAGAAGGTGGCGCGCGGCATCATGGTGTAATCCAGGGTCACGGTTTCCACCCCGGCGATGCTCTCGGCGCACACCATCGCCTGGGCCGAAGCCACATGCGCCAGCAGCAGCTTGCCGGTCACATCCCCAATGGCCCAGATCCCCGGCACGTTGGTGGCCATGCGCTCGTCCACTTTGATAAACCCGCGCTCGTTCAGTTCCACCCCAGCCTTTTCCAACCCCAAATTGGCGCTGTTGGGCTTGAAGCCGATCGCCACCAGGGCCTGATCCGCCTCCAGGGTCTTTTCGCCGTCGGGGCCGCTGACCTTGACCACCACGCCGTGGTCGTTCTTTTCCACCGAAAGCACCTTGTGTTCGGTCAGCAGTTGAATGCCGCGCTTGGTGTACTGCTTGGCCAGTTCGCGGCTGACTTCTTCATCTTCCAAAGGCAGGATGCGCGGCAGCATTTCCACAATGGTCACCTGGGTGCCGTAGCTGCTCCAGATGGTGCTGAATTCCACGCCGATGGCCCCCGCGCCGATGACGACCACTTTTTCGGGGCGGGTGGTCTGCAGGATGGCCTCGGTGTAGCTAAGGATGCGTTCGCCGTCCACCTGCACACCGGGGATATTGGCCGAATAGGCCCCCGTGGCCAGGACGATGTTTTTAGCCTTCAGGGTCTGGGTTTTGCCCTCGGCATCGGTGACCGTCAGGCTGTCCTTGCCGGTCAAAAGCGCCGTGCCCATGAGCACATCCACTTTATTCTTTTTCATTAAGAAGCCCACGCCGCGCGTCAGCCGGTCTGAAACCTGGCGGCTGCGTTTGACCGCGGTGCTGTAATCGAGCTGCAAATTTTCAAATGAAAAGCCGAACTCTTTGCCGCGTTCCCGCAGGGTATGAGCCAGCTCCGCGTTTTTCAGCAGGGCTTTGGAAGGGATGCAGCCTACGTTTAAACACACCCCGCCCATCCACTGTTTATCCACAATAGCCGTCTTCAATCCCAACTGCGCGGCGCGAATGGCGCACACATACCCGCCTGGGCCGGCGCCGACGACCACTACATCATAATTGAGTTCTTCGCTCATGACACCTCTTCCTTTGCCGTCAAATGCGGGCGCATGGCAGCCGGAGGAGCGGGCCGTGCGCCTGTTTTGGATGCAACTTTCCATAGATTGTACTATGATGCCCCCCCTTTGCGCAACGCGCGGGTACGGGGTTTGATATAATACGGCATGCTTATGAACGCCGCCCCCATTCAACGCATTGCCGTGGCCTACCACCCCAACCTGCCCGAAGCCGCCGAAGAAGCGCGGGCGGTGGCTGGCTTTCTGCGCGAACGCGGGGCTGAGGTTCTGGAATGCGCCTCCTTATACGATCCCGAACTGCGCTGCCGCCTATCCCCGGGCAGCCATGATGTGCTCATCGCCATCGGCGGGGACGGAACCATGCTGCGCGCCGGGCGCTTTTGTGCGGGCATGGGGCTGCCCATTTTAGGGATCAACGCCGGCCATTTTGGCTTTCTCAGTGAAATTCCCCGCGATGGGTGGCGCGAACAGCTGCCCCTGCTGCTGGAGGGCCGCTACCGCCTGGAACAGCGCCTGATGCTGCGCTGCGAACATTGGCGCGCTGGTCAGCACCTGGCCCATTGGGACGCCCTGAACGATGTGGTCGTGTGCCGCGGCCAGTTTGTGCGCCCCATTCAGCTTCAGGCCTTTGTGGATGGGTATGAGATGGCCTCGTATGTGGCCGATGGCCTGATTGTGGCTACCCCCACCGGCTCCACCGCCTACGCCCTGGCCGTGGGCGGGCCGATTCTGCCGCCCGAAGTGCGCAACCTGCTCATCATCCCGGTGGCCCCCCACCTGTCGGTGGACCGCGCCATCGTCCTCCCCGAAGGGGTCAGCATTTCCATCCGCACCTACACCAGTCACGAAGCGGTCTTAAGCGTGGACGGGCATTTACCGGTTCCGGTGTTGGACGGCGACGAGGTGCGCTGCACAGCGGGCGACCGGCAGGTGTTGTTTGTGCGCTTCCAGGACCCCAGCTATTTTTACCGCAACCTTACCCGTTATATGGAACGCAACCCATCCAGCCGTGGAGGCGTATGACCGAACAGACCCCTGTGTCCACCCCCGCCGAAATCCAGGCCCAGGTGTGCTACAAACATCCAGACCGCGAAACCTATTTGCGCTGCAATCGCTGCGAGCGCCCCATGTGCAACCAGTGCGCGGTGCTCACCCCCACCGGCTACCGCTGTAAGGAGTGCGTCAGCGGACAGCAGAAAACCTTTGAAACCGCCAAAAATCTCGATTATGTGTGGGCCATCGTCCTGCCGCTGGTGCTCAGCCTGATCGGCAGCTACATCGCCTCCCTTTTGCAGTTCTTCACCATCTTCATCGCCCCCATCGTGGGGGTGATCATCGCCGAGGCGGTGCGCTGGGCGGTGAAGCGCCGCCGTTCCCGCATGCTCTTTCGCCTGACGGCGGGGGCCGCCGCGGTGGGCAGCTTGCCGCTCCTGGTTCTGACCCTGATCAGCTCGCTCTTTCTCCTCTCTCAGGGCGTGGTTTCTTTCTACTCGATCCTGCCCATTCTCTGGCAGGTGTTGTACGCTTTCCTGGTGACTTCCTCGGCCTATTACCGCCTGAGCGGAATTCAAATTCGCTGAGGGCTGCCGTTTTTTGGCAGCCGGAGCATAAGAAGACAGCATGTTAACCGAACTCCGCATTGAAAATTTCGCCATCATCCAGCGCCTGACGCTGGAATTTACCCCCGGGCTGATCGCTTTCACCGGTGAAACCGGCGCAGGCAAGTCCATCCTGTTGGACGCGCTGGAGGCCATTGTGGGCGGGCGGGTGGACGCCACCGCCATTCGCAGTGGGGCCGAGCGCGCCCTGGTGGAAGCCACCTTTGAACTGCCCGAAACCAACCGCGCCGCCGTGAACGCCGTTTTGGAGCGCGAAGATCTGCTGGACGACCCCCACTACATCACCCTGGGGCGGGAACTGCGCCGTGAGGGGCGCAGCGTGGCGCGCGTCAACGGGCGCAGCGTCCCCGTGGCCCTGCTGCGCGAGCTGGGCGCCTTCCTGGTGGATATTCACGGCCAATCCGAACACCTATCTTTGCTGAATGTACGCGAGCATTTGGGCCTTTTGGACCGTTTTGCCGCGGTGGAGCGCGAGGCCGCCGCCTACCGCCAGGCCTATCACAGCCTGGTGCAGGTGCGGCGCGAACTGGCCTCCCTGCGCCAGTTGGAAAAAGACGCCGCCCGCCGCCAGGAAATGCTCACCTTTCAGGTGGATGAAATCGAAAGCGCCCATCTGCGCCCCGGCGAAGAAGATGAGATCCGCAAGGAACGCGACCGCCTGGCCAACGCCGAAAGCCTGGCCGATTTGGCGCGCAAATCGCTGTCCGTGCTGGAAGACGGCGGCCCCGAGGCCCCGGCCCTTTCGGAATTGCTGGGCAAGGTGGTGCATTCCCTCAGCGCTCTCAGCCGCATTGACCCCACCCAAACCGAGCTGTATCAGACCGCCGAAGGGCTGGCCGAACAGCTCAGCGACATCAGCCGCGAATTGCAGCTGTATCTGGAGGGGCTGGAATTTAACCCGCGCCGCCTGGAACAGGTGGAAGAGCGCGTCAACCTGCTGGTGCAGCTCAAGCGCAAGTACGGCGGCAGCCTGGAGGCCGTTTTAGCTTTCGGGGCCGAGGCCCGCGCCCAATTGGAGCAGATTGCCAACGCTACCGAGCGCATTGAAGCCCTGGAAAAAGCCGAAAGCGAAGGCCTTCAGCAGTTGGCCCGCCTGGGGATTGCCCTTTCGAAGGCGCGCCGGGCGGCAGCCGAGCGGCTGGCCAAAGGCGTGGAAGGCGAATTGGTGGACCTGAGCATGCCGGGAGCGCGCTTTCAGGTGGGCATGGAAGTGCGCCCTGACCCCCAGGGGCTGCCCGTGGGCGAGGGGCAGCGCGCGGCCTTTGACGAAAACGGCTTCGATCAGGTGGAATTTATGATCGCTCCCAACCCCGGCGAAGGCTTTAAGCCGTTGGTGAAGATTGCTTCCGGCGGCGAAACCTCGCGGCTGATGCTGGCCCTGAAAAACGTCCTGGCCCGCGCTGACGCCATCCCCACCCTGGTGTTTGATGAAATTGATCAGGGCATTGGCGGGCGGGTGGGCACCGTGGTGGGTGAAAAGCTGTGGACTTTAGCCCGCCAGCACCAGGTGCTGTGCGTGACCCATCTGCCCCAGTTGGCCGCTTTTGGCGACCAGCACTACAACGTGCGCAAACTGGTGGAAGACGGCCGCACGCACACCGAAGTGCAAAAGCTGGAGGGCGACCCGCGCCTGGATGAGCTGGCCTTAATGTTGGGCGGGGTCAGCGCCGCCAACCGCAGCGCTGCGGAAGAAGCCCTGCGTTTTGCCCGCGTCCGCACCCGTGAAATCAGCGGCCAGCCCACCCCTCGCGGTTAACCCTTGACTCTGTGCTATAATTTCCGCTGATGAACGCCAAACGATTTTTCCTGGTTGTGACGGCTATGCTGCTGGTCGGGTTGTTGGTGACCTTTGCACCGGTGGCGGCCAGCCCCAACCCGCAGGTTTTTTACCAGACTCCCACCGCGGATGCCGACGGGCGCATTTTTTACGTCGTGCGCGAAGGGGACAGCTGTACCACCATCTTTTTGCTCACCGGCGTGCCCATTGAAACCCTGCGCGAGTTGAATAACCTGGGCGCAGCTACTAAAATTCTTACCAAATTATGAAAAGATGATGAATTCATTACTGCCAAAAGCGCAAGTAAATCATCAGGATTGTCGTTTTGGCAAAAAGCAGCAGGACCTTTATCAGCAAAAATGCAATTTG
>NZ_LGCM01000056.1 GCF_001306035.1 Levilinea saccharolytica
ACCGCCTCCAGAATCGCCGTTCCGATCAGGACGTACAGCACCGTGGTCCCAACTTCGGTCAGGCTCTTGACGAGAACTTCATTCGGTATCATCGAGTGTTCCTCCTTGTTTGTTCGGGAGCGCAGGCAGAACTCTGTAACCAAACGAACGCTATGATTCAATTGTCAAGTTAATGGTTTGAAAATGCAGGGGTGTACAGTTTTGCAATGGTATTTCTTGAAATTCATTATACACGAATTCGAAACATGGGATTCATCAGCGATCACCCCGGCATTCTGAAACAATCAACCGCGGAAACCCACCACTCGTGCATAAAACAAAGAACCCTGGGGATGGAGCGAACTCCATCCCCAGGGCCAAAGCTAATCAATTACTCAAGCGTTTTGATGCAGGTTTCCGCGGCGGTCTGCGCAGCAGCAGCAGCGTCGGCAGCCGGCTTGGTGTTCGCCAGCACGGCCTGCATTTCGGGCTTCAAACCATCCCACACGCAGCGCATTTCCAGCACCACGGGCATGGGGGTGCCGTAGCTCATCTGCATGGAGGAGCCAGCCAGAATGGGGTCGTCCTTGATCATCGGGTCTTCCAGAGCAACCTTCAGAGCGGGCAGGCGGCTGAGGGTCTTGACCATGTTGATCTGGTTCTCTTCACTGGTCGTGAATTCCATGAATTTCTTAACCGCTTCCAACTTGGCGCCTTCCAGGGACTTGGGGACCATGAAGTAGACACCGGAGGTGTAAGGCGCGGGGTACTTGCCAGTGGATTTGACCATCGGCAGGGGAGCCACACCCAGTTTGTCACCCAGAGCGGTCTTGTAATCGCCCAGCGACCAGTCACCATTCACGATCATGGCAGCCTTGCCTTCTTTGAAGAGGGTGTCAGCGCCGTTGTAGTCCGATTCCGCCGGAACGATCGGGGTGGTGTATTTGATGTCATACAGGAACTGCAGGGTCGCAGTCATTTCGGGGGTGTTCAGGGTGGGGGTCACGCCGTCCGCAGCGAAGACCGCGCCGCCGAAGCCGCCCAACCAGGGAGCCAGCCAGAAGGGCTCAGTCTGGTTGTAGGCGAAACCGTACACGCCGTCTTTGGTCAGTTCCTGGGCCACTTTCACGAATTCTTCGGTGTCCGCAGGGGCAGTCGGGACCAAGTCCTTGTTGTACAGCAGCATCAGGTGATTGCCGCTCGAGATCGGGGCGCCCCAGGTCTTGCCGTCGAAAGCGACGGAGGGCACGAACTTGCTCAGGTCAACCAGGTCATCAACCGGTTGGATCAGGTCAGCCGCGGTGAAGGGGCCGGCGTGGTCAGAAACAGTCCAGAGCAGATCCGGGGGGTTACCAGCCAGGCTGGAGGTCTGGAAGTCTTCGCGCAGGGTCTCAATTTCCTTGTTCACAACTTCGAAGGTCACGTCGGGGTTGGCCGCCGTGAAGGCATCCGTCAGGCTGGTCACATACTGCAAACCGCCGTCCGCCTCGCCTTCCTTCGTCCACAAAACGATCTTCACAGGTTCCGCTTTGGGGGCTTCGGTGGCAGCAGGGGCCGCAGGTTCGGCAGGGGCCGCAGGTTCGGCGGGAGCCGCGGGTTCAGCAGGGGCCGCAGGTTCAGGGGTCGCAGCGGGAGCGCAGGCCGCCAGAACGAACACGGCGATGAGCAGCATGCTCATAACTTTGAGGAACTTCTTAGACATCTCTTTTCTCCTATCAAAATTTGGTTTACGGTTTTTTCTCAGTGCCAGATGTCTCTGGCAGGAATGAGTCAGCTATGCATGTCCGAATCGTGACCAGAAATCACCTCCTTTACGATCCTACTCATGCCTCTGCAAGTTCATGCAGAACGATCGTCAGCGCTTGAACCACTGCTCCCATGCCCGAAGATCTGCGTCCGAGCAGTGCTTCCGTCACCCGCACCGCGCTGGATGACACGCGCAGGCTGCGGGCTTTCACCGATTGGCGGATCGGCTCTAACAAAAGATCCCCAATCTGGGCAACCCCACCACCCACAATCACCATGCTTGGGTTGATCAGGTTGACCAGGCTGGCAATCGCTGTACCCAAATGCCGCCCGCCGTCAATCACAATATGCTGCGCCACCAAGTCGCCGCGCCGCGCCGCCGAAATCACATCCCGCGCGGTAATGGCCGTGATCGGGTCAATTTCTGCCAGGACGGTGCGGTGACCGGCCTTAATCTGCTGAACAGCGCGCGCCGAAATGGCATACCCACCCGCCATGGCTTCCAGGCAGCCGCGGTTGCCGCAGGAACAGCGCGGTCCGTTTTCATCAATGGTAAAGTGCCCAATCTCACCCGCCGAGCCAGTCGAACCGCGGTAAATCTGCCCGCCTAAAAGCAGCCCGGCCCCCACACCCGTTCCCACTTTGATGTAGGCGATGTTGCTCTCTCCGCGGGCCGCGCCGTAGGCCCATTCGCCCAGCGCGCCCAGCTCCGCATCGTTGTTCAGCGTCACCGGGCAGCCCCACATGGCTTCCAGCCGGTCGCGGATGGGAAAATTATCCCAACCCGGCATAATCGGCGGCGCGCTCACCAGCCCAACTTCTACCACCACCGGCCCCGGAACGCCCACCCCCACCGCCGAAACGTCCGACAGCTGCAGCCCTTCCTTCGCCAAAAGTTCTCGTAAACCCTCGTCCACCTTTTGCAGGCAGGCCTCCGGCCCGTCACCGATCCGCAGGGGAAATTCGTGGTCCCGGATCACCCGCGCGGAATAATCCGCCAGGATGATATTGGCATGCGTCGCGCCAATATCCACCCCCACCACGCGCCCGCGTTTGGGGTTGATCTCCAGGACAATCGGTGTACGTCCACCCGCAGATTTACGTTCATCTTCGCAAATAATATTCTTTTCCAGTAAGTCGTTGACAATGGTGGTGACTGCCGCACGCGTCAGGCCCAGCTGCCGGGCCAATTCTACGCGTGAAATCCCACCCGGGGTGAACCGTATCAAATCGATAATTGCGTGCTTGTTAAGGTTCTTAACTTTATAGAGTCCGATTTGGACTTGAATGGCCTTATCAGCGCGTTTTGACCCCGTTTTCATGTCACTATTATAACAAAATTCAATTTATTGTCAATACTTTTAACACAAAATTTAACTTCGCTGAAAGCCTTCGATCCTCTTCCAGCAAAAAAGCCGGCAGACCTGCTCATGTTTTCATTATAGCGATTTTAAAACCCACTTTCCAGGTATAATCCCCCCGTGTATAAACTTCACCAGACCCCATCCCATCCCTGAAAGGTTCTTCGCTCATGCAGCCTGCCAACTGGAGACTTGTGCTTTCCCCCCCGCTCAGCGGCGCTTTGAACATGGCCGTGGATGAGGCCGTACTCGAATCGGTCGGCCAAGGCCTGTCTCTGCCCACCCTGCGCCTCTACGCCTGGGATCCCCCCTGTCTTTCTCTCGGCTATGCGCAGCCAGGCAGCGATCTGGATCTGCCGGCCCTCCAGCAGCGCGGCTGGCAGTTTGTCCGCCGCCCCACCGGTGGGCGCGCCATCCTCCACACCGATGAACTCACCTACGCTGTCATCGCCCCGCCCGACGAACCGCGCGTGGCAGGCAGCGTGCTGGAAAGCTATCAGCGTCTCTCCATGGCCCTTCTGCGCGCTTTGCAGCTTCTGGGCGCTCAGCCCCACGCCGAAGAAAAATCTCCCGCGCCCAACCCATCGGGTCCCGGTCCGGTCTGCTTTGAAGTTCCGTCCAATTTTGAGATCACCGTGGAGGGAAAAAAGCTGGTCGGCAGCGCCCAGGCCCGCCGCAAAGAGGGCGTATTGCAGCACGGCTCGCTGCCCCTGGTGGGCGACCTGACCCGCATCACCCAGGGTCTGGCCTTCCCCGACGAAGCTGCACGTGCGCGGGCGGCCGAGCGCCTCTTGCAGCGCGCCACCACCCTCGAAGCCGTCCTGCACCGCCGCGTCTCCTGGGATGAGGCTGCCCAGGCCTTTCAGGAAGCCTTCAGTCAGACCCTGGGCCTGTCCTTCCAGCCCGATGCGCTCAGCCCGCACGAATGGGCGCGCGCCCAGACCCTGTCCGCCGAAAAATACAGCGACCCTGCCTGGCTGCTGCGCCCCCTGTCTGCCCCAAAGCCGACCGCCTAAGGCTGCGGGGTGGCGGCAGGCAGAAAAACTACTTCTGGATAACCCAGCTTATCAAACAGGCGCTCCAGATAACTTTCCGCGTTCAGTTGAGCGGTGTTTAAAATGCCGTCTTTCAGCGCCGCAGAAAGGATCTCCTGTTCGGCTGCCTTGCGCGCGGCGGTTTCCAGGTTCGTGTCGCCGCGCGTCAAGAGGCCCGTTTCGCGGTCGTATACATACGATTTTTCATTATCCAACGTTGCCACAAACACTTCCGCCGCCGGCAGCCGTACCGTCAGCACCCCATCCTGCACCTTGAGATCCTCGCTGCTCAGTTTACCCAGGTCCACTCCGGCAATGACCGTGCCGTGGGCCACAAACAGCAGTTTATCGCCGAACAGGAACCCCAGGTCCCCCTGGCCGGTTTGGGCGGTGATCAGCTTTTCTACGGTGAATTGAATCGTCTCCAGGCGCGCCAGGGTGCGCACCTCGCGGATGATCGTCACCGGATCCGGCAAAATGGTCGGTGTGGGGTTCATCAACTGCGAGATCTGCGTCTTGAGCTGCTGGTTGGCGTCGTTAACCGGCGCCATCGCCTGATCCGTGGTTTGCTGAATGGTGCGCACCAGTAGATACGGCAGGCCAATCACCACCAGCGCCACCAATGCCAGACCCAGCACAATCAACACCAATTTTCCGCGGATACCCATGGTTTTCACCTCCTCAATTTGCAGCAGAACCCGTCCGCCGGTTTAAAATTGATTATAATCGCTTTACTGGGAATTCAATTAACGACTCACGGGCTGCGCGACGGGCCACAAGCTGGCCGCGCGGCACAACAGGTGCAATGAACAAAACCAATCGCTGGATTGACCGCTGGAAACCCTTTTCTCATTCGCTGGTGTTTGCCCTGGTGATGCTTGCCCTCAGCGCCTGTCAGCTGCCTGGACAGTCTGCCCCCACTCCCTCCAATGAGCCTTTAGGATC
>NZ_LGCM01000057.1 GCF_001306035.1 Levilinea saccharolytica
AATGAGGCTTGGTGCATCACGTAGGGTTTGAATACGGGCGCTGTTGGTCTTCTTTTCATCCCCCTATTGAATCACGCTTGCTTTATTTTGGGAAGGGGCTGCCCATTGTTACTTTTTGGACAGCCCCCGGTCGCTTTTCTTTTTCTCTGGCGACCTTCTTGTTGAAGTAAAGAGTAAATATCAAACCATTTGGAGCTTTTGATGCCAGATCCCATTCCGCCCAGTGATGTTGATGCCGAACAAGCCTTGCTCGGTTCGATCATGATTGCACCTTATTTATTTGAGGATTTGGTCACCATCGTGAGAGCGGAATATTTTTATCGCAACTCACACCGCTGGATCTGGGAAGCGATGAATCACCTGTTGGAATCTGAGCAACAGATCGATCATGTCACCTTGTGTAATGCTTTGAATACCAGCGGAAAACTAAAAGAAATCGGTGGGCCGGCGTACATCACAGGTCTGCTCAATGCAACTCCGACTTCCATGCACGCCGAGTCTTACGCCAAGATCGTGCGCGAAAAAGCATTCAAGCGAAAAGCGTTGGAGGTCGCTACAAACCTTGCGCAAAATGCTATTCAAGATAAACCGCTTTCTGATGCTCTGCAGCAAATGGAGGAATTCTTTGTCAGCTCATCCGCCTTGTCCGGAGTCACGGAGCGAATGGTTATGACCGCAGAGAAATTGTGTTTATCGGAGATGGGTGAATTGACCTGGATTCTCAAAGACTGGATTATGGCCGGCGGAATCAACTTGATCGCCGGTATGCCGGCAGCCGGAAAGAGTTTTCTCGCGCTGGATCTGGCGATTGGCATGGCTTCTTCGGGTCTGGCGTGGGATAACCGGCCGGTAACCCAGGGCAAAGTGCTGTATCACTTCCTGGATGGCAGCTACCGGGGTATGCGCTCGCGTGTTCTTAAATTGTGCCACTCGCGGGGCATTCAACCGCCTGCGAACCTGATTTTCGACTTTTCTCCGCTTAACCTGAAAGTCACTTCCGAAGTACTGGCATTGCGTCAGCGAATTCATCGATTGGATGCTTCTGTGGTCATTTTTGATGTCATGGCCAAGTTTATGCCTGGCGCAGATGAAAATTCGGTGGCAGAAATTTCACCGATGATGAACACACTACGAGAAATTGCCAACCAGATCGGTACGACTTTCATTCTCATTCATCACCTCAATAAGGGTGGAAACCCCGATCTTTCCTATCGCGTCCGGGGTTCCTCCGATATTTTAGGGTCTGTCGATACCGCCATTGTGGTTACACACGAAAACCAGCATTCGGCACACTCGATGCGAACGATCATTCCACAAAAGGTGCGTGAATCCCTGCCACCTGCGCAGTTGCAGTTTCAAATTGAATCAACCGAAGAGAGCATCGCGCTTCGCTTTTCTGAAACGAATGCTTCTGAACTGGTGCGCGTGCCTGGTCAGGTGGAATTGATCTTTGCGGATATCCTGGAATATCTGCAGAGTTTACCGGAGCAGGAATTCAAGAAGAATGAGCTCATCTCAGCACTCCAAATCAATAGCAGCGCCAGGACGATCGATCGGGCATTTTCAAAACTCAATAACGACCCGCGAATCAGAGTTACAAAACGAGGATCTTTCAACACCTATCAGTGGGAAGAGGATACGCCAGCCACGCCATTCCCTTAAGAGGGTGGCATGGCTGGCGTATGCTTGTTCGATGCAAAGTTTACAAATAACAAAGGAGAAGAATGTCAGAAAACCAAAATAGCTCAAATTGCCGGATTTCCAGGAATGTCTTGATCAAAGCCCCCGGTTTGCTGCCCATGCTTTACACACCGCGGGAAATCGCTGAAGACCTGGACGTTCCTGAAACCACCTTGCGAGATTGGCTCAACCATGGCGCGCCACACAGCCGTGATGAATCCAACCATATCTGGATCAACGGCAAAGAATTTGCCACCTGGGTTGATAACCAACGGAACGCCAGAAAGAAACCAACCCATCCGCTTCAAGCAGGGGAAGGCTTTTGCATGCGTTGCAATACGATCGTCAAAATTCAAAATGGGGAAATTCATCCTGTCAAAGGCCGCCTGAGCCATCTGAAAGGCAAATGCCCCAACTGCGGCGGGATTGTCAATCGCGGAATTTGGAATGCTGGATCGTCAGAACTACCTCAAGGTTAAGTTGTTCCTGAAATTTTCACGAGATGTTCATGGGCGTTCTTCGCTTCAGATCTCTAACGATTTCGAGCATCTTAAAGTGTTGCTTCTCTGGGCTGGCTCACAACCGTTCAGTTCAGCACACGCTTTCCACACCAGTCTTTCTGATTTCCTTTTTCAGAAAGTCGTAAAAGGATTGGATCAAGCAGAATTACAGAACATCTTGAATACCAACGAGCGTTTCTTCTTATGGGCGAAAGCCATGTTCACGGTTGAGTTTCAGAATATCCGGCTGAGCTGGATTATGAAAATTTCAGCAATCTCGGAAGGAAAGGAGGTGATTATTTGAAAAAACGACCGATTATCATTACCACGACCAACGCCATCACAATCCCCAAAAAGGTTCGTAACCTGTTGGATTTACAACCTGGTGACTGCCTGGATTATGAAGTCATGGCAAATGGTTCAATCATTTTGGTGCGCAAGGAATGCTGCGATTCGCCGTCGCTCCGGCCAACGTGCAAACTTCCCTGCCAAGCCCAAAAACGGAAATAACCTGAATAGCTGGAGGAAGGGTTTATTGAATCCCTTCCTCCAGCTCTGGAGCAAAGAGAAAATGATCGTTTTTAGAACCTCAAGTTATCAACTGGGCTGGCTTTGCGGTGAACACGCTCGATGTCCATTTCAGCGATTTGAGCATAATGACGGACCATATCCAACGAGCTGTGACCTAGCAGGGCTTGCAGGGTAAAAACATCCCCACCTGAACGGAGGTAAGTGATTGCAAAAGTATGCCGGAATTTATGTGGATGAGCTCCTTTGACACCCGCTTTATCAGCCAGGCGCACGATTAGATGACGCAGGCTATTGGAGTTAAACGGATGATTGCCACGGTTGATAAATACTGGCGATTCTGGGTCGTCGCGATCTTCGCGGTCGGCCAGGTAACGCCATACAGCCCGGCGGGTGCTCTTTCCGATGAACACCGTGCGCCCTTTGCCGCCTTTTGCCCCGCCTTCGTCCCCATGCTTGATGACAACTTTACCGGTGCGCAAATCCAGTTCGCCGATTTTCAAACTGCAAAGCTCGGAAGCACGCAAACCGGTATCCAACATGAACAGTATCATGGCTTCATCTCGTTTGGCGGATGGTCGTCGGGTGACAAAATTATGGCGATTGATTGGATTGTACTCACGGGAGTAGACGCAGGCTTTAAGCAGCGCCGCAAGATCCTCCTGAGTAAAGGCGGCTACCGGTGCTTCTTTGTAGCGTGGACCCGGGATGCCTTCCATGGGGTTCTTTATTTTGAACTCTGCAACCGCCCAACCGAAGAAAGCTTTGAAAGTGATCCAATGGTTTCGCAGTGTCTTGGGGGAGAGTTTGCGCGTTGGCGCATCATGCGCAGGATTCGGTTTGGCGAAAGTGTGGGGAACATACTCGGTGCGCAGATAGGTCATGTAATCGAGCACATCGGCAGAGGTGATCTTCCCCACCGGTTGATCGCCTATCTTTTCCATCCACTTACGCAGCACCCACTCATACGAATCGACCGTCCGTTGGCTTAAGCCTTCGGCGGTTTTGTATTTGACGAAGCCGTCAATACAAAGAGAAAATAACAGGCCTGAGGGATTACGGTTCATCGAAAAATCCTCCTAAAAGTGATTTTTCGTAACCATCGACCCTCAGGCCTATCAAAAAACCGTAGCCCCAGGGACTACGGTTCTCGTTAGTAGCGGGGAGTGGATTCGAACCACTGACCTCCGGGTTATGAGCCCGACGAGCTACCTCTGCTCTACCCCGCATCGCTCAACTGTCCCGTCATTATACCCCCACCCCACCCATCCGTCAAGGCCGCATTTTGCCAAAAACCCCTCGGCAAGCATTGACACAATCCCCATCATCCGGTATAAGGCCTTTATGACTCAAAAAATCCGGCTCCTTCTCACCGCCCTGCTGGGCCTGGCCACCTTGGCCTGCAACCTGGGCGGGCTGTCCTTCCTCAACCAGGCCTACCCCACCCTCACCGTCCAGCCCACCCTGCCCCCGGCCACGCCCACCCCCACACCCGCCCCC
>NZ_LGCM01000019.1 GCF_001306035.1 Levilinea saccharolytica
TTGACTTCTGGTATCTGTAAGGTGACAATAGACATGGCAAGCTCCGGTAACTTGGTGGCCTTAAGCACCTACCAGTTTACTCGGAGCTTGCTCTTTTTTCAAAACCTACCACTCTTGGGACAGACACCGGGCGGATCGTTGCGAAAGTGTGATAAAAGGTACAACCCTGGTGTGCCCTGTTGGAAAATGCTTGTCCGGGGGGTGGATGTATGATACAATCAAAGACGCGAAATTTGCGAAATCCGGAGGGATGGCCGAGTGGCTTAAGGCGCCTGTCTTGAAAACAGGTGTGGGGTAACTCACCGTGGGTTCGAATCCCTCTCCCTCCGCAAGAGGTACGCCGCGGGGGATTAAGAATTTCATATTGGGGAGGTGCCAGAGTGGCTGAATGGGCTCGCCTGCTAAGTGAGTGCCGGGGTAGACTCGGCCGCGGGTTCGAATCCCGCCCTCTCCGCTGAAAAAAGCTCACCCAACGGTGAGCTTTTTTGTTCGCCCGCGGGCCCCCAAAAGGGGGTGATATTCGACCCCCGCCCTCTCCGCTGAAAAAAGCTCACCCAACGGTGAGCTTTTTTGTTCGCCCGCGGGCCCCCAAAAGGGGGTGCTATTCGACCCCCGCCCTCTCCGCTGAAAAAAGCTCACCCAACGGTGAGCTTTTTTGTTCGCCCGCGGGCCCCCAAAAGGGGGTGCTATTCGAATCCCGCCCTCTCCGCTGAAAAAAGCTCACCCAACGGTGAGCTTTTTTGTTCGCCCGCGGGCCCCCAAAAGGGGGTGCTATTCGACCCCCGCCCTCTCCGCTGAAAAAAGCTCACCCAACGGTGAGCTTTTTTGTTCGCCCGCGGGCCCCCAAAAGGGGGTGCTATTCGACCCCCGCCCTCTCCGCTGAAGAAAAAGCCTGCCTTTGCGCAGGCTTTTTTTGTTCGCCCGCGGGCCCCAAAAGGGGGTGCTATTCGAACACCGCCCTCTCCGCTGAAAAAAAGCTCACCCAACGGTGAGCTTTTTTGTTCGCCCGCGGGCCCCCATCCCAAAGCCCGTGCAACCCTGCCCCTCTCAACGATCAAAGGGATCCTCTTCAAGCAGAACGGATCCATATTCTGCCAGAAACGCATCCAGACCCATGGGCGGGAAGCACCATCTGGCCAGAACCACATCCAGTTCAGGGTTGGCGATATATGCCAGCCCCTTTTCGGGAAAGGAGTAGGTGCGGCTTCCCTGGCTGAAATCGGAATAAGCCTGATGGACAGGCTCGCCATGCCGGGCCAGGACTTCTGACCACCACAGGGGATGCTTTTCGCCGTGGTGCGCCACCACCCTCACCACGACCTGGTCCTTCAGGGTGACCACGTCAAACATTTTGGGGACAGCCGAGGGGTAGTACAGGTTTTCAAATCCCCCTTCCTGCCTGGATTGCACCGGTTCTCCCAGGGCGGCGGTCACCTGGGCGCGGGTGGTGGAGCCGGGAACCACAGCAGGCAGACAGGCCTCCAGAGCAGTATCGTTACCAGAGGTGGCGCCGGGCAGGCCGGGTACGGCGGGGCTTGACGGATCCTGCGGGGCCGCTGCGGGGTCCGCCGTACGGAGCAGAGGAAAGTTGCAGGCCAGCACCATTCCCATCACGGCAGAAATCGCCAGGAAGCGAAACGCCCTGGTTTTATTTGCGGATGCCGTTTTCATATTCCACTCCCTGGTAGAGATAGTCGCGGATATAGGTATAGCGCTTCATCGAGGTCGCCTTCAGCTGATCGGGGTCATACACATACATCATCACCGAATCGCTCATATCTTCCAGGGGATTCTTACTGCCGTAGCTGGTGGGCGGTTTATTGTCCTCCTTGGGCTCCCATAGGATCCACTGGGGCGGAGTATTGGGGAAGCTCCCATAGATCCAGCCGTTATCAACATTTTTGAAGCCTGGATCGTAGATATCGGTCACATTGCGAGTGGCGTCCATCCAATTCTGCAGAACCGGGGAATCCAGGGCGTTGCGATACATGGACTGGTCGTCCTTGAAATATTGATGAGCATGGATCATTTCGTGCAGGATGACGGCCTTGAATTTCTTTTTTCCGTCTGGATCATTGGAGAGCAAATTGGGTGTAAAGGCCCGGTCAAAGATGCGGATGACGCCGGAAGATGAAGAACAGTCTTTTTGCGGCGGAGACCCGCAAGCAGAATACACCCCGTTCCATGACGGCTTCAAATTGCCTTCTTGATCTCTGCCCACCTTGTTGCGGACGATGCGGGATAAGGCCAGAGAATTGCGGATCGCCGGGGGAAGTTCCCTCAGCACCTCGTCCAGCAGACGAAGTTCCTGGTTTGTCCAGGAGGTGGGTTCATAGCCCGCTTCATCAAAGGAATCCAGCACCTGAATGCCGTAGGTGGTAAAGATGTATTCGGCTGTGATCGGTTTAGGGTCAAACGCTTCTGGGTTTTGAACGATGAAATGGATATTTCCCTGCAGGGTGAAGTATTTTCCCTCCACCAACTGCCACTCTACCGTGCGGCAATTGCTGGAATTCCCCGCGCCCAGGCAGTAGTCCATCGTCAGGATTCCATTGGGCCCCCCGGAGAATCTACCCTGCATGGCGCCCATTTCTGGAGGCACCAGTTTGCCGTTGATGCAATTATCCCCAATGAGGGACGCCTGTGCATATGGCTCACCGCCCAGGGCGCCCACATTCCAAAACTTCACCTGGACCACCCACTCTTTCCCGCCGCAATCGAAAGTGTTGCTTGCGGTCACCTCCATCGGTTCCAAGTCTTCTATCTGCGCCTCGGCGGGCAGGATGAAAATGAGTTGCAGGGTCAGCAGCACCAGAACGGCCAATCCCATATTGCGGATCATCTTCCCCCAGGTTGGGTATGCTTTCGCGGCCATACGCACCTCCTTGTCCAATCAGTCGAGATGGATAAAGGGCGGATATGAATATTATAGGTTGTAATATCGAATTTGATCCGGTAACAACCTTTTCATGCCAGAACAGTGTGATATCCAGGCAGGCCCCCCAACAAATCACGACAAAGTTTAGAACACTCCTCTCTTGACAGCAATATCCCCTCTGTCTGAAGAATTAGCGATACAATCGATTCTATGTCCCATTCCCCCACAAATAATCTCACCCGCTTTGCCTGGATGTCCATTGCGGCCGCTGTGCTGACGATTTCGCTGAAATTGGGCGCGTATTGGCTGACCAACTCGGTCGGTCTGCTCTCCGACGCGCTGGAATCGCTGGTCAATCTGCTCACGGCCATGGTTGCCCTGATTGCGCTGCGCGTGGCCTCGCGCCCTGCCGATGAAGAATTTGGCTTTGGTTATTCCAAGGTGGAATTCTTCTCCAGCGGATTTGAAGGCGGCATGATTTTGATCGCCGCGGGCAGCATTGCCTTTACCGCCATTCCGCGCCTGTTCAATCCGCAGCCGCTGGAGCAGGTGGGTCTGGGCCTGGGGATTTCGGTCATCGCTTCTTTAATCAATTTTGGCGTGTCGCGGGTGCTTGCCCAGGCGGGCGCGCGCTACGGATCCATCACCCTCAAAGCCGACGCCAGCCATCTGATGACGGATGTCTTTACCACGGGCGGGGTGATTTTGGGCGTGGGCCTGGTCAGCGTGACCCGGTTGGATATCATGGATCCCATCATTGCCCTGATTGTTGCGGCTAACATTCTCTTGACGGGCGGCCGCCTTCTCCGGCAGGCTTATTACGGTTTGATGGATAAAGCCCTTCCGGCAGAGTCCGTTACGAAAATCCAGAATATTCTGAGCCGCTATGAAAAACAAGGCATGCAGTTCCACGCCTTGCGGACGCGCTCTGCGGCGGCGCGCGGTTTTGTCTCGGTTCATATTCTGGTGCCCGGCGCCTGGACCGTCCAGCGCGGGCATCAGCTTGCCGAACAAATCGAGCAGGAAATCCGGCAGGAGCTACCCCAGGTGGTCACCTTTACCCACGTGGAGCCGCTGGAGGATCCCATCTCGATGGCAGATGCGACTCTGGATCGAGAGTAAGAGCGCTGGGGTGATGGGGGGCGGACAAGCCAAAAATGCGATAGGATGGACAGACACCCGAGCAAATCGGGTGTCTGTCTTGTTTTTAGCGGCATGGGTGTATCACCGTCGTCGCCCTCCTCCATCTGCGTCTGCCCCTTTATGGCCCGTTCAGTCCGTGTACCTGCGGATGTGAAGCCTGCACAATTTGGTTCGTGCTTTACCGGCGCATTTCGCTATAATGAGTACAGATACCCTCACCGGTTAAACGATTTGCTGGGGACCGCATGATGCCGATTCACCTGTTCAACGGCTTCACCTGTGATGCGCGCTGGCCCTCCCGCCTGAAAACGGGCATGGTCTGTTTGCTCGTGGAGAGCGACCAGGGCCTGGTTCTGATTGACACCGGCCCGGGGCTGGAAGATTACGCCAACCCGCACGCCATGCTGAAGCTGTTCCGGGGGATCACGAAATTAGCCTGGGACCCGCGGGAGGCCGCGGTCCACCAGGTGCGGCAGATGGGCTATGCGCCGGAAGATGTGCGCCACATTGTTTTGACACACATGCATTTCGATCACTGCGGGGGCCTGCCGGATTTCCCCTGGGCAGCGGTGCATGTTCACCGCCGAGAATATGAGGCGTTCACTGGAACCATGCGCCGCTGGACCGACATGGCCTATATTCAACGCCACATCGCTCATGATCCGAATTGGGTCTTGTACGAAGACGGGGGTGAGAACTGGTACGATTTTTCGGCCATCCGCCTGCCGTTTACGCCGGAGATGTGGCTGGTGCCGCTGCACGGCCATTCCCAGGGGCACTGCGGCGTCGCCGTTAAATTGGACAAAGGCTGGTTTTTCCATGCCGGGGATGCCGGCGCGGTCTATAACCACGAGACGCCCGCCTGGTTGATTCGGCTCGTGCTCGGCCCGCACGATGCCCGGCTGCGTCAATTCATGCGCCAACACCCAGAAGTGGTGCTGTCCAATTCACACATGTTCCCGGAGTGGTTTGAGCATAAGGTGTGGGATTCGCCGGATCACAACCGTTCCCGCGGTCATCCAGCCTGAGCGCTTCGGCGGCATTCTCTGAACGGAGAGCGGTTCTTGTTTCCTGGCCGGGCGATTTCCACGCGCTTTGTCCTGAAGGCTGGGGCTCGTGGCTAACCCCGCTCGTTAGGGCGGAAGGCAGGGTTATGAAATACGTAAAGACTTGCGAGGTCAATATGGAAAAGCAAAAAGATGTGAATATCCTCCGTACGGTGATCATGCTGGTGTTGGTGCTGGTGGTGATCCCCCTGCTGCCCATTTTGATCTCTGGCCGGTGGGGCTGGTGGCAGGCGTGGGTCATGGCGGCGGTTTTTCTGCTGTCCTTCCTCGTCAGCCGTGCCCTGGCTGTGCGCCGGACCCCGGATATCCTCAAAGAGCGGGCCAATTACGATCGGCATGAGAATACCCAGCCCTGGGATAAATGGCTCTCACCCCTGGTGGCTTTTGGAACGGTCTTCATTTTGTTGGCGGTGGGGTTGGAAGTTCGCCTGCAGGGTCCGGCGGGCTTCTCGCTGCCGGTAGAGATGCTTGGGCTGGGCCTGATGCTGGCCGGGAATATGTTCGCTTCCTACGCTTTCGTGGAGAACGCCTACTTCTCGGGGACGGTGCGCATTCAGGAGGAGCGTGGGCATAAGGTCATCTCCAGCGGGCCGTACCAATGGGTCCGCCACCCTGGCTACGCCGGGGGTCTGACGGCTAACCTGGGTATGCCGCTCCTGCTCAACTCGGTCTGGGCGTTCATTCCGGTGGTGCTGATTGGCATAGCGTTAATCATCCGCACGCGTCTGGAAGACCGTTTCTTGCAGGGAAATTTGCCCGGTTATCGTGAATACGCCCAAAAGGTACGCTACCGCCTGCTGCCGGGGATCTGGTAAGTTCTCTTGTTTATGGAGGGCCTGAGGATGAAACCCAATTACCGTTGGAGTGTGTTGCTGTTCGGGGCTGCTTTGCTTTTGGCTGCGCCGGGCGTGGTTTTGGCGAACGCGCCGTTTCCGCAAACGGAGCCGACCCCCGCGGCGGCGGTCCCAGCCGTCGGTATGGCTGGCGAGATTCCCTGGCTGGCGCTGGTGGTGTTGGGCGCCCCCCTCCTCTTTATGATCTGGCGCTCGGCGCGCAATCGCAAGATCAAGATGACGGCGGCGGGCTGCCTGCCGGTGATTGACGAGGACCAGCGCCCGTTCCGCGCCCTGGATGACGACCAGGGTTGAGGAGGGTATGAAAACTGGTTTCAGCCGTTGGCTGCAGGCTGCCTGGGAATTCGCGGGCTGATCGTTAAGCAAAGCACCGCCCAGAATCAGCACAGGATTCTGGGCGGTGCTATTTTTAAGAACGGCTGTTTAGTGGTTAAAGTCCATCGCGACCCAATCGTAGGATTCCAACCCGCCGACTTCGGCGACCAACTGACTGGGGCCGCCGGGAGTCCCCAGGCGGATCTGGCGCGTGCTGTCGCTGGCGCGGCTGCTGAAGAAGAAGCGGTTGGCGTCAATCCACAAGACCTCCTGCACGTTGGCCGTGTCGGTCAGGGGGGCCACGCTGCCGCTGTCGGGCTGGCCGTACAGGGCGATCCCGCCAGGGTTGCGCAGATAGCTGAAGCGCCGCCCGTCGGGCGACCAGGCCGCGCTGGTGAATTCACCCCCATCCAGGCGCAGCGCCCCGCCGCCGTCCACCCCGCTGAGCATCAATTCGCGCGCATTGCTGGTGGTGGGGTCGCCCACTGGCCGCACAATCAGCAATTTTTCACCCGCGGGGGCGAAGAGCACCGTATCCAGGAAGAACACATCCACGCTGCCGGTTTGCTGGGCGGGGGAACCGTCCGCGGGCACAGTCCACAGGGTAGTGGCCTGGCGCGGGGAAGCCAAAGGATCCGCGGGGGGGATATGCACGCGCAGGCGGCTGGAATCGGCAGCCCACACCGGCTGAATGTGGTAGGCGTATTCGCTGTAGGTCATCACATTGGCATAGTTGATCACGCTGCTGCGCAGATTCGTGCCGTCTAGATTCATCAGGTGCAGGGCGCTGGGGGTGGACAGAGCCACCTGGCGGCCGTCGGGCGACAGGGTGAACATGCCCCCCGCGCCGATGGGCAGCACTTCGGTGAGCGCGCCCGTGTCGGCGTCCACCGTGCGCAGGTCGTAATTCAACACCATGCCGTATTCCACCAACGGCTGGGTGGTAAAGACCAGGGTATGCGTGCCGTTGGCCCAGGCAATTTTGGCGGTAACGGAGGTGGGAACATCCAGGCCGCCGTTCCACCCGGCAAACTCCTTGGCGCTCACCAGTTCGCGCTCGCCGGCGCCGTCGGTGCGGACGGCCCACAGGCTGTGAGTGGGCGGATCATCCACGTGGCGGGTGAAGGCGATCCAGACCCCATCCGAAGACACCGCCAGATCGTAACCCACGTCGCCGCTGGAGGTCAGTTGGCGCGGGGAGCTGCCCTCGACCCAGGCCCACAGGTTGCCCGCACCGTCGCGGTAAGCCAGAGTCAGGCTGACTGGCGGGGTGGGGGTGGAGGTAGGCGGCAGATCGAGGCCGGGGGTGGGCGTGGGTTCTTTGGGGATCAGGGTGGGCAGCACCAGCGGGGGCTGCCCAGGCCCGGCCGCGGCCAGGGTGGCCGCCACCGCGGTGGCAATTTCCCCTGGGGTGGCGCCTTCGTCCTGACCGGCGATTGGCAGAGAGCAGGCCAGGGTGCTGGCCAACAGGGCCAATAGGCCTATGAGGATTGCGAAACGGTTCTTGTGCATGGGGTCTCCTCCTATGCCAGTATCTTACCTTGCCGCGCCCCGCCGCGCAAGCCGGAATTTCTACCCGGATCGGTCAGAAAATTCGGGTACAATCACCACAGCAACTCCTACCCCTATCCCCCAACCCTGAAAGGGCATACCCATGTCTCACCCACAACCTCCCTGTTCTGCCGATGAGGCGCTGCAGCAGTTGAAAGACGGCAATACGCGCTTTATGCAAGGTCAAATGCTTCACCCGAATCAATCCCCCCACCGGCGCGAGGAACTGACCGCCGGGCAGCACCCCTTTGCGGTGGTGCTGGGCTGCTCCGATTCGCGCATTGCCCCGGAAGTGCTGTTTGATCAAGGCCTGGGCGATCTGTTTGTGGTGCGGGTGGCGGGCAACACCGCCCCGGATGTGGTACGCTGGAGCGTGGAATACGCCGTGGGTCATTTGGGCAGCGCCTTGGTGGTGGTGCTGGCGCATTCGGCCTGCGGCGCGGTGACGGCCGCCGTCCACGCGCAGGGCAGCCCAGAGGCCGGGCAAGGGCTGGTGGGGCTGCTGCAGCCTGCCGTTCGCGCCGGAGATGCGGTGGATGAGGCTGCCCAGCGCAACGCTCATCTGACGGTTCAGCGCCTGATGGATGAGAGCCCCTGTCTGCGCCAGCCGGGGGTGCGCGTGGCTCCAGCGTATTACGACCAGGTCAGCGGAGCGGTGACCTGGCTATAACCGTCTGAATGCCACCTTGACAGGCGCGCCAAAAATGAGGATAATGGAGCTAATCAACCGTCCAAAGGCTGTGACGGAGGAAAGTACGTGGGTGGAAACCGACAGGGAAGACGGGGCACAGACTGAGACCCCATCCCGGCGAAATCCCGCCGAAGTTCCCTCCTGAGCCTCTCAGGGGAACGCCGCTCTTCAGGCGGCCAGTAGTCTGAGACGCAGCGCGCCGCGTTATCGAGCGCAGCCAATCGCCCGCCGGATGCGGGCCGTTGGGGAAAGTGGGCCGCCACGGCGCGGCCAATTCGGGTGGTACCGCGGAGAAAATCCGTCCCGTTTTCCTGGGACGGTTTTTTTATTTTTGAGCACCGCACGGATGCTCTGATTTTTTTTCGGAGGTGAGAATGACCGACCTACCTATCCTCTTGCAGAATCTGACCTCGATTCAGGAACAGGCTCTTGCAGAACTGGAAAGCGTTCAGGACGAAGCTGGTTTGCAGGCCTGGCGCACCGCGCATTTGGGCCGCAGCTCGGCGGTGATGCGCGTGTTCAGCGACCTGGGCAAGCTCTCCAAAGAGGAGCGCCCGCAGGTGGGCCAGAACGCCAACCAGGTGAAGCTGGCCCTGGAAGGCGCCTTTAACCTGCGCAGCGATGAGCTGCGTCAGGCCGCGCTGCAGCGCAGTTTGCAGAATGAACGCCTGGACGTGACCCTGCCGGGGCGCGCCCCCACTCTCGGCAGCCTGCACCCTGCCACCCAGAACCTGCGCGAGATTTACCGCGTGTTGGGCGACATGGGCTTCCAGGTGTACCGCGCCCGGGATGTGGAATCGGATGAGTACAACTTCGAACTGCTCAACATCCCCGCCCACCATCCGGCTCGCGATATGTGGGATACCTTCCACACCCTGACGCCGGGCGTTTTGCTGCGCACGCACACCTCCCCGGGGCAGATTCACGCCATGCGCGAATACGCCCCCGACCCGGTGCGCGTCATCTTGCCGGGCATGTGCTACCGCTACGAGCAGATCAGCGCCCGCTCTGAAATTCAGTTCAATCAGGTGGAGATGCTGGCGATTGACAAGGGCATCACCTTCGGTGATTTGAAAGGCACGTTGAACGACTTCGCCCGCCGCCTGTTCGGCGACGAAGTGCGCACACGCCTGCGCCCCTCCTACTTCCCCTTCACCGAACCCAGCGCCGAGATGGACGTGGAATGTTTTGTGTGCGGCGGCAAAGGCTGCCCCATCTGCAAAGGTTCCGGCTGGCTGGAGATTTTGGGCTGCGGCATGGTTCATCCCACCGTGCTGAAAAATGGCGGCTACGACCCCGCGGTGTACAGCGGTTTTGCGGCGGGCATGGGCCCGGAGCGCATCGCCATGCTGCGCTACCGCATCACCGATATCCGCTACTTCTGGGGCAACGACGTCCGCTTCCTGGAACAGTTCTGAGAGATGAGGGATTAACACGATGAACGTACCGCTTTCGTGGTTGAAAGATTACATTGATATTGACCTGTCCCTCGAGGAACTGGCCCGCGCGTTAACCATGGCCGGCCTGGAGGTGGACAGCGTGAAGGTGATAGGCCTGCCCCTGCCGGAAGGCGAGCGCCATGAGTTCAAATATTCCGGCCTGGCCTGGGATCGCGAAAAGGTGGTGGTGGCGCAGATTGATGAGGTCATGCCCCACCCCAACGCCGACCGCCTGGTGCTGTGCCGCCTGAACGACGGCTTGCAGGAACAGGTGGTGCTCACCGGCGCACCCAATCTGTACGATTACAAAGGCCAGGGCCCCTTGCCCCGGCCCATCAAAGTGGCCTACGCCAAAGAGGGCGCGCAGATTTACGACGGTCACCAGCCCGGACAGGTGCTGACCACCCTCAAGCGCGCCAAGATCCGCGGCGTGGAAAGCTACTCGATGGTGTGTTCTGAGAAGGAATTGGGCATCTCTGAGGAGCATGAGGGCGTCATCTTCCTGGATGACGACGCGCCCACGGGTATGCCCCTGGCGGACTACATGGGCGACGCCGTGTTCGAAATTTCCATCCTGCCCAATATGATCCGCAACGCCAGCGTTTTGGGCGTGGCCCGCGAATTGGCCGCTATCACCGGCAAACCGCTGCGCCTGCCGCAGCGCCGCCTGCCTGCGGACGGGCCCAGCGTGGTGGGGCAGGTTTCCATCCAGATTCAAGACCCGGCCATGAACCCGCGCTTTGTGGTTGGCCTGCTGCGCGGCGCGTCTGCGCGCCCCAGCCCTTATTGGGTGCAGCGCCGTCTGCGCCTGGCGGGCATGCGGCCGATCAACAGTATCGTAGACGCCACCAATTACGTCATGCTGGAAACCGGCCAGCCGCTGCACGCCTTCGATTACGACCATCTGCGCCAGCGCGCCCACGGCCAGCCGCCCACCATCATCACCCGTGCGGCGCACCCTGGCGAAAAGTTGACCACCCTGGATGGGGTGGAGCGCAACCTGGACCCCTTCACCACCCTGGTGTGCGACACCGAAGGCGCGCTGTCCATCGCGGGCGTGATGGGCGGCCTGGAAAGTGAAGTCACTCCCCAGTCGCAGACCATCCTGCTGGAGGGCGCGAGCTGGAATTTCATCAACGTGCGCCGCACGGTGGCCTCTCAGCGCCTGAATTCTGAAGCGGGCTACCGCTTCTCGCGCGGGATTCACCCTGCCCTGGCGCAGGAGGCGGTCCAGCTGTGCCTGGAGCGCATGGCAGCCTGGAGCGGCGGGCAGATTGCCGCCGATCTGGTGGACGCCTACCCCGCGCCGGTGGTTGACCCCGTGGTGGAACTGCCCGCCAGCGAAGTGCAGCGCGTGCTGGGCATTGAGCTGAGCGCGGAAGAGGTGGCCGGTCTGCTGCGCCGCCTGGAGTTCACCTGCACGGTGCAGGGCGATATCGTCACCGCACAGGCCCCAGCCCACCGCCTGGATATTGGCGAAGGTGTGGTGGGGCGGGCCGACCTGCTGGAAGAGGTGGCGCGTCTGTACGGTTACAACAACATCCCCGCCGTGCGCCTGTCTGCCAGCCTGCCTCGGCAGCGCCGCAATCCTGCGTTGGAAGGGGAAGAACGGCTGCGCGATGCGCTGGTACGGGCGGGGCTGCGCGAGGTGGCTACCTACCGCATGACCACGCCGGAGCGCGAAGCCCGCGCTTTGCCGCTGGGTGCGGTGCAAGCCGAAACCCCTTACGTGCGCCTGGCGAACCCCATCGCCTCGGACCGTACGGTCATGCGCCGCAGTCTGCTGGCTTCGGTGTTGGAGGTGGTGGAACGCAACAGCCGCCTGCGCCCGCGCCTGGCCTTCTTCGAAATTGGCCCGGTGTTCCTGCCCAATCCCGAAGCCCCGCTGCCCGCCGAACCGGTGCGCCTGGCGTTGGCCCTCAGCGGCGCCCGCCATATCGCTGCCTGGGACCGCCCCGAAGCCCATGCGATGGACTTCTTCGATCTGAAGGGCATCCTGGAAGCGGCCTTCAATGAGCTGCACCTGAGCGATGTGCGCTTTGAACCCACCCAGCATCCCAGCTTCCACCCCGGAAAGTGCGCCCTGGTGCGTGTGGGCGAGCGCGTGGCAGGGGTGGCGGGCGAACTGCACCCCAAGGTGGCCGAGCACTACGATTTTGGCGCGGCGCCGGTGTTGGCAGCGGAATTGGACGTGGCGGTGCTGCTGAGCTGCATCCCGGCTCGCTATGAAATTCAGCCGGTGCCGGTCTTCCCGCCCGTTTTGGAAGATATCGCCGTGGTGGTGGATGAAGACCTCCCCGCCGAAAAGATCGAAGCCGTCATTCGCGCGGCGGGCGGCAAGCTGCTGACGGATGTGCGCTTGTTTGACATTTACCGCGGCGATAAGCTGGGCGAGGGCAAAAAGAGCATGGCCTACAGCCTGACCTACATGGCCCCCGACCGCACGCTGACCGACCAGGAAGCCACCCAGATCCGACAGAAGGTCATCCGCCGCCTGGATCAGGAATTGGGCGCGAAGCTGCGCAGTTAGCCAGCCTTCAGTCTCCGATTGACCGCCTCCCGATTTTCGGGGGGCGGTTTTTTTGGGGCTAAAACCCCTGTTCAAATCGGGATAGGCGGGGTAGGATACACCCTATGGCTGTGACACTCGCCCAGATTGTGGAAATTTCTCAAGAAGCCCCCATATGGCAGGGGCTGCGCGTGCGCCTGCCCAACGGGCTGCACCCCGCGCCCGGCCAGTATTTGCTGGCCAACCGCCCCCACAGCGACGACCCGCTGCCCGTGGCTTTGTACCCGGCGCGGCTGCGCCCTGGCGATCTGCGCCTGGTGGGGCCGCTTCCAGCGGCCTGGGCGGTGGGCGACTGGTTGGAGATCCGCAGTCCCTTGGGACGCGGCTTTCGCCTGCCGCCCCAGGCGCGGCGCGTAGCTTTGGCGGCCCTCGACGGCCCCACCGCCCGCCTGCTGCCGGTGATCGAAGCTGCCCTGGCGCAGGGCGCAGACGTGGCTCTCTACACCTCGGCCCCTCCGGCGGGGCTGCCCCTGGCGGTGGAGGTGCTGCCTTTCAGTCTGCTGCATGAAGCCCCGGCCTGGGCGCAGTATCTGGCGCTGACCGCCCCGCGCGCCCGGCTGACTGCGCTGCGCGAGGCCCTGGGGCTGACGGCGGAGCAGGGCTGCCCGGCGGCTGAGGTGCTGGTGGATACCCCCATTCCCTGCGGCGGCGCGGCGGCCTGCGGCGTGTGCGCGGTGCACACCCATCACGGCTGGAAGCTGGCCTGCGAAGACGGCCCCGTGTTCCCCTGGGATGATTTAGAGGTTGAAGGATAATCAAGGATGAAGGTTCTCGCTTTTTTTGCTCACCCCGATGATGAAACCATGCTGGCAGGCGGCACCCTGGCGCTTTTGGCGCGTCTGGGGGCCGAGGTGCATTATCTGTGCGCCACCCGCGGCGAAGGCGGTGAGGCGGGCGATCCGCCCCTGTGCGCCCCGCAGGAACTGGGCGCGCTGCGTTCTGAAGAACTGGCCTGCGCCGTGGATGCCCTGGGGGGCGCGTCGCTGCGTTTCTTGCCCTATGTGGACCCCAGCGTGGGGCCAGACAACACCCTCTACGCCTTTATGGACGATCCCGTGCGCCTGGCGCAGGAACTGCGGCAGGTATTGGATGAACTCTCGGCGGATGTGCTCATCACCCACGGCAGCAGTGGGGAGTACGGCCACCCTGCTCACCGCCTGGTGTACGCCGCGGCGCGCCTGACGGCGCAGACCTGGGCCAGCCCCCAGCGCCTGTGGTACACCGTTCAGGCGGCATACCCAGATTCGCCCAAACCGCGCCTGCTGAACGAAAACGACCCGGCGCATTGGGTATTGGATGTGACCCCGCTGAAGGCTGAAAAAACCGCCGCCACCCTGTGCCACCGCACCCAACACGCCTTGTTTGTGCGCAACACATCGAAGCAAATGGGCCGCCCGGTGAGCGTGCCGGAAGTGGTGGTGACGCTGGAATCGCTGCACCGCGCTGCGCCGCCCGCGGAGGATGGGCTGCCGCAGGATGCCCTGGCGCTGCTGCTGTGCCTTTCCGGGCGGGTGCGGGAGGAGATCGCCGCGCATGGCTGAGGCCCGTCAGGATTTGCCCCTGCTGTCCCCCTGGGTCAACGCTGCCGGAGCGCTGGGTTTTCGCCCGCCGCGCAGTTGGCCCTGGCCGGAACGCATGGGCGCCTTCATCACCCACCCGGTCAGCCTGGCGCCGCGCTCGCCAGCCAAAGAACGCGGCCTGGCGGCCTATGCGGGCGGCTTTCTGATGCACACCGGCCTGCCCAACCCCGGCCTCAGCCGCGTGCTCAGCGAACACCGCGCCCGCTGGGCACGCTCGGCGGCCCCGGTGTGGGTGCACCTGATGGCCAGCGAGGCTGATGAGATCCGGCGCATGGCCGACCGCCTGGAGAATTTGCCTGAAGTCGGCGCGTTGGAGATCGGCATTCCCCCCTGGGCGGGGGCGGATCTGGCGCTGCGGCTGGTGGATGCAGCCCTGGGAGAACTGCCCGTGGTGGTCAGCCTGCCCTATGTGCAGGTGGAAGCCCCCTGGGCGGCCCGGCTGCGCGATTTGGGGGTGAACGCCCTGCACCTCAGCGCTCCCTACGGCAGTTACCCGGACGGGCGCGGCGGTCTGCTGCACGGACGGCTGTACGGCCCCCATCTGCTGCCCCTGGCCCTTGAGGCCCTTCAGCGCGCGCAGGTCACCCGCCTGCCGGTCATCGTTTCCGGCGGGGTGTTTTCGCTGGAACACGGTCAGGCCCTGCTGGCAGCCGGGGCGCTGGCGGTGGGGTTAGATGCTGTGTTGTGGCGCGCCGGGCCAGGCGAGGCCGTGCCTGAGACGAACCTGGACTGAAAAACCTCCCCGCGGGCGCGAGGAGGTTTTTGATTCGATCAAGAAAGCGGAGAGGGGGCTATTCGGGGACGATGGGGTAGGTGCTGCCGCCGTGGGGCAGAACCAACACGCTGGCTTCTTTGGGAAAACGCTGTTGGGCGCGGGCCAGACCCTCCTGGGGGCTGGAGACAAAGCTGACAAAGGGCAGCCGCTCGTGAATCTCCGTTGGGATGGTGGGGCCGTAGAGCAGCAGCGTGCCGTGGCGCATGGCCTGCAGGGCAAAGTACAGGAAGAATTTGTCCTCTTCGCCCATGCCTTTGAGCTTGAGTTTGGGCACCAGGGGCAGCAGGACGGGGGCCAGGGCTTTCAGCGCGCCGCGCCCCAGGGGCAGCTTTTTGTTGGCCAGGCCAAACACACCCACGCCTTCATCCGCGCGCACCAGAGTCAGCATGACGCCGCCGCGCTTGAGGGCGCGGATGTTGTTGGCCAGGGCCTTGACCCCCTGACGCAGGTCTTGATCCATCGGGTGCGAGGCGGTGATGACCACATCGGCGGGGGCGGGGATTTTGACCCCAAAGATGCTGGCGCTGATTTTGGCCCCGGCGCGGTGCGCGGTGACCGGGTCGCCGCTGACAATTTTGACCACCTCGGTGGCGCTGTTGAGCACGGCGTTGACGATGAACACCGGCGGCTTAAACATCTTTCCGGCCTCTTCCAGATCCAGCCGCATGGGGTTGTTTTCAATCTTGCGTCCCACGTTATTAAAGGTGGACGGCTGGCAGTTGATGGCGTGGTTATGGGCGATAGTGACCCGCCCGGCGATGCCGGGGATCAGGTTTTTATAACCGCCGCCAAAGCTGGCGATGATGTGCGGCTCGATGCAGCCGATGGAGACGATGAGATCGGCTTCCGCAGCGGTTTTGTTGACCCACACGGGCGTGCCGCGTGAGGTGGTTCCCAGGAAGGTCATCTTTTCGGGGTTGTCGCAGTCGGGCGAATCCCAGGCGATTTGCCCGCGCCAGCTTTCGCCCACGCGCGCAAACAGCTCAGCCTCGCTCATGGGGCGGTGTACGCCCAGGGCAGGAATGAGGGTGATCTGGCTGAGCTGCACCCCGGCGCGGTTCAGCTCGCTGATCACCGCGGGCAGAATTTGATGCACCGGCGTGGGGCGGCTGCCGTCGTCCACCACCACGGCCACACGGGCTTCGGGGTGAACCAGATGGCCCAGGCGCAGCGAGCCGATGGGTTCGGCCAGGCTGCGGGCGGTTTCAGCGGCGGGGTCGGCCACGCCCGGCAGGGCGGCAGGCTCCAAGACGCCCGCCAGATTCCAGCGCTCTGGCAGGTCAAAACGGATTTTTTCACTGCCCCAGGGCAGTTCGACGGATGGACGGGACATAAATTCACCTTTGGGTCAACAAGAATTGAGGATGAAAGGGATGTCCTTATTGTAGCCTAAGCGGGTTAGATGAAAAGCGATTTTCCCCTTTAAAGCACCAAACGCCCGGGTGAGGGGGGCACCCGAACGTTTGATAGTTATATTATACCGATCAACGGTGGAAAATCAATAGCTTACCATTGCAAATTCGTTGCAATATTGGCAACTGGTCTGACCAGCTATTGCAGCTCCGCAGGGTCAGTTCAATTGTACACCCCTTTAACGCAAACGGCTGGGTGAGTTTAGTCACCCAGCCGAGATAAACAGAACATAAGTTCTGTTAATTGGCAGCCTGCACCAGCAGCCGCGAACGCTGGAAGGAGCCCACCGCCACGCCGGTCAGCACCGCCGCGATGACCCACACGCCCAGGCCGATGATCATACCAACCCCCACGCTCAGGTACAGCACGCCCGTGGCCTGCCCCACCAGGAAGCCGATCACCACCAACACCAGCGAGGCGCTGGATTGATAGGCGCCCATGAAGGTCGGCGTTTTGGCCGAGATCAGCACCGTGGCCGAGGTGCCCAGCAAAGCCAGGCCGGGGGAGATCCAGAAGATCAGCGGCCACCAGGTGGACAGCGGGAACCACAACCCGCCGAACAGGTTATACCCGGCGGCATTGAGCACCACGGTGTACAGCAGGAAGCTGCCCCACGAAAGCCCCAGCGCGGGCAGCATGGCGGCCAGCACCTTGCCCAGAAAGAGTTCCAGGTCGCTGGCGGCGGTGTACAGCAGGGCCTCCAGCGTTTTCCGTTCCCGCTCGCCCGCGAAGGATTCCGCGGCGATGATGGTGGAAAACATGATCGGGAAGATCAGAAACATGGGGGCCATGAAGTAGCCCAGCATGACCTTGACCATCAGAGCGACAGGTTCCAGCCCTTCCAGCGACTCTTTGAAGGAGGGGGGCATATTGGCCAGAAAAGCTTCCAGGTCAGTATCCTGGGTCAGGTTCTCCGCAGTCGCGCCGATCGCGGGCGGGATGAAGATGGTCGCCAGGGGCAGGACGAGGATGAAGATCAGCGGCACGATCAGCATGGGCAGCCATGCTGCGCGGTTTTGACGCACTTCCAGCAGATCTTTGCGGGCGATAGCGGTCAGATAATTCCAATGGATTTTCATCATGCACCTTCTGTGTGTGCGGATTGCAGTTTGAAATAGATATCTTCCAGAGAGGCCTGGTTGGGGCGCAGCGCGGTCAGTTGGGCGGCCTGGGCGGTGAGGGCCGTCACCACCTGGGGCAGCACGGCCTCTTCCTGGGCTTGCAGCCGCCAGGTTTGGGCATCCAACTCTTCGACCTGCAGCACGCCGGAGACGGCGCGCACCGCATGGAGGGCAGCAGCTTCAGGCGGCTGGTAGAAGCGCAGTTCCGCCCATAAGCCGGGCATGACCTCGCGGCGCAGCTCATCCAGAGTGCCTACTGCCAGCAGCCGTCCGCGGTTCATGATGGCCAGGCGGTCGCACAGGCGCTGGGCTTCAAATAAATTGTGAGTGCACAGCAGCACGGTTTGATCCTGCGTGTCGCGCAGGGTGGCGATCAGTTCGTGCACCTGCGCTGCGGCTTCGGGATCCAGGCCGGAGGTGGGCTCGTCCAAAAAGAGCAGACGCGGGCGGTGCAGCAGGGCGCGGGCCAGGGCCAGGCGCTGTTTCATGCCTTTGCTGTAGGTCCCGGCGCGGTCGTCGGCGCGCTCGGTGAGATCAAAGTAGCCCAGCAGCTCCTGGCTGCGCTGGCGGCAGTCTTCCGCCGACATGCCCATTAGCTGGCCGAAGAAGGCCAGATTCTGACGAGCGGTCAGGCGCTCGTACAGAGCGGGGGTTTCGGTCAGCACGCCGGTTTGGGCGCGGATCTGGTCGCCCTGGGCAATGGGGTCCAGTCCCAAGGTACGGATGGTGCCGCTGCTGGGGTTGATCAGGCCGTTAGCCAGGCGCACGCTGGTGGTTTTTCCGGCGCCGTTGGGCCCCAACAGGCCCAAGACTTCACCAGCGGCGGTGCTCAGTTCAAAATCCTGCAAAGCGGCATGGCCGTTGTAATGGTGAGTGACGTGTTGGAACGTCAGCATGGGTTGTGTCATTTTGTTCTCCTTCGTTCAATCCGCGCATTCGCCGGATGGTTTCACGTGAAACACAGCTGTGTTTAGTGCGGGTTGTGCAGTTTTCGGTGCAAAAAATACGAATAGATGACCGGGATGAAGGACGCCAGCAGCAGCGGCCCGATCAGGAAGAAAAAAGCGGCCTGCGGCCAAAAGATCCCCGGCAGGGTGGCCGCGGCGGCCAGATAGAACATCTTGCGCCCCAGAGCGTGGGTTTGATCCCACACGCGCTCATCCGAGAGGGTCCACGGGGTGCGCAGGCCGATGAACCAGTTGGGTTTGGCCCGGCCCACCATCCAGCCGCAGCAAGCGCATAGGGCGGCATAGGCCGGTACCAGCCACTGCACCATCTGAATGCGGCTGCCCATGCCGATCCACAGGGTGAGGATGTGCAGGTACAGGAAGAAGCCGTTGACGCACAGCACAAAAATGTAGTACACGCCGGAGAAGAGGTCTAGATTTTTGCGCAGAGGGTCCAGTTTGGGCAGGAACACCAACAGCAAGGTCGTGCCCACCATCATAATGGGCAGAATCCAGATCGAGCCGCTTTTTTCAGAAAAATCGTCCGCCTGCCCCTGGGCGTTCCAATGGGTGGGGATGATGTCCGGCAGACGCGGGTAAGCCCACAGGGTGACGGCGGCGGTGAGCAGCATCAGGATGAGAAAAAGGAGCCAAAAGGTACGCGTTTTCATAGTTTTTTCCAAAGAATCAATCTTGGTGAAACGATGATCAAGGTTTCACGTGAAACGTCAGATTCAGGCCTCGGGCAGTTCCAGACCGTCTGAGGCGAGTTTTTCCTGGGCAGCCAGCTGCTGGCCCATGGAGATCATGCCGGTCAGCCCGCCCAAATTCATGGTATCCACGGCGCTGCTGGGCACGATCACCAGGGCGCCTTTTTGCTTGAGCCCTTCGAAGAGCATGTTCATGGCGCGCAGGTGCAGGGCGGTGGGGTTATTTTTATAGGCTTCGGACGCCTGGGCGAAGGAATGGGCAATCTGCTCTTCGGATTCGCCCAAAATGACGCGCGCCTGCCGTTCGCGTTCGGCCTGGGCCTGGCGGCTCATGGCTTCTTCCAGCCCCTGCGGGATGATGATGTCGCGGATTTCCACGCTTTGCACCGAGATGCCCCACGGGGTGGTGCGCTCGTCAATCAAATTCTGCAAATCGGCGTCCATCTTGGCCCGCCCGATGAGAATATCTGCCAGGCTCATCTGCCCGATGATCTCGCGCAAGGCGGTCTGCGCGGCCCACGAGATGGCGGCGCGGTAATCTTCCACCTCCAACGAGGCTTTTTCGGCGTCCCATACCACCCAGAACAGGACGGCGTCCACATCCACCGGCACGGTATCTTTGGTGAGGGTCTTTTCCGCGCTGAAGGGGGTCACCATCACACGGTGGTCAATCCAGTTGGAGACGGCATCTAGAACGGGAATGACCCAAAAGACGCCCGGCCCGCGCAGGCCGCGGAATTTGCCCAGACGCAGCACTACCGCTTTTTCCCACTGCTGGGCGACTTTGAGGGCCATTAGAAAAAAGGTGCCGACCGCCAGCATCAGCGTGACGTACAAGCCAATCCATAGGTCTGCGATCCGGCCGTCCATCAGAACGGCCCCCAATACCGCCGCGACCATGATCACGGCGAAGATGAAACCGGCCAGCGGGGGGATGTGCTGGTTGTCGGTGCGGCGCATTCTTCCCCGCGGGGAGGCGGTTTCTTGCGAGTTCGATGCGGTTACGTTTTTCTCTCTCATGACTACACCTTTTCTTGTGGGCCGTTTTCAGCGGCAGTATTTGGTCGTTCAGCGGGGGAGGGCTCCTCCGCTGCGGTGGACAAAAGGGCCTGCAGGGCTGCCAGCGCTTCACTCGTGGAGAACCCTAATCCCAGAGCGCTGTCGCGGTAGCGGCGGGCCAGTTCCTCCAGGGTCCGGCGGCGGGCTGCCTCGCTCTTGTGAGGATCGGGCGTGCCCAGGATGTAGGTGCCGCGCCCTTGCTGGGTGGAGATCAGGCGGCTTTCATCTAAAATCCGGTAGGCGCGCGCCACGGTGTTAAAGTTCACGCGCAGCTCTGCCGCCAGCTGGCGCACGGTGGGCAGCTGGTCGCCGGGGTGCAGCGCGCCCATCAGCACCAATTCCTGCACTTGCGCCACGATCTGATTGTAGATGGGCACATCAGAGCCAAAATCAAGCTGGATGTGTAAATCGGGCAATGCGGATCTCCTAAGATAGGTTTTTATTATTGTATCATTGTATCATTGAATGAATTGTATACAAAATTGAGCGTTTGTCAAGGGGGTTGGGCCGAATCGCGGGCGTTTTTTCACCCTGCCGCGCTTGACTTGCCTTTTCATCTGTTTCTGCTATACTGAAACCAAACACCGCTGCTGAACGCAGCCGCGCAGCCTTCTTCATGCAATCACAGGGATTGGAAAGGAGACATAGGTATGCAATATACGGTCAAAGAGTGGATGAATGACCTGGTGGTGTTTGTGGACGCTGAGAGCACCGTTTCAGAGGCTCTGGCTGTCATGCGCCGCCGCTATATTCACAGCCTGATTGTGAAACAATCGGAACACAACCCAGAATACGGCATTCTAACGTCCACGGATATTTGCGACAAAATTGTGGCTCAGGAGCGCAACCCGAATGAAGCCAGGGTTCACGAAATCATGACTTCGCCCCTGATCGTAGCGCATGAAACCATGAGTCTGAAAGAGTGCGCGGAATTGATGAAAAAGAAGAGCATCCACCACATGCCAGTCATCAACCAGGAAGGCAAGATCATCGGTTTAATCTCCGACACCGATTTTCTGGTGGCCGCCGAAGCGATGGGGCGCGCCCCAGGTGAACGCATCGTCTAGCAGCGCTCAAGAACTTGACAACGGCGCATCGGGTGTATAATTCCGACCACGATGCGCCGTTTTCTATTCTTCACCTTATTGCTCTGCCTGGCCGCGGCGGGTCTTTGGACTGCTGCGCCGGTGACAGCCGCACCCAGCAGCGCCGGCGAAATGATCGCCGCGGTGAACGCGCTGCGGGCTGAATACGGTCTGGAACCCTACGGCACCGACGCCGAGCTGAACGCCCTGGCTCAGGCTCATTCAGAATATCAGGCCTCCATTCAAAAGATCACCCATACCCGCGCGGACGGCAGCGGACCGGCCGAGGCAGGCGTGATTGAAAACATCGGCGGCGGCATGAACGTGGGCGCCGAGTATATCGTCCGTCAGCAGTGGGCGGATTACTGGCACCGGAAAACTCTCATCGGCTTTGTCAGCGCTTCGGCCGGGGCCGGGGTGGCGGAACGCGACGGCATGGTGTATTACACCTTTGTCATCCGCGGCTGGGGCAAAGAAACCGGCGCCCAGGAGACTGAGGCGGCGGTTCCCGCCCCTGGCACTGGCGGCGGCACGACCGGCAGCACGGCGGGCGCGCCCACCTTTGACCCGCAGTCGGCTTTCACCGTTACCCCCCAGGAAGACGGCTCTGTGATTCACGCCGTGCGCGCCGGAGAAACGGTGTGGAGCATCGCCCTGATCTACGACATCGCTTCGGAGAGCATTGTGGCCTTAAATGGGCTGAACGCCACCCAGCCGGTCATCTATGAGGGACAGCGGCTGCTGCTGCGTCCGGCTTTCACCGTCACCCCCACGGCTTCGCCCACAGTGACCCCGCTGCCGCCCACGGCCACCCTGAAACCCACCCGCACCCTGCGCCCACCGCGCCCCACGCGCACCCCCGGCCCGCTGCAAACCGAGGATGCCCCCCAAAGGCCCCCGCTGACCGGCCGCCAGGTGGCCCTGATTGTGGTGTTGGTGGTGGGCATTGCCGCTTATGTGGGCGTGACTTTTGGAATCAAGGAAAAAAAATAAACCGGTGAAAGTAAACCAGATGAAGTTTTTATACCGCGGTGTGATCGCCCTGGCTGCCGTCTTAACCTTATTGTGGACGCCGTCTCCGGCGCTGGCCCAGGAGGACTATCCCACCTCACCCTATGATCTGATCGCGCAGACCAATGCCTACCGCGGCAGTTACGGTAACCCGCCGCTGGAGACGGATGCAGTGCTCATGTACACCGCCCAGGCCACGGCAGAGATCATGGCCTCGCTGCAAACCTGCGCCCACATCCGCGATTTGGGATACGGCGGGGTGGAAGAACGCGTGCGTGCAGCCGGTTACGGCAGCGGCACAGCCTTTGCCACCGAGAACATCGTCTGCGGCCGGGGTGAGTTTGCGGATGTGTACGCCTCGTATTGGGCCGATTTTGACCACATGCGCCCGGTGGAAAACCCCGCCTACCAGCATGTGGGCGCGGGCGCGGCCCGCGACAGCAACGGTATGGTTTACTACGTGCTGCATGCGGCTTATTCGTCGGGCGGGGGCGGCTCGTCGGGCACAGTGAAAACGCCCGTCCCCGGCACGCCCGGCCTGCCCACCGTGACCCGTGAGGTGATCATGTTGGTGCAGACGGCCACTTCTCAGGCGGATGGAACCCTGGTGCATGTGGTGCAGCCCGGCCAAACCCTGATTATGATCGCCAACGCCTACAAGGTGGAACTGAACAGCCTGTACCAGCTGAACAATTTGCCCCCCGGCAACGCGGTGATTTATGTGGGCCAAAAGCTGCTGGTCAAGATCGGCCCGACCCCCACCATCAGCCCCACCGCCACCGAAACGCCCTTGCCGCCCACGCTGACCCCCACGCGCACGCTCGTCCCGCCCACGCTCACACCGTCGCTCACCGCCACGTTGACGGTGACCCCCACCGCGGACAACGTTTTCAGCCGGGTGGCTAACTTTCAGAACATGAACCGACGAGGCTTTGGCATCGGCATCATCGTGGTGTGCGCCCTGGGCCTGGCGGCGGTGCTGCTTTCGCTGTTCAAGAAATAAACACTTGACTGGCAGAAAACAAAAAACCGCCCGCACCAGATCTTACCGGTGCGGGCGGTTTGGTTAATCGAACCGTTTAGATGCCGCTGCGCCGTGCGCGCTTCTTGCCGGTCTTTTTCTCTTCAAATTCGGTGCCGATGTGAATGCCGAACTTGGGCAGGATGGTGCGGTGCACCACGAGGATGAGCACAGTCACCAGGAAGGCCGCCCCAAAGATCAGCAGGGAAGAGGTCAGGTTGTTCATCAAGGCCGGGTTGACCAGCATGACGATGGAAATGGTCAGCATGAGGATGCCGCCGATCAGCTTGAGGATGCGTCCATGCTTTTCTTCCAGCTTGCTGGCTTTCAGCGAATAGACCGCGGTGAAGAAAATGACCAGCTCGTCCAACTGATAGATGAGCATGTACACCAACAGCAGGGCAACGAACAGGCCCGCGCCCACGTTTTGCGTGGTGAGCATGTTGGTCCACACCACCGGAAAGCCCGCCGTGCAGGAGAATTCCACCAGCGAAACGCCCGCCGCCAGCACCACCGTGGCCCCGGCCATGGCGGGCAGGGATTCGCTGGCATCCATGATGCGGCGCATGCGCTGGAAGATGCCCGGCTTTTTATCGTCTGAGATGGTGAAGGACAGGCCTTCTTTGTACCAGAAGTAATCCTTAATGTTCACCGCGGCGAAGAACAGCGCCACCAACGACACCACCACTTGAATCCAGCCCACAAAGGACACCACGGTGAAAATGGTGAAGAGGCCCGCGATGAAGAGGGCGTACACCGCGGCGGTGACCGTCAGGAAGATCACGCCGATAATCAAGACCTTGCGGCGTGAGCCGGTATGCAGAGTCAGCGCCAGGAGCATGGTGAGCACCCACACCGAGCAGGGGTTGACCCCATCCACAAAGGCGATCAGCAGGGTGCTGACGAACAGCGACTGCTTGTCCAGGTCAATCTGGCCCAGCAGGGGCACTTTGATCACATGGCTGCCGCCCATCTGGGCTTCGCCGCCTTCGGCCACCGGCTCTTTGGGCGGTTCAATGCCGGGGATGATGCCCACGCCCTTATCCACGCAGCCGTTTTGGATGCAGTATTGGATGGTCTCCTCAAACTCCGCTTTGAGGTCGTTGTTGTAGCCGACCCAATATTTGTCGCCGATGAAGGTGGTCGGCACGCCGCTGGGTTCAATGCCGTAGGCTTTGGCCATGTTGATGAAATGCGTCTGGTTTTCATCTACATACCAGACTTCATACAGGCGCAGATCCATCTGAGGGTATTTTTGGGCTAGCTCTTGCAAAACGGGTTTTTCTGCTGCGCAGTGCGGGCAGCCGTCCCCCCAAAACAGGTAGACCGCCACACGGTGTTCCTGGGTGCCGCTTTGCGCCTGGGTGGGGCGCACCACCATTAAGCCCAGGCTGACCGCCAGTAAGAAAGCGGCTACGCCAACTTTTGAAAGCCATCGTTGTAAGATGCGCATATGCCTCTCCTCCAAACCCCGATTCTACACTATCCTATGATATTCCTTCGGATTCCGGTAGGGTTAATTTAGAAAGTTCTTAATTTCACAAAAGGAGCGACGCCAGGCCAAACTGATAACCCGCCAGGGTGCTGAGGACGGCCGCCGGCAGCTGAAGCCACTGGGCCTGCGGGTAAAGGTGGGAAGCTCTTTTGGATTTATATTCAAAAATATGAATGTGATTATAACCGCAAATCAAAAATGCTGCGCAGATTGCTATGGCCGATTTCAGATGAGATTGATCCTGAGGATGCTACGGCAGCAGCCAGTTGACCTTGTCCAACTCGCCGCTGAGACCCTGCACCAGCCGCGCTTTTTGGTGATCTGGCAGGAAAGAAGCCTGAGCGGCGGCCAGGATGCGCTCCACCATGATCTGGCGCGGCAGTCCGAGGTCGCGGCACACGATGCGGTATTCATCGGAAAGGGTGATGCCGGAGATGCTGGGGTCGTCGGTGTTGATGGTCACATTCAAATTGGCGTTGAGCATGCGGATGAGGGGGTGGTCGGTGAGCATGGCCACCACGCCGGTCTGGTAATTGCTGGTGACGCACACCTCAAAGGGCACATTGCGTTCCGCGGCCAGGGCGGTGACATCTTCGTCTTCCAGCACGCGCACGCCGTGGCCGATGCGGTCCACTCCCAGGATTTGGATGGCCTCGCGCACGTTTTGCGGCCCGTTCCATTCGCCTGCGTGGGCGCACAGGCGCAGCCCCGCCTGGCGCGCCTCGCGAAACAGCCCAGAAAAGGGCACGGCGGAAAATTCGGCTTCGTTGCCCGCCAGATCAATGCCCACCACCCCGCGCGAGATGCGCTCGGCGGCGTACCCCACCACCTCTTCGGCCAACGACACGGCCTCGTGGCGGTTGACCGAGGCGATCAGGCGCACCACGATGGGGTAGTCACGCGCGGCGCGGGCGGTGCTTTCGCACACCCAATCCATGACTTCGTGCATGGGAAACCCGCGCGCGCGGCTGAGGGCCACCGGTGTGAAGCGCAGCTCCAGATAGCGCACATTGTCTGCCGCGGCGTCCGCAACGGCTTCGTAGGCCACCCGCTGGATGATCTCCGGCGAGAGATAGAACAGGCGCAAAGTCTGAAATTTGGAAAGAAACGTCGTAAAATTAAGTGGGTCGTCCACCGTCATCTGCACCAGTGAGCGCAGGTTGGGGTTCAGCGGCACGGTGATGCTTTGGGTGCGCGCCAATTCCATAAGGGTCTCAAAACGCAGCGAACCCTCCAAATGGCGGTGCAGATCCACTTTGGGCAGTTGTCGGAAGAAATCTCGAAGTGCGGCGGTATTAAACAAATGAAAAGCCCCTTGGTTGGGTTGGGCAATTCGCCCCTTCCCCCCATTATATGCGAAAAATTCGCGCAAGCAAAATCAAAAAACAGTTTTGTACGGCCTAAGAGCGTATTCACAGGGATCCCTTTTTGCCGGAGGACAGCATGACAGAACGAAGCACAAAACGCCTGCGCTTATTGGCGCTGACCCGCGCGCAGATGCGCAGTCTCTTGGAGACCCCAGAAGAACTAGAACGCGAATTGAACCTGCGCATCGCGCGGGAAATGATCACCGAGCCCGTCCGGCGGGCCGGAGCGATCAAGATCGGCCGGTTGGCTCAGGCGCAGGATCAGGAATATGAATGGCTGACCTACTGGCTGATGATTGTGCCGGAGGAGGCCCAGGGGGTCGGGCTGATCGGCTATAAAGGCGCGCCGGATGCGGACGGCATGGTAGAGGTGGGCTACGGCATTGCCCACACCGTGCAGGGACGCGGCTACGCCACTGAGGCGCTGCAGGGTATGTTGGCCTGGGCGTTTGAAGACCCCCGCACCCGCACGGTGATGGCCGATGTGCTGCGCACCAACCCGGCTTCCAGCCGTGTGTTGGAAAAGGTGGGCATGCAAACCGTGGGCGAGACGGAAGAGGCCCTGCTCTGGCGCATGAGCCGTGCCCGCTGGGATCATGTGGCCGTGATGGATGTGCTGCGCCGCTTTCAGGCCTTTTATGATGCCCGCGATGTCAGCCAATTGGACGCCTGCATGGAGCTGTTCGCGGCGGATGAGGACGGGCTGGAATTGATCGGCACCAACGCATCGGAGCCTGGGCTAGACGAATGGTGCCTGGGGCGGGCAGGGGTGCGCGAGATCCTGGAAGGCGACTGGCTGTATTGGGGTCAGTTCGCTATGGATCTGGAGCGCGCGCGTGTGACTGTGTGCGGCGATGCCGCCTGGGTCAGCGCGCCCGCCACCGTCACTAAAATTCTGGAGACCCGCCAGGGGTATGAAAACTTTGTGGGCTACATGCGCTGGGTGCTGGATGAGCAGCCGGAGTGGAGCGCGGAGGAGAAGGTGCTGGATATCCTGCGCGGCGGCACCAACACGGTCTTTGAGCTGCAAAAAGGCGAACGCTTCGTTTGGCCGGCGCGCCTGACGGCGGTGCTGCTGCGGCAGGCGCAGGGCTGGCGCTTTCAGCACATGCAGTTCAGCTTCCCCACCACGCGCTTCCCGGATGTGCGCCGCACGGACTAGGAGGCTCTCCCCATGCCCATCCAGATTCAACCCCTGACTGCCGCCAACCTGGGGGACGCCCGCCGGGTGAACAGCCAATATGAAGTCACCCAGCGTCTGGTGCTGCGTCTGGAGGGTGGGCGGCTGCGTTACCGCGTGGAGCCGGTGTCCCCCACGTATTTCAAGGATTACCATGCCGATCCGGCGTGCCCCGAAGACTATGTGGACACGCCGGATCGCACCTGGCTGCTGGCCTACGCAGGCGGGCAGGTGGTGGGCGAAATTCGCCTGGAACGTTGGTGGAACGAGTTCGCTTATATCCACTTGATCGCGGTGGAGCCGGAGATGCGCCAGGCGGGGGTGGGGACGGCCCTGCTGGACGCCGCCAAAAACTGGGCGCGCGATCACCAGCATGTGGGGTTGATGTTGGAAACTCAGGATGACAACGTGCCTGCCTGCCGCCTGTACGAGCGCAGCGGATTTGAGCTGGGCGGTTTTGACCGCTACGTGTACCGCGCCATGCGCCCGGGCACGCGCGAGATCGCCCTGTATTGGTACTGTTGGGTGGGTTAGATGAGCGCGTCTGAGCCAGCCGGACTCCCGCCGAAGGTGCGTTGGCTCCCCTGGGGACTGTGGCTGGGCTATGCCTGGCTGCGGCTGAGCCTGGAACTGCCCGTGCCGGTGACTCTGTATCCCGATTCAGGCGATTATCTGCGCATTGCGCAGCGCGCCTGGGGGGACCCGCTCTTTTGGATTGGGGTACGCCCGGCGGGGGTTCCGCTCTTGTACCGTCTGGTGGGCGCTGCGCCGGAGGCGATTGGCTGGCTGCAGCTGCTGGCGTCCATCGCGGCCTGGGGGGTGTTGGCCTGGGCGGTGCTGCGGGCGGCGCGCACACCCCTGGCGGGGCTTCTCTCTTTTGGGGTGGTGCTGGCGTTCAGCCTGGGGCTGGATATCCTGCGCTGGGACCGGATTGTGCTCAGCGAGTCGCTGTCGCTCTCTCTGTTGGCCCTGGTGCTGGCGGCCTGGCTGTGGCTGATGGAAGGCTGGAGCTGGGGTAAAGCGGCCGCCCTGCTGACGGTCAGCGCGCTGTGGATGCTGGCGCGGGAGACGAACACCTACCTGGGGGCCTTACTGGGGGTGGGCCTGGGGGCAGGCGTGCTGCTGCGGCGCGTGCGGGCGCGTTGGGGCTGGGTGGCGGCAGGGCTGCTGGTGTGCTTTGCGGGCTTTCAGGGCCTTTCCAACCGCGGGGAACGCTGGGTGTTTCCCTTCTTTAATGTGTTGGCCCAGCGCATTTTGCCGGATGCTCACAAGGTAGCTTTTTTCCAGCAGTTTGAAATGCCGGTCAGCCCGGCGCTGTTGGAGATGGCCGGAAAATGGGCGCACAGCGATGATTTTGCGCTGTATAACGCCGAATCGCTGCGCGGCTTTCAGTCGTGGGCGGCCGCACGGGGTAAATCCACTTATTTGGAATATCTGCTGGCAGATCCGCTGCGCACGGCCTGGGAGCCGCTGCAAAACGCGGATGTGCTCTTGTTTCCCACCCTGCGCGGGTACACGCCACAGGGATTGCGCGGGCTGCCGGTGGACGGGCTGTATCCGCAAAGCCCCTGGGCTGTGGGCGGGCTGGCGGTGTTGGGTGCGCTCTGTTGGGGGGCGGCCTGGGCGCGCTGGCGGCGGCTGAACGGGCGGGGGCTGTGGGCGGCGCTGGCGCTGCTGCTGCTCAGTTACCCTCACCTGGCGCTGGTCTGGCACGGCGATGCTATGGAAGTTGGCCGCCACGCGCTGGCCGCGGGGGTGCAGCTGCGGCTGGGTCTGTGGTTGGCGCTGCTGTTTGGCTTGCAAGCCTATAGGTGGGGGCCGGAGCCGCCCCAGCCCGCAGGGCCGGACCAGCTGGAGGCCGCTGTGGCGGGCGTGTGGGCCGGGCTGCGCCGCGCCGAAACACGCCCCCGTCTGGCCGCCTGGGGCCTGGGCCTGGTATGGGCGCAGGGGTTGGCCGCCTGGGGGCTGCACGCCGCTCAGGGCGGGCTGGTTTCGCGCCTGGGGCTGGTTGTGACCGTGGGGTGGGCTTTGCTGTTGGGCGCGGCGGGGTTGGGCTGGGCAGCGCGGCGGCGCGGGTGGGGGCGGCCGCAAAAATGGCGCGTGCCAACCGCCTGGGGAGCCGCGGCCCTGCTCACTTTGGCGGTGGGGGCGGGCCTGACGGCCTGGGTGTTCCTGCGTCCGCTGGATGAGGCCTGGATGCAGTGGCTGTATCAGCGCCCCGCGGGGGATGTGGAGGTCTTTGAACGCCTGCGCGGCCTGGCGCTCAGCCTGCGCTGGCCGCTGCTGTGGGTGGGGGCGGGTGCTGCGCAGGTTTTGGGCCTGTGGATCGTTGCGTGCTGGGAGGATTTTCGTCAGGCGGCGCACACGGGCAGTCTGGGGCGGGCGGCGCTGATATTGGGCCTGGGCGGACTGACCCTGGCGCAGGCGGCGGTGCTGGTGCTGCGGCTGGAGGTGTTCTTGACCATCCCAGGCTGGAAGTGGTATTTTGCCCCGCGGGATCTGCCGCAGGGGGCCTGGTTGGGCGGGGCGCTGCTGGCCGCCGGACTGACGGCCTGCGTTGGGTGGGCGGGGCGCTCGTCACCCTGGGGGCGGCGGGCGGCCTGGGCGGGGCTGGTGGTGCTGGCTGCCGCGGGGCAGTGGGGGCTGGGCGCGGCCGCGGGCGGAACCCCGTGGGCGGTGCAGGAGAAATTTGCGTCAGCGGCGGATGCGCAGGAGCTGTTTGACAGTCTGCGCGGCGAAGACCCTCCCACCCATTTGGCTCCGCTGCACCTGCCTGGCGCGGCGCGCGTCTACCGCGCTCTGGAGGCCCCTTTGCAGGCGGCGGATCCGCTGGAGAAGGCCGATGAACGGGCGGAACGGATGCGCACGGTCTTTACCTGGCTGATGCCGCTGCTGGCGGGGGGCGCGGCCCTTCTGACCGCCGCCTGGAGCCGCCGCATGGGCCTGCCCGACGGCGCAGCCCTCTTGGCGGGGGCGCTTTTGGCCTGCCTGCCAGCTTTCTTGCTGACCCCCTTGTTCATGGAACAGTGGCTGCTGCCGGGGTTGGCATTGGGGGTGGTGTGGTGCGGCCTGCGCGCTGCGGAACAACGCCAGCCCCTGTGGGCGGCGGCCGCAGCGGGGCTGTGGGTGTGGGGGCTGTCCATTTCTCTGGGGTTTGCCGCCCTGGGGATCGCGGGGGCGGTGTGGTGGTTTGGGCTGGGGCCGGCCCGCCGCTGGCGCTTGGGCTGGGGGGCGGCAGCCGGGGCGGCGGGCATGACCGTGCTGCTGGCGATCAGCGGCCTGCCCCTGGGCCAGGCCCTGGCGGAATCCTGGGCGGCGCTGACGCAGACCCGCCCTTTGGGAGCGGGCCTGGGCGGCTATTGGAACCACCTGCGGCTGAATCTGGCGGAGCTGGCGGTGTGGAACGGTCTGCCCCTGATGGGGCTGGCTCTGGTGCGGCTGTGGAACGCGCGCCGCGCCAGGCAGCGCCGTTTGGATTTCCTGGCGTTGGGGGCCGGCGCGGCGGTGGTGACAGCAGATTTGCTCACCTGGACCCGCGGCAGTGCGCAGTTCTCCGGGTTATATCTGGCCCCGTTCCTGGCGTTCATGGCCGCGGATCAAATTTACCGCAGCTTTCCGGCGCGCAAAGCCCCCTGGGTGGGGGCGGCGCTGGCGGCGGCGCAGATTTTGCTCACCCTGCTCATTTTCCAGGCGCACGATTTTTACAACTGATGCTGTGCGTGCCTATTTGGGCCGTTTGAACGAGAACGCGTAGGTTTTTTCCTTGCTGACGGTCACGCTGACCAGTTCCCATCCGTTTTGACCCTGAGCGTTGAGCAGGTTGTTCATCGTGGACTGATCCCCGTCTACCAGAGTCTTGCAGATCATCTCAGCGGTCTCGCGGTCGGCTTCGCAGGTGGCGATAACGGCCTGATATTCCCATTGGGCGTAGGATTTGGGGGCTTTGGCCGAGCCGCGGGTGGCAGTCAGGATCAGCAGCAGGGCGGTGACCAGGGCCAGAATACCGATGCCCAGCAGGGCATACTTGCGCAGTTTGTTGATGGTGGTGGCGTCGAGTTCCATGGGTGCCTCCTCAAAATTGGCGGGCAGCTCCTCTGCCCCTGGGGCCAAACGCGGCCCAGGAACAGCGCTGCAAAAAAGGGGTGATCCATCCGCAGGCGGCTGCGATGGCACGGGACTCTGTTGCACAAAATGTGCCTGAGTGCACGCGGGAAGATGCAGACAGCGCTGAAGGCGCTATCTTTCTGTGGTTTTGTTGGCTATAATGAAATCAGCGTACGTTCACCGTTTGAGTTTCAACAGGAGGAACTATGAGCGACAAAGAAAAAGACCTGGAAGATCAAATTTTGGACCGCATGGGCCACCGCCCGGGCGCGCAGCGCCTGGCCGTTTTGGCCAAACATGTCTGGGCGCAGGGCGATACCTATGCCAGCCTGGCCTCAAAGCACTACGGTGACATCAGCGAGCCCTATTGGCGTCTGATTTTCGAATTCAACCGCGCCGTGATCGGCGACCACCCCAACGATATTAAGGTTGGAACCGAGATCGAAATCCCGGTGCTGCCGCCGGAACTGAAGAAGTAATCTCTCCGGCCAGCGTTGTACGAAAAAGCAGAGGCAAGTCCGTGAGCATGGGACTTGCCTCTGTGTGTTTCTGGGTGTGGGTCAATCTCAGCCGGGCGGCGGGCTGTGATGAATCTCCCAGGCAGCGCGCAGGCCCGATTCGATGGCCCCTTGAATCCAGGCGTGAGCCAGCGAGGTGTGCTCCCCGGCAAAATGGATGCGCCCTTCGGGGGCGGTGACGGCCTCCTGCAGCAGGGTTTGCTGACCGGGGTCAAAGAGGGCAAAGGCCCCTCCGGCAAATTCATCATCATGCCACATCTGCGAAGCGCCGCCTTCCACTGTGTCCAAAATCTGGGGGTGAATCTGGGCCACGTTTTCCACCGCCTGGCGCAGCCGGTCTTCGGGTGAAAGCGAGCCCCAGCGCTGGGCATCTTCGCCCCAGGTGTAGCTGGCTAGCAGCACCCCGCGGCCGGTGTCGCGCCCGTGTTCGGGATAATACAGGTTGCGGATGGCCAGGTCGGTCATGGTGCCGCCGCCGTAAATGCCCTCGTCCTCTTCCCAAAAGCGCCGCCGAGTTTGCAGGAAGACCTTGGCGGAGGCGTCGTAGTGCAGCTGGCGGATGGCGCGCTGTTTGGCGCGGGAAAAAGCCGGAGATACCTCAATGTGGCGCATGACCGAGAAGGGCAGAGTCAGAATGGCGTAATCGCCGGTGAAGCTCACCGGCCCGGCCAGGGTGCGTCCGCGCAGGGTGACCGTTTCGGGGGATTGTTCAACGGCGGTGACGCGCACGCCGAAATGCAGCCGCGCCCCCAGGCTGGGCACAAAGGCCCGGGGCAGCTCGTCGCTGCCGCGCGGCAGGTACACCATGTCGGTGTAGTATTGACCAATTTCTTCGCGCAGCAGCTCTAAGAATGAGGAATTGAGGATGGCTTCTTGATTAAACAGCAGGCCAAAGCGTTCAATGGCCCCTTCGGACCAATTCTGATGCTCCAGAAATTCGCGCACCGAAAATTCATCGTGGCTGGCGGCGATTTTGGCCCAGCCGATTTCGCCTTCTTTCTCCACCAGGCTGGCTAAAGGGCGCAGGGCCTCTTCCCACAGGGCGGCGGCGCTTTTTCCGCGCTCAGAGGGGCTCAATTCAAAGCCCAGCAGCTCAGGGTTGGCCTCGGCCTCGCCCAGGGTGCGGCGCTGACCGTGGAGGTAGAGCAGGGCGCGGGCGTTGTTCATGGTGAAGGGGGCGGTGGGCAGACCGAATTTTTCCACGTAGGCCAGGGTCAGTTGGTGGCTGCGGGGGATGCGCATGGCCCCGGCTTCGGCGTGCAGCCCGTGGGTGAAGGGTTCGCGCAGGGTGAAAACGCGCCCGCCCACTCGCGTTTGCGCTTCGAGCAGGATGGGGTGGTGACCGGCGCGCTGCAGCTCATAGGCGGCCGTCAAACCGGCCATACCGGCCCCGGCGATCAGGACGGTTTTGCGTTTGCCTTTGCGCTCCGGCAGCCCGCGGCGAATGACGGTTAGCGCGTCAAATGTCGGGTTAGACACGGCATACCTCCTTGGTTTAATTATGATAAATTGTATCATAATTAACCAGCCCCCGCGCGCGGCGGAGGCTGGGATCAGGGTAAACCGGGGCGGCAGGGAAACGTCGTGGGCGGCTAGGCGAAAGGGGGAAAGGCGCGTGCAACCGGCGCGTTTTCACCGAGCAGCTGGGGCAGCAGGGTTTGCAGGCCCTCTGGGTCGCCGGTGGTTTCCACGCGCAGTTCGGCGGGCGCCCCGACAGCCAGCCAGCCGCGCTCGGCCAGAAGGTGCTGCACCTGGCGGGCCACGGCGGGCGAGGGGTCAATTACCTGTACCTGGGGGCCGACAATCTCCTCAATCACGGGGATGGCAAAGGGGTAATGGGTGCAGCCCAGCACCACGGTATCAATGCCCTGGCGCAGCATGGGTTCAAGGGCTTTTTCCAAAATGGCGCGGGTTTGGGGGGCGTGCACGGCGCCCGCCTCAATTTGCTGCACCAGGCCGGGGCAGGTATCTTGCAGCAGGGTCACGCCCTGGGCAAAACGCTCCACCACCGAAGCGTACAGCGCCCCCTGAAAGGTAGCGGGGGTGGCCAACACGCCCACCACGCCGCTGCGGGTGTGGGTGGCGGCGGGTTTGACGGCGGGCTCCATGCCCACAAAAGGGGTGTCGGGAAAGGCGCGCCGCAGTTCATACAGCGCGGCAGCGGAGGCGGTGTTGCAGGCCACCACAATCAAGCGCGCCCCCTGGGCCAGCAGGTGGCGGGTGAGGGCAAAGGAAAAGGCGCGCACCTCGTCCAGCGTGCGCGGCCCGTAGGGCACATGCGCCTGATCGCCTAAAAAGTGGATGGGTTGGGCGGGCAGCAGCTGGCGCAGGGCGCGCACTACCGATAGGCCGCCCACGCCAGAATCAAACACGCCCACGGGGTAGGTTTCGGCGGGCATGGGCGCGGCGCTTTACTCTTCTTCCTGCAAAACGGCTTCGATGAAGGCGGTGAAGAGGGCCTGCATGGGGGCCGAATCCGGCATCCATTCCGGGTGCCACTGCACCGCCAGGCCAAAGGGGTTGCCCGGCAGCTCCACGCCTTCCAACAGGCCGTCGGTGGCGTGCGCGCTGGGGATCAGCCCTTGCCCGATGCGCTGTACGCCCTGGTGGTGCAGGCTGTTGACGGCAAAGCGGGTGCCGCCCAGAATGCGCGCCAGGCGCGTTTCGGCGGTGATATCCACTTCGTGCGCCGGAAAGTCATAGGCGCGGCCTTCTTCGTGGGCGTGGGGCAGCTCGGCGGAGAACTGGTCGGCGATGTCGGTGTAGAGCGCGCCGCCCAGGGTAACGTTGAGCAGTTGAAAGCCGCGGCAGATGCCCATGAAGGGGAAGCGCTGGGCGATGGCCTGTTCCAGCAGGATGGTTTCCACACGGTCGCGCTCGGCGTCCACGCCGTAGACGCGCGGATGGGGCTGCCCGTTGTAGCGCTGGGGATCAATATCGCCGCCGCCGGTGAAGATGACCCCATCCAGGCGGTTGAGCAGGCGGTTGATCTCGGAGGGCGTGAGGCCCAAAGGGATCAAAACAGGCAGGCCGCCGGCCCGCTGCACGGCGCGCACATAGGTGCCGCGGCAGGCGAAGGTGGGCAGGGTGGCGGCGTCTTGCTGAAAAGTGGTGATTCCAATGAGCGGAGCGGTCATCAGCACATCTCCTGGTGGGGGCTGAAATATAAAAAGGGCGCAACCTCGGCGCAGGTTGCACCCGGAAGGTGCGAAAAAATCAGTTCGACCGAACCCGACGGTCTAGAACTTTTGCTTCAGGCGAGCGCTCTTGCCCGTGCGGTCGCGCAGGAAGTACAGGCGCGCGCGGCGCACTTTGCTGTGACGTTCCACCACCACTTTGTCAATGCGCGGGGAGCGCATCAGGAAAACGCGTTCCACACCGATGCCGTTGCTGGCTACGCGGCGCACGGTGAAGGTGGAATTGGCGAGGTTGTCATGCACATACAAAACGGTACCCTTGAATTCCTGGATACGTTCGCGGTTGCCTTCTTTAATCTTGACATGCACGCTGACGACATCACCGGGGGTCAGTTGGGGGATATTCGGGTTCTCGGGAGCCTCAACGGCTTTTAACAGGTCACTCATGGCACCAATCCTTACTCACAATTTTTACAAATGATGTCCGCGCGGCCATCACCGGCGGCGCGAATGCGGATTATATCACAGGGTGCGCACCGCCGCAAGGTGGTTTTTGGGCCTCATCTGCGCGTGCACAGTGCCAATCTTACCACATTAAGGCCTGGGCTGGGGATGAATTCGCTCTTGACAAGCACCATGGCTGTGGGTAGAATGAGATAGAACATAAGTTCTATTTGCTCGCTCACCAGGAGGTGAGGACTATGCTCTCAAAATTTCCCGAACGCCGCCCGTTCAAGCTGCCCCCGGAGCGCATGCCAGCGCAGGAGCCGCAGCGCGTTCGCATTGAAGATGAATTTCTGCCGCCCCAAGAATGGGATGAAGATGAGCTGTCGGGCGATGCCCAGGCGGCTGCCCCGACCGAGGCGCAAGAGCAGGCTGAATCAGAAGCTGAGGTGGAGATCGAGGCAGAAGAAGAAGCCGATCTCCCCGTGCAGGCAGCTGCACAGCTGCCGCCCCAACGCCCACCCGCTGTGATGCAGGCGCGCCCCCAGCCGGCCGTGCCTCCCCCACCTACGCCCCGCTGGGCACCCAACGCCCACCGTCCCCAACCCGCCTCCCCCCCGCCGGAGCCGGTCTTCCCCATTGAGGAGATCAGCCCGGAGGAATGGGCCGCGCTGAAGATTCCCACGCCCCCCGCCCCGGCTGTACCCCAGCCCGCCCCTACGTTTGAACCCCCCATAGAAGCGGCCGCTGCATTGGAGCACCCCGCGGAAGAATCCCATGCCGAAGAAACCCTTGCGGAAGAAGCCCCGGCGCCAGAGCAGCCCAAGCCTCAGCCCGCCGCCGCACCGGCGCAGAAACCGGCGGCAGAGACTTCGCTGCGCGATTTGATCCGCGCTTGCAGCAGCCTGCCGGCGCATACCGCCGTGTTGGGCATGTGCGCAGACGGTCTGCCGGTGCTGTTTGACCTTCTGGACGCGCGCCCCGGGCCTTTCCTGGTGACGGGCGACCCGGGCTGCGGCAAAACCGCCCTGCTGCACACCCTGCTGCACACCGCCGCGGCCCTCACCAACCCGGCCGAGCTGCGCTTTGTGGTGCTGGCCGCCAAACCGCAGGAATACGCCGCCCTGGCCTCCGGCGCCGACACCGCCGCCCACTGCGACGGTATTTTTGACAGCCGCCAACCGGCTGCATGGGAGCAGATCCTGCGGGCGGCCGAGGTGGCCGAACAGCGCTATGCCGAAGGGCGGGCGGGTACGCCGCTGCTGCTGGTTCTGGACGATCTGCGCTTTATCGGCGAGGTGGACAGCACCGTGCGCTTGAACCTGGAATGGCTGTTTCAAAACGGCCCCGCAGCGCATGTGTGGCCGCTGGCGGCCCTGCCCACCCAGGCTGCCCTGCAGATGGGCCGCTGGACGCGCCGGTTTGGCACGCGCCTGATCGGGCACATGCCGGCCGATTCTGCCCGCAGGCTGGCCCTTTTTGATGATCTGACGGCCCAGGATCTGCGGCCGGGGCGTGAATTTGCTTTGCATCTGGAAGACGGTTGGCTGCGCTTTTTCCTGCCGCTGCTGCCGGAAGCCCACAGGAGGTCTGCATGAGTTTGGGACTGCTGTACCGAGAACGGCGGGCCAAAGATGAACTGGCCCAGCGCATTTTGCAGGCGGCGGCGGCCTATCAACGCATGTACGGCCGCCGCCCAGAAGTGTGTTATGTGCATCCGAGCTGCCAGGAGGGGTTGACCCAACTACCCCAAATGGAAGTGCGCGCGGACGAACAGATTCAGCCGAACCAGTTCTATCTGGGCCTGTTCACCGGCCGCTGAGCTGCTCTAAGGCACAGCAGGCGGTATCCGCCCGATCATGCTCAACAGGATGCTGAGCGGATTCTGGCTGAACTCCCCGGCGAAATGCACGGCGGCCTCTTCCAGGCTGACCTCCCCGCTGGTTTCCTCGCGTAGATACCACAGGTGCTCAATCACCCACAGGTACAGGTCGGCTTCGGTGCGTCCGGGGAATTCTTTCAAGATATTCTGGCTGCGGATGACCTCTACCAGGGGCTGATACACCTGTTCGCACCAGCCCACCACGGCCTCTTCCCAGGAAATCTCCCGCTGTTGGTCAATACCCATGAAGTAGCGGTGCGCGGAGATGTGCTCCAGCAGTTTCTGGTAGCCCCCCGGCAGGGTGAGCCGCACTTCGCTCGCTGGGCAGCGCTCTTTAAGGCCGGTCTGGCGCGCAAATTCGGCCTGTTCCACGCGGCGGATGATTTCATCAATGTCCATATCGGGTGTGATCTCGGCGTCCACGTCAATGGCGACCACCTCGGCGTCAATGAAAGCCTGCCCGCGCTCGCGGGCCACGGAAACGCGGTGGTTGCCGTCGCTGACAAAATACAGCTCGCCCACTTTGTAGGCCTGGATGGGCGGCAGAGGCACATCCTGCAGATGGGCGGCGTCAATGCTTTCCCAGCGCCCGCGGGTGCGCGTTTGGCGGGGCAAAAAAGCGCGGTCAAAATCACGGTAACGGCCTACGCTGCCCACAATCTGTTCCATGGGAATTTGCTGCACCCCCAGGGAGTGCTGTCCGGCGAAGGGTAAGTTGCGCCGCACCTCGTCAAAGGGCAGCAGCTCATTTTTGCTTTGGGTCAGCCAGCTCCATACCCCCCGCCAGAAGCCTTTGCGCAGGGCGGCTTCAAAATCAGCGCGCGCTGCTTGTTGGGTTGCTTTGGATTCAGAAGAAGGGTCGTTCATGGTATATCACTCTCTTGGTGGGCCGTGAAAACGCCGTATGGGCTTGGGAGGGGCGGCGAAACCCTCCAGGTTAATTTCGCGGAACCCGTAGGCGTTGATCACGCGGGTGGGGCCGTGCCGGGTTTCCGACACCTCGTCTTGCCGGTACAGATGGATGTGGCCGTGAAAATGGAATTGGGGCTTAAACACCTCGATCAGCCAGCGAAAAGCGCGGATGCCCTGATGCGGGCGGTCTTCGCGGTCTTGGATCTTCCAGGGGGGCGCGTGGGTCACTAAAATATCCAGGTAGCGCCCGTAGCGCAGTTTGTTGTACAGCAGCCCCGGCACCATCCCCAGCGCCATGCTCCAGTAATCGGATTGGGAATACTGGTTGCGGCCGTAGTTGTACTGCAAACAGCCTTCGAAACCTGCGATCAATAACCCGGATTCCAGGCGGAGGATACGCTGGTGCAGATCCACCGCTCCCCAGGGGCTGAGCCGCTCCCCCTGGGCGGTCCATTCCACCTGCCCGGCGTGGTTGCCGCGCACGTACAGCAGGGGCACGTCCAACATGCTGAGGATGTATTCCAGATAGGAATAGGGCAGGTCGCCGCAGGAGATGACCAGGTCAACCTCGTGAAAGCGGCGGGTGATGTGGGGGCTGTAGAGGATGCCCATTTCCTCATCGCTGATCGCCAAAATTTTCACGGCCCGGCCTCGGTGTTTGCGGCGGGCATGCCCAGCGCCACTGCCAGGGCCACGGCGTGGGTCTGGCTGTGGCTGATGCTCAGCGACCAGGTGTCCAGCCCCAATTCGGCGGCGCGGCGTTGGGCCTCACCGTGCAGGCACAGTTCCGGCTGGCCTTGCGGCCCGCGCAGGATTTCGATCTCCTGCCAGCTCACCGCGCCGATGCCGCAGCCCAGGGCCTTGGCCACGGCCTCTTTGGCCGCGAAGCGTCCCGCCAGACTGGCGTTGGATTCGCCCATTTGATCCCGTTCCAAGGGGGTATAAACGCGCAGCAAAAAGCGGGCGCGGACAGCGGGCTTGAGATCGGCCAGCCGCTGAATTTCCACCAGATCCACACCCGAACGCAGGATCAGCATATCCCCTGGCTCCAATCGGCGGCGGGCTGCGGCCCGGCGGTGACGATGATCAGGCGCTGGGGGTCCAGATAGTGCTGGGCGGCGGCCAGGATCTGTTCGGGGGTCACGGCGCGCACCGCGTCGGGGAAGCGTTGGTAGTAATCCAGCCCCAACTGAAAACGTTCCAGGTTGAGTAAGGCGTTGGCCACCCCGCTGTTGGATTCCAGCGAGAGCGGCAGCCGCCCGATGAAATTGGCCTGGCTGTCGGCCAGCTCCTGCGGGCTGACCGGCTCGCGCACAAAGCGGCCCAGTTCCGCCAGGATGAGGTCCACCGCCTGACGCAGATGGGCTGGGTTGAGGCCCGCGGAAACCTCCCACGAGCCGCTTTCGATCCAGGCGTTCAGACTGGTGCTGGCGGCGTAGGCCAGTCCGGCCTGCTCACGCACCACCCCGCCGATGCGGCCCATCATGCCGAACTGCCCCAGGATATTGTTGCCCAGCGAGGCGGGCAGGTAATGGGGTGAGGCGCGCTGCGGCCCCAGACCGCCCATTACCAGATCGAGCTGGGTTTTGCCGGGGATGAAGATGTGGCGGCACTGCATCTGCTGGGGCGGCTGGATGGGTTGGGTGGGCGGCGGCGCGGGAATTTCCGCGGGCTGCCAATCGCCCAGGGCGGCCTGCACGCTTTCTACCGCCTGCTGGGGGGAGATGCCGCCCACCACCGCCACCACCATGCCGCGTGGCTGGTAATATTGGCGGTGAAAATGCGCCAGGTCGTCCCGCTGGATCTCCTGGATGGTTTCCAGATAACCGTCTTCGGGCCGCCCGTAGGGATGTCCTTCGAAAACCAGTTCATCGAAGGTCAGCGAGGCCATACTTGCGGTGTTTTCGGCGCGCAGCTTCAGCCCGGCGGTGAATTGGGCGCGCAACCGTTCCACCCATTCAGGAGGGAATTGGGGGGCGCGCAGACATTGGCTGAGCAGATCCAGCAGCATGGGCAAATCTTCGGCCAGCGCCCGCCCGCCAAAGGCGGTGGTGTGCACGCTGGCCCCAAACCCCAGGGCGGCCCCCGCCGACTCAAGCTGTTCAAAAATGTCATGAAAGCCAAACCGCTCGGTGCCGCGCATGAGGGCGCTGGCGGTGAAGTGCGCCAGTCCCAGGCGTTCCAGGGGGTCATTTTGGCTGCCGCATTGGATATACCCGCTGAGCACCACCGAAGGGCTGTGGGTTTGGGCGCGGGCCAAAACCGTGATGCCGTTATCCAGCGTCACCCGCGTGACGTTATCGGGGCCGGGCAGGGTGGAGGGGTTCATGCGCCCCCTCCGGTGCTTTCGGGGCGGTAAATGCCCACCACACGCCGCTGCGGGCTGAGCCAGGTTTGGGCAGCGCGCTGCACATCCGCGGGGGTGACGCTTTCCAGGGCGGGAAGGTAATTGACAAACCAGGCGTAGCGGTCAAACATCTCTGCGTAGCCCAGCCAGAAAGCCTGATTGGTGATGTTCTCGCTGCCGTAGGCAAACAGGGCGCGCGCTTGTTTAATCGCCCGCCGGATTTCGGTTTCGTCCACAAGCTGATCCTGCAGCCGGGCCACGGCCTCATCCACGCGCGCCAAAACCGCTTCTGGGCTGGATTCGGGGCGCACCAGGGCGGTGATGTGGTACAGGAAGGGGTCTGCCGTAGCTTGCAGGCTGCCCTGCAGGCTGACGGCCAGCTCCTGCTCCACCACGGTGCGGTACAGGCGGCTGGTCTTGTTGGAGACCCCGCCGCCCCCAAACATGTTCAGGCTAGAGGGGCCGCTGAGCAGGCTGTCCACCACGCTGAGGGTCAAAAAATCGGCCTGGCTGGCGGCGGGCGCGCGGTAGCTGATGCGCAGATAGGTGGTGCGTTCCGGCCCGCTGATTTCCACGCGCTGCTCGCCCTGCGGCTCTGGCTCTGGGCTCAGGCGCAGTTCCGGCACCTCGGCAGGCGGCAACCCGCCGTAGGCTTCGCCCAGACGCTGGATCATCTCGGCGCTGTCAAAATCACCCGCCAGGGTGACCAGGGCGTTGTTGGGGGCATAGTAACGGCGGTAATGGGCGTACAGGTCGCCGCGCTGGATGGCGCGCAGATCGTCCGGGGTGCCGATGACCTCGTTGCGGTAGGGGTGCTGGTGAAAGGCGGCCTCTTGAATGGCCACATCCAGGCGGAACATGGGTTCGTTCAGGCTGCCTTCCAGCTCCGAAAGGATCACCGTGCGCTCCGATTCCACCTCCTCGGGCGCAAACAGGCTGTTGACCATGCGGTCGGCCTCCAGGCGCAGGGCCAGGTCAATTTTGTCGGCGGGCAGGGTTTCGTAATAGGCGGTCCAATCCAAGTGGGTGAAGGCGTTCCAGGTGCCACCTTCTCGCGCCACCGCCTGATCCAGCACCCCGGCGGGGAACTGCGGCGTGCCTTTGAACTGCATGTGCTCGACCCAATGCGAAAGCCCGGTGCGGCCGGCCTGTTCCCAGCGCCCGCCCACCCGGTACCAGACCCAATGGCTGATCAGCGGCGCGCTGTGAATTTCTTTTAGAGCTGCCCGCAGACCGTTGGGAAACTGGATCACCTGGATTTCGTCAGGCATGCACTCCCACTTTCGTTAAGGGATCAAGCGGCGGCACAGGCTGCCGCTGCGCTTGCCGCAGATCAATTCGCCCCAGGAGTTGGGGGTTTCGTTGAGCATGTGGTAGTAGGGGCCGACCACCTCCTGCAGGCCCACGAAGGGTTCGTGCAGGTCGGTTTCTTTGAGGGGGATATCCACCTTCACGTCCATTTGCACCGGGATCATCTTATCCACCGGCACGGTGAGCTTGAGATGAATGGGCAGGTTGGTTCCCGCCGGCAGGATGATATCGGTGGGGGCGCTGTAAATGCTCATTCCGCCGGTGCTGAGCGAGACGCGCGCGCCTTGAATGGGGGTATCTTCGGTCAGCACCACGGTGGTGTCGGTGTTGAGCTTGAGGTTAAATTTGGCAGGGACTTCTTCGTCAATGGCGATGGTGGTCTGGATGCGGGCTTCGTCCATCAGCACGAAATTGTTGTACAGGCCGCCCAAGAGCTGCTCGGTGATGAGGCGTTTAAGGGTGAACACCTGCGAAGCCAGGGCGATCACCAGAATGATCAGCACCAAATTGACTACCAGCGACAGCACGCTGGCGACCGTCCAAAAGGCTGGCGCGACCTGCCGTTTGGCGCGCGGCGCCTGGGGGGGGTAGGGGGGGGGTTCGGCTGGAAATGCGTCCATAGGTCATCCTCCTCCAGCCCGGCCTCGCTAACGGTAAGAATTGGGCAGAGCTGGTCTGATTGAAATATAGCATAGACTGGTTGATTTGGAAAATGGATTGGCGTTATAATTGCTTAAGGTTCATGCGGCGGCGCGAGGCGCGCTGAAGTAATCAGTGTCATATTTTTTTATCCGTAAATTGGAGAACTTCTGGAAACTTGCTCTAAATTTACCCTTGGGAGGACGCCTTGACCAGCAACATCCAGCCAAAACATCTGGTAGCCGTCATTGGGGCCGGCCCGGCGGGGCTGTTTGCCGCCCGTGAACTGGCCAATCAGGGACACTATGTGGTCATTTTTAACCGCGACATCAAACCCGGGGGGCTGGCCGAGTACGGCATTTACCCAGATAAATACAAGATGAAAACCGGCCTGCGGGGACAGTTTCACCAGATCCTCTTTATGGAAAATATCGAATACTTTGGCAACGTGGCCGTCGGCGAAGATCAAGACCTGACCCTGGACGATTTGCGTCAATTGGGCTTTCAGGCCCTGCTGGTGACGGTGGGGGCGCAGGGCACCAAATGGCTGGGGATGCCGGGCGAGGACCTGCAGGGTGTGTACCATGCCAAAGACCTGGTTTACCACTACAACCATCTGCCGCCCTTCAGCGAAAAGCACTATGAAATTGGCCAGCGCGTGGCGGTGATTGGGGTGGGCAACGTGATGATGGATATCTCCCACTATTTGATGGAACGGCGGCGTGTGCAGGAGGTGTGGGCCATCGCCCGCCGCGGCCCCGGGGAGATCAAATTTGATAAGAATGAAGTCGAGGCGGTGGGGGCGCACATGGATATCCCCCAGATTGAAGGTGAAATTGACCATTGGTCTGAGCTGATGCGTTCGCTGGATGAAGACCCCGACAAGGTGAAGGAGCTGCTGCACAACGCGGTGGCGCGTTCGGTGCCCTTTGATTCACCTTCGCGCTTCCGGCTGCGCTTTTTGCTCTCGCCCCGCCGTATTTTGGGCGATTCTGCGGGCCGTGTGTGCGGGCTGGAGGTGGAACACAACACCCTCTTCCTTGAAAACGGGGATGTGCGTTCGCGCGGCCTGGGCACCACCGAGGTGCTGCCGGTGGACACGGTCATCTTTGCCATCGGCGATCGGGTGGACGACCACTTTGGCCTGCCGGTGGCCGCTAACGAATTTGTCAAAGCCCACCAGCCGCGCTATCCGGTGGAGGGTATCACCTATGAGGTGGAGGACCCCCAAACCCACCTGCCGATTCTGGATGTGTTTGTGGCCGGGTGGGCGCGCCGCGCCAGCACCGGCCTGGTGGGCATAGCCCGTAAGGACGGCACGCAGGGCGCCCAGGCGGTGAACCGTTATCTGGCTACCCAGCCGCTGATGGACGAGCTGCCGCTGGATAAGGTGCATGCCCGCGTGCGCGCTTTGGGGAAATTTATTGTGGATAAGCAGGCCGTGCTGCGCCTGCACAGCTTTGAGCAGGAACACGCCAAACGCCTGGGGGTGGAGGATTTTAAGTTTGACCGCGTGGAGGATATGATCACCGCCATTCAGATGGCGCACGAAAATATCTAAAGCTCCAGGGGCGGGGCGCTCATGGTGGCGGGGATGGGCAGGCCCAACAGGCGGCACAGGGTGGGGGCCACGCTGAGCTGTGAAAACTGCCCCGCCGCAGCCCCGCGGCCAGGACGGCCGGGGCGCAGGGCATAGAAGGCCAGGGCGCGCGATTCAGGGATGTCGGCCCCGTGGCTGCCGCCGTCGTCCATGCCGTGATCGGCGGTCAGGATGACGCTGTACCCCTGGGATAACCATTCCGGCAAGTAAGCGCGGATCCAGCCGTCCATGCGGGCGGCTTGCTGGTTATATTCCGGCGAGCGCCCGCCAAATTTATGCCCCAGATCGTCCACACCCATGGGGTGCAGCAGCAGCAGATCCGGCTGGTAGGCCCGCACCAGATAGGCGGCGGTGTCAATCAATTCCTCGTCGGGATATTCATCCAGCATATAAAAACGCCCGTGCTGAATGGCCAGTTTGGGGTCATTCACTTCGCGGTCCATCACCCGGTCAAACGGGCAGCGGTTGTACAGCTCGGAGACCCAAAAATAGGCGGCGGCCGCGGTCACTTTGCCGTGGGCGGCGGCCAACTGGAACACATTGGGGAAGGCCGAAGGCTGGGTCTGGGCATTGTGCAGCACCCCGTGGGTTTGGGGGGGCAGGCCGGTGTGCAGGGTTTCGTACATGGGGCGCGACAGCCCCGGCAGCTCTCCCCACAGATCCAAACGCGTGGCCTCGCCCGCTGCGGTGCGCCGTTCCCACTCGGCCAGCTGGGCATGGGCCGTGTCGCGCCGCAGACCGTCCACAACAATGAAGATGACTTTCTCAGCGGGTGCGCTCATGGCGGCTCCTGTGGGGGGTGCAGCATTCGCTGCGGGGGGTCAGTCCTGCTCGGCGGTTTCTTTCAGGAATTTTTCGCGGTTAGCCAGGCGGGCGTTCTTGCCGCTGCTGGTTTTCACCAGCCACTGCGGCCCCACCAGGTACACGCTGCGCAGGGCGACGGCTGAGCCGCGCGTCACCGCCTGACGAATGCCGTCGGCAATCTGCTCGCGCACCTGGGGATCTTCGCTGTCCACCTCGGCCACGATGACCACGTCTTCCGTACCGGCTTCGGGGTTGTCCACGCCAAAGGCAGAGACTCGCCCGGCATGCACGCCGGGGACGCTCATCGCCAGATTTTCCAGGTCCTGGGGGTAAATGTTTTTGCCGCCCACGATGATCAGGTCTTTCTTGCGCCCGCTGACGTACAATTCCCCATCCGCCAGATAGCCGTAGTCGCCGGTCAGATACCACTCGCCGCGGAAGGCCTTGGCGGTTTCATCCGGGCGGTTGTAGTAGCCGGTCAGCATGCAGTCGCTGTGCAGGGCCACCTCGCCCACGTGACGTTCGGGCAGTTCCTGGCCCTCGGCGGAGAGGATGCGCACCTGGGTGTTGCTCAGCGGCCGCCCGCAGGAGACCATTTTCAAGGCGCCCTCGCCGTCGGCGCAGGGGCGGGCCACCCGTTCCACCTGGAAGGCCTCGCGGTCAATGATGTCCACCGTCAGGGGGGCGTCAATGCCGCCCTGGGTGACGCCGAACACGTTTTCGGCCATGGCGTAGCTGGCGGCCAGGGCCTGAGGGCGGAAGCCGTGGGGGGCAAAGCGCTCCAAAAAGGCGCGGTGGCTTTCGTAGCGCACCGGTTCCGAGCAGTTGATCACCGCCCGCCAGCTGGAAAGGTCCACGCCTTCCAGGTGCCGGTCGCGAATTTTTTGGGCGCAGAAGTTATAGGCAAAGTTGGGCAGCCAGCTCAGCGTGCCGCGGTATTGGGATACGGCGGTCAGCAGGCGTTGGGGGGCGCGCACCCATTCAAAGGGCGACATCATCACCAGCAGGGTGCGCGTCAGCACCGGCTGCAAAAATCCGGCGATGAGGCCCATATCGTGATACAGCGGCAGCCAACTGACGATGACATCCTGCTCAGGGTCCAGGTGCAGGGCCTGCTGATAGGCGGCCAGTTGGTTAAAGACCGCCTGGTGCGAAAGGGCCACGCCCTTCTGCAGGCCGGTGGTTCCCGAAGAATGCTGGAGCAGGACGATATCCTGCGGGGTGCGCCGCAGCCCCTGGAGCTGGTCAAAATCGGGCGCAGAGGGGGGCTCCACCTGATCGGCAAGCAACACCGCCCGCACCGAATCGCCAGGGTGCAGCGCAGCGCGCACCTCGGCTTCAAATTCGGGGTAGGTGATGATGGCCGCCGGGCGGGTGATGGACACCAGCGAGGCCAGGTCGGCGCGGTAGCGTTCGGGCAGCAGCTTTTCGGTGAGGAAAGGCATGATGGAGGGGATGGCCCCGTGCAGCACCGCCCCAAAGAAGGAGAACACCAGATCGCTGCCGTGCTGGAGGATCAGGATGACCACTTCGCCCGGCTGGATGCCGGCGGCCTGCAGGCTGCGCGCGTGGGCGTTGGCCCCTTCCAGCAGTTCGCGGTAGGTGACCTTGCGGTCTTCCTGGCCGCTGTGCTGTAAAACCATACACACCCGCTCGGGAGTTTCCCGGTGGTATTGGCGCAAAACTTCTGCAAAGGTCGTCATGAGTCTATTGCCGCTCCTGGATCAGTTCGGCCAGCGCCGCCAGGGTGTCAAAACTGTCGGCGTTCAGCTCCGAATCATCGAGATGCACGTTGAAGGTGTCTTCCACAAACAAAGCCAGATCAACCAGGTGAAACGAGTCGATCAGACCGCTCTTTAACAGGGACTCGTCCGGGCGCAGACTGCGCTTGGGCTGCTTGAGGATATCTTTGGCGATGTAATCGGCCAGTTGCGAGATCATTTCGTCGCTCATGCTGACTCCTATCCGGGGTGGGATGGCTGCCGCGCCGGACGGGGGAAAACCGCGGCGTTCCGGTCTGGCGATGCCTTAGTTTATCATACTTGCCCCTGAGCGGGGCAGCCCCGCCCGCGCCCTGCCGCGGGTTGTGGTATAGTACAGTATCATCATTTTCTGAGTAGAGGCTGCATGTCCCCTCGTCCCGCCGCCCCCCTGACCCTGGAATTTATCCTGCTCGGCCTGTTGGACGCCCGCCCGGCCCACGGCTATGATCTGCATAAGCAGCTTTCCGGCGATTCCCCTCTGGCGATGCTGTGGCAGGTGAAGCAAAGCCAACTGTACGCCCTGCTGGATAAATTGGAGGCGCACGGGTTGGTGCGCTCGCAGCCCCTGCTGGAAGAATACACCCCGCCGCGCAAACAGTACGACCTGACCCCCCTGGGCCGCGAACGGCTGTACGCCTGGCGCTCGGCGCCGGTGGAGCATGTTCGCGATCTGCGCCAGGAATTTCTGGCGCGCCTGTATTTTGCCCGCTGCGCCGGAGATGAAATTGCCCGCGGGCTGATCGCCGCTCAAACACAGCGCTGCCAGGTGTGGGCCGGGCGGTTGGAGGCTCGCCTGAACGCTGAAGCGCCCGAGGCGCATTTTCCCCGCAGCGTCCACGCCTTCCGCGTTCATCAGGTGCGGGCGGCTTTGGCCTGGCTGACTGAGCTGGAAGGGGAACTGTCCTGATGGAGGCTGTTTCTAAAACCGGCCTCCTGCGCCGGCTGCGTAAAAGCGGCTGGCAGCTGTTGGCCGCGCCGTTTCTGCTGTTTGTCATCTTGCCCTTGGCGGCTCTGTTCCTGCGCCTGACCCCCGCGGACATCGGCGAGAGTCTGCGGGAAGCCCAGGTGGTGAAGGCCATCACCCTCAGCCTGCAAACCTCACTGGTAACCGTGCTGGTGACCCTGCTGGCGGGCACGCCGGTGGCCTATCTGATTTACCGCCGACGAACGCCGCTCTACCGCTTTTTGGACATTTTGATTGACCTGCCCACGGTGCTGCCCCCGGCGGTGGCGGGCGTGGCTTTGCTGATGGCCTTTGGGCGGCAGGGGCTGGTGGGCAGTTGGCTGGCGCAGTTGGGCCTCAGCCTGCCGTTCACCCCCGCGGCGGTGGTTTTGGCTCAGACCTTCGTGGCCGCGCCCCTCTACATCCGCTCGGCGGCCCTGGGCTTTTCGGGGGTGGACTGCGAACTGAAGAAAGCCGCGGCCCTGGATGGGGCCAGCCGCGTGCAAACCTTTCGCTTCATCATGCTGCCCATCGCCTGGCATGCCTTGCTTTCGGGGATTGTGATGACCTGGGCGCGCGCCCTGGGGGAATTTGGCGCGACCATCATCTTCGCCGGTAATTTCCCGGGGCGCACTCAAACCATGCCGTTGGCCATCTACCTTGGATTTGAGCTGGACCTGAAAGTGGCCCTGACTCTTTCTGCCCTGCTGATCGGCACCTCCTTCCTGATCCTGGCTGTCGTCAAAAATTACCTCAATAATCATCTCGAATCCCAAAATCCGGTGGATTAGCCGCCCTGCCTGGCTGGCCAGGTGATCGGTGCGGTTCCCCCTGCCTGCTGCACGCCCCCCATTCAGGGGGGTGTTTTTATCACTCGATCGGGCGTGCGTTGGGCCATCGATCGGGCTTGCTACCCCCCAGATGGCCTGGCGAATCCCTCGCCCCTCAAACCCGCCGGAGGGCGGGCGACTTTTTATTGGCCTGGATGTATAAAGAAGGCCGGTTGAATGAGTGACGAAGGAGTGCAGCGATGACTTACGGAAATGTGCAGCTCAAAAATTTAGATGAAACGGCCAACAGCCTGTTTGAGCGCGAAGCCGCCAGGGCCACCTGGAACCAGATCCTGGCGCGCATCACCCGCCACTGCACCTGCCTGGCGCAGCTGAATGATGAAGTCTGCGGCAGCGGACTGCACGGCGAACATTACGGCGGCCTCACTGAAGTGCCGGTGGAACTGGTGTGCGGCACCGAGAGCCGCGGGCAGGATTTCGACTCCGAATTTCGTCCCACCCGTTCGCATAATCGGGAACGCTGGCTGTCGGTGGCCTTGGCGCGCCTGCAGGGGCGCGGGCTGCCCCCCGTTACCCTGATCCTGAAAGACGGCCTGTATTACGTTCGCGACGGTCATCACCGCGTTTCGGTGGCGCGCGCCCTGGGTGAGGCCTTCATCGAAGCGGAGGTGATCGTGTGGGAAAACGCCTGACCCCCTCCAACACCTGAGAGCGCCCTGGGAACCCCGGGGCGCTTTGATATTAAGAACGAAGCGGCGCGGATTTTGCCCCCCGTGCCCGCGGCTTATGGCATAATCAGGGCATGTCTGCGCAGGCTCCTGTTTACGTTCCGGTGGGTGATTCAGCCCTGTTGGTGCGCTTTGGCGAGCAGATGGACGCGGCTGCCAACCGCCGCGTGCACGCCCTGGCCCAGCGCCTGCGCCAGCAGCCGTTGGCGGGTGTGGGCGAGGCTGTTCCGGGTTACATCACCCTGTTGATTCACTACGACCCCCTGCTCTTGACCTATGACCAGATCTTGGCCTGGGTGCGCAAACAGGCTGCCCAGACGCAGGACGAAGCCAGCGCCGCGCCGCGCTGTGTGGAGATCCCGGTAATATACGGCGGCGAATTCGGGCCGGACTTGGTCTTTGTGGCCGCGCATACCGGCCTGAGCGCGGATGAGGTCATCCGGCGGCACACCGCCCCCACCTACACGGTGTATTTCATCGGCTTTACCCCTGGCTTTCCCTACCTGGGCGGCATGGACGTCCGCCTGACCGCGCCGCGCCTGGAAACCCCGCGCGCGCGGGTTCCGGCCGGGTCGGTGGGCATCGCCGGGCCGCAGACGGGCGTGTACCCGCTGGAATCGCCGGGCGGCTGGCGCATCATCGGCCGCACGCAGCTGCCCCTGTTTGATCTGTCCGCCCAGCCCCCTTCGCTGCTCAGCCCAGGGGATGAAGTGCGCTTTGTGCGCGCCTGACCCCAGCCTCTGACCCTCTTTCTGCTGAGACCGCCGTTCCCCGCACAGATATTTCCCTGGCGGGGTACTTTGTGGTAAGATATACACTAAGTATGCAGAACAGCTATGCTCTCTTTCTGGGTGTGGGCGCGGCTCTGGGGCTGTGGCGGGTGGCTCAGGCCGCCGCCCCGGATGAGGCCCTGCGGCGCGTGGACGGGGCCCTGTGGGTGCTTGTTGGTGCGTTGGCGGGGGCGCGGCTGGGGTTTGTGTTCAGCCACAGCGCCTATTTTCAGGCCCATCCCGTAGAAATAATCATGCTGCCCGCGGGCGGTCTGAGCGCGCCGGGGGCGCTGCTGGTCGGGCTGGGGGCGGGCCTGTGGACGGCGCAGCGCGGCCGTTGGGCGCTGCGGCCCTGGCTGGATGATCTGGCGCGCCTGGCTTTCCCCCTGGCGGCGGCAGCCCTCTTGGGGGCCTGGCTGCACGGGGCTGGGGCGGGGGCTGCGGCAGGGTGGGGGCTGCCCGCACCGGATGAGCTGGGGGTGACGGCCCGCCGCGTGCCTGCGCAGCTGCTGGCGGCCCTGCTTTTGGGGCTGCTCACGGCGGCGGGTGAGCGCTGGGTACGCCCGGGGGCGCGGGCGGCCTGGACGGCGCTGGCCCTGGGGCTCAGCCTGCTGCTGGCTGAAGGTCTGCGTGCGCAGCCGGATTGGAGCTGGCTGGGTTTGACTTTGGACACTTGGACGGCAGTGATCTTGATCCTTACCGGTGGGCTGGGCACGCTGGTGCTGGCCCGCCGCAAATGGAATCCCTCTGAATGGGAAGGTGGCCCGCAAACATGAAAATGACTCTGGCATTGGCACAAATCAACACCCGGCTTGGCGACGTGAACGCCAACCTGGAGAAGCATCTGGCCTGGATTCAGGAAGCCCACGCCAAAGGCGCGGATTTGCTGGTGTTTCCAGAACTGTCGCTGACTGGCTATGTCTTACAGGATCTGGTGCCGACCGTGTCGCACCGCCCCAACAGCGACGACCCCGTGTTCCGCCCCCTGTTGGAGGCCAGCCAAAAGCTGGATCTGGTGGTGGGCTTTGTGGAAGAAGACCGCCGCAACCGCTTTTACATCGCCGCGGCCTACCTTTCGCGCGGGCAGGTGGTGCATGTGCACCGTAAGGTGTACCTGCCCACTTACGGCCTGTTTGATGAAGGCCGCTTCTTCGCCTGGGGCGATGCCGTGCAGGCCTTCGACACCCGTTTTGGCCGCGTGGGTATGCTGATCTGCGAGGATTTCTGGCACGCCTCGCCGCCCTATTTGCTGTGGCTGGACGGCGCGGATTTGTTCCTGTTCCTGTCGGCCTCCCCCAGCCGCGGCCTGGATTCGACCCCCCAACTGCAAACCTCCCGCTGGGTGGAACACATCAACCAGGCTTATGCCAGCCTGTTCACCTCCTTCGTGGCCCACACCAACCGCGTGGGCTATGAGGACGGCCTGAACTTTTGGGGCGGGGCGGCGGTGTATGACCCCAACGGTGAGACCCTGGCCCGCGGGCCGTATTTTGACGAGGCGCTGACCCTGTGCGAGGTGGATTTGAACCAGCTCCACCGCACACGTGCGCGCCTGCCGCTGCTGCGCGACGAACGCACCTCTCTGGTGCAGCGTGAAATGAACCGCATACTCAACGACCGGGCGAACGCCTCAGGCCGCTAAATGGACGCGAGGGACGCATGAACGAACTGGACATTAACTCCGCGGTGGCCCGCCAGGTGCTGACCGGTTTCATCCGCAGTGAAATCACCCGCATGGGCTTTGAACGGGCCGTGATCGGCCTGTCGGGCGGTATCGATTCGGCCCTATCCTGCTATCTGGCGGCGGAGGCCCTCGGCCCGCAGAACGTGCTGGCGGTGCGCATGCCGTACCGCAGCTCTTCGGCCGATTCGCTGGAGCACGCCCAATGGGTGATTGACGCGCTGGGGGTGCAGTCGCTGACGGTGGAGATTACCGACATGGTGGAGCCGCTTTTTGAGCGCTTCGCGGATATGAACGCCATGCGCAAGGGCAACATCATGGCCCGCCAGCGCATGATCGTGCTTTACGATCAGTCGGCGGCCTTTAACGGCCTGGTGGTGGGCACTGGCAACAAGACCGAAATTCTCCTGGGCTATTCCACCCTGTACGGCGATTCGGCCTGCGCCCTCAACCCCCTGGGGGATCTATATAAGACCCAGGTGCGCCAGCTTTCGCGCGATATGGGCATCGCCGAGGGCATTGTGGCCAAGCCGCCCTCGGCTGATCTGTGGGCGGGGCAGACGGATGAGAACGAGCTGGGCTTCACCTATGCCGAGGTGGACCGCCTGCTGCTGCGGCTGGTGGATCAGCGCTTTACGCCTGAGGAGTGCATTGAGGCCGGTTTTGCGGCGGATTTTGTGCGCGCGGTGGTGCGCCGCATTCAGCGCAACCAGTTCAAGCGCGTGCTGCCGCCCATCGCCAAGCTCTCCCAGCGCACCATCGGGTATGATTTTCTGTACCTGCGCGATTGGGGCACCTGAGCCGCCGGTCAGTTTTCAAATCTGTAACTTGCTCACCCTGCCCTGGATTGTTCCCAATCCAGGGTATAATTTTGCGGTTCCAGGCTTTGCCCCCATTTTGACACATCCTAAAAAGAGGTTCTTTTGCTGCGTCTCCCGCCTGCCTTACGTTACCGCCCCTTCACCCTGCTTTGGCTGGGCCTTTTGGTGTCTGTGGCCGGGTCTCAAATGCAGACCGCCGCGCTCTTGTGGCATTTGCGCGAACTGAGCGATCAGCCCATCGTGGTCAGCGGCATCGGCCTGGCGCGCTTTTTGCCCATTTTGCTGCTGGCCCCCTTTGGCGGGGTGCTGGCCGACACGCGCAACCGCCGCCAGATCCTCTTTATCACCCAGACGACCATGATGGCCACGGCCGCGGCTCTGGGCCTGCTGACCGTTACCGGGCAGATTCAAATCTGGCATATTTACCTGCTGACTGGCCTGCAGGCCACCGCCCTGGCGTTTGACCTGCCTGCGCGCCAATCGCTGGTTCCCAATCTGGTGCCGCGCGAGGTGCTGCCCAGCGCCTATGGGATGCAGTCCATCGCCTCGAACACGGGGGCCATCGCCGGGCCGGCCTTGAGCGGTCTGGTGATCGGCTATCTGGGGCAGGAATACGCTTATTGGATCAATGCGGTGTCGTTTTTGGCGGTGCTGATCGCGCTGGTACTGATGGGAAACATCCCCCAGCAAAAGAGCGTGGTGGTGGAAGGGCTGCGCGGCAGCCTGAGCTCCATCCGCGAGGGGGCGCAGTTCATCCTTGGCCACCCCATCATCCTGTCCAGCATGATCCTGGATTTCATCGCCACCTTTTTCTCCTCCGCCAACACGCTGCTGCCCTTTGTGGCACGCGACGTGCTGGGTGTGAACGAGGTGGCCTACGGCTGGCTGGTGGCGGCCCAATCCATCGGCGCGGTCATGGTGGGGCTGGTCTTCTCGCAGCGTTCGCGGGTGCAGCGGCAGGGGCAGCTTTTGCTGGTGGCGGTGGCGGCCTTTGGCCTGGCCACGGTCACCTTTGGCCTGGCGCGCACCTATTGGGGGGCTTTGCTGGCGTTGGTGCTGGTGGGGGCGGGCGATTCCATTTCCACCATCCTGCGCAACACCATCCGCCAACTGCAAACCCCCGATTATATTCGCGGGCGCATGGTGGGCATCAATCAGGTCTTCTTCCAGGGCGGCCCGCAGCTGGGCGAAATTGAGGCCGGGTTGGTGGCGCAGGCCTTCGGCACGCCCTTTGCGATTGTCAGCGGTGGGCTGGCCTGCATGGTTGGGGTGGGTCTGGTGGCGCTGCGCTGGCCGCAGCTGCCGCGCTATAACGGGGAAGAGGCCCAGCCCGCCCACGCGGACTGAGCGGTTAATAAGTGAAGGCTTACCCCCTGCGCTGTGCTGGCGCAGGGGGATTTTCTTTTGGGATGAAGTATGCCGCCGGGGGGTTCGGCTGCATTGAAGATTGTGATAAAAATCGCGCGAGAAAAGTGCTACAGTGAAATCAGCAATAAGCATTCCATTCTCCCCTGGCGTTACCATTCCGGCAAATTTTCAGAGGTGTGTTTTTCGGCCAATGGGCCAAGAAAGGTTATCCTGCTTCCGGAGGATTTTCAGCCATGGAAACCTGTCCAAATTGTAAAAAGGAATATGACGGTCAAAAAGCGCAGTACAACTGTCCCTACTGCGGGCGCGGCCGCTGGCTCGAAATCATCATCACCCTCCTGTTGAGCGCGGCCTGCATCGGCCTGATTGTCTTTGCCGTTCCCATGAAGATTACTTCCATCTTCTGGCGGGTCATTGTGTACATCTTCACCGTCAGCGGGGCCATCATGATCTTCCCTGGGCTTGGGGGCTTATTCAAGGGGCTGCGGGCGCGCCGTCACCCGATCGAGACGCCCTCGCAGCAGCCCGAAAATCTGACTCCAGAAGGACAGGCCCGGTTCAAAGAAGCCCAAAGGAAAGAGACTGAGGCCTATCTTCAGCCGTACTATTTCTTTTCCAGCCCAAACCCCAGCCTGATGGATGCGCTGCATACGCTCTTCCAGGCCAGGCCGCAGCCCTTCATCCACAAGGTCAGGCGCGGATCCATCCGCCCCGAAGTGCTGCTGGAGCTAAAGACTGCCTCTGCCGACCTTCCCTTCAGCGGCGAGTTTTTTGTGCTCAACCAAAGCAAAATGATGAAATCCATGACTGAGGTGGTTCACAGCATGGCCAACCAGTCCTTGGGCCACCCGGTGCACATCGTTTCCGTATCTATCGACAGAGCCGGGGGATCCTGGATGCAGGATGTGTTCAAGACGTTTACCGAAGAGGCTATGAAGCAGGGGATTATGCCGCCGCACCTGTATGTGACTGACTCCGCCAGGGATGCTGATTACTTGATCGGCATCAGCCAGCCGGGTTCCTAGCAAAAGGTTACGCACCATCTGCCCGCCGCCGTGCGCAATACCGCCACGGCGGCGGCTGCCATTACGTCCCCCTTAACTTGCATATTTACATTTGATACAAATAATGTTATATTTGTATCATGCTCAGCAGCTCCCCCACCCGCGACCGCATCCTGAAGGCTGCGCTGCACGCTTATTTGCAGCACGGGCTGAAACGCACCACCGCCGAAGATGTGGCCGCCGCCGCCGGGCTGACCCGCGTCACGGTGTACCGCTACTTTCCTGGGCGTGCCCAGCTGCTCCGCGCCGCCTTTTGGCGCTATGTGGAGATTTTGGAAGCCGCCCTGGAAAACCTGCCCCCGCAGGCCTCCCCGGATGCCGTGCTGGAGCAGATCGCGGCGGCCTTTGCGGCCCTGCCCCACGACCATTTCCCCGCCCGCCTGCACGAGCTGCAGCGACTGGAACCGGAGCTGTTTGCCGAGTTTAACGCCGCTCGCCGCGCCGCCGTCAACGCCTTGTTTGACCGTCTGCTGGAGCAGGCCCGCCAGCAAGGGCGGCTGCGGCCTGGGCTGCGTCCGGCGGTGCTGCGCGCCTATTTTCAATCGGCTGTGGTGGATGTGCTGCTGCATCCGGCGTTGGAAGATGACGCCGTTTCCGCGGCGGAGCTGTTTGCCGCGGTGAAAGAGATTTTTTTACACGGGATTCTCAAGGAGTAGAACCATGCAAAACCGGACGTTCCACCCCCTACCGGCTTTTTTTAACACCCTGCGGCTGTTCCTGAGCGGGCGGGTGCATTTCCCCCGCCAGCGGCTGGGGCAGGAAATCAGCCTGGACGGCGAGCGCTGGGTGATCTTTCGCCAGGTGATTGTGGACCCGCCGGCGGGGGCGGCGCGCGCGCCGGGGGCGGTCTTTCGCCCGCGCTTTCACATCGCCAACATGTCGGTGCAGGCCAACCAGTTGTTTTCCTGGCTGCCGATGCTCTTCATCCTCGGCCTGCCGGGTTTTCGTTCCAAGCTGTGGCTGGTGAACCCGCTGACCGGCGACTTTTCGGGTTATTACGAATGGGAGAGTGTGGAGCAGGCCGAGCGCTACGCCCAATCCTTCGCCATGCGCTTCATGACCGGGCGTTCGCTGCCAGGCTCGGTGTATTACCAGATCATCCCCCAGGTGTAGGGGTGGGGGAGGTTTATGGGGCGGGGAAGACCCCCGCCAGTTCAGTCTGTGCCAGGATGTGACCTTCCGCGGCCTGCAGCAGGTCGGCTTTGCTGGTTTTGTCGCCTAGGGTCAAACGGGTGTCCAGCGCGTACAGGCGGAACACGTAGCGGTGCGATTGGCCCGCGGGCGGGCAAGGGCCGTCGTAGCCCAATTGACGAAAGCTGTTCAGGCCTTGCTGGCTGCCGTCCGGCAGCTGCGCGCCGCGGCCCAGGCCTTCGGGCAGGCCCTGCGCCTCAGGCGGCAGGTTAAAGATCACCCAATGGTCCCACACATACCCCGCCACAGGCACCGCGTCGGGATCGTCCATCACCAGGGCCAGACTGAGCGTTCCGGCGGGCGGCGCGCCCCAGGCTAAGGCGGGGGAGCGGTCTGCGCCCAGGCAGCTGTAATCTTTGGGGATGGCGCCTTCGGGCGCAAAGGCCGGGCTGGTGAGCAGCCACTCGGCCGCCGCGGGGGCGGGAACGGTGGGGGCGCTGGTGGGCGGGATGGTGGGCATAATGGTTGGGTTGGGTTGGTTGGTGGGGGCAGACGGGGCAGCGGCGGTGGGGACGACAGCCGTGGGGGTTGGCGCGGGCGCGGCGCAGCCGCTGGCCAACAGACAGAGGGCCAACCCCAAACCCAAGAGGAAGCGGTTTGTGCAGGGTTTCATCTTTACCTCCATTGAAAACGGGTAGGGGCAGCGGGGGTCAGGCGGTCTGCACTTCTTCGCTCAGCCGCGACCATTCTTCCATGTGCTTTTCCAGATGGTGCTGAATCTGGGCGTATTCCCGCGACAGCTCATGAATGCGGCCCGCGTCGCCGCTGGGAATTTCCAACTGGCGGGCAACTTCGGTCAGGCGCTTTTCCAGGGCGGCAATTTCCCCTTCCAGGCGTTCCAGCCGCTGCTGGCGGCGTTTCAGCTCCATTTTGCTCAGCCCGCTTTCCGCGGGGCGCGGGGCGCTGACGGCCTGAGGGGCCACCGGCGCGGCCGCGGCGGCGCTTTCGGATTGGCGCGCGGCGCGGTATTCGCTGTAGCTGCCGGGGAAGACGCGCAGACTGCTTTCTTCGGGCAGCACCTCCCAGATCTGCGTGGCCAGGCCGTCAATCAAATAACGGTCGTGCGACACCAGCAGGATGGTCCCTGGGAAACTGGAGAGGATGGATTGCAGCACTTCCTGGGTGGCCAGATCGAGGTGGTTGGTAGGCTCATCCAGCAGCAGTAAATTGGAACCGCTCAGGGACAGAATAGCCAGCGCCAACCGCCCGCGTTCGCCGCCGGAGAGGGTGTCAATAGTTTTGAAAACGTCGTCGCCGGTGAACAGGAACTTGGCCAGATAGTCGCGGATTTCCGCGGGCAGCATGCCGGGGGAGGCCAGCTCAATTTCCTGCATGAGAGTCCAGTCTGGGTGCAGACCTTCGTGCGCCTGGGCAAAATAGCCGATCTTCAGGCTGGAGCCCAGCACCGCCTCGCCCCCCAGGGGCGGGATCTGCCCCAGCACGGTCTTGAGGAAGGTGGTCTTGCCCGCGCCGTTGGGGCCGATGATGGCGGCGCATTCGCCCCGCTGCAAAATCAGGTCGGGGACCTGGAAGAGGGGTTTGCCTTCGTCGGCGTAGCCCACGCTGAGCGCGTAGGTGCGCAGCACCAGATCACCGGAACGCCCGGCGGGGGACAGGCGCAGGTGCATGCTGCGGGTCTGGTAGCGCGGCATGGATTTGACTTCTTTTAACATGCGCTCCAGCCGTTTGCGGCGGCCCTGGGCCTGACGCGTGTTCTGCCCGGCGATGTTGCGGCGGATGTAGTCTTCCTCTTTTTCAATGAACGCCTGCTGCGACTCATATTCATCCAGGCGGTGCTGGTAGCGCTCTTCGCGCTGGAGCAGGTAGGCGCTGTAATTGCCGCGGAAGACTTCCAGAGAGGGGGTCATTTCCCAGATGGTGCTGGCGACCTGATCGAGGAAGTAACGGTCGTGCGACACGATCACCACGGCCCCGTCCCAGTCTTTAAAGAAACTTTCCAGCCATTCGATGGCGCTGATATCCAGGTGATTGGTGGGTTCGTCCAGCAGGAGCAGATCGGGGCCGTCCAGCAGCAGCCGCGCCAGGAATGCCCGCGTGCGCTGGCCGCCGGAAAGCTGGGTGAGCGGGCGGCGGTAGTCATTTTCGCTGAAGCCCAGGCCGGTGAGGGTCTGGCGGATGCGGGTTTCGTAGGTGTAGCCGCCCTGCTGATCGAAGACGGCCTGCAGCTTGCCGTAGGTTTCTAAGGCGGCCTCGGCGCGGCGCTCATCGCTCATTTGGGCTTCCAGGCGGGTGAGTTCAGCCTGCATCTCCAGCAGGGGGGCAAACGCGCTCAGGCATTCGTCCCACAGGCTCAAATCCGAGTCCAGGCGGGCTTCTTGGGGCAGGTAGCCGAAGCGCAGCCCGCGGGCGAAATGCACGCCGCCCGCCGAGGCTTCATCTTCGCCGATCAAAATGCGCAGCAGGGTGGTCTTTCCGACTCCGTTTGGCCCCACCAGGCCGATGCGGGCGCGGTGGGGGACGGTGAAAGACACGTCGCTGAAAATATCTTCGGCTCCGAAGGATTTGGCCAGGCCGTGGGCAGAAAGAACGGGCATACGCGCTGCGATTCTCCAGGTGATCTTGCAGGCAAAAGTATACCATGCCGCCCCGCGGCTGTCGCCCGCCGGGTGGGTTTCAATTCCTTCCCCCACGTGGCCAGGAAAAACCTGGCCATTTGGGTAGTTTTTCACAAGAAGGCTTACAAACCTCTGACATCCCACTTGCCTTTGCTATGCCCTTAAATCAACCTGTGGTAAACTGACTTCGTAATGGACGAGAAGACGCTGGTCACTCTGGAATTTCCAAAGGTGCTGGAACGGCTGGCTGCTTACGCTGCATTCAGCATTTCCGCAGAGATGGCACGCGCCTTACGCCCGACGAGCGATCTGGAAGAAGCTCTGAAACGCCAGGCCCGCACCAGCGAGGCCCGCCGCCTGTTGAGCATCAACGTGGATTTCAGCGTGGGCGGGGCGCGTGATATTCGCGCCTTGGTAGATCTGGCCCGCCGCGCCGGTGTTTTGGAAGGCAGCGACCTGCTGGATGTAAAAAACACCCTGACGGCCGCCCGCAACATGGCCCGCACCTTTGAGCGCCATGCCGCCGAATGCCCACATCTGGCCGAGGTGGCCCTGGGCCTACCGCCCCCCAGCGGAATTATTGACATCATTACCCAATCCATCTCCGACCGCGGAGATGTTTTAGATTCGGCCTCCGACCGGCTGTCCACTATCCGGCGCGAACTGAAAATTTCTTACGAACGCCTGATGAGCCGCCTGGAGCGCATGCTCAACGACCCCAACGTCTCCCCCATGCTGCAGGAAGGCATCATCACCCAGCGCAACGGCCGCTATGTGCTGCCTTTGCGGGCGGAATTTAAGGGACGGGTGCGCTCCATCATCCACGATCAGTCCGCTTCGGGCGCGACCCTGTTTGTGGAGCCGCTGGTCACGGTGGAGCTGAACAACAAACTGCACGAGATGCAGCTGGCCGAGCGCGACGAGGTGCGCCGTATTTTGGCGGATATCTCCGCGCAGATCGGTCGTCAGGCGCGGGAGATTGAGATCGTGCTGGGCGCGCTGGCCGAGATGGATTTGGCGCTGATGTGCGCCAAATATGCCGACGACCTGCGCGCCTCGGAACCGGTGCTGAACGCATCCAAACCGCGCCGCGACCACCCCGGCACCACGCTGCGCCTCTTTCAGGCGCGCCACCCCCTGCTGGACGCCAAAAAAGTGGTCTCCATTGATGTGGACCTCAACGAGCAGACCTTCGCCGTGGTCATCACCGGCCCCAACACCGGCGGCAAAACCGTCACGCTAAAAACCGTGGGGCTGCTGGCCCTCATGGCCCAATCCGGCCTGCATATCCCCGCCCAATCCGGGTCGGCCCTCTCGATCTTTGCAGATATTTTCGCCGACATCGGCGATGAACAGTCCATTGAGCAGTCGCTTTCCACCTTTTCCGGCCACATCACCAACATTGTGCGCATTTTAGGGCTGGCCGGCCCGGGCACGCTGGTGCTGCTGGACGAACTGGGCGCGGGCACCGACCCGCAGGAAGGCGCGGCCCTGGCGCGGGCGCTGCTGTCGGATCTGGTGCAGAAGCGCGTGCCCTGCCTGGTGGCCACCCACTACCCGGAACTGAAATCCTTCGCCCACAGCACACCGGGGGTGGTGAACGCCAGCATGGAATTTGACCTTCAGACCCTGCGCCCCACCTATCACCTCACCCTGGGGCTGCCGGGGCGTTCCAACGCCCTGTTGATCGCCGAGCGGCTGGGGCTGCCGGAGCGTGTGCTGCTGGAGGCCCGCGGTCAGCTGAACCCGGAGGATTTGCGCACCGAGGATTTGCTGGACGAAATCCACCAGCAGCGCGATCTGGCCCGCCAGGCGCGCACGGCCGCGGAAAAATCGCGCGGCGACGCAGAGCGGCTGCGCTCGGAACTGCAGCAGCAGCGCGAGCAGATTGAAGATGAACGCCTGAAAATTCTGGAAAAAACCCGGCGCGAGGCCGAAAAAGAAGTGGAAGCTCTGCGCCGCGAGATGGACGATTTGCGCCGCCAACTGAACCGCGCGCGCCAACCTCTCGAAGCCCTGAAACCCCTTCAGCGCAAACTGACCGACCTGGAAGACAGCGTGCAGAAGCCGGTGGAACGCCAGACCGTGGTGACAGAAACCGTCAGTTCGCGCCAGCCGCTGCGCATTGGCGAAAAGGTGCGCCTGCGCGCCCTGCAAATGGACGGGGTGGTCACGGCGGTCAGCGAGTCGGATGTGGAGGTGCAGTTGGGCGCGCTGCGGTTGCGCACGCGCCTGAGCGACATCCAGCGCAGCGGCGATACCCCCCCGGCGCCCCCCAGCCCCACGGCCGGCCGCGGCGCGCCGCGGCCCCCGGCGGCCCCCAGCAGCGGCCGTGTGCCCACCCCACCCTTGCCTTCCCCGGGCATGGAGTTGGACCTGCGTGGGCAGCGCGCTGAGGACGCCTTGGAGATGCTGCAAACCTATATTGACAATGCCTATATGACCGGCATGCCCTTCGTGCGCATCATCCACGGCAAAGGCACAGGGCGGCTGCGCCAGGTGGTGCGCGAGGCCTTGCAGGCCTCCAGCTATGTGGCCCGCTTTGAAACCGGCCAGGAGAGCGAAGGCGGCGACGGTGTGACCGTGGCCCACATGAAAGAAGATTGAAGCGGCGAAACTCACCAAGTTTTTGCGAAAATTCCCCCTTGACAGTTTAGAACAGATTTGCTAATCTATTAACGACGGTCCTCGCAGTGCGGCACTTTTCGCACCTCGCCGGTCTGACCGCCGCTTTGGGTATGATTTTCCTGCAAGAAACGCACTCTGTCCCCAAAGCGTTATAATTAAACTGATCTGGCCGGGCTGGAACCGGCTGACCGAACCGCAGATCCGGGAACTAAAGGAGGAAAGATGCCGCTTCATATTGTGATTGGCATGCAGTGGGGAGATGAGGGCAAGGGCCGTATCGTAGACTTGCTGGCTGCCGAATCGGATATCGCTGCCCGCTTTAACGGCGGGGATAACGCTGGCCATACGGTGACGGTCGGCGCGCAGACCTTTAAGCTGCATCTGATTCCCTCCGGTATGATTCACCCCCACACGATGGGCGTGATGGGCGGCGGCATGGTGATTAACCCCGCCACGCTGCTGCAGGAGATGGCCTCGCTGTACGCGAGCGGCCTGCGTGTGGATGCGCAGCGCCTGCGCATTTCTCATGCGGCCCACATCATCACCCCCGCCCACCGTGCGCTGGATGCCGCCCAGGAAGCCGCTTTGGGCGCTGGCAAAATTGGCACTACCGGCCGCGGCATTGGCCCGGCCTACACCGAGCGCGCCGCCCGCCGCGGGCTGCGCATGCAAGACATGCTCACCCCCGAAACCTTCCGACAAAAACTGATCCAGCATGTGGAAGAGGTCAACGCCCGCCTGACCCAGCTTTACCACGCCCAGCCGCTGGACGCGCAGGCCGTGGCTGCCGAATATCTGGGCTATGCCGACCAGCTGCGCGACCATATCTGCGATGTGGGCGCTGTGGTGGAAAGCGCCCTGCACGACGGGCTGCGGGTGCTGGCCGAAGGCGCCCAGGGGTCGCTGCTCGACCTGGACTGGGGCACCTACCCCTTCGTCACCAGCTCCACCACCACCGCGCTGGCGGCCATGCCCGGACTGGGCATCGGCATCACCCCCGTGGAGCGCGTCATCGGCGTGACCAAGGCTTTCCAGACCCGTGTGGGGTCGGGGCCTTTCCCCACCGAGCTGACGGATGCTACCGCCGAGGCCCTGCGCGGCACCGGCGCCCAACCCTGGGACGAATTTGGCACCACCACGGGCCGCCCGCGCCGCGTGGGCTGGCTGGATGGGGTGCTGCTGCGCTACACGGTGCGCATTAACGGCGCCACCGAATTGGTGCTCACCAAGCTGGATGTGCTCTCCGGCCTGCCTGAACTGAAACTGTGCGTGGGTTACCGCGCCCACGGCCAAACCTACGAAAACCTGCCCATGGGGCTGGCGGATCTGGAGGCCTTTGAACCCGTGTACGAGACCCTGCCGGGCTGGAAGGAAGACCTCACCGCGGCCCGCACCTGGTCGGATCTGCCCCCGGCGGCCAAGCTGTATATCCGCCGTATAGAGGAAATTTCCGGCGTGATGGTGCGTCAGGTTTCGGTGGGGCCAGAGCGCGATCAGGTCGTGGATTTATCCCAGTGAAAACGCGTTTGTGGTTCCGCGGGGTGGTGGTGATGGGCCTGGGGCTGTTGGCGGCCTGCAGTTTGACGCCGCAGCCGCCCGAGCCGCTGCCCACCCTGACCCCGCAGCCCAGTCTGACGGCCTCTCCCACGGTGGTGTGGTTCCCGCCCACGGATACGCCCACGCCCATCCCCACGCAGGAGGTGATGCCCACCCCCGATCAACGCCCCGGGCTGGGAGAGGTGCTGGCGACCGACACCTTCACCGCGCCCAGCGGCTGGCAAACCCGCGCCACCACCCTGGGCAGCATCGCCTACGGCAAAGAAGAGCTGACCCTAGCCATCCCTGGTCCCAAAACCAGCCTGATCAGCATGCGCGAGGATTTGAGCTACGAGAATTTTTATCTGGAGCTGACCGCCAGCGCCAATTTGTGCCGCGGGGCCGACGCCTACGGGCTGCTGGTGCGGGCTTCGGGGCCGTTCAACGGCTACCGCCTGCTGGCCTCGTGCGACGGGCAGCTGCGCATGGAGCGCATCCGCAACGGTCAGGCCGTGCCTTTGCAGGATTGGACCCCCTCCGGCCAGGTGCCTCCGGGCGCCCCGGGCAGTGTCCGCCTGGGAATTTGGGCCTATAATACAGAAATACGGGTGTTTGCCAACGATGTGTACCAGTTCAGCGTCAGCGACCCGGTCTGGCGCGGCGGCACCCTGGGCGTGTACGCGCGCACCGCGGCGGATTCGCCCGTTTCGGTTAATTTCACACAGTTGGAGGTGCGCAGTCTGACGGTTCAGCCCACCCTTCCCCCACCCACCCCTACCCCCACGGAGCGGCCCAAGCAAAAGGGCAGTTGAAAAAAAGACTATACCTTCCGTGAGAAGACGATTGGATCCGAACCTAACTTGATCAGCGAAAGGAAACCCAAACCATGGCTTTTCAAACCGTTATTCTTGTTGGAAATTTAGGGCGCGACCCTGAGATGCGTTATACCCCCAGCGGCGAACCGGTGACCAGCTTTTCTGTGGCGACCAGCCGCGAATACACGGGCAAAGAAGGCAAGGTCAAAGAGACCACCTGGTTCCGCATTTCGGTGTGGGGCAAGATGGCCGAAGTGTGCAACAATTACCTGCGCAAGGGCAGCAAGGTGCTGGTGGAAGGCCGCCTGACCCCTGACCCCGCCACGGGCGCCCCGCGCATTTGGACCGGCAAAGACGGCCGCCAGGGCACCTCTTATGAAGTTACCGCTTCAACGGTGCGCTTCCTCTCCTCGCGCACGGAAAGCGCCGAAGGCGGTGGTTCCTATGCGGGCGGCGGAGAAGATGCGGGCGATATGATGGTGGGTGAAGATGACATCCCCTTCTAATCCGGCCCCCGATCCGGCGGAGCCTCCGCAGATGATGCGTCTGTCGCCGGATTTACAGCCTGAATATGTCAACCTGGTGCGCATCACGCATTCCCCCGCGGAACTGGTGCTGGATTTTGCGCGCATGCTGCCTGGGATCGGTGTGCCGCCGGTGGCCGCGCGTCTGTTGATGTCGCCCACCGGCGCCAAGCTCTTTTTGCGTGCGTTGGCCGAAAATCTGGCGCGCTATGAGGCGGCTTTCGGCCCCATTCATCTGCCGGGGGAAAAATCCCTGGCGGGTGATTTGTTTGGCTCCATTCACCCGCCGCAGCCCCCCGAGGGAGACAAACCATGAGCGGTTTTGATGAAATGCAGCGTTTGAGTGAGATCACCGAGCGCGCCCACCAGGATTTTGAGGCCCGCAGCCGGGCGCGGGATGAGGCTTTGACCAACGCCCGCCAGCTCACCCGCCACGCCGCCAACACCATCCGCGCCATTCACCGCGATGAGAGCGATCTGGCCGAGGAACTGCTGTCGCAGGCGCGCGCTCTGGTGGAAACCATGAAGCGCAGTCTGGAGCCTTTTCCCAGCCTGTACTACGCGGGCTACACCCAGGACGCCATCAAAGAATTTGTGGAGGCCAGCATCACCTGCGCCCTCATTCGCCAACAGGCCCTGCCCGCGCCCGAAGAGCTGGGGGTGGAGGTGGCCACCTATTACAACGGCCTGGCCGAGGTGCCGGGGGAACTGCGCCGGCGCTGCATGGACATTCTGCGCCAGGGCTATTCCGAACAGGCGGAACGGCTGCTGTACTGCATGGATGAGATCTACACCGTGCTGGTGACGCTGGATTACGCGGACGCCATCACCAACGGGCTGCGCCGCCAGACGGATTTGGTGCGCGGCATTGTGGAGCGCACCCGCGCCGATCTGACCGTCAGCCTGCGCCAGGATTTGCTCAAGCGCTCTCTGGATGCCGTGCTGGAACGCCTGTCGGGCGAGGGTTAATGCGCACGCTGCGCGCTTCGGAATTGGGTTCGTTTTTATACTGCCGCCGCGCCTGGTGGTACCAACTGCAGGGCATTCGCTCGCAAAACCAGGCCGAACTGCAGGGCGGTACGGCTTTTCACCATGAACACGGACGCAAGGTCTTACAGGCGCAGATGCTGCGCCTGGGGGCCTGGGCGGCTTTGCTGCTGGCGCTAGTGCTGGCGGCGGTGGGGCTGACGCTTCTGGTGCTGCGGTGAGCGCGGGCGTGATTGGGGTGTTCGTTCTGGCGGCGGCGCTGCTGGCGGCGGCCGTGGTGTTCTTCATCCAGGCCGCCCGCCGCCAACGCCAAACCGGTCTGCCGGTGGGCAAGGTGGTCTATTCCGATACGGGTCTGTGGCGCGAGGTGGAAAAGCCCCTGTTCGATTCGCTGCTGGGCCTGACGGGCCGCCCCGATTACGTGGTGGACGAAAACGGCCGCCTGACGCCGGTGGAGGTCAAAAGCAGCTGGGCGCCGCCGGTTCCCTACGACAGCCACCTCTACCAACTGGCGGCCTACTGCCTGCTGGTGGAAAAAAAGACCGGGGTGCGGCCCGCCCACGGGTTTTTGCACTACCGCAACCGCACCCTGTCCATTCCCTACACTGAGGATTTGGAAACCCGCCTGCTGGATCTGCTGGCGGAGATGCGCCTGGCCGAACGGCGCGGCGCGGCGGAGCGTTCGCACGAAGACCCGGCCCGCTGCGCGCGCTGCGGCTACCGCTCCATCTGCGATCAGCGCCTGTAAGGACATGTTTCGATGGTTTTCAAGAGGGGGTAAGCTTGACGGTCTTTGTTGGGCATGTCATAATAGATCCATATTGGTAAATTCCAAGCACTTCTGAGGTTTCATGAGCATCTTGACCCTGCTGACCGACTTTGGTCTGCAGGACGGCTATGTGGGCATCATGAAGGGCGTCATCCTGCGGATTGCCCCGCAGACCACCCTGGTGGATATCACCCACGAAGTCCGTCCGCAGCAGATATTGGAAGGCGCCCTGACCCTGGAACGCAGCGTGCCCTATTTCCCCGCGGGGAGCGTGCACGTGGCGGTGGTGGACCCCGGCGTGGGCACCTCTCGCCGTCCCATCGCCGCGCAGCTGGGGGATCAAACCCTGGTCGGGCCGGATAACGGCCTGTTCACGCTCTTGATCCAGGCCGCAGAACGCGGCCAACGCCCTGTGAAAATCGTCCATCTCAACCGCCCGCGCTTTTGGCTGGCAGAGCCGAGCAATGTGTTCCACGGACGCGATATCTTTGCGCCGGTGGGGGCGCATTTGGCCCGCGGCGTTCCGCTGGAAGAGCTGGGCACCCCCATTCAAGACCCTCTGCGCCTGGAACTGCCCCTGCCCCAGCCCATTGACGGCGGCTGGCGGGCGCAGATCATCCATATTGACCGCTTCGGCAACCTGGCGGTCAATTTGCGCACCCGCCACCTGGCGGGGATGAGCAGCGTGCAGGTGCGCGTGGCTCGCCACACCATCCCGCGCCTTTCGCGCGCCTTTGGCGACGGCAAACCCGGGGAACTGGTGGCCTTGATGGACAGCTCCGGGTATCTGAGCGTGTGTCAGGTGAACGGCAGCGCCGCCGAGTATTTAAACGCGGTGGTTGGCGACTCTTTGGAAGTGATCGTAACCCGCAGCAGCACCGCGGGTTAACTTGAAATGGAGGAACGCACCCCGATTATGCCCAATGAACTCCCCCTGGTCGTTGAAGATCTTTCCTTTCGCTACCGCAGCCGTGAGGACTGGGCTATTCGCTCGATGTCTTTTTCGGTGCAGCCGGGTGAACTGCTGCTGATTGCCGGCAGCAGCGGATGCGGAAAAACCACTCTGGCCCGCGCAATCAACGGTCTCATCCCGCGCAGTTATAAGGGCGAACTCTCCGGCCGTATCCTGCTCCACGGCCAGGAATACACCCGCGCGCCGCTTTCGCGCATTTCGCAGGTGGTGGGCACCGTGCTGCAGGACCCCGAACGCCAGATTTTGGGCACGCGTGTGCTCAATGAGGTGGCCTTTGGGTTGGAAAACCTGGGCCTATCTCGCCCTGAGATTGTTGCCGCGGCGGAAGACGCCCTGAAGCGGCTGGGCATTTTGGCCCTGCGCGACCGCGAGACCTTCTACCTTTCCGGCGGTGAAAAGCAAAAAGTGGCCCTGGCGGGGGTTTTGGCCATGAAGCCCTCCATTCTGCTCCTGGATGAACCCCTGGCCAGTCTGGATCCGGCCAGCGCTCGCGAAACCCTGGCCATTGTGCGTCAGCTGGCGGATGAGGGCATGACGGTGCTCATGGTGGAACACCGCGTGGAAGATGTGATCCACATGCACCCCGACCGGGTGATGTTCCTGAAAGACGGCGAAATTCGTTATCTCGGCCCGCTGAGCGGCATGACTGAGGCGGTGGACTATCATCACATCAAGCTGCCCGCGCCGATGGTGATGGAACGCGCTGCCGCCGACCCGCCCCCCGCGCCGGTGACGCCCCAGCCCGAACGCTTCCGCACGGCTGCCGAGCAGCCCTCGGCCCCGCTGGTGCGCTTTGAAAACGTGGGCTTTGGCTATGACGACGAAGTGCGCGTGCTGAAGGGCATCAATCTGGATATCCGCCGCGGCGACATCATCGCTGTCCTAGGCCCCAACGGCGCGGGCAAGACCACCCTGGTGAAGCACGCCATCGGCCTGCTCAAACCCAAGGTGGGGCGGGTGTTGGTGGACGGGCGCGACACCCACGAGCTGAGCGTGGCGCAGATTGCCAATACCCTGGGGTATGTGTTCCAAAGCCCCAGCCACATGCTCTTTGCCCCTTCGGTTCAGGATGAGCTGGCCTTTGGTCCCACCAATATGCACCATGCCCCTGAGCAGATTGAAGCCGAGGTGCGCGAGGCCCTGGAGATTGTCCATCTGACCGGCTACGAAAAGAACCCGCCCCTGGCGCTGTCTTTTGGCCAGCAAAAACGGGTCAGCATCGCCGCCATTTTGGCCATGCGTTCGCGCATTTTGGTGATGGATGAACCCACTGCCGGGCAGGATTATAAGAATTACATGGACTTCATGGATGCCATTGTGCAAATGCCCAGCTTTGAGGCCATTTTATTCATCACCCACGATATTGACATGGCGGTGATCTACGCCAACCGCGTGCTGCTGGTGAACCAGGGCACGGTGGTGCGGGATGGGCCGCCGCAGGAGGTTTTGGCGGATGCGGAGCTGCTGCGCGGTAACCGTCTGGTGCCGACGTCATTATTGGAAGAAAACCTCAAGCATTTCCCCCAAACTGGACGGCTGCTGCGTGCAGAAGCATTGGCGCACGCGCTGCGCCCCACCGTTTAACCCGCTGCATCCTGGCGGGCATCTGTTTTGTCGAACCGGAGGAGTTATACATGAATAAGAAGTTGATTTCGGTTGTCCTTTCGTTGGTGGCAGTGCTGGCCTTCTTCGCCGCTGTGGCGCTGATCGGTCCGCTGTTCAACGAGAGCCTCAAGCTGGACGAAACGGCCCTGCTGCGCTTCGTGTTTGTGGCCGTCGGCCTGCTGATCGCCTTTGTGGTGTACTATGCCACCCGCGAACACCGCATGTGGGAAGTGGGAACCCGCGAAGTGGTCTATATGGCCATCGGTGCGGCGCTGTATGCCATCTTCTCCTATTTGTTCAACGGAACGGTCTTTGCGGTGCCTTCGGTTAGCCAGGTGGCGCTGCGCCCGGCGATCGCCATCCCCATGTTTTTCGGCTACGCCTTCGGCCCGGTGGTGGGTCTGTTCACCGGTGCGGTGGGCAACATGTTTGGCGATGCCCTGACCGGCTTTGGCCTGTCGCCGCAGTGGTCGGTGGGTAACGGCCTGGTGGGCATGATCGCTGGTTTGGTGTGGCTGTTCTCCGACAAGAAGAAGAGCATCAACACCGTATTGATCGTTTCGGCTGTGCTGGCGGCGCTGGCCACCATTGTGTACTTCCTCAACCCCACGGTTGCCAACATGACCTTCTTCGATCCCGAAAACAACATCTTCGGCGATCAGACCATCTCCCTCTTTGCGGGCCTCTCGGCGGTCATCGGCTTTGTGCTGGTGCTGGTGGTGCGCTTTGCCTTCAACAAGAACATCAACATCGCCGCGGCGGTGACCTGGGCCATGCTGGGCAATTTTGTCGGCATCGGTTTTGCTGCCATTTCGGACATCTGGATCAACGGGTTCTCACCCGCAGTGGCCATTGTGGGTGAATTCCTGCCCTCGGCTGGCCCTAACATGCTCTTTGCGGCCATCCTGGTTCCGATCCTGGTGGTGGCGTACGAGGCAGTGCAGCGTCAATCCGGACGCTAATTGGATTGAACACCCAGGGCACGGCTGCTTTTCTGGCAGCCGTGCCCGCCAAGAAAGGCTGAACCATGCTGGTGACCTGGCGCTACCGAAAACGAAAATCGCTCATCCAGAGCTTTGATCCGCGAGCCTGGCTCATTTTCTTCGCCTGTTTTCTGGCGTCCACGTTGTTCTTTTGGGATTTGCGCTACCTGACTTTCTTCCTGGGCCTGGCTCTCATCACGGTGTTCACTTCGGGCATCACCTGGAAAGAGATGAGCCGCGCCTGGATCTTCATTGGCGGATTTATTCTGTTTTTCTCTTTTCTGACCTTTCTCACCGGACGCGGCGGCATGGAGCTGTATCAAAGCGAACATTTGCTGCGTGCGCTGCGCGCGCCCTTTGCCATTTTCGGCTGGACGCCGACCCTCAATATCACCGCGGAACGGACGATGTTCAGCATCAGTATGCTGCTGCGCGTGTTCAGCATTGCCAGCATGACCATTTTGATCCCGTATTCGCTCAACCCCGGCCTGTACGGCGTCACCTTCCGCGGGCTGGGGCTGCCGGATAAGATTGCCTACGGCATGGATTTAACCATGCGCTTCATCCCCACCCTGGGGCGTGATTTTACGCAGACGATGGATGCGCAGCGCGCCCGCGGCTATGAGCTGGAGAAGCTGAGCGGCGGGCTGGCGGCGCAAATTCGCAAGTTGGCCCCGCTGGTGGTGCCGGTCACCATTCACTCGATCATCGGCAGCGAGGATATCATTGATGCGATGGATCTGCGCGCCTTTGGGGTGGGCCCGCGCACCTGGCTGGATCAGCTGCATTACCGCCGCCGCGATTACGCCTTGATGGCGTTTGGCGTGTTGGTGCTGATGGTTTCGATTGCGCTTTCGATGTGGGGTTTTGGGAAGTTCTGGGTTCCGCAGCCGCTGTTGGATCTGGCGGTGGGGATTTTGTAGGGGAGAGATGGCTTCGCTTGGCTTATAAGGACGATGGGATAAGGTGCGCTCGGGTTCATCGAGCGCATTTTTTTATCGCGCGCCGGGTAGGGTGCCGTTCGGCTTTATCGAACGCACCGCATGTTTTCAGGACGTTGGGCACGGGCAAAGCGCGCCCGTGCCCGTACCTGAGGTGCTGCTTTATCGAACGCACCGCATGGCCGGCCGTTGGTTTAACCGCCCTCTTGGCGTCCTTCGTTTGGCGGTGAAGAAACAAATATTCGAACCGCGGAGGCGCCAAGGACGCAAAGATGGGTGGGGGGGTATTCGCCTTCTTGGCGTCCTTCGCTACTTTGCGGAAGAACGTGTCTGTGAACCGCGGAGACGCGAAGGGCGCAAAGTGTATTTATTTCTATGGACGCGGTCTGCACGCCGGGTAGGCTAATACAGCCAGTTGGGGCGGAATTCGCGGGTCTTGGCGTTGGGGATCACCGCCGGAAGGCTGCCGTCCGCGTTCATGGTGAAAATCTCCATCTCCACGCTGTCGCGGTTGCTGGTAAACACAATCCGCGCGCCGTTGGGCGACCAGGCCGGTTCCATATCGGCCCCCAGGGAATTGCTGAGATTCATGGCGGCGATGCCGGAGCCGGGGCCTAAAATGGTCCCCAGGTAAATTTCCCAGTTGGGCGTGGCCGCGGTGGGGTCGAAACCCGCGAAGATCAGCACACTGCTGTTCACCGGAGAGAAATGGGGGTTGGTCTCTTCCACCAGATTATTGGTGAGGCGGGTGGGCGGGGTGACGGCCCCGCCGGAGAGAATGGGGATCACATCCAGGGTGTACAAATCCGGCTGGCCGTCGCGGTTGGACGCAAACACGATCTTGCTGCCGTCCGGCGACCAATCCGGCTGGCGGTCATTGGCGGCGTCATCCGTCAGCTTCACCGCGCTGCCCAGGCCGTCAAAGCGCACCGCGTACAGATCGGCCTGCCCGGCGTTTTCATTGCGGAAGACAATCCAATTGCCCGAAGGGGAGAAGGACGCCTGTGTGTTCTCGCCAGGGGGCAGGTTGGCCAGCAGACGCTCGTAGGTTCCGTCGCTGCGCACCAGATAAAGCTGCGTGGTGGGCGGGTCGCCGCGCCGCGATTCAAACAGCAGCCACTGTCCGTCCGGCGACCAGTCGTTCATCAGCGAATCGCTGCCTTTGCGCACGATCACCGAAGAGGAACTGCCGTCGGGCGGCATGATCAAAAGATCCAGCCAGCCGTCGGCGTTGTCATCCGCGCTGAAGGCAATGCGGTCAGCCAGGGGGGTGCGTGTGACGGTGGGCGTGGGCGTGGAGGTGACGGTGGGGGTCGCGGTGGCGGTAGAGGTGGGGGTGGGCGTGCCGTTGTTGACCGCGCCGGTGTGGGTGACCGTGGGGGTCACGGTTTGGGTGGGGGTGGCCGTCACCGTGCGGGTGAGGGTGGTGGTGGGCGTGCGCGTGATGGTGCGGGTGGGCACGCGCGTGTAGGTGCGGAAGATGAAGGGTGTGTTGGTGGGGAAGTAGCGGATGTAGAAGGTGGCTGTGGCGCTGCGCATGGGGGTGATCAGCGCGGGCGTGCCGGGAGTTCCTGGCGTCAACGAGCCGGGGGTAATGGTCATCGCCGGGCGGGGCGTGCCGGGGGGGATGGTGGGGTTTTCTTCCCCGCCGCCGGCTTCGGCGGTGAGGGTCATGGCCATGCGCGTGTAGCGTCCCGGCGTTTCCGATACCGCCCCTTCACCCGTGCTTTCGGGGGTGGGGGTCTCTTCCACTGCGCCGGTTACCGTTTCTGTCAGGGTGGTCGTGAGCGTGGCGGAGGGTTTCTTCAGCGCGCCGCTCACCAGGCGCACAGCCAGGAGGCACATCACCAGGCTGAACAGGATCATCACCAACAGCCCGCCCGCCAACAGGGCGGCGCGTTTGCGGGTCCAGGTGAACTTGGCCGGGGTGGGGGTTTCTTCGGAGGGGGCAATTTCGGGTTGTGCTTCGGGTTCCATACCTGCGCGCCTGTGAAGGGCAAGTTGAACGGCTTGCCTGAGACGATTATAACGCAAATCGGCGCCAGATCACGCCCTCCACTTTTGCCGCGGCGGCCCGGCGAGAAAAAGGTTCAGGGGCGGGGAACTTCCCCGCCCCTGGTTTCAGAACATAAAGACGGGTTCAGGCGATCTTGGTGCCGCATTCCGGGCAGAATTTGGCGCCTTTGGCGTCGGTGCCGCACTTGGGGCATTTGCCGCTGGGTTGGGCCGCTTCCTGCTTGGCGCCGCAATTGGGGCAGAATTTGGCCCCCTTGGTTTCGGTTCCGCAGGCGGGGCAGATGGCGGCGGTGGGCTGCACCATCGGTGTGCCGCAGTTGGGGCAGAATTTCGTGCCGGCGTTGGCCAGGGTGCCGTCCTGCGGGCAGCGCGCCATCTGGTTGGCGGCGGTTTGGGCGGTGTTGACGGCCGAGCGGATGTTTTCACCCATGCCCTGAAACGCTTCGCCTAACCCAAAGGCGCTGGCCAGGCCTTTAATCGCCGCCCCGGCCTGGGCGCCGCGTGATTCGGCAATTTCGTCAGTGCGCGGGCTGTCTTCCTGGCAGTAGCCAGACTGCACGTCAAAATCGGAGAGGCACACGATCCGCTGGCAAGTGGGGCATTCACGGAAATGCTGCTGCACCTGCTGCCAGGCGGCGTTTAACTGGTTGTTGTCCATTTTCATGCTGTAGCGGGGGTCTTCGCCCACCAGGTTGTTGGCCGCCACGCTGCCCACCAGGGGCACTTTGCGCAGCAGGCCGCTGACCGCCTGGCGGCCGAGGTCTTGGGCCACGGCTCCGCCAAAATTGGGTTGGCTGCGGAACTCGCGCCCGCACATGTCGCAGTAGAAGATGGCGTACGGGCCAGCCCCATCATTGCGGATGTCGTAACGGGGCATTCGTGAAAACTCGCTCATGGGATCCTCTTTTGTGGGTGGGTTGAAATTTGCCAACCAGCGAGCCGGTTGGCCACCTTGGTTATAGTGTATGCCGTCTAAAAGGGATTTGTCAAGCGCATCGCCCGAAGGATCGGCTCAGCGCGGCTGCCACAGCAAAATGCGCGCCCCGCGGGCGGGTAGGGGCAGCTGCACGCGGCCGCCCTGCACGGCGAACTGTGCGCCGGGGTGCAGAAGGTCTTCCAGAAGTCCTTCTGCGCAGCCGTCCAGCTCCAGGGTGAGGGTGATTTCTTCCGCGGCGTTGAAGGCCGCCAACACCCGCTGCCCATCCAGTTCGCGCCAGAAGGCTAACTGCTGGTGGGCCACATGCGCTGGACGGTAACCACCGCGGCGCAGGGCGGGCAGTTGGCGGCGCACCTCGCTGAGCTGGCGCAAAAAGGCGGGCAGCGCAGGCTGCGGGGCGGTTTCAGTCAGTTGAGATAGATCGAGAGCCGGGCGCAGAGGGGCGTCGGTTTGCCCTTTGACCCCACCCAGGCCAAATTCGCTGCCGTAGTAAATGGACGGCACGCCGGGCATGCTGAACAGCAGCGCGTAGAGGGGGAATACATGCGCGGGGTTGTGCAGGCGGCTGGCCACCCGATCCACGTCGTGATTGTCGGCGAAGTTATATAGGGGCAGCCCGCGGTACAGGCCTGCGCTGCCAAACTGCCGATTGAGGGCGTAGGCGATCTCGAAATAATTCGCGTCGTTCAGGCTGGAATACAGCCCCTTGTAGGCTTCATAATTGGTGGTGGCGTCCAGCGTTTGAGGGTTGGCCCAGCGGGTGTAATCGCCATGCACCACCTCGCCCATCAGCCAAAAATCGGGGCGCAGACGGCGGCAGTGGGCGGCTAGAGTCTGCAGGAAACCCAAATCCACCACGTCGGCGGCGTCCAGACGCAGCCCATCAATATCGTAATCCTGAATCCAATGGGTCACCGCCCCCAGCAAGTGATCGCGCACCTCCGGGTGGTGCAGGTTCAGCTTGACCAGTGTGTCGTGGCCGTCCCAGGTGTCGTAGGTGAACGGATCGCCGCGGTGATTGGGTTGGCCGAAGCGCAGGCCCGAAAACCAGCCGGCATAGGGCGAATCCGGCCCGCGGGCTAGCAAGTCGCGAAAGGCCCAAAAATCGCGCCCCACATGGTTGAAGACGCCGTCCAGCACCACGCGGATGCCGCGCTGGTGAAAGGCGCGCACCACCTCAGCCAGGGTGCTGCGTGTGCCCAGGCGGCGGTCCACGTTGTAGTAATCGGCGGTGTCGTAGCCGTGGGTGCCCGATTCAAACAGCGGACCCAGATACACGGCGTTGCAGCCCAGGCTTTGGATGTGGTCGGCCCAGGGGAGCAGGCTTTCCAGGCGGGGGCAGGGCGCGGCTTGGAAGTCGTTATGGGCAGGCGCGGCGCACAGCCCCAGGGGGTAAATGTGGTAAAAAACGGCGTCGGGTGACCAGGTGTGCATGGGTTTTCTCCTTGATGGTATACCGATCGGTATAGAAACGAGTTAAAAAAAGAGGCTTAGGAATAGATGCCGTGCTGAAATTGATGCACGGCCTGTTCCACCAGGGCGGCGTCTAACTGGGTATAGCCGTTGAGGGCCATCGCCGCGTAGGTGTTGAGCATGCCCAAAAAGGTGGCGGCGTAGGCGCGCTGGCGGCCGCGCATATTGCCGTGCTGCTGCACTGCCTGAGCGAAGAGGGCTTCGAGGATGTCGTGCGCCTGACGGTTGAGGCTGGAGACCACCTGGAAACCTTCGCTGTCGCGCGGGGCAAACCACAAGGCCAACTGCAGGCGGTAGAACCCGGGGTTTTCACGGGCAAAGGTGAACACGGCTTCGGCCACGCGTTTGAGGGTCAGCGGTAGGTCGCCTGAGTAGACGGCGGCCGCCTGCACCTGCTGGTTAAACTGTGTGAAGGGCGGGGTCAGCACCGCCTCTAACAGGCCGCGTTTGGAGCCGAAATAGTGGTAGAGGGTCGGCTTGGTGATGCCGGCGGCGTCCACAATTTCCTGAACGCCGACCGCATCATAGCCGCGGGCGGCAAACAGCTGCAGGGCGCAGCTCAGCAGGGCGACACGGGTATCCATGACGGCTATTATACCGATCGGTATAGTTCCTGTCAAGATGAAAAGGGCAATTCACTGGCGCAGATTTGTTATAATCCCAGCAAACGAGGTGATCCCTATTGATCCATATTGACCAGATCGTCCGCAGCAAACGCCGTACCCTGGCGCTGATCGTGATGCCCGATGGGCGGGTGGTGGTGCGCGCACCCCTGGGGGCCAGCGACCAGGCCATCCGCACCTGGGTGGAAACCAAAGCAGACTGGCTGAAAGCCCGTTTGGCGGCTGTGCCGCCCCGCGAAACCTTTGCCGAGGGGCACAGCCTGTGGTACCTGGGTCAGGCCTGCCCGCTGCGCCTGGTAGATGCGGCCCGGCCCGCGCTGACCTTTCGCGAGGGAGTGTTTTACCTGGGGCGCAACTGGCTGCCGCAGGCCGAGGCGGTTTTCACCCGCTGGTACCGCGCCCAGGCGGCCCGCGTTTTGGGGGCGCGGCTGGCGCAGCGGGCGAAGCAGTTGGGTTATCCCTACCGCCGCCTTCGCATCAGCGCGGCGCGCACGCGCTGGGGCTCGTGCAGCTCCACCGGCACCATCAGCCTCACCTGGCGGCTGGTGATGGCCCCGCCGGAGGTGGCAGATTACGTTATCGTGCACGAGCTGGTTCACACCCGCCACCCCAATCACAGCCCGGCTTTTTGGGCGCGGGTGGCCGCCCACCTGCCGGATTACCGGCAGCGGGCGCAGTGGCTGAAATCACAGGGCGCAAAATTGGCCCTTCCGCGCGGCGAAAGCCCCTACAATTAGGCAAAGCGGCATTTTTGAATTCACCCTGCGCTGAACGGGTCTGGAACACGGACAGCAGATTCGATTGAGGCTTGGTCTATGTTTGATGTGATTGCTTTTGACGCAGATGATACTTTGTGGCAGAACGAGCGTAACTACCGCCGGGTGCAGGCGCAGTTTGCCCAGCTTTTTGCCGATCACCACTCCCCCGAATGGGTGGATGCGCGCCTGTTCGAAACCGAATCGCGCAATATGGAACATTACGGCTACGGGATTAAGGCCTTCACCCTTTCGATGATCGAGACCGCCATCGCCCTGACGGATGGAGCCGTCAGCGGCACGGAAATCCAGGTCATCCTGGAGCTGGCCAAGGGTATGCTGGCGGCGGAGGTGGAGCTTTTGGCGGGGGTGGCCGAGGCCGTGCCGCTGCTGGCGCAGCGCTGCCCGTTGATGATCATCACCAAGGGCGATCTGCTGGATCAGGAAGCCAAATTCCGCCGTTCGGGGCTGGCCCCCTATTTTCGCCATCTGGAAGTGGTCAGCCACAAATCCCGCGAGACCTATGAGCAGATTCTGCGCAGCCACGGGCTCAGCCCGCAGCGCTTTTTAATGGTGGGCAACTCTTTGCGCTCCGATATCCTCCCCATTCTGGAGCTGGGCGGCAGTGCGGTGTACATTCCGCACGACACCACTTGGCTGCACGAGGTGGCCGACCCGCCCCCCAGCGGCCACCCCGGCTATTACACCCTGGAGCGTTTTGACCTTTTGCCGGGCTGGCTGGCGGAACTCACCCGCGCCCGCGGATCATGATCCCGTTTTTCCCTGAGGGTTTCCTGCTGGCCGCGGCCCAAATGGTGCTGGGCGAATTTTGGATGCGGCGCCGGGGGGTAAGCCTGCGCCGCCGCATCTCGATTCTGGCCTGGGGCGCCTACGGCTGGCTGCTGATGGCCCTGGTGGTCTTTCCTATTCCGGTGGATTGCGGCAGTCCCGGCAGCAATCTCGAATGGATTTTATCGCGAGTGAACCTGCGTCCGTTCTTCTACGGCGAGCAGCCCATTCCGCGCGCCGTGGCCGCCGATATCCTGGGCAACCTGCTTCTGACCCTTCCCGCCGGGGCGTATCTGAGCCTCAGCAGCGTGTCAAACCGCTGGGGCATCGCCTGGGCGGGTTTGACTCTGGGAATCGGGCTGGAGGGGGCGCAGCTTGTTGTTTCACTGGGCCTGGGCTGCGCCTACCGCTCGGTGGACATCAACGACCTGCTGCTGAACGCGGCGGGGGTGTGGCTGGGGGCCGGGCTGGTGCGGTTGACGCGGCGGTAATTGAGCATCGTGATGGTGGTAGAATCGGAATCGCAGCCGGGTGTGGGCGTGTAGGATGGCTGCTGGTTTCTGGAGTTATGGAAACCTGTTCGTTGAAACTTCTTTTCTGACCCGTAGGGGATTCATCCATGTCCCGTGTATTGCAAACCCTGTCAAGATGGATCAACTCACGTCTTTCCAAAGCGCTCGAGGCCCTGCTGGTGGTGGGCATTTTGGTTCCCGTTTACCTGTGGCTGTCAAAGCTGGCGGCTGGGGCATATCAATGGGATGATTTACTGTATCTGCATACCGCCCTGAATCCTGAACCGCTGTCGTACATCCTGAACCGCTATGCCCATATTTACTGGCTGCGGATTCTGTACCTGCTGGATGGGGATATCTTCACCGCCGCCCGCCACTATTGGGCTTTCATCGTCGTGGGGACAGTAGCCCTCACCTACACGGCTGTGAGGCTGCTCAGCCGCACCCGCTTAATGGCGGTGGTTTCGGGGGTGGTGATTTTGGGCCAGTTCTGGCTGTTTGAAATCAACGGCTCGCCGCTGGCTGATTTCAGCGTGATGTGGATGATTTCTGCCGGTGTGGTGATCTATCTGCTGCTGTTCCGCGTGCAGGGCTGGCACCGCCAGGGGCTGTTGATCCTGTTCGGCCTGATTTTGTATCTGGCCTTCCGCATGAAAGAGACCGGCGCGGCCCTGGCCTTTTTGGTGGTGGGCCTGGGCTGGTTGGAGGGTGAAAAATTCCAATGGCATGCCCTTCTGCGCAGCGTGGCCTGGATTGCGGCCGGGGCGCTGGTGGGCGCGGCCTTGATGACCGCCCTGGACGGCGTTTTTCTTGGGGACCCGTGGTTTGCCTTCCGGCCTTCCAGCTTTCAAAAGCTGGCCAATTTTAACTACGGGGATTGGGAAAACTGGAATTTCGAACGCTCTATCGAAAGTCGTATGCTGCGGTATCTGGTGGCGGACATCAGCGCTTTTAGCATGTTTGGGCTGTATTTCGTCGGCTTGCGCAAACCGGCTTCGCGTTCGTGGGCTGAGCAGGTGCTGTGGATGCTGCCGCTGGCGGTGATCCTGTTCCTGTTCGCTTCGCGCTTCCAGCCCCAAATTCGTTATCTGTATATCGTCATTCCTCTCATGGCGGTGCTGGCGCTGGCGCAGTACCGCGCCGAGGCTCCCGCCCGCCCGCGCGACCTGCTCTTGGGCTGGGGCGGCGCGGCGGCGATGCTGGCCGTCTACGGGCTGGGGCAGCCGTACCTGCGCGCATTTGTGGCCCGCGGCAATTGGGAAATGGTTCCCTTCCAGGGTGCGGTGATCGTCCCCCTGCTGACGGGTGTGCTGGCAGGCGGGTATGCCCTGATCAAGACCTGGAATCGGGCCATGATCGCGGTTCCGGCGGTGATTTTTTTGATGATGTTCCTGCCGTTTGTGCAGTACAACCGGCACATTTTGGAAACGCAGAAATACAATTTGCCGGTGGCCAGCCGCTACTACCCCTATGAAGTGTTTCGCTCCGAAATTGAGTATTCGCCTGAGATGAAAATCTTTGTGGACAATCGCTTATCGGATTATGTCTACAAGCGCGACACAAAACGCTTTTCCTACGGCATGTTGGGGCGTACAGAACTCTCACAATCCTGGGTCTTCAACCTGTATTTCAGCCAAAACGCCCGCTCTGACCAATTTGTGATGGGAACTGAAGCGGACTATTTGGCAAATCCACAGGACTATGACTACGCGTTTATCTCGTATAAAACCTGGTTTGCGCTGCCCGATAAAACGCGCATTCAGTTGGAAAACCGTATTCAGGTGCAGGCGGATCCGGATGAACTGTTCGTGTTCATCACCCCCAAATAAGTGCAATTTAGCACCGCCCGCATTTCCCCTCTTAATGCTGCACGCTCAGGAACTTTTTGAGAGCGAGCAGCGTTAAGGCTGTAAAGATCGCGTGCAACCTACACGCCTGTGCGGCGTATATAGAACTGGAGGAAAATGTCATGAAATCCAAAATCCTGCGTGTCATTCTGGCGGCTGCCGTATTGCTGGGGGGCTTTCTGTCCACGGCTTCGGCTGTGCAGGCGGACGGCAGCGCCTCGTTCCTTTTTGTGTGGGTCAAGACGGATGATTCCGTGCGCATTCGCACCAGCAATTTCCCCGGTGGCAAGCTGTTGGACATTCGCATGGGCGCTTACGGTACGGATGCCAAGGACGGCATTTACGTGGACACCACCAACACCGGCGCGGGCGGCGCTTTTGAAGAGACTTACCGCATCCCCGCGGCTTTGAAGGGTCTCGACCGCATCGCCATGCGCTTTGAATCCAAAGACGGCGTGGTGATTACCAACTGGTTTGCCAACACTTCCGCTGGTCAGGCCACCCCCACGGCGGTACCGACCCTGCAGCCCACCCCCCAGGGCACGCCGGTCTCTGGCGGCGGCCCCAACCTGACCATCACGGCCGTGCTGAAGAACCAATCCATCAGCGCGCGCGCCAACGGCTTGCCCGCCAACCAGACTTTCCGCGTGCGCATGGGCCCGCTCAACGATTTTGGCAAGAACGGCATCGAAGTCGGCCAATTCAACTCGGGCAAAGGCGGTTCGATGGATCTGCTCATCCCCATCTCGCGCACCTCGGTGGATGTGGAATGGGTGAGCGTGCGCATTGACAGCGACCAGGGCTACTACGCCTACAACGCCTTCAAGAATGTCACCACCGGCAGCGTGCAGGATACCGACGCAGTGGTGGTGAACCCCAGCGACACCAGCGGCTACTACTGCGAGATTGTGTCGGTCAAGCCCACCAGCGGCACCAAATTGGACAAGAAGGCCGATTTTGACGCGGTGTGGGTGGTGAAGAACACCGGCAGCAAGACCTGGGAAACGACCGCCGTGGACTACAAGTACCTGAGCGGCAAAGAGATGCACACCGGCGAAGACCTGTACGATCTGCCCAAGAAGGTCAAGCCCGGTGAGACGGTCAAGATCATCGTGGACATGCGCGCGCCCAACGCTAGCGGCAGCTTCACCGCCACCTGGGCCCTGGCGCAGGGCAGCACTATCCTGTGCAAGATGCCCGTGACCATCACCGCTAAGTAAAATCAGACCCTGTGAATCAAAGGCCGTCCGGTTCCAAACCGGGCGGCCTTTTGTTGATCACAGCGCTGCAGAGTTTAGGGGCGCTGAATCGCCTCGGCCATTGGCAGCATGGTTTCCAGCGGCAGTCCCGGGTTGGTGCTCAGTTCAAATTCGAAGCCGCCTTCGCTCCAGCGCAGCAGGTTGGCATACTGCAAAGCAACCTGATGGTCCGGTTCCACATAAGTGGATAGGCGCAGGTTCTCAATCCACAGCCCCTGACTGCTGCGCAGCTGTACCTCCTGAACCGGGGCGCTGCCCACCGGAAGGGTCTGCGTTTCAGCCCCGGGTGCATACATGAGCTGGCGCAGGGTCAGCGTTTGATCCGCGGATTGATAGACGGTGATCACCGCGGTGTAGGGATTCTGGTCGTCCGGCAGGTTCACTCGGCGCACCATCAGAGTCAGGCCTGGTGGAAGGTTGGTCAGCTCAGCCGCAGGGAAACCTGCCTGAGCTTGCGCTTCGTCCAGGCTCAAAAGGGGGTTGGCCTGCCATTCAACGGCCTGCTGGCTAGGGGCCGGGCTGGGCGCAGCGGCTTGCAGCGATTCTTCAAACTGCTCGGCATGGGTGGGGGCATCTGAAAGGATCAGATGGCCAATTTGGTAGAGGATGGTCTGGGCGTAGGTGCGCACGGTAGGGAAAGCCAAAAGGGAAATCGAAAAGAGCAGCACCGCTGCCAGGAATCCCCACGCCAGGCGGCGCCAGACAACGGGGCGGGCGGGCTGAGGCTCCGTCAGACGGTGCAGGAGAGCTTTGGAAAAAGCCGGACTCGGCTGCTGCTGAAAACCGTACAGAAATTGATCATCACTCATCCTAGGCCTCCCATTCTTTTTTCAGGGCCTGAACCACGCGGTGCAAGATGACGCCCACGTTGGACTCGCTCAGGCCGGTCAACCCGGCGATGGCGCGGTTGGTCAGGTTGGCGCCGTATTTCATGGCGACCAATTCGCGCTCGCGGGCGGGCAGACGACAGAGAAGCTGGTTCAGCCTGTACAGGTCATACTGCCTTTCCGATTCGGCCGCGGGGGTTATGGGGTCCGTCAGGCCGGCGCTTTCGATGTCTTCAGCCGCGCGGTGATTCTGGCGGTACGCGTCTACGGCGGTGTTGCGGGCGATGGTGAACAACCAGGTGGACAGGCTGGCCAGCTCCTGGCGGAACTTACCGCGTTTTTTCCAGGCCTTCTCAAAGGTCACCGCGGTTAAATCTTCGGCCAGGGCGGTGTCCCCGAAGCGGTAGAGGAAGAAGTTGTAGATGCGGGGCAGGAATTCTTCGTAAATCGCTTCGAAAGGCCGATTTTCGCTCTGCGAGGAGAACTGGGGGGCGTTGTTCAGGTTTGCCATTCTATATCATTATACGGAGCGAGCCGGATAGTATTACAGCCTGCATGCTGGTGAAGGAAAAATCCTGACATCACGCATAAAAAAACCCCCGACTGCACAGGCAGGTGGGGGTCAAGACAACATAGACAGGTTTCTTATTCGTGGGGCTTGTGCTCGTGGTGGGCGGTGCGGTCAATATGCGCCAGCCGCCCGGCCATTTTGGCCGAGGAGATCAGGAAAGCCCCCAGGAAGAGGAGGGACACCAGGATGCCGATGATATCCAGCACGGTCAGCCCAACAAAGGGCAGCTGGATGATGGGCATGCCGTTGAAATACACCCAGGCCGTGCCCAGCATGGCCACCATGCGCATTTCGGTGGGGCCTAGATAGGCATAAGAGATCTTAAACTCGCCCATCGAGACGGTGGCCAGGGCGGCATACAGGGAGAGCAGCAAATACCCTGCCAGGGCCACGGCGGCGATGTCAAAGCGCATGAACGGCGACATGCCCATGCCGATGAAGACCAGCGTTTCGGCCAATGCATCTGTGGAGTGATCCACAAAGAAGCCGTAGCGCGGGCGTTCGATGTGCCGGAAGCGAGCCAGATTGCCGTCCAGACTGTCGCCGAACCAGTTGAGAATGCAGCCGAAAAAGGCCGCCCACAAAAAGGCCGGGTGGTAGTTCGACAGGGCATAGCTGACCGCGATCAACACCGCCGCGAACATGCCCAGGGCAGTGAGGTGGTCGGGCAGCACCCATTGGGGCAGGCGCGAGGCCATCCAGGGTAAAAACCGGCGTTCGAATGGGCCGGTGAGGGTATCCACCACCCGTTTATGTTTTGCGGCACGCACTTTCACTTTCTTCTGACTCATGATTCCTCGGTTCTTTTCTATGGAAGCGGCGGCTGCACATCCGGCCAAACGGGGTAAAACATGCTCCACTGCTGGGGAGCAGGCCGGATGATCTCTTCTGCCGCGGCTAAGATGGCTTCAGCGTTGCGGGTGGTTTCCCGCTGTAAATCTTCGTCAGGGCGCATGGGGATGGGCCCCAGCGCCCACACGCGCAGCCGCCCGGTGGGTTGGTAGCGCGCGCCCATCAGATAGACCCATGCCTTAGTTTTCAGCGCCAGGCGCACATGGCCCACGGGCAGCTGGGCAGGGCGCCCAAAGAACTGCACCGGGTAGTTGGAACCGTGGATGGGACGGTCAATGCCGGTGACCACCGTCCCCCCGCTGCGCAGGCGTTCCACAGCCTGGCGCAGAGCGCTGGGGGAGATGGGTTCAATCTCGGCACGGGCCACCTGGCGCAGCTGGTTTTGCATCTGGTAGCCGCCCGGCGGCTGCGGATAGGATAAGACCAGCAAGGGCACGCCGCGCAGGGCGGTGGCGCGCCCCGCCAGGTCGAAATTGGCCGTGTGTGTGCCCAGCAGCAAAATGCCCTGGCGTTCCTCACGGCAGCGCGCCATCAACTCCTCATAACTGGGGTCAAAATCCACCAGGGCCAGCAGACCGGCTGGATCGTTGAGGCGGTGGTAAAAGTCGTACAGGGCGCGCCCATCCATGCGAAACACCGCCCGGGCCTGGCGGCGCAGATCGGCGGCGCTCAGTGAACCGCCGGAGATAACCCACTGGTTGGCGCACACGGCCTGCACCTGGGGCAGATGCGTGAGGCGGCCGTAAACACTCCCTAAAAATTCGCCCAGCCCCACCCCCAGGCGCGGGGGCAGCGCGCGCGCCAACCCCAGGGCCAGCCTCACCCCGAGGCGCGATTGAACCAGGGACGGCTGAGTTGGCATACGCAGCTCCTCAGGCGCGGCGGACGATGGCGTCCGTCATGCGTACCACGCGCACCATGCGGGCCACGTCGTGCACCCGGACGATATCCGCCCCGCGCACAATGCCCACGGCCACCGCCGCGGCGGTGCCTTCTTCGCGCTGGTCGGGGGGCACATCCAGGGTGTAGCCGATGAAGGATTTGCGCGAAGGCCCCAGCAGGACGGGAAAGCCCAGGGCGCGGATTTCACCCAGGCGGTTGAGCAGTTCCAGGTTTTGGGCTACGGTTTTGCCAAAGCCAATGCCGGGGTCGAGCAAAATATGGCTGTCGGGGATTCCGGCGGCGCGCGCCAGGGAGACGCTTTCCAGCAGTTCGCGGCACACGTCACCCAGCAGGTCGTCGTACTGCATGCCCACATAGCGCCCGCCCAGCCGATCTTGCAGCTCGGCGTTGGCAGGTTTGCTGCGGTTGTGCATGAGAATGACGGGCGCCTGGCGGCGGGCCGCCACCTGAGCCAGATCAGGATCGGCGCGCAGACCCCACACATCGTTGATCCAATGTGCCCCGGCCTGCAGGGCGGCTTCAGCCACGGCGGCTTTGTAGGTGTCCACCGAAAGGATCAGCCCCAGCTCAGCCCGCACCAGCGCTTCGATCACCGGCATCACACGGCGCATTTCTTCATCCACGGAAACTGGCTCGGAGCCGGGACGGGTGCTTTCCCCGCCGATATCCAAGATATCGGCCCCCGCGGCGGCGAAGGCGCGCGCCTGTTCCAGGGCCGCGGCGGTCAGGTCCTGGCGCTGCAAAAGGCCGTCGCCCGAAAAGCTGTCGGGGGTCACATTGATGATCCCCATCACATAGGTGCGCTGCCCCCAAACCAGCGGAAAATTCGCAACACTCATTCTTCGCTTACCTTTTCTACCAGCGGGCGTGATGCTCCTCGGCAAAACCGATCAGGTCGCGGATTTCAATGCGCTCACCCTCATCGGTGACGGCTGTGCCGTTGTAGCGCCCAAACATCTGGTGCACTTCGCTCAATAAGATCTTGGCGTCCGTTTTGGCCACGCGCTCAAAGAAGGGGGTAAATTCCAGGTCCAGCCGGCCGTCGGCTGAACGCATGCCCCACGGGCGGGTGAAATGCTTTGAATCGTAGCTGAACTTCACCTCACCCAGCTTGTGCAGGCGGCCGTTGAGGATGAAGGCGTTTTCGGTGGCCGCGGAGGTATCGCCAAAGCCAAAGCCCAGGTTCAGGCCGATGGTGCGCTGGTCGGGCAGGAAACCCGAAGCGCTGGCCCACACCCAAAAGGAGTTGTAGGCCCACACCCCGCGTCCCCAGTCCAGGTTGCCCAGGCAGGTGGCGGGGTCGAGGGTGAAATTCTGGCCGAAGCAGGTCAGGCTGCCTTCGGCGGGCATGCAGTTGACCTTGCGGTTGTAATAAAACCGCTTCTTGGGGATGGGGATGACGATCACCATCGAATCGTGCCCAGGGGTCAGGTGGAGGATGGCCTCGGCGCTGAGTTCCTGGCCGCCAAAGCCCGGCCAGCGCACAGCCACGCGGCGGTGGTCGGCGGCGGCGCTGAAATGCAGGCGCACGCGGCCGTTGTCGTACACCGATTCGCCTTGCTGGCTGCCGCGCGGCAGGCGCACCCCGCGCGCCAGGGGCACCGTGAGGGTCTCTTCGTGGTAGCGGCCGCTGGCAAATTCGACGGCGTAGGCAAAGATGGAGCCGAGGTAACCTACGTCCGAGACGGTGAATGAGAAAAAGTGGGTGGGGGTGGTGATGCCGTAGTAATCCCAGCGTTTGATGCGCAGCGGCTGCAAGAAGCGCAGGCCGTAAAAAGCGGCGTTTTCCAGGTTGCAGTCCAACAGCGGCTCGCGCGCCCAACCGACATCGGCGAGTTCACCTGAAGAATCCAACAGCGGCCCGGGGCCGCGCAGCAGACGTTGATCTATGCTCATGCGTTTTCCTCCACTTGCGGCGCGATGGATTGTAGATGACAACCCCGGCGGCGGCGCACGGTTGCTTCTTGGCCGCGGGGGATGCGGGCGGGCAGATTTGCCTCCCTGCTCTGATTATACTCCCGGCTTGCCTCCGGAGGCTTCGGCGGCCAACCGTTCCAGCACGGCGGATAGGCGCTCGGCGATGGGGGCGGCTTCCATCTGGGCAATGATCTCGCGCTGGTGCGCGGCGGGCAGGCGGTTGAAATGCCCGCTGAGGCGGGGGGCTTGGGCCAGGGCCGCCGCCAGGTCGGGGGGGATGCGCACGCCTTCGGGCGGGGTATAGGTGCGCACCCCGCGGGCGTCCACCGCACGCAGCAGTTCGGTGATGGTGCGGCCGGTGGGAGGGTGCAGGGCGTGGGGGGCCAGCGCGGCCAGCGGAACCAGCACAAAGGCGCGCTCCGCCATGCGCGGGTGCGGCAGGCTCAGGCCGGGCAGTTCGGTACACAGCTCCCCATACAGCAGGATGTCCAGATCAATCAGGCGCGGGCCGTAGCGCACCCCCGGCTGGCGGCCCAGGGTACGCTCAATCTCTTTCAGCCCTGCCAACAGTTCCAAGGGCGGCAGATCGGTTTCGGCTTCGGCCACCTGATTGAGAAAATCCGGCTGATCCAGCACACCCCACGGATCCGTCTCTACCACCGGCGAAACACGCTGCACGGCGGCATAGGGGGAAAGGGCCTGCAGCGCGCGGGATAAATTGGCCAGGCGGTCGCCCAGGTTGCTGCCCAGGGCCAGATACACGCGTTCGCTCACCTTGCACCTCCGCGCGCGTTAGCCGTTGGTTTTACCCAGGGCGTTCAGCAGGTCGGCCAACAGGCCGTAGGCGGTGGTATCGGGGCCGGGGTTGCTTTCCAAAATGCCCAGGCCGCTGAGGGTGTCCATTTCAAACTGCACAAAAGAGCTGGTGCCGCCCACGCTGTAGAGGGGCGAGGTGGAAGGCACGCGCTGGGGGGCCACCTGGGCGTGGATTTGCCCGTTCTCGCGGCGGGCGGTGCATACCAGCTTCCAGCGTTCCCCGGCATCCAGAGCGGCGCGGATGTCTTCGGCGCTCAGCCCGCGGATGCCCTCCCGCACCACCTGCTGGGGGGTGAAGGGTTCGCCCATCAGCACGGTGATCAGGGCGGCCACCTTGATGGCGGCGTCCCAGCCGTCCACGTCGGCGGAGGGGTCGGTTTCGGCGATGCCGATGGATTGGGCGTAGCGGATGACATCATCCAGTTCGCGGCCCTGTTCCATCATCTCCAGCATCAAATTGGTGCAGGAATTGAGGATGCCCATGAAGCCCATCAGTTCCGAAGCGGGTAGGGGCTGGCGGAAAAGCGAAAAGATGGGCGCGCCGTCCATGACGGTGGATTCAAACATGAACTTGCGCCCGCTGCGCGCGGCGGTTTCGGTGAGCAGGGCGTGGCCGTGAACCACGGGGCCTTTGTTGGCGGTGACGGCGTGCATGCCGCATTCCAGGGCGGTGCGCAGGTGGTCTATGGCGGGTTGGCCGGTGTGGTGGTTGACGGGCGAATTTTCAAATAGGACGTCCGCCGGGCAGGCGCGGATGAAATCCAGCATGGAGGCCGGGCGCGGCCCGCGGCAGAGGGCGTCGATGGATTGGCCGCTTTCGGCCAGGCGCAGCGCTTCCTGCACATCCAGCCCCTGGGGATCAACGGCCATGCCGTGGCGTCCGGTGGCGATGCCGGTCACCACCCACTCCAGGCCGTATTGGCTGGCCAGCAGCGCGCGTTTGCGTTCCAGAAGGCGGACGAGAGCCCGCCCAACATTTCCAAAGCCGACCAGGGCAAGACGAACGGTTTGCATGTGCATTTCTCCTTCGAGTTGAAAATGGGCCGCGCTCAGATAGGCGGCCAGGGGTAAGGACGGCGGTGGCTTGCGGGTTGTGGAAAACGGGGGTTGGCCAGCAGCCGCTTTCCGCGGCGCAGCAGGGCGCGCACCTCGGCGGGCAGCAGCATGGCGCGCAGCGAGGCGAACAGCGGCCCCTCCTGCGCCAGCTCATCCATCACGCGGGCCACGTCGGCCAGGAGCGGGTCGGGGATGGGCTCCCCGGCGAAATCCCAAATGACCGTGCGGAGCTTGTCTTCCACGTGAAAACAAATCCCGTGGTCAATTACCCACAGGCGCCCATCCGTCCCCAGCAGCAGATGGCCGCCTTTGCGGTCGGCGTTGTTGGCCAACAGGTCAAAGACTGCCAGAGGCCGCAGACTCTGTTTTTGTTCGGGGGTCAGGGTGAAAAAATGCACCTGGGGGTCGTGATCCACAAACAATTGCAGCGAGCCTGGGCCAAAAGGGGCGTTTTTGTGACGGTAAACGGTGGGGGGAATCAGATCCCAGCCCAGGGCCCGGCTGAGGCGGTAGGCGGCCACTTCGCGCCGCGCCAATGAGCGCGGCGGAAAATCCCACAGGGGGCTTTCGCCTTGGGTAGGTTTGTAGACCACCTGCAGGCTGCTCTCTTCGTGAACGAGCGTGCCCAAAAAGGTGCGGTTGGAGCTGTTTAAGAACTGACCTTGCAAAGAGATGTCTCCCCGGTGCAAGGCCAGCAAAATCGGTTCTTGGGTGAGCGGCACAGTCATCACCAGCTGAACGCCCTCCTGGGGGCAGACTCAGTGCTTGTGTCCATTACGCTTGGGGCAAAAATGCCCCTCAGGCTCCATCGGCTGACCGCAGTACGGGCAGATGGGCCGCCCGCGGTTGACGACCTCCAGGCCCCAATGGACGGCCGCCAGGAGCTGTTCGCGCGTGCACCACAGGCGGGCCACATTGCTTTGCTCTGGGTCGCTTTCTTCGGTCATCACTTCGCGCAGCACCAACCCCACCCGGTCGCGGTCGCTGTCGTAGGCCAGACCCAGCTCACCGACGCGGAACCAGGGGTCCACCGGCGGCAGGATGTGCATCTGGTCTTCATTGAATTGACCGGATTCTAAGGGAAGCTCGGGTAGGCGTTCGTGCAGCTCATTGAGGAACTGTTCCACCCCCAGCGCCAGGCTTTGCACCTGCACTTTTTCCAGAATGAAGGTCACAGTCTGCTCCGCGCCGCGGGCCTGAAGGTAGAAAACCCGTTGGCCCGGCTTGCCAATGGCATCAATGGTGAGGAGATCAACGGGATCCAGATCCAATTCTTGAGCGGGCATGGGCAATCCTCCTTTGGTGCGTTTAGTATACCAGAATTCGGCTGGCCTCTGGCAGCCTTTGTGTAAGGCTGGGGCTGGGGCGGTTTTTTTAAACTTAAGCCCGGCAAAAAGCACGGCGGCTCATGGTACAATCCAGGCCATGCAAAGCAGCCCCTTCTCTCACCTCAACGACCAACAGCGCCAGGCGGTCACCGCTGGTTTGGGACAAACACTCGTGCTGGCCGGGCCTGGCTCGGGCAAAACGCGCGTGCTGACCGAGCGAATCGCCTATCTGGTGCGCGATCTGGCGGTGCGGCCCTATCACATTTTGGCGGTCACCTTCACCAACAAGGCCGCGCGCGAGATGCAGTCGCGCGTGGAGCAGACCCTGGGCGACCCCTGCCGCGACCTGTGGCTGGGCACCTTTCACTCGGTGTGTGCGCGTATGCTGCGGCGCGAGGCGGCGGTGCTGCCTTTTGACTCCAATTTTGTGATCATGGACGCTGACGATCAGGATACGCTGGTCAAGCGGGTTTTGAAAGAATTAAATGTGAACGACAAGCTCTACCGCGCTTCGGGCGTTCACGCGGCCATCTCCAACGCCAAAAACAACCTGATGCAGCCCAAAGATTACCCGCGGCGCAATTACCGCGATGAGGTCATCGCGCGGGTGTACGAGCGTTACCAGCAGATGCTGCTGCAAAGCAACGCGCTGGATTTTGACGATTTGCTTTTGTGGACGGTGCGGCTTTTGCAGGAAAACCCCGACGTGGTGGAACGCTACGGGCGGCGCTTTGAGCATGTGTTGGTGGATGAGTTTCAGGATACCAACACGGCCCAGTACCTGCTGCTGAAGCTGGTGTCGTCTTACCACCAGAATCTGTTTGTGGTCGGCGACGAAGACCAATCCATTTACCGCTGGCGCGGGGCGGATTACCGCAACGTGCTGCGCTTTGAGCAGGATTTCCCTGAAGCCAAGAAGATTTTGCTGGAACAAAACTACCGCTCCACCCAGACCGTGCTGGACGCGGCCCGGGCGGTGATTGACCGCAACCCCCACCGCACTCCCAAGCACCTTTTTACCGACCGCGGGTCAGGGGAGCGGCTGGTGCTGTTTGAGGCTGCGGACGACCACTCGGAAGCCACTTATGTGGTGGACCTCATCGGTCAGAACATGGCCGGAGACCGCAAGGCGGGCAGCCGTTTCGCGGTGATGTACCGCACCAACGCCCAATCCCGTCTGCTGGAAGAGGCCTTCCTGCGCAGCGGTCTGCCTTACCGCCTGGTGGGGGCGCAGCGCTTCTACGGGCGGCGCGAGGTGAAGGACCTCATCTGTTTTCTGCGCCTGGTGGCCAACCCGGCGGACGAAGTCAGCCTGAACCGCACGATTAACCTGCCGCCGCGCGGCATTGGGGATAAAACCATCCAGAGCCTGCAGGCCGCGGCCCAACGCGCCCAGACCACCCCCGGCGCGGCCCTTTTGGAGCTGGCGGCCAAGGGGGAACGCTCGGCTGCCTTCACGGCCCTGGGCGGGCGCGGCGCAGCCATGCTGCTGGATTTTGCCCGCCTGCTGGCGGGGTGGATGGAGGCGGCCCGCCAGGAACCGCTGCCGGCCCTGTTTGACCGCATTGTCACCGAGACGCGCTACGAAGCCTATCTGCGCGACGGCACCGAAGAAGGCGAAGACCGCTGGAACAACGTGCAGGAACTTCGCAAGCTGGCCTATGAATATCAAGACCGTGGCCTGGGGCCGTTTTTGGAAAACCTGGCCCTCGTGTCGGATCAGGATACTTTGCCGGAGGACGTGACCGCACCCACCCTGCTGACCCTGCACGCCGCCAAGGGGCTGGAATTTGACAATGTGTTTATCATCGGGCTGGATGAAGGCCTGCTGCCGCACAGCCGTTCGCTGGACGACCCGGAAGAGATGGCCGAGGAACGCCGTCTGTTTTACGTGGGCATGACCCGCGCCCGCAACCGGCTGTATCTGGTGCGTTCGCGCCAACGTTCCAGCTACGGCAGCACCGAGTTCTCCGAACCTTCGCGCTTCTTGCAGGATATCCCATCAGCTTTGCTGGAAGAACGCGGCGCCCAGCGCCGCGCGCGCAGCACGCGCCCCTCGGAGGTGCAGGCCAGTTGGGCGCGCTGGGAAACGCCCGTGCCCGCCCCGCGCAGCCCGCAGATCATCCCCCCGCCGCCGCCCGCCCCCAAGGTGGTGCAGCAGCAGTACCGCCCGGGCATGCGCGTGCGCCATCCCATTTGGGGCGAGGGCCTGGTGGTGGAAAGCCGTGTGCTGGACGGCGAGGAAAATGTGGATGTGGCTTTTGAGAGCGTGGGCTTTAAGCGCTTGCTGGCTTCGTTGGCCCGCCTGGAGACGGTTTAGGGGCGGGGGGGTCAAGCGTTTGCTGAGCTTTCGGGTCTGGGCGAAGCGACGCCCCGCAGAAACAGAAGTACCCAGCCCGCGCTCAGGATGAGAACGACGCCGTTGAAGTAAAAGGGCATGCCCCGACCAACGGTGTCATACAATAGCCCACCCAGTAAGGGGCCGACGGCAAATCCTAGATTTTCAACGAAATCGTACAATCCATATCCCACCCCCCGGTGATCCTTGCCGGTCAGATCCGCCACCAGAGCGGTTTCGGCGGGTTCTGATACCCCCCACAGGACAGCGGACAGTGTGTAGAGCACTGCCAGCCAAATCACCGACGGCAAGGTAGGCATCAGCAGAGAAATCACCCCTGAACCTGCCAGCCCCACCGCCATCATGGGCGCTCGCCCAAAACGGTCGCTCAACGCGCCCAGCCGGGCCGAGAGAAAGGCCACCACCAAACCCGCCGGAAAAAACGCCCAGGCGATGGTCATCATATCCGCGCTGAATTTATCTTGCAGATAGATGAGGTAAATTGGACTTAACATGGCCTCGGGAATGCCTGTGATGAATACCATGAAGAGCAGCTTGAGCAAAGCGCCGGACAGGGCGGGTTTCTTTTGGCTGGTGCTTGAAGCTGCCTTCGTGTGGGGGACGGTTTTCCAGGCCAATCCCGCGCCGACCAGCGTCAGGATGGCATAGCCAATAAATGTAATTTTCCAGCCGACATCTTGCGGAAAAGCGAACATGGGTATGCTGGCGGCGAAAATTCCGATTAAACCACCGCGAGTGGTGGTCTCGTTGATTTTTCCAAGCGCCTGACCTAGTTCCGCGGGCTGAGTCAGATCAGCGACGATGGTGTTCACCGCCGCCCACAAAAAAGCCGAGCCCACGCCTTGAATCAGACGCGCCACATACAGCCAATTGAGCGATTCGGAAAATGCGAAAACCCCCATCGAAAGCGCATAAATGACCAGGGCAAGTACAAAAAATGCCTTGCGTCCATAATGGTCCAGCAGCCAACCGACCACTGGACGCAGGACCAATGTGGTGATCGTGAACACAGTGAAAAGCCCGCCGATCTCCACCGCGGAGGCCCCAAAGACTTTGCTGATGATGGGCAAGGAGAAATAGAGATAGGTGAAAGGGAAGGACCACAGAAAGAGCGGACGCTGCAAGCTCTTGAGGGAATGGGTTGAATCAGGCATGACGTTCATGGGCAGTTCACCTAGATCACATCGAGACGCACACAGCATACGTCATATTTCCCAGATAATTCATTACCTGCATCCCATTATAGTCCTCTCCCTACAAGCACTTGTAATTTTCTGGAATTTTTTGAACGCTTGATGTATACTGATTTCAGTTCATCACCCCCATTCTGGGCGGGGTTTCTTTACGTATCTACAGCCGCTGCCGCCCGGTTTGATCCGCACCGGTTTCACGAAGAGAGGGCCGCCATGAAAGCATCTGTATCGCAACAACAACTGGCACACGGATTGGGCATGGTTTCCCGCGCCGTTTCGCCGCGCAGCACACTGCCGGTTTTGGCCAACGTGCTGGTGGCCACCGACGAAGGACGCCTGCGTCTGTCTGCCACCAACCTGGAATTGGGTATTTCCTGCTGGATTGGCGCGCAGATTCACGAAGACGGGGCCGTCACCGTGCCCGCGCGCACCTTTGCAGATCTCATCAACGCCCTGCCCAACGACACGGTGCACCTGGACCTCAATACCAAAACTCAAACCCTGACGGTGCGCTGCGGCCAATCCATCACCGACATCAAAGGCATTGACGCCAACGAGTACCCGCCCATCCCCGTGCCGGATCTGCGCGAGGGCATCGAGCTGGGCGTGGGGGATGTCAAAGAAATGATCCAGCAGGTGGCCTTTGCCGCCTCAGCGGACGAGGCCCGGCCGGTGCTGCAAGGTGTTTCGCTGACGGTCAACGGCAGTGAATTGATAATGGCGGCCACCGACGGCTTCCGCATCTCGGTGCGCAAAACCCAGCTTTCCTCCGCTGTTCACCAGCCCATCGCGGCCATCATTCCGGCCCGCGCCCTGAACGAACTGGCGCGCGTGGCGGGTGACGGCGAGCAGACGGTGGTGATGGTGCTGCCGCCCGGGCGCGGACAGGTGCTCTTCCACATGAAGGACGTGGAACTGGTCTCGCAGCTCATTGACGGCAATTTCCCCGATTACCGCGCCATCATCCCGCGCAGCTTCAAGACCACCACGGTCATCTCCACCCCGGCCCTGCTGAAGGCCTGCAAACAGGCCGAGATCATCGCCCGCGAGGGCAACTACGTGATCCGGCTCAACATTCAGCCCGGCGCCGACGCCCCCGGCAAAATTGAGATTTCGGCCCAGTCCGAAGAGACCGGCTCCAGCGAGATCTCGGTGGAAGCCGCGGTGGACGGCCCCAATCTGCTGATCGCTTTCAACGTGCGCTATCTACGCGAGGTTCTGGACGTGGTTAAAAGCCCCAGCGTGGCGCTGGAGACCAACGCCAATAACACCCCGGCCATGATCCGGCCGGTGGGCGACCAGAACTTCCAGCACGTGATTATGCCCATGCACCTCGGATGAGTTTCCAGCCGTCCTCCAACGACCGGTTTCTCAATATCTACCTGACCCTGGTTCAATATCCCATTTTGAGCACGCGTATCCGCATGCGCATGCGCAGCGAGCTGTTCACCCGCGGGGTGATCAGCCTGCGCGAGTTTGAGGCCCGCGTGCGCGAGATGGCTATCGCTTCGCAGGAGCGCGAAGGCCTGATCAATCCGGTGGAAGAAGAGCCGGAGGATATGTGGAATCTGCGCCTGGACCGCACGCGCAAGCACCTCACCGACCTGATCTTCAGCCAACGCCTGACCTTTGCTGATTTTGAACAGATCGTCACCAGTGTGCTGAGCGAAAAAGGGCTGAGCGAGCAGGAAATCCTCTCGGCCATCAACCCCGAACTGGCCCCCATGGAACTGGTGTTTGAACAGGCCCTGGCCATGGAACACCTGCCCGCGGCGGAGCGTCAGCGCTACGAAGCCCGCCTGCACGAATCCAAGGTGGTGCTGATCCGTTCGTTGATCAGCGACAACCTGCGCTATATCAACATCGCCAAAGAGTGGTTCACCATCAGCGACCTGGCCAAGATCCGCCGCCGCAAAATCGGCGGGGGGCGCATCGGCGGCAAAGCGGCCGGCATGCTGCTGGCCCTGCGCGTGGTGGAAGATATGAGCGTCTGCCCCGATTTCTGCATTCGCTCGGCGGAGTCGTATTACATCGGTTCGGATGTGCTCTATTCGTTCATGTCCATCAACAACCTGGTGCATTGGAACGATCAGAAATATAAATCTGAAGCGGAAATGCGGGCAGAATTTCCGCAGATTGTGGAAGACTTTGAAAAAGGGGTCTTCCCGCCCGATATTGTGGAGCGGCTGCAAGGGCTGTTGGTGACGGTGGGGCAAAAGCCCATGATCGTGCGCTCTTCCAGCCTGTTGGAAGACAATTTCGGCACCTCCTTTGCGGGTAAATACGAAAGTATTTTCCTGCCCAATCAGCGCTCGATCAAAGAGAACCTGGGGGCCCTCACCCGCGCCGTGGCGCGCATCTACGCCTCCACCTTGAACCCCAACGCGCTGCTCTACCGCCGCAGCCGAGGTTTGCAGGATTACGACGAGCGCATGGCCATCCTCATTCAGGTGGTGCAGGGCGAGGCCTTCGGGCGGTATTACATGCCCCACGCGGCGGGGGTGGCCTTCAGCCGCAACCTCTACCGCTGGACCCCGCAGATCCGGCGCGAGGACGGCTTTGTGCGCCTGGTGTGGGGCATGGGCACGCGCGCCGTTGACCGCGTGGGCAACGACTACCCCCGCCTGGTAGCCCTCAGTCACCCGCTGCTGCGGCCGTCTACCTCGGCGGACGCCATCCGGCGTTATTCACAGCAGTATGTGGATTTGATTGACCTAGAGGAGAACGTCTTTAAGACCCTGCCGGCCAGCGAGGTGTTGGATGCGCACTACCCGCCCCTGCGCTATTTGGCGCAGGTGGATGAGGACGGCTATTTTATCTCTTTGCAGAGCACGTTATTGGAGGGCGGCACAAACCGCCTGGTACTGACCTTTGACGAACTGCTGCGCCGTACGCCCTTCGCTGAAAAAATGCGCGATATCCTCCACAACCTGGAGCGCAACTACCGCAGCCCGGTGGATTTGGAATTTACCCTGCACCTTTCCAATCTGGAGTCAGGCAGGCCCATGCTCAACCTGACCCTGCTGCAGTGCCGCCCGCAAAGCCACCTGGTGGAGACGGAAGAAGTGCCCGTTCCCGCGGATATCCCAGAGCAAAAAGTGGTGTTTGAGACGCGTTTTGTCGTGCCCCAGGGCTTCATCCGTCAGGTGGATTACGTCCTGTTTGTGCGCCCGGAGGGCTACTACGCGCTGCCCAGCATGAACGACCGCGCCAAGCTGGCCCGCGCCATCGGCACGCTGAACGCCGCCCTGGAGGGCCAAAAATTCATCTGCGTGGGGCCGGGGCGCTGGGGATCTTCCAATTCCGATTTGGGCGTGCCCATTGACTATGGGGACATTTACCACGCCAAAGCGCTGGTGGAGCTTTCGGGCAAGGGGGTGGGACCAGAACCGGAGCCTTCGCTGGGCACGCATTTCTTCCAGGACCTGATGGAAGCTCAAATTTACCCCCTGGCGGTGCTGTTAGACAGCCCCACCACGCTGTTTAACCGTGAATTCTTCTATCATCAGCCCAACCACGTGGATGATTTTGTCCCGCTGGATCCGCTGCTGGCCGACACGCTGCACCTGATCCGCGTGAGCGATTTCGCCCCTGGGCACACCCTGCAGGTGGTGATGGACGACGACCAAAACCAGGCGATGGCCTTTGTGGTTGCGCAGAACAGCCTGAAATAACCCCCCTGTTTCTATTTCCCTTTGGTTTCCCCCGGCGCGGGCGTTTTCCGGCGCGGGTCCAACGCGTCCCAACGTAAAATCAGGTCGCGCAGCGGCTGTGAATCGGGTGAAGGCATGCCCCGATGCGGCGGCTCGGCGGTCAATTCGGCGCGCAGGGCGGTGATCTGCGCCAGAGCCTGCGCACCGCTCAGGCCGCGGCGCACCCAAAAACAGCCCACCACTGCGCCGGTGCGGCCGATCCCCGCACGGCAGTGCACATACACACCCTGGCCCTCTTCCAGGGCGCTGTCGATTTGATCCAGGATCGCGATCATGCGGGCGGGTTCAATGACCGGGGCGGTTTCGAGGGGGAAGGCATGGTAATGCGCCGTCACGCCCAGCCAATTGGCCTGCTCGTGCAGCAAACGCTGGTAATCGGGGGCTTCGCCGGGCTGAGCCAGGTTGATAAAGCAGCGCAGCCCGCGGTCCAGCAGACGGCTGAGCAGAGTGCGGGTGGCCTCATCAGAATAGGGCACGGCGGGGTAGGCCCCGGCCATGAACTGCCCGGGCAGCACCCAATAGGCGTTGGGGATGGGCGGCGGCAGGCTCATTCGTATACCCGTGTAATTTCATCCCGTTCGGGCCGCGGCAGGGGGACTTCGCCGTCGGGCAGCCTTTGCCAGACGGCAAACGGCCCTTCGCTCACCTCGCCGATCTCGGCGCAAAGGATCCCTTCGGCTTGCAGGGCAGCGCAGATGGCCGGGGCGCCGCTGGGGGGCGCGGTGAAGAGCAGCGCGCCCGAGGCGATGGCCGCCAGCGGGTTCAAGCCAAAGACTTCACACACCCGGCGCGAAAGCCGCGGCACCGGCACAGCCGCCGGATCCATCTTGAAACATTTGCCGCTGGCCTCGGCCATCTCCCATAATGCTGACGCCAACCCGCCTTCGGTGGGGTCGTGCATGGCGGTGACGCGCCCGGCCTGGACGGCGATCTGCGCATCGCGGGCTACGCTGATGCCGGGGGTGTACAGGAACGCCGCGGCTTCTTCCAGCTCGGCGGGGGTCAAAACCGCAGCCAGCTGTTCGGGGAATTCGCGGCTGAGGATGGCGGTGGCTTCCACCGGCACGCCCTTGGTCAAGAGGATGCGGTCCCCGACCTGCGCGCCGCGCGGGGTGATCAGCCCTTCGCGGGCCACCTCGCCGATCAGCGTGCCGATCAGCAGCGGCCGGTCTAACCCGTGGGTGATTTCGGTGTGCCCGCCCACCACGGTGACGCCCAGTTGGGCGCAGGCTGCATTGATCTGGTCTAAAATCTCTTCCACCAGGCGCGGGGTGGTTTGGCCCTGCGGCAGCAGCAGGGCGGTCATGTACCAGCGCGGCACGGCGCCGGTGGTGGCGATGTCATTGGCGCTCACCTGCACCCCGTACCAGCCGATTTCACCGCTCACAAAGGTGATCGGTTCCGTTTTCAGCACCAACAGTTGGGGCGCGCCGGTGTCAATCACGGCGCAGTCCAGGCCCACGCCCGGGCCGAGCAGCACGCGCGGGTCGCTGCTGGGAATTTGGGCCACCAACTGGGCCAGCAGTTCCGGCGGCAGTTTGCCCAGGGGCAGAATCGCATCTGACATGGGGGTCAATATCCTCTCCAAAGCGTTGTGCAGTGTATCACAGCCCCTTATTGTACCCAGGTTTGGCGGATTCTGCGCGCGCTAAAGCGGGCCGCGGCAGGGGCCTCAATCCACGCACAGGCTGTCGTATTCCGGGTTTTGGAAGAGGGGCTGGGGTTCCAGGCGCATCACCTCGCCGCCGCGGCTCACCTCAACCGGCACGGCGAAGGTGGTGTGCGGGCCGCAGCCGCACAGGTCGTCGTTGAACAGCAGCACGCGGTAGCCCTCGTTGGTGATTTCCACATGGGTTTCTTCCAACGTACGGGTCTGGTAGCGGAAGCTGGGATCTATGGAAAGGTCGTAGAGGGCCGAAAGCCCCTGGCTAGCCAGGGCGTAGCTGAGAGCCTCTTCGGGGGTCTCGATGGGGGCGGCCAGGGCGCGCAGTTCTTCCAAATTGTGCACCAATCGCAGGCTGCCGGCTTCGGCCACCACATAGCGAATGTAGCCGGGGTAGGCGCAGCCGGTGTTGTAGATATATTCGCCTTCCGGCAGAGCATCGTGCCCGCGCACAATGCAGGCGGCCAGCGGGGCCGGGTCCAGGCCGCCCAGGAGGGGCGAGACGCTTTGCAGCACCTCGCAGCCCCACTCGTCTTTTGGGCCGCCCTCCGGGCAGGTCCACCACGGCGCTGACAGGGTGCAGCCCGCCTGCTCCAGGGGTGAGGTGTCCACGCTCAAGGCGGGCGGGTCGTATTCCACCAGGGTGGGGCGCTGCACCAGGTTGCGGATGCGCTGCGCCAGGGCCGGGACAACGGCGCAGGCGGTGATCCCCGCGGCAGCTAGCAGTACAGCGGTGATGCGCAGGGCGTTGGCGTAGCAGCGAATGGATGGTTTCATGGCTTATTCCTCCCCAAACCTTTCCCAAACCTCCCCGGCCAACGCCAGGGCTGATTCCCTGCCCCTCTTTGATTATAGAGACTTTTGCGCCGGATTTAAAGGCTGAACCTCCACCGGCAAAGAAAAGCCAGGCAAAAGCGGCTTGGCTTCTGCCTGGCGAGCGGGTTGGGGGGAGGGGGGTTAGAGGACGGGGAAGTGAAAATCCATCAGGTCGCTGTACAGCGGGTGCAGATCGGGTTTGCCGGTGTAGCGCAGGATGGCGGCATGGCTGGGGAGGGGAGCCGCGCCGGACTGCACATTGACCGATTGGCCGCTGAGCAGGTCGGTGTAGCTGCCGTCCGGAATGGGCAGAGCGATGGCGCCGGTGGCGGCGCGTACGTTGAAGATGCCCAGCAGGCCGCCCTCACGCCCCTTTTGCCAGGAGGCCACGATGGCCGGGTCGGCGGCCAGCAGCAGGAATTTGCCTTCCTGCAGAATGGGGTCTTTCTTCAGGTGGGCCAGCTTGGTCAGGAAGGGCTGCAGGGCGTAGTTCTTCCACTCCACTTTGTCAATCTCAAAGAGGGATGGGGTGTGGACGGCTTCGGATTCCTGCCCGCCGTAGATGAGGAAAGCTCCGCGGTTGAAGGCCTCAAAAGCCGTCCAGGCCAGGGCCTGGGTGCGGTCCGAAGCCAGGGTCATGATGCGCGCCTGGTCGTGATTTTCCACACAGCGCATTTTCACAAAGTTTTCGGGGTAGATGGCATCCTGGAAGCGCAAAATTTCCAGATAGCGCCCCACGGGCAGTTTGCCGTGCACCACCGCCTGGAAGAGCGGCCAGATGTCGTAATCGTAGGTCAGGTCGAAGGCCTGGTAAATTTCGCTGTCGGAATAGGCGCTCAGGTTGGCGTGGCGGCGGCCGGCTACAAAGCTGGCGTGTACCGATTCAGCCAGCCAGATGACATTCGGCTTGACGGCGGCCACTTCGGCGCGGGCCTGCACCCAAAAATCCACCGGCACCAGCGAGGCCACGTCGCAGCGGAAGCCGTCCACGCCCATTTCGGCCCACATTTTCAAAGAATCAATCAGATAGCGGGTCAGTTCGGGGTTGGGGTGCTTCAGGTCAATCACATCCGACCATTCCGGCACGGTGGTCACCGGCTTGCCCTGCTCATCCTGATGGAAGAATTCGGGGTGTTCCTGCACCAGCACAGAATCATGAGCGGTGTGGTTGTAGACCACATCAATCATCACCTGCATGCCCAAGCGGTGAGCCTTTTCGATCAGGCGGGCAAAATCCGCTTTGGTTCCGTATTCCGGGTTCACCTCGCGGTAGTCGCGGATGGAATAGGGGCAGCCCAGGCGGCCTTTTTTATTCAGCTGGCCGATGGGGTGGATGGGCATGAACCAGACGATATCCACGCCCATAGATTGAAGGCGCTCCAGGTCGGCTTCGACATCCGCAAAGGTTCCGTTGGGGCCGTGGTTGCGCACATAGACTTCATAGATCACCAAATTGCGATAATGGAGGGGGGTATCCTTCGCCATAAAATCCTCTGTTTAACCTGCCTGTTTAATCTCTGCCACCTGCCCGCCGGTCATGGGCTGCAGGCTGGCGGCGGAGAGCTGAAAGACCGCGTGGGGGGTTCCCGCGGCGGCCCAAATATGATCGTATTGCAGCAAATCGGCGTCAATCACGGTGCGCAGGATCTGAATGTGCCCCAGGGGCGGCACGCCGCCGATGGCAAAACCGGTTTGCGCGCGCACGAAATCGCCGTCGGCTTTTTCCACCGCTTCGCCCAACACCTGGGCCAGGCGCGCCTCGCTGACGCGGTTCGAGCCGCTGACCAGGGCCAGAACGGCCTGGCCGCTGCTTTTGCCGCGAAAGATGAGCGATTTGACAATTTGCCCCAGGGTGCAGCCGCAGGCATCCGCGGCTTCCTGCGCGGTGCGCGTGGAGGCGGGCAGCTCCACCACGGAGCAGTCGAAGCCCTGGGCATGCAGGCTGTTCTGCACTTTTTGGGCGCTGGGGGAGAGGGATTCGTTCATGGGCCTTCCTGTGGAGATAAAACCAGGGTTTGGGGTATTGTACCAAATTTTGATGGGGGGCTGTGATAGAATTTGAGCATGGCATGGGACGTGATGGGCCACGATTGGGCGGTAAACCTGCTGCGCCAGCACCTTTCCCGCGGGGAGGTGCGGCACGCCTATTTGCTGTGCGGCGCGCCGGGGGTGGGGCGGCGCACGCTGGCGCTGCGTTTTGCCCAGGCCCTCTTCTGCCCGCAGCCCACAGCACCGGGGGAGCCTTGCGGCGTGTGCCGCGCCTGCCAGCAGACCCTGAACATGCAATTCCCCGATTTGCACCTGCTCTCCGCCGAAACGGTGGGCGGGTCGCTGCGGGTGGATACCATCCGCGAATTGCAGCGCTCGCTGTCCCTGGCCCCTTTTCAAGCCCCGTGCCGCGTGGCTTTGCTGCTGCGTTTTGAAGAAGCCACCGAAAGCACCCAAAACGCGCTGCTCAAGACTCTGGAAGAAGCCCCCGAACGGGCCATTTTGATCCTGACCGCCGTATCCCCTGAAAGCCTGCTGCCCACCATCACCTCACGCTGCGAGATCCTGCGCCTGCGCCCGATGGGGGTAGAAGCCCTGGGGGCCGCCCTGCACCAGCAGCGCGGTCTGCCCGCCGAGGAAGCCCGCCGCCTGGCGCACCTGTCATCGGGGCGGGTGGGGGTGGCCTTGCAGATGCATGCCCAGCCGGAGCTGGTGGAAAAACGCCGCGCCTATCTGGATGACCTGCGCATGCTGTTGGGCGCGCCGCACCGCGACCGTTTTACCTATGCCAAAAAGGCCGCCGAGTACAGCCGCCCCGATCAGCGCTCTGGGATGGTGGAGGAACTGCGCCGCCGCCTGGAGGTGTGGCAGTCGCTCTGGCGGGATGTGATGCTGCTGCAAAGCGGGGTGGAGCTGCCTTTGGTCAATCTGGACGATCGCGGCGCCGTGGAGCGCCTGGCGCAGCAGTGCCCGGCCGCCGAGGTGGCGGCGCGGGTGCGCGAGCTGGAAGAAGCTCAGGACGCGCTGGACGCCAACGCCAACCCGCGCCTGTTGTTTGAAAACCTGGCGTTGAACTGGCCGCGAGTGGTCTTGGATTGAGGATCGTCAGGCGAGGGGGTTAGAAGAGCCACTGCAGCAGATACAGCACTGCCATACCCGCTGCGATGGTCAAAAGGATATTGCGCGTGCGCCAGGCCACCCACATGGCAGCCAGCCCGGCCCACAGGCGCAGGTTTTCGGCGCCAATTTGCAGGCTGCCCTGGGGCATGAGCATTTCGGGCAGGATGATGGCGCTGAGCACGGCGGGGGGCACATAGCGCAGGGCGCGCTGCAAAAGTTCCGGCGGCTGCCAGCGGCCCTGCAAGGCGATGAAAGATAGGCGGATCAAAAAGGTCAGCGCCCCGCCGAGAATGAGAATCCACCACAGATTTCCGTTCACCGCCGTTCGTTCCATAACCCCACCAGAATGCCCACCAGGGCGGCCAGCAATAAGCCCAGCTTGTAGGGAAGCCCGTGTGCCAGCACAGCGGTGACCCCGGCGCTGAGGGCTGCCAGGGTCGAGGGGCGGTCGCGCAGGTTGGGGATCACCAGGGCGATGAAGGTGAGGGCCAGGGTGAAATCCAGCGACCAGGCGGCCGGGATCTGCGCCCCCAGGAAGATGCCCACCGCGGTGCTGAGCTGCCAATCCGTCCACAGGGCCAGCCCGGCCCCCAGCAAAAACCACGGGCTGCCGGGGATCACCCCCTTTTTTTGATACAACGTAATCGCCACCGCGTAGGCCTCATCCGTCAGCAGATAGGCCAAAACGACTTTCCAGGCGCGCGACAGGCCGTGCAGGTAGGGGGCGATGGAGGCGGAATACAGGGCGTGGCGCAGGTTGATGACCAGGATGGAGAGGATGATCACCACGACCGGCGTGGCAGTACTGATCAGTTGCACCGCCATGAACTGCGAGGAGCCGGCGAAGACGATGGACGACATGGCCTGGGCGGCAGCCGCGGGCAGACCGGCTTTGACGGCCAGCACGCCGTAGATCATGCCGAAAGGCGTGACCCCCAGCAAAATGGGCAGCTCGGCGCGCACCCCCGCCCAAAAATCCGCGCGGGCGGCGGGGGAAGAGGAGCTAGCGGCGGTCATGCGGAGCGTCCGTGGGTGGGCTGAGCAGGCACAGCGGTCTCCTGGGGAGGGTCACAGCGCGGCCGTCAGACGATGGCGGCGCGCAGGCGGCGGGCAAGTTCACCGAAGGGTGCAGTATACCGCATTTCCTCATCCCGCGGACGGGGCAAATTCACGGTCAGATCCAGGGCCAGCCGCCCCGGGCGGGCGGTGAGCACCAGCACCCGGTCGGAGAGCAGTAGGGCCTCAGAGATGGAATGGGTGACCATCAGCACCGTTTTTTGGCGGGCCTGCCACAGGCGCAGCAGCTCGCCGCCCATGCGTTCGCGGGTCAGCGCGTCCAGCGCGCCAAAAGGCTCGTCCAGCAGCAGCAGATCAGGGTCCTGCACCAGGGCGCGCGCCAGAGCCACGCGCTGGGCCATGCCGCCCGAAAGGTCGCGCGGCCAGGTGTCTTCAAAGCCCTGCAGGCCGATCAATTCCACCATCTCGGCGGCCTGTTGGCGGGCGGCCTCCAGGGGTACGCCTTGCAGCTCCAGCGGCAGGGTGATGTTTTCCACCACGGTGCGCCAGGGCATCAGGTTGGCCTGCTGAAAAACCACCCCCACGCGCGGGGGGCGGCCTTCGCCGCGCAGCGGGGCAAAATGCACGCTGCCGCTGGTGGGGCGCAGCAGCCCCGCCAGGACGCGCACCAGGGTGGATTTGCCGCTGCCCGAAGGCCCCAGCACGCACACAAATTCCTGCTCGCGCAGCTCAAAGGTCAAATCTTCCACGGCGCGCAGCCCTTCGCGTTCACCGGGGAAGGTCAGGCTGAGGTGGTTGACCTTGAGCACGGCGCAGTCGCGCGGGCTGCCCGCGGGCGGGGCTTCGTCACAGCAGACGGGCAAATCCAGGGCGGCTTTCACGCTTACGGCTCCGGCAGGTAATCGTTGCTGAAGGCGGCCTGCCAATCCAGCGCTTTTTGCAGCAGCCCCATGCGCACCAGCAGGTCGTGCATGTTCTCCCAGGCCTGCGGGTCCGAATCGCCCAGGCGCTCATCCCCCCACAGCTCAATGGAGGCTTTCAGCACCTGGCGCTGCACGGCATCCTCGGCCTTGAGATTTTCGACATACTTCATGCTGATCTGATAGGCCTCATCGGGGTTGGCGCGCGTATCCGCCAGGCCGCGCAGGGTGGCCGCCACCATGCGCCGCACCAGGTCGGGGTTCTCGCGCAGGGTGGTTTCGTTGGTGATCAGACCGTTGCCTACCATGGGCAGATAATCCGAGACATGCAGGGTGTTCACGACGATCCCTTTGGCCTGCAGCTGCACCGGCTCGTTGGCCACATACACCACCACGGCTTGTTCCTGATCCACGCTCAGGGCTTCCACCTGGTTGTAGCCGATGGTATCCAGGGTGATGTCGCTCTCTTTCAGCCCGCCCGCTTCCAACAAGGCGCGCAGGCCGATGTAGCTGGCCCCATACAGCACGGGGGTGCCGATGCGCTTGCCTTTCAGATCGGCGGGCTGGAGGATGCCGGAGTCGGCTTTGGCGCTGACCCCCACGGGGAAGTTCTGGTACCAGTTCATCACGTATACCAGGGGCAGCCCCTGGGCGCGAGCCAGCAGCACCTGTTCGCCGGAAACCACGGCAAAAGGCAGCTGGTTGGCGCCGGTCAGGGCCACCGCATCGGTTTCAAAGGAATAATCCAGGCTCAGATCAATGCCAGCCTCGCGGTAGTAGCCTTTCTCTATGGCCACATATAGGGGGGCGAACTGCACATTGGGGATGTAGCCGACCGGCAGACGCACGGCCGTCAAGGGGCCGGCGGCGGGCGCGGGGGGCGCAGCGCAGGCGGCCAGGCTGAAGATGAGGGCAGTAATCAGCAGAAAACGCACAAGACGAGACACGATGAACCTCCAAAATGCAGGAAAATCTAGCGCGGTGCTTCGGGGCGGGGCGCATGTTGGTAGCGCAGCAGGCGCAGCTCCAACAAGATCACCAGGCCGTAGAGCGCCAGGGCCAGCACAATCAGGGTGAAGATAGCGGCGAACACCAGGGCGGTGTCGTATTGCCCGCGGGCGACGTTGATCAGAAAGCCCAGCCCGCGGTCCGAGCCGACGAACTCGCCCACCACCGCGCCGATGACCGACAGGGTGGCGCCGATGCGCAGCCCGCCCAAAAACACGGGCAGAGCCGCGGGGATTTCCAGATGGCGCAGGGTTTGCAGGCGGGTGGCGCGCATGGCGCGCATCAGATCGCGCAGGTTATCCGGCACGGCGCGCAGACCCACCACGGTGTTCACCAGCACGGGGAAGAAGACGATCAGGGCGCAGATGAGCACTTTGGAGAACATGCCGGGACCAAACCAGATGACCAGCAGGGGGGCCACAGCCACGATGGGAATGGCCTGCGAGGCCACCAGATAAGGCGAAAGCAGCCGTTCCAAGGTGTGCGAACGCGCCAGGCCGTAGCCCAGCAGGGTGGCCAACAGGCTGCCCGCCAGCAGACCGGCGATGACTTCGCTGAGGGTGTAAAAGGTGTGGCGCAGCAGGCTGCCGTCCGTCAGCGCCGCCCAAAAACGCGCGGCCACCTGGACGGGGGAGGGCAGAATGAAGGCGGGTAGTTTGGCCAGAGTCACCAGAATCTGCCAGGCCGCCAGCGCCGCCAAAAGCGACACCAGCAGCAGCCAATGGCCGTGACGGCGCAGCAGGCGTACGGCGTTGAGGGTGAGGGGTTCAAGGGCAGCTGGTTTCATGTACAGGCATCCATCCCGCCGCACGGAACAGGCCCGCAGCGGATTCCAATTGGGGCAATAAAAAACCCCGAAAACGCGTTTTCGGGGCAGAACCGCAGGCGGCTTTTCCGGCGCAGCGAACTGCACACGGAGGGTACCTTCTTCTATCCGGACTATACCGTCGACCCCGGAATTTCACCGGATCATACGCGCGAGCGCGTTCGTGGGTTATCACCACCGATCGGGAATTGGGAGTTTGCCTCCCGCACCCTGCCCCGAAGGATTTGTATTCAATTTCACAACGAGTATAAGCCGGGGGGCGGGGAATGTCAAGACAGGCCGGGACGCGTCCACCGGCCAAAGCCGCAGGCGGCGGGCTTTATACGGGCGCTTTCTTTCGCCCTGTACCTTCGGTATAATACAGGTGAAATCGGAGGAATGAACCCATGTTTGACAGCTTTTTACGCCGCCGTGAGGACGAGAAACGTATGATCGACGAGGGCCGCCTGCCCCCCGGTCAGGCCGTCACCAACAAATTTCCGGTGCTGCATTACGGCCCGGTGCCCCATTTTAACCCCGACACCTGGACCTTCCGCGTGTACGGCGCGGTGGAAAGCCCCCTGGAACTATCCTGGGAGCAGTTTCGCGCCTTGCCCAGCACGCGCATGACCCTGGACCTGCACTGCGTGACCGCCTGGAGCAAATTTGATACCCAGTGGGAAGGGCTGGCCGTGCGCACCCTCATCGAGGCGGGCCTGGTGCGGCCGCTGCCCAACGCCCGATTCGTGATTCAGCATGCCGAGTATGGGTACACCACCAACCTGCCCCTGGAGATCGTGCTGAGTGACAATTTTCTGCTGGCGTACCGCTACGAGGGGCAGCCGCTGACCCCCGACCACGGACACCCGCTGCGCGGGGTGGTGGGGGCTGTGCCGGGGCGCGCGGACTTAAAAACCCCCTACCTGTGGAAGGGGGCCAAATGGCTGCGCGGGCTGGAATTCAGCGCCGAAGACCGCCCAGGCTTTTGGGAGCGGGCCGGGTATCACAATGAGGCGGATGTGTGGAAAGAGGAGCGCTACGGCTAGGCGCGGCTCAGGTGCGGGTCGACCGGCGGTGTGAACGCCGCCGCAGGCCAATCCAACCGCACTGATCACACTGGTATTTGCCGGTGGGGTATACCAACAAGAGCCCCAGGGCTTTTTCCAGCTTGCTCCGGTGAATGCGCTCAATCGGCCCCCCACAGCGCGGGCAGTCTTCCTGGCGGTGACGTCGGAAAGCCGCGTTTAACACGCCCCACAGCAGCAGCAGGGCCACGAACAAAATCAGAGGATACCAGCGAGGGTCCATAGTTCAGTCCAGAGAGCGCAGGGAGCGGGATTCGCGCGCTGCCGCCTGGGGCCGCGGCGCGCAGATTTATGCCTGCCTATGATAAGATTGTAACATGATTACCCGCCTGCTGAGGCCGCTCATCCACCTGTTTCGGCAGGACGCTACCACGCGTGAACTGCTTGAATCCAATTCCCGTAAGGTGATCTGGACCATGGGGGGAGTGTACCTGGCCTGGCACTTCATCGCCACCCTGTCCTGGCCGGAAATTTTCAGCCCCAGCTTATGGCTGCTGAGCGGGCTGATGCTGTTCACTGTGGTGGGTTCTTTGCGGCTGTTGGCGCGCGCCTTTGCCGCTGCCCAGGGGGTCTGGTTTGTGGGCGTGGCCGCGGCCATTTTGGCGGCCTACGAGCTGTACCTATGGCCGGAGGTGCTGCTGGCCCTGGCGGCTCTGCCGCTGATGGCCCAAGTGATGATGGGGGTGCGCGGGGCCGTGGTGGTCAGCGCGGCTGCGTTGGGGGCCGTGCTGCTTCTGCCGCTGAGTGCTGGTTTTCAGGTGGGGCTGTTTTTGGCGGTGATCGCTGCGTTTTTCTTGGGTTGGGGGGTGTCGAGCAACCTCATTTCGGCCATCGAGGCTTCTTCTTACCATTACAACGAGGCGGTGCGCCGTCTGGAGGAGACCCGCCAGCACCGCGCCCAGATCAGCGTGCTGCTGCGCGAACAGACCAAGGCCAATTACCAGCTGGAACGCATGAACCGCATGTTGGCCTATGCCCGCGCCAAGGCGGATGAGGCCCGCGAAGACCGCGACCGCTTCACCCTGGCGGTCAGCCATGAACTGCGCAGCCCGCTCAACTTCATCCTGGGCTTCAGCGATCTGATGGTCAATTCACCTGAGACTTACGCCGGGCGCGAATCCTGGCCGCCGGGGCTGTATGACGATGTGCAGGAGATTTACCGTTCCAGCACCCACCTTTTGGGCCTGATCAACGACATCCTGGACATGGGCAAGATGGATGCGCACCAGATGGTGCTGTTTAAAGAAAAGGCGCGCATTGAAGACATCCTCAACGCGGTGCGCGAGATGGTAGAAGCGCCGGTGCGCGCGAAGGGCCTGATTCTGCGCCTGGAGCTGGCCCCAGACCTGCCGGATCTGTATGTGGACTGCACGCGCATTCGCCAGGTGGTGCTGAACCTGGTGACCAACGCCATGCGCTTCACCGAGCGCGGCGGCATTACCATTCGCGCCGCTCTGGCGGACGAGATGGTGCGCGTGGAGGTGGAGGACAGCGGGTCGGGCATTGCTCCAGAAGACCTGGAGCGCGTTTTTGATGAATTTTTACAGGCGGGCAGCGAAAGCTGGCGGCGCGGGCAGGGCACCGGCCTGGGGCTTTCCATCGCGCGGCGCTTCATTGAACTGCACGGCGGCACGATTGGGGCCTCCAGCCAGCCGGGCCAGGGGTCGCTGTTCTTTTTCACCCTGCCGGTGCAGGCCCCACTGGAAGAAGAAGCTGCCCCGCTGCCCGCGGCGGTCAGCCCAGCGGGAGAACCGCCCGCTCAACGCGCCGCGGATGACCCCGACCGCCTGGTGCTGGTGCTGGCTTCGGATGAGCGCCAGGCGCGCGCCCTGCGCGAGGCGCTTTCGGGCTATGCCGTCACCAGCCTGTTGGATCCTGAGGGGCTTCTGGCCGCGGTGAACCAGTGGTACCCGCGCGCCCTGGTGGTGGATCGGGCCATGGCCATGCGCGCGGAGGTGCAGCAGGCTCTCAAGAGCCTGCCCTACGACCTGCCCGTGTTTAAGGTGACGCTGATGGGCGGGGGGCTGGCGGGCCACGACCTGCCCGCGGGGGTGCTGCGCTATCTGGTGAAACCGGTGACGCGCGCGGCCCTGTGGGAGGCTGTGTCTGCGCTGGGGGCAGAGCTGCGCACCCTGCTGGTGGTGGACGACGACCCTTCGATGGTGCGCTATCTGACCCAGACGCTGAAGGCTTCGGCGGCCTCGGCCCCCGAATTCACCTTTTTGCCCGCCCACACCGGCGGCGAGGCGGTGGCCCAATTGCAGGGCGGGCAGGTGGACGCAGTGCTGCTGGATTTAGATTTGCCGGATATGAACGGCTTTGCTGTGCTGGATTTTATTCAGGGCCTGCCGGAAGAGAAACGCCCGCAGACTCTGATCATCTCGGCCAACGATTTGGAACAGATGTTGGCCGCGCACCGTCAGGGCAGTCTGGAGGTGTGGCTGCGGCGGCCCTTCACGCGCGAAGAGGGACAGCATTTGTTACATGGGGCGCTGGATGCGGTGCGCCCGCAGTTTATTGAATCGAAAAATGGAGGTGCTGGAGAGAATCGAGAAGATCTTTCTGAGTCACCGGCTTCTTAAGAAAAGCGGCTGCCCCCAGGGAGCGGGCCAGTTCGGCTTCTTCCCAGGCCGAACACACGATCACCGGAATGGAACCCACCTGCGGATCGAGCTTGAGGGCTTGCAGCACCTCCCAGCCGTCCACATGCGGCATCATCACATCCAGCGTGATCAGGGCGGGCTTGAGCTGGCGGGCTTTTTCCAGCACCTGATCGGGATGGGTCAGCCCGACGATGTTCCATTCGGTGCGGCTGAGGTAGCGGCGGAACATGTTGATGGCCGGTTCCTGGTCGTCCACCACCAAAATGGTGGCGGGGGCGGCGCTTTCCAGGCTCAGGGTCAGGATCAGGCGGTTGGCGACGTGTTCTTCGCTGAGCTGCGCGCCGATCTGCTCGCTCCAGTACAGGGCAGCCTTCAGCAGGCCGCGGCCTTCGGCCTCATCCCCTGCCGCCAGGGCGGTTTCCAGCGGGGCCTCCACGGAGAGGTGAATGTGTTGGTTCTGGCTGCGGCAGCGCAGGCACAGCTCGCCGCCGGTGCGCATATGAAAAGCATAGTTGAAGATGCTGATCATGATCTGACGCAGGATCACGCGGTCGGTGACGGCACTGAGGGCGGCGGGCGGGCATTCGCGCTGCACGCTCACCCCTTCTTCTTCCAGCCGCCGGTGCAGGATATGCAGCACGCCGTCCACCACGCTGTGCACGTCCACCCGCTCGCGGTTGAGGACGTAAGCGGGCTGGCCGCCGGGGCCGGATGTATCCTGGGCGTCGTCGTGCAGGCCCAGCTTATCCCACAGGCGCGCGCTGAGGGCCTGCAGGGCTTTGTGCTGGTCTCGGCGCAGCTGCCGGTCGCTGACCGACAGGCGGGCGGCCAGCTCGGTGATGCTCATGCCTTCGACGAAGCGCTGGGTCAAGATCAGGTAGGGGCGCCATTCCACGCTCAGGCCGGGGCTGCCCTTGGCGGGCGGGCGCAGCTCTTCCAGCGTGTCCAAAATCACCTGGCGCAGGTATTCCCCCTTGCTGCCGGTGTAACCGGTGGGAAGCTGGAAGACCGAAAAGAGCAGGGGATGGGTTTCGAGAGCGGCGTAATCGTAAAGATCCGCCATGACATCTTTGATCAAACCGTCAAACATTTCTCGATCCATCGTTCCTGCGCTGTTCCTTTCGGGCGGCCAACCTGCGGCGAAGATGTCAAAGGCATGTCCGTTGTATGGCCGAAAATGAATTGAGGCTGGCGGGTGGAGTGATTATACTATTTTTTGCAGGCCGCACCTGCGCCTTTGCGATTCACCCCCGCCGCGTTGTGTTTGCCTGATTCGGCAAGGAGAATGCGTATGTTTCTAAGGTCCTTTGCTCGCTGTTGGCTGTACGCCGCGTTTTTGGCGGCGTTAGGCGCTTGCACATGGGCGGATCTGCGGCCAGGAAAGTCAACATCGTCGCTGCCGCAGAATCAGGTGGAAGTGTTTTCCTGGTGGACGGGCGGCGGTGAGGCGGCGGGTTTGGACGCCATGATCGAGGTCTTTCACCAGAAACATCCTGAGATCGAATTCATCAACGCGGCTGTGGCCGGGGGAGCGGGCACCAACGCCCGCGCGGTGCTGGCCGCCCGCCTGCAGGCAGGGGACCCGCCCGATTCCTGGCAGGGGCACGCCGGGCAGGAGCTGATCGGCACCTATGTGGCGGCCAAACAGTTGGAACCGCTGAACTTCCTCTATGAGCAGGAGGGCTGGTTGGAAGTGATGCCGGAGATGCTCATCCCGCTCATTTCGCAGAACGGGCAGATTTACTCCGTGCCGGTCAATATTCACCGCGCCAACATGCTGTGGTACAACCCCAAGGTGCTCAGCGCCCACCAGATCGCGCCGCCCCAGACCTTTGATGAATGGATCGCGGCCATGGAAAAGCTGCAGGCCGAGGGCATGGAGGCCCCGTTGTCGCTGGGCGAGCAGTGGACGGCTATGCATCTGTTTGAAACCGTGCTGCTGGCTTCGCTGGGGCCGCAGGACTATGCCGGAATCTGGACGGGCGCGGTGGGTTGGGATACGCCCCAGGTGCAGCGGGCGCTGGAAAATTACCTGACGGTGATGCGCTTCACCAATTCGGACGCGGCCTCGCTGGCCTGGCAGGACGCAGCCCAGCTGGTGGTGAACGGGGATGCGGCCTTCAACGTGATGGGCGATTGGGCCGAAGGCTTTTTTAAGGAATTGGGCAAGACTCCCCGCGAAGATTTCGGCTGGCAGCCTGTGCCGGGAACTCAGGGGACTTTTCAGTTCCTTTCGGATTCGTTTGTTCTGCCCGCCAACGCCCCCCACCGCGATGCTGCTGTCGCCTGGCTGAAAGTGGCGGGCTCCAAAGAGGGCCAGGATGCCTTCAACCCTGTGAAAGGTTCCATCCCGGCCCGCTCGGACGCGGACCGCAGCCTGTACGACGAATATTTGCAGTCGGCGATGGACGACTGGCAAACCAACACAGTGGTGGGCTCGCTTTCGCACGGTGTGGTGGCCAACGACTCGTGGAAGCAGGAAATAGATACCGCGTTGGGGCTGTTTTTGCAGAGCAAAGACGTGGCCGTTTTTCAACAGGCGCTGTTAGCTGCCTGTCAAAAATCAGGGCCGTGCCCGTGAGGCCCCACCCAAGCCCAGGCTGCGCCGCGGCGCGTGGGCAGATGGTAGGATTGTGATGCGGATTAAGAAAGACACCCTGTACAGCTTTTTGCTGGTACTGCCCTCCCTGGCGGCGGTGGCTATTTTCGTCTACGGATTCATCGGCTGGACGCTGCGCGTGTCGTTGAGCCAGTGGACGGGGCTGCTGCCGGATTACACCTGGGTGGGGCTGCAAAACTTTGTCAATCTTTTTCAGGATCCGCGCTTTTTTATTGATATCCGCAATACGGTCATCTTCACCCTGGTGTTCATCAGCGGCTCGCTGATCATCGGCATGGGCACGGCGGTGCTGCTGGATCAAAACATCCGCGCGGAAGGCTTTTTCCGCAGCGTGTACCTCTTCCCGATGGCGATTTCGTTCATTGTGACCGGCGTGGTCTGGCGCTGGCTGATGAACCCGGCCATGGGGTCGCGCATGAGCGGGCTGAACCTGCTTTTCAGCAGTTTGGGGCTGGACTTTTTGGTGAACCAATGGCACACCACGCCGGTGTGGGGCATCGCCGCCATCGCCCTACCGGCGGTGTGGCAGATGTCGGGCTACACCATGGCCCTTTACCTGGCCGGGCTGCGCGCCATCCCGGATGAGCTGCGCGAGGCGGCCCGCGTGGACGGGGCCAGCGAGGTGCAGATCTTTTCCAACATCGTTTTTCCCCTGCTGCGGCCGGTGACGCTGAGCGCGATGGTGATTTTGGGACACATTTCGCTCAAGGTCTTTGATTTGATCGTGGCGGTGGCGGGCAAGCAGATTCCCTTGGACGTTCCGGCGATTTATATGTGGCAAACCACCTTTGACGGTTATTTCTTCGGCCGCGGCGCGGCTATCGGCATTTTCCTGCTGATCAGCGTGGCGGTGCTGATTGTGCCCTATCTGGTTTTTTCGCTGCGCGGGGAGGTGGAGCTGTGAGCCGCAAACACGCCCGCCCCTGGCTGTATGTGCCGCTGGCCTTGATGGCCGTGTTTTACCTGGCGCCGGTGTATGTGATGATCACCACCGGTTTGAAGGGCTTTGATGAAATCTCGCTCAAGAACATGTGGGTTTTGCCCTCGAGCGGCATCCATTTTGACAATTTCACCGCGGCTTTTGAAAAACTGGCGCCGTACCTGTGGAACAGCTTCAATATGGTCTTGCCCGCGGCGGTGCTTTCTTCCATCTTAGGCTCGCTGAACGGCTTTGTGCTGGCCAAGTGGAAATTCCGCGGGGCGGATGTGGTTTTCCCGCTGATTCTGTTCGGCATGTTCATCCCCTACCAGAGCGTGCTGATCCCGCTGGTGGAGTTTATGAAGCAGACGGGGCTGTACGGCGGCCTGCCGGGGCTGATGCTGACCCATGTGATTTACGGCCTGCCTATCACCACACTGACCTTTCGCAATTACTTTGCCAGCGTGCCCAAAGAGATGGTAGAGGCGGCGCGCATGGATGGGGCCGGGCTGTTGGCCACTTACGGGTACATCTTCCTGCCCATCGCCGTGCCCAGCTTTGTGGTGGCCATCATCTGGCAGTTCACGGCGGCCTGGAACGACTTCCTGTTCGCGGTGGTGCTGACCAATCCGGCCAACTGGCCGATCACCGTGGCGCTGAACAACATGGCGGGCAGCCAGATCATCGCCTGGAATGTGCAGATGGCCGGGTCGCTGCTGGCGGCCCTGCCCACCCTGGTGGTGTACATCTTTTTGGGGCGCTACTTCCTGCGCGGGCTGATGGCGGGGGCGCTGAAAGGCTAAAATTTCTCTCCTATAGGGTTGGGAGTTGGGAACGTGAAGCGGCCGCTGAAAGTTCAGCGGCCGCTTCGAATTGCTGTGAATTGGGCGGGCGCAGCAGCCCGTTTAGATCATAAAGTCTTCGCCGCGCCAGTGCCCCTCTTGAGGGGCGTGGATGGGGTGTTCGTGGCTGTGGCTGTGCGCATGGCCGTTGCCGTTGCTGCCGCTGTGGTTGGCTACCACCGCCCCCACCAGCTCAGGGTGCTGCACCACGTGGCTGCCCAGGTTAGCTTCGATCTGTTCCAGGCGGGCCATGACGGAAGCCAGGGCGGCCCCCAGGGTGTCGGGCAGTTTGTCGTGCCCCAGGTCCACGGCCGGGTGGGGCTGGCTGCGGGCGATGATCTGCCCAGGGACGCCCACCACCACCGATTCGGGCGGGACGGGTTTGACCACCACGGCGTTGGCCCCCACGCGGCTGCCGGCGCCCACGGTGATGGCCCCCAACACTTTGGCCCCGGCCCCAATCACCACGTTATCCTCGATGGTGGGGTGGCGCTTGCCCTTCTGCAGGCTGACACCGCCCAGGGTGACGCCGTGATAGAGGGTGACGTTGCAGCCGATCTCGGCGGTTTCACCGATAACCACGCCCATGCCGTGGTCAATAAACAAACTGCGGCAGATTTTGGCCCCGGGGTGGATCTCGATGCCGGTGAGAAAGCGCATCAGGGTGGAAAGCCAGCGCCCCAGCAGCTTCAGCCGGTGGGTCCACAGCCAGTGGGATACGCGGTGACCCCACACCGCGTGCAGTCCCGGATAGGTGAGGATCACCTCCAGCGTGCTGCGCGCCGCGGGGTCGCGGTCGAACACCGCCTGAATATCTTCGCGAAAAGCTCGAAACATGATTCCCTCACCCCGCCGCTCAGTCCGCCAGGTCGGCGTACAGCGCCGTGCTCAGGTAACGTTCGCCAAAAGAAGGGATGATCACCACGATGCGTTTTCCGGCGTTTTCGGGGCGGCGGGCGGCCTGCAGGGCGGCCCACACGGCTGCGCCGGAGGAGATGCCGATGAGGATGCCCTCCTGCTGGGCCACGGCCCGCGCGGTTTGGAAGGCGTCTTCGGATTTGACGCGGATGACTTCGTCATACACCTGGGTGTTGAGCACGCCGGGGACGAAGCCCGCGCCGATGCCCTGAATGGGGTGGGGGCCTTTTTGCCCGCCGGAAAGCACCGGCGAGGCGTCTGGCTCTACGGCGATGACCTGCACCGAGGACTTGCGCGCCTTGAGCACCTCACCCACGCCGGTGATGGTGCCGCCGGTGCCCACGCCGGAGACGAGGATATCCACCTGGCCGTCGGTATCCCGCCAGATTTCTTCGGCGGTGGTTTGGCGGTGAATCTGGGGGTTGGCCGCGTTTTTAAACTGCTGGGGCATGAAGTATTTCTGGGGGTCGCTGGCCGCCAGCTCTTCGGCCTTGCGGATGGCGCCGCCCATGCCTTCCGGCCCAGGGGTGAGGATCAGCTCGGCCCCAAAGGCGCGCAGCAGGATGCGGCGCTCTTTGCTCATGGTTTCGGGCATGGTCAGGATGCAGCGGTAGCCGCGCGCCGCAGCCACCATCGCCAGGGCGATGCCGGTGTTGCCGGAGGTCGGCTCCACAATGACCGTATCTTTGTGAAGCAGCCCGGCTTTTTCGGCGGCGTCAATCATGGACGCGCCAATGCGGTCTTTCACACTGTGGGCGGGGTTGAAGAACTCCAGCTTGAGCACAATTTCTGCGGCGGCTCCCTGGCTGACGCGGCGCAGCCGCACAAGGGGGGTGTTGCCGATCAATTCGGTGATGTCGTTTGCGATTTTCATTCTTTCCTCTTTTCGCCGAACCCTGCGGTTCGGGGGTATTTAGATGGGTGGGTTAAAAACATGCGGCCAGCAGGCAATATTAAAGGCGGGAAACAGGCCTCGCAGATTTTTTGGAAAAATGCGGGTGGGCTGTTGGCCGCCTGGCTGCTGGTCGCAGGGTAAAGGTTATGAACTCAGGCGGTTTACAGGTCCCGCCCCAGACACATGCATGTGAGCATAGAGAACTCCTAAATCGGACAATTTATAACATATTTATAGCTATTATAGAACATAAAAAGAGCCTGTCAAGGGCGTGTATCAGCCTGCCGCACCCTGGGTGTGCCCAGGCGGCAGGCGCCCCGCGGGCCGGGGGCGTGCTATAATCTCTCTGAAGGGCTGTACCCCAGCCCCAAGACCCCCAAGGGAGCCGCGCATGACTGAATTCACAACGACCCGCCGCAAAATTTTCCGCACCCTCGCCGCCCTGCTGCTGCTGGCGCTGCTCAGCCTGGGGTGCGAGCTGAGCGACGGCGGGGATGTGCCCCTGCCGCCCACCGACCCGCCCACGCGGGAGCCGCGGCCCGTGGACCCGCCCTTCACCGTCTTTTTCACCCAGCCGCGCTCACCGGAGGCCGATGAGCGCCGCGGCGGGCCGGATGAGCCGCTGATTGAGGCCATTAATCAGGCCAGAGACAGCGTGGATGTGGCTGTGCTGAATTTCAACTTGCAGTTTGTGGCCGACGCCCTGGATCACGCCTTCGACCGCGGGCTGCGCGTGCGCGTGGTGCTGGATTCAGACGCGCTGGACAACCGTGTGCCGCAGTGGCTGAAATCTCAGAGCATCCCCGTGCGCGGCGATCAGCGCGAAGCCCTGATGCACAACAAGTTCGTCATCATTGACGGCCAGGAAGTGTGGACGGGTTCCATGAACCTGACCGTATCCGGCGCTTATGACGATTACAACCATCTGGTGCGCATCCGCGACGCGCAGGTGGCCGAAGATTACCAGCGCGAATTTGACGAGATGTTTGAACGCGGTGAGTTTGGCCCCGAAAGCCGCGCGGATACGCCCTACCCGCAGCTCAGCGTGCAGGGAATCCCGGTGGAGGTGTACTTTGCGCCGGAGGACGGCATTGCCCGCCGCCTGGCGACTCTGGTGCGCGGGGCGCAGCAAAGCGTGGATTTCCTGGCCTATTCCTTCACCCGCGACGATTTGGCCGACGCCATGATTGAGCGCAGCCGCGCGGGGGTCAGCGTGCGGGGCGTGTTTGAGAGCGAGCAGGTGGATTCCAACCGCGGCACCGAGTTCAACCGCCTGCGCCAGGCGCAGATCCCGGTCTTCCGAGACCAGCTGCCCGGGCAGATGCACCACAAAGTCCTCATCATTGACCGCCGTGTGGTGGTCTTTGGTTCCTACAATTTCTCCATCAACGCGGAGACCCAAAACGACGAAAATGTGATGATCGTCACCGACCCCGATTTGGCCGCTCAGTTTTTGGCGGAGTTCGAATCCATCTACCGACAATCCCAGAATTGAGAGTCCTATGATACCCACCCTGATCACCATCCTGATTTTTGTATTGATCGCCCTGCTGTTCCTGGCGGCGTTTGTGCTCATTCGCACCGTGACTTTTTCGGGAAAGATGAAACTGGAGGCGGCCAAGACCGCCGAGCCGGAGCCGGTGGACGAGCAGCGCGCCGCTGAACACCTTAGCCGCGCCTTGCAGGTGGCCACCATTTCCAATTTGGAGCGCACCCCGGCGGGATATTTGCCCTTTGTGGAATTTCACCAGCTGCTGGCCGAGATGTTCCCGCGCGTGCACAGCCAACTTCAACGCGAGCGCATCGCCGACTATTCCCTGCTGTACTGCTGGCCGGGCAGCAACCCGGACCTGGAGCCCGTGCTGTTTGCCGCCCATCAGGATGTGGTGCCGGTGGACCCGGCCTCGCTGAGCGCTTGGCTCCAGCTGCCTTTCTCCGGCGCGGTGGCCGACGGCAGCGTGTGGGGACGGGGCGCGCTGGATATTAAGAACCAATTGATCGCCCTGCTGGAGTCGGTGGAAATTTTGCTGGAGCGCGGCTATCAGCCGGAGCGTACCCTGTACTTGGGATTTGGGCACGACGAAGAAACCTGGGGCGACGGCGCGCTGGCGATTGTCAACTGGCTGAAGGAGCGCGGTGTGCGCCTTTCGGCGGTGGTGGATGAGGGCGGCTCGCTGATGACGGGCGTGCTGCCGGGGGTCGAGATCCCCGTGGCGTTGGTGGGTTACGGCGAAAAAGGCTACATGACCCTGCGCCTGAGCGTGGACGCTGCTCCCGGCCACTCGGCCATGCCGCCCGCCCAAACCGCCATCGGCATCCTGGCCCGCGCCATCGCCCGCCTGGAGGCGCATCCTTTGCCCGATTACCCCCGGGCGTTGACGCCCCTGTTCAAGGCCATCGGCCCGGCGGCCCCTTTCAGCCTGCAGGTGGCCTTTGCCAACCTGTGGCTGCTGGGCGGGATCGTGCGCAAACGCCTGCTGGCCAACCCCAAGACGGCCGCTGCCATCCGCACCACCACGGCGGTGACCATGATCCAGGGCGGCATCAAAGATAACATTCTGCCCAACCGCGCCGAGGCTCTGGTCAATTTCCGCCTGATGCCCGGCGATACCATCGCGGGGGTGTGCGAGCACGTGCGCAAGGCTATTCGCGACGAGCGGGTGACGTTGGAAGCCGTGGGCGAATCGGCGCGCGAGGCGCCGGCCCCCTCGGCAGTGGATACGCCCGTGTTTGCCAGCCTGTCGGCGGTGGTGGCCGAGACCTTTGGCGGGGTTCCCACCGCGCCGTACCTGGTGCTGGGGGCCACGGATGCGCGCCACTACACCGCCATCTGCGATCAGGTCTTCCGCTTCTCGCCCGTACTCGTGACCTCGGAAGAAATGGCCACGGTGCACGGCATTGGCGAGCACATCCCGGTGGAAAAGCTGGCCGGTATGGTCCGTTTCTATAACACCCTCATCCCCGCCTGGACGGGCGGCTCGGAAGCCTGAGGAAACCCCATGCGCGCGCGGGCTGTGATCCTGACCCTGCTGCTGGCGGCTTTGCTGCTCAGCGGCTGCGGCTCGCTGGACCTGCCCGCGCTGCTGCCTTCTTTCACCCCCCAACCCAGCTGGACGCCGCTGGCCACCTGGACCCCCTGGCCCACACCTCTGCCCAGCGCCACCCCTTCCCCCAGCCCCACGCCTTTTGAACTGGCGCGGGCGGGCACACCTTTGCCCCAACCCCTGTCGCCGCTGACCGCCGAAAACGCGGCCGAGCTGCGCCTGCTGGCCGTCTACGGCCGCGGGCTGCTGCTGCACGCCCAGTGGTCGGGGGACGGCCGGTCGCTGTGGGTGGGCGGCACCCGCGGGCTGGCGCGTTTGGACGCGGCTTCCCTGACCGAAACGCTGTTTCTGCCCGCACCCCCTTCGGCGGTGCTGCGCGCCTGGGCGGTTTCGGCGGATGGGCGCTGGGCGGCGGCGGGCGCGCAGGACGGGCGCGTGTTCCTATGGGACGCCCAGACCGGCGCGCTGACGGAAGAACCTTTGCCGGGCGCGGGGGGCAGCCCCGTGCTGACGATGGCCTTTTCGCCGGATTCCAACCGGCTGGCGGCCGCTGCCTGGGACCGGCGGGTGAACTGGTGGGCGTTGGATACCCGCGCCGGCCGCAGCCTGCGTTCGCGTGCCCCGCTGCGGGCGCTGGGTTTCACCCCAGACGGCGCGCAGCTGCTGGGCTGGGCCGCGGCAGGGCAGCCGGAGGTGTGGGAACTGCCCGCCGGACGGCGCCTGGATGATTTTTACATCGGTCTCACCACGGGCGGCGGTTCGGCGCGCGGGCTGGCCTTTTCGGCGGACGGCAGCACCCTGGCGGCCAACCAGAGCAGCCGCCTGCGGGTTTTCCGCAGTGACGACCGCACCACCCGCGCCACGCTGAGCGCTTTTCGCGGCCCGCTGTTGGCCGCTGCCCTTTCGGCGGACGGCAGCCGCGCGGCTACCCTGGAAGAGACCGCCGTGCGCGTTTGGGAAACGGATTCACGCGCGCTGGTGCAGGAATTTCCCGCCCCGCCGGGGGCCCAGGTGGGCTGGCGTTTGGCCTTTGCGCCCGACGGCGGCCGCCTGCTGCTGGTGGGGGACGGGCTGTGGGTGTTCACCTTGGGCTCACAGGAGCCTGCCCTGCGTTGGGAAGGGACGGCCTGGGCGCGGGCGCAGCGCCTGTGGACGGCTCCCCTGCCTGCCCAGGGGCTGCGCGTGGCACAGTTGGACGGTTGGGAAAGCCTGTGGCGGCTGGGGCAAGGGCAGGCGGATGCCCCTGCGCAGCTGGTGGTGGGGCCCTACGGCGCGCTGGCGCTTTCATCCAATGGGGATTGGCGGGCGGTTTCACGCGCGGACGGCAAGGTGATGGTCTATGCGGCGGGGGAAATTACCCCCACCTGGAGCCTCAGCGGCCACCTTCAAACGCCCCTGGCTCTGGCCTTTTCTGCTGACGGAAACTGGCTGGCCAGCGGCAGCCGTGAGGGCGCCTTGCGCCTGTGGGATTTGCAGACCGGCAAGGCCGCCCTGAAGCTGGAACTGAAAGAGGATGTGCAGTATCTGGCCTTCAACCCGGCGGGGGACGCCCTGGCGGTGGGGCTGCGCGAGAGCACGCGCCTGCTGGAGCTGACGGCGGGGGATGTGCTGGCCACCTACCCCGGAACGGCGCCCGTGTTCGCCCCCGACGGGCAGCAGTTGGCCCTGGCCCTGCCCGACAGCAGCCTGCGCCTGGTGAGCCTGCGCGGCGGGCAAACGGTCACCCTGGATGCGGCTGGGCGGGCGGCGGCTTTTTCGCCGGACGGCGCGCTGCTGGCCGTCAGCGGCGCGGCGCTGAGCCTGTGGGATACGCACAGCGGGGAGCAGGTGACGGCGATAGAAAACCCCGCTCCGTTTGCCCCGCCGCAGTTTTCGGCGGACGGCGAGCTGCTGCTGATCAGCGATTGGGACGGGGTGGTGTACCTGTGGGGGGTGTGGTAACTGCCAAATCCTCTCAAGTTTTGGCAAATGCCGGCCCCCGGTTTGAATTTTACCCCTGGAAGTACTACAATAAAGTTGTCAATGTTGAGGAAAATAGATCACATTACCAGGAGGTAAAATTCATGAACACTGTCCGCCATATCTTACAAGTGAAGGGCGATGACCTGTGGACCATCACCCCGGACACCACCGTGTACGATGCTTTGCGGCTGATGGCTGATAAGGATGTGGGCGCTCTGCTGGTGATGGATTCCGGCCGCCTGGTGGGCATCCTTTCGGAACGCGACTACGCCCGCAAGGTGATTTTGTTCAATAAGGCCTCCCGCGAGACCCTGGTGCGGGAGATCATGACCACCCAGTTGTACACCATTCACCCCGACCAGACGGTGCAGGAGAGCATGGAGCTGATGACCGCCCAGCGCGTGCGCCATCTGCCGGTGGTGGACGGCGAGCAGGTGTTGGGGGTCATCTCCATCGGCGACGTGGTCAAGGACATCATCTACCAGCAGCGCCGCACCATTCGCGATTACGAAACCCGCCTGACCAGCGGTGCATAAGCCAGACAGCCCGGCATGTCCAAACCGCCGCCCGATCTTAGGGCGGCTTTTTTTATTGGGGGGAAGATGGTACTTGAAAAAATCTCAGCGCGGGCGCGGGTTTCGGCGAGGCTTCATGCTAAAATGACAGAACCAGGGGTTTAATTCTCCCGCCGCCTCCGGCGGGCCCGGCGACAAGGACACAAGCATGTACGATTTGATCTTCCGAAATGGTTTGGTGATTGACGGCAGCGGGGCGGCGGCCTTCCGCGCGGATGTGGGCGTGCGCGGCAGCCAGATCGCGGCGGTGGGCGACCTTTCGCAGGCCGAGGCAGCCCAGGTGGTGGACGCCAGCGGTTTGATGGTGGCCCCCGGGTTCATTGATATGCACTCTCACGGCGATTTTATGCTGCCTTTTCTGCCCACCGCGGACAGCAAAGTGCAGCAGGGCATCACCCTGGAGGTGGTGGGCAACTGCGGTTCCAGCATGGCCCCCCTCAGCCCGGCCATGGCGGCCGAGGTCAACCAGGAAAAAGACAGCCGCGCTGGCCAGGAAGTGACCTGGGAGACCTTTGGCGAATTTTTAGACACGCTGCGCCGGCAGGGAACCGCCCTGAACGTGGTGGCCCTGGTGGGGCACGGCACCGTGCGCGAAAAGGTGATGGGCATGACCGACGCCGCGCCCACCCCCGAACAGCTGGCTGCCATGCAGGACGAGGTGCGCGCGGCCATGCAGGCGGGGGCCAGAGGCCTTTCCACCGGCCTGATCTACACCCCCAACGTGTACGCCAAAACGGATGAGATCGTCGCCCTGGCGCGCACCGCTGCCGAAATGGGCGGGATTTACACCAGCCATGTGCGCGGCGAGGGCAACTCGCTCTTAGAAGCGGTGGATGAAGCCATTCAGGTGGGGCGCGAGGCGGGCATCTCGGTGGAAGTCAGCCATCTGAAAGCCTCCGGCGTGCGCAACTGGGACAAAATGGCGCTGGTGATTGAGAAAATTCAAAAAGCGCGGGAGGAGGGCCTGAACGTCAACGCGGATATGTACCCCTACCCCGCTTCCAACACCGGCCTCAGCTCGCTGATCCCCGATTGGGCCCATGTGGGCGGGCGCGAGGCGATGGTGGCGCGCCTGCAGGACCCGGCCCTGCGCGCCCAGCTGCGCGCGGAGCTGCACGATGAGGTCAACGCCAACGGCGTCGGCTGGGATCGCATTTTCATCTCGGACTGCCCCTCCAACCCGCGCCTGGAAGGCCGCCATCTGGGCGAGATCGCCGCGGAGCGCGGAGTTCACCCCTGGGAGGCGGTGTTTGATATTCTCATCGAAACCCGCTGCGTGGCGGATATGATCATGTTCACCATGCAGGAAGAAAACGTGGCCCTGGGCTTGCAGCAGCCCTGGGTGATGATTGGCACGGACGCTTCGGGGCGGGCGGCCGAGGGGCCTTTTTCGGCGGGCAAGCCCCACCCGCGCAATTACGGGTCTTTCCCGCGCGTGCTGGGCTATTACGCCCGCCAGCAGGAGCTGTTTTCGGTGGAAGAGGCCGTACGCAAGATGACCAGCCTGCCGGCCAGCAAACTGGGGCTGACTCAGCGCGGTTACCTGCGCCCCGGCTGCTACGCGGATATGGTGGTGTTTGACGCCCAGGCGGTGATCGACCGCAGCACCTTCCAGCAGCCGCACCAATACCCACAGGGCATCCGCTGGGTGGTGGTGAACGGGCAAGTGGTGGTGAAAGACGGCCAGCACACCGGCGCCCTGCCCGGGCAAATCCTCTAAGCCCCCCTTTTTCAGCTATCAGCCCCTCCCCGCGGCAAGAAGGTTGGCGCCAGCGGGGAGGGGCTTTTTTTAACTTCTGTCAGGCGCTGACCGCCTTCTGTTCCGCGGCCATGCGCTCGCGCAGCTCCTGGGCCTGGGCGGGGGGCAGATCCGGCGGGGTGTAGGCCGCCACCAACTCTTCCACGCGCAGGCGCGCCCGCGCCCAGGTGTCCAGGCGGCCGGATTCTTCCCAGGCGCGCACCGAGCCGCGGTCAATCACCGCGGAGGGCAGGCTTTGCTCGGCGCGGAAGAGCTGCCGGGTGACTTTTTGCTTGAGAAAATCGGCGCGGAAGTCAATTCCGACGAAGAACTCCAGGCCGAGGGTGGGGGTCAGTTCGTGCATGCCTTCGCGCAGGCGCAGGGCGGCGCGCACGGCTTCGGCGTCCACCACCAGCTTTTCGGCGGAATGGCAGTTGAGGAAATCCAACATGCCCGCGCCGGAGACCATGCTGACCCCGGCCAGGGCAGCCAGCACGGCACTGATGCCGCTTTCCAGACCCGCCTGGGCGTCCACCAGCTTGGCGTCGCTGGCGGCCAGATAGGTGTGGGTGGGCAGGCCCAGCGAACGCCCCACCTGGGCATAGGCCGCGTCCATCATGGCGGTTTCCACCGCGCCCATGGGGGTGGTGCCGTGGCGCATGTCAAAAATGGCCGGTGCGCCGCCCCATACGATGGGCGCACCGGGGGCCGCGCATTGGTGCAGGGCGATGCCCGCCAGGCATTCGGCGGCATGCTGCACCACGCTGCCCAGCAAGGTCACCGGGCCGGCGCTGCCCGCCAGGGGCATGGAAACGATCTCGGCGGGGACGCCCGCCCGCGCCAGATCGATGAGACTCTGAGCAGCGAAGGCGCTGTAGACCAGCGGCGGGGTGGGGCACACATCAAAGACGGCCACCGGCCGTTCGCGCAGGGCCTGGGCCCCGCCGCACACGCCCGCCAAAAAGCGCAGCATACGCTGGCCGCCCTCGGCGGTGAAGGCCCCGGTGATCACCGGCTTGGCGGAGTGCAGCAGCACCAGGTACAGGCGGTACAGGTCGCCGATGGGCACGGGGATGTCGGCGCACACCACCGCGGTGGATTGGGCGGCAAACTGCGGCAGCCCTTCGGCCACCTGAATGATGCGCAGCAAGTCGGCGCTTTGGGCGGGGCGTTGGCGGCCGCTGTCGGCATCCAGCACGTTGACCGCCGCCGAGCCGGGGTCAAAATGCACCTGGTCGTCCCCGTAGGTCAGGCGCGCCTCGCCCAGTAAATTGTAGAGGGTGAAGCTGTGCGGGGCGCTTTGCAGCCCGGCGCGGATGAGAGCCTCCGGCAAGCGCACCACCTCGGCGTTTTCGTCCACGGCGGCTCCACCGCTGGCCAGCAGGGCGCGCGCCTCGGGCAGGGAGACGCGCACACCGGTGTGCGCCAGCAGGGCAAAGGCCTCATCCAAAATGCGCGCTACCTGCTCCGTGCTGATCAATTCAAAGCTGGGGCGGCTCATGCGGGCTCCTCCGCGTCCAGATAACTGAGGAAATCGCCCAGTTCCGCGCTCAGACGCTCGTCCATCCCCTGGGGCTGGTGAGAGGCCAGGATTTGGCGGGCCTTGGCGCGGGCGAAATCGGGCGGGCCGTCGCGCAGCGCCTCCCAGGTGTCGTAGGGGCGGCGGTCAAAGAAGCGGTTCATCCACAAACTGCGCATGTTCTGGCGGGTGTGCTTTTGGGCCAGGTAGTGGCTGCTGGGGCCGACGGCGGCGATGGTTTCCAGCGCCAGGCTGTCCTCATCCACGCGGATGCCCTGCAGCACGCGGCGGATGATGGCAAAGATCTCGCAGTCCAGCAGCATTTGTTCATAAGACCAGATGCGGCTGCCGTGCAGCAGGCCGACCCCCAGGAGCATGTCGGCCATCGAGGCGCAGGCCATAAAGGTGGACAGGCTGTTTTCCACACCCGCCTGCCAATCGGGGAGCTTGGCGCCGGTGGCAAAGGAGCCCATTGAGAGCGGGACGTGGTAAAAATCCGCCAGCTGGTTGCTGGCCGCGCCAAAGAGGAAATCTTCGGGGCCGCCGCCGGTGTACCCGCCGGTGCGCATGTCCATCGCCGTTTGGGCGGCGGCGTAAAACACGGGTGCGCCAGGGAAGGCCAACTGCATGAGGGCCAGGGCGCTGATCACCTCGGCGTTGCCCACCACCAGCGTGCCCGCCGGGGTAGCGGGGGCGGTGGAACCCGCGGAGGCCATGGTCATGAAGCCCACGGGCAGGCCGGCTTCGGCGGCCACCAGGGCCGCCTCCAGGCTGCCGCCGTCCTGGGCCAGGGGTGAGGCGGTGCACTGCATGATGGACAGGATGGGGCGCTGGCGCAGGGCCAGCGGCCCACCAGCCACCATCTCGGCCAGGCGTACGGCAGCATGCGCCTCGTGCGCGGTGACGATGCTTTCGGTTTGGACATGCTTGCTGGAATTGCCCCAGATGGCGCACAGCTCATGCAGGCTGCGCGTGTGGGCGGGGCGGTCCTGGGCCGAGACGGGCACCCAATGGAAACCGATTTCTTCCAGCGCATCGGCCGTGCGGGCGATATCGGCCACGTCCTGCAGGCATGAACGGCGGCGCTGGCCGCTTTCCAGATCCAACACTTCCACCCCGCAGCCGTCGGTGCCCACAAAGACGTGATCGCCGTCCAGGGGCAGATCCTGCTGCGGATCGCGGGCGGCCAGGGTGAAGGTGGGCGGGGCGCTGCGCAGGGCTTTTTCAATCAGCGCAGCGGGGGCGCGCACCGTGCTGGTGTGGAGGTCCACCTGGGCGCCGTGAGCCTGCCACAGCTCCAGGGCGCGCGGCGAGGGGAAGCGCACGCCCACATGTTCGATCACGTGCAGGGTGGCCTCATGGATGCGCTGAATATCCGTTTCGGACAGGGGCTGCACGCGGAAGCGCGGCTGAGAGATGGAGAGGATGTTTCCGGCCACGTCTCACCCCCCCTGCATTAGTTGAATGGCGGCCTGCACGGCCCCGGAGGCGTCTTCGCTGTAGCCGTCCGCGCCGATTTCTGCGGCCCAGCTGCGCGTGACCGGCGCGCCGCCCACCAGCACCTTGAAGCGGCTGCGCACCCCCGCGGCTTCCAGCGCCTGGACAAACTTGCGCTGGTTGATCATGGTGGTGGTCAGCAGGGTGCTCAGGCCGATGATATCGGCGTTCACCTCCAGGGCCTTATCCAGGAAGGTTTGCAGGGGCACATTCACCCCCAGGTCGTACACCTTGAAGCCGTTGGCCGAAAGCAGGGTGCCGACCAGGGTCTTGCCGATGTCGTGGATGTCGCCCTCCACCGTGCCGATGACCACCGTGCCCAACACCTGACGGGCGGTTCCGCGGCGGGCCATTTCCGGTTCCAGCTCGGCGATGGCGGCTTTCATGGCCTCGGCGGCCAGCACCAGATCGGGCAGGAACATTTCGCCCAGGGTGTACTGTTCGCCGACGTAGCGCATTCCGGCGACGAAGCCCTGGTCAATGGCCACCAATGGGTCGATACCGTCGGTAACGGCCTGCCGTGCCAGGCGGGCAGCCTCTTCTTTTTCGCCGTCTATCACGCTCTGGGCCATGGCCTGAAAAATGTCTGTGCTCATGGGGGGTCTCCTTTATTGGGGGGTAGGGGGGTCGCCTGATCCCAGGTGTGCAGCACGCGCAGGGCGAACTGCGTACAGCGCTCCAGGGCGGCGGGGTCAATATGATCCATCTGATCGCTCATTTGATGCCAGTGCAGGTCGGCGTCGTGCATGGGGGGCTGGTAGGTGTTCAGGCTGAGGGCCATAGCCCCGCGCTGGGTGGCGGCCAGGGCGTCGGTGTAGGCCAGCCCCACCTGGGGGGCAGCTTCGATGTCGGGCAGGGCGGCGGCGGCCGATTGGGCCAGGGCCAGCGCGCGCGGGTGGGTGGGGTATTTCTTCACCAGGCCGTCGCGCTGTAAATATTCCACCCGCCCCTGGCCGACCTCATCCAAAATCAGATAGAGGGTTTCGGTGCCGAAGCTCTGGGCGTGGGTCTCCAAAAAGGCCTGAAAGCCGCGCGCCCCCACCTCTTCACAGCCGGTGAAGGCCCACCACAGCTCGGTGTGCTCCAGGGGCTGGCGGCTGAGGTGTTCTGCCAGGGACAGGGCCACACCCACCCCGCTGGCGTTATCGCTGGCCCCGGGGGAAAAGGGGGTAAACAAGGCCTGGGCGCACAGACCCGCGGCGGTCAATTGCAGCGCGGCCAAGACCCCGGCCGGCCACAGCAACCAGGCGGCGCCCAGCAGGCCGCTGAGCAGGCACAGCAGCGCGCTGAGGAAGAGGCTACCCACAGCGGCGCTGACCAGGCGGCTGAACCAGCGGTACCAGGCCAGGGACGAGTAAAAAATGGGGGTGCGGTGGGTATCCACATGCGCGCAGATCACGGCGCGGCGCGCGAGGGGCTGAGCGGCGGAAGGCAGTATCCCCACGGCGTTTTGGCTGGGGGCGGTGGGCAGCAGGGCGCGCAGCCAGTTGGGGCGCAGGTCCAGCTCCGCCAACATGCCCAGCCCGCCCGCCAGGGCCAGCGCGGCGCCGGTCAGCGTAGCCGCCGGGTGAGGGACGAGCGCGGTCAGGGCAAAACCCAAAATGCCCGCGCCGAAGGCGGCCAGAAAGGGGGTGTAGGTGTGGGGGGTGGTTTGGAAAGGCTCCAGGCGTACATCCCGGAGCCCCAGGTGCTGCATGCGCTCGGCGGTGTATTCAGCGGCGGCCCGCTCTTGGGGCGTGCAGCTTCCGCGCCCGCCGATGGTGACGGAGAGATGCTGAATGACCTCCAAGGCAGCGGCAGCCAGCGGCATTTTCATGCTCCAATCGGCCAGGCGCGCACCAGGGCGATTTGCGCCTCGCTTTCGGGGGCGCTGCGCGCGTTGGGAATGACCTGACGGAGTTGGTTCAACAGCTGCAGGGCTTCCTCACCCACCGCCAGCCCGCGGCGGGCCAGAAAGCAGCCGACCACCGTGCCTGTGCGGCCCACCCCGCCCCAGCAGTGCAGGTACACCGCGCCCTCTGAGGCCAGGGCCCCATCCAGCGCGTCCAGGATGCGGCGCATGTCCTGGGGGGTGGGGGCGGTGTAATCGGGGATGGGGTGGCGCTGCCAGCGAAAGGCCAGCCCGCGCGCGTCGGTTAGTTCCTGCAGACGCAGCCAGTAGGGGGCGTAGGGCGGGTCGGCCTGATCCATCTCGGCGGCTTCCTGCAAATTGAGGATGCTGCGCACGCCGCAGTCGAGCAGCGCGTGCAGCTGCTGATCTGTCACGGTGGGATCCTGGCTGCCGGGGTGAGGCCCGGCCAGCAGCCTGCCCGGCAGGACCCAGTACGTTTTCGGAAATGGGAGCGGGTTGGAGCAAGGTTCCATCGGTTGGGAGACTCGCTTTCGAGAGGGTAAAGTCAGTATACCAGACTTCGCCGCGGGGCATGCGCGCAAGGAACGGAAAAGGCCCCCGCGCCGCGCGCCCATCCATCGCTAGGCGGGCTTCTCCGCCCGGAAAAGGATGCCGTCTTGTTTGCACACCGCTTGAATGGTCTTGCGCCCCGACTGCGCGGCGGTGGTGATCCCGCCCCACGATTCGGCCCACTGCCCGGTGACATACAGACCCTGCACGCCCTGGACGGCGTAGCGGGGCGAGCCTTGCATCAGCGCCCGGATCATGTTGGCCGAGGGTTTGCGGGCCTGCATGGCGCCCATCCAGTTGCCGGTGTAGCGCTCACGGGTCAGGGGGGTGGACACATCGATCACCTCCACCCGTTGGGCAAAGCCCGGCAGGTACCGGTCGATGGCGGCGATGACCTCATCAGCGCAGCGCCGCTTTTCTTCCTCGTAGGCCTGCGGGTCGGCCGCCGTGCGCTTCCACCAACCGTATTCTGAATCCAGAAAGACGGTGACGGCGCTGTGCCCCTGCGGCGCGGCCTCGCTGTCATAGTATTTATTGTGCATTGTGATTCGCGGGTGTTCGCGACCCGCCGCGCTGAACGGCTGGCTGAGGATGTAGGTCATGGGGCCGTTGATGCCGGAAAGGTCCATCGCTGCGCCCAGGTTGACCTGTACGGGCTGATCGGATAAATCTTCCGGCTGAAGATAGCCTTCCAGGTCCTTTTCGCTGACCCCAGGGAGCAGCCCCTGCGTGAAGCGCCCGTCTGCCGCCGAGATGACCCGCTCTGCAAGGAGTTGTTCGCCATCGGCCAACACCACGCCTTGCACCGCGCCGTTGGTGATGAGCAGTTTTTCCACTTTTGCGCGGTAACGCGTGGTGCCGCCCAACTCATGAAAGCGCCTCTCGATGGCGTGGGCAAACGACAGCCAGCCGCGCAAAGGGATCCCTGCCATCCCGCGGTGCGCGTAGGCCAGCGGCAGCAGAACGGTGAGGATGGGCACATCCAGGCCGCCGAAATGCACCAGGTTGTTAAACACTGTAGCCAGATGCGGGTCGCGGATCTTGCGGTTAAACTGACGGATGCTCAGCGTGCCGTATTTGAGCAGCACGGGCAGGTGGGCGATGGACGCGAGAAAGGTGCGGAAGCCTTCTTTCACGGCTTCAAAGCCGCGCGCATCGGAAAAGGGGATGTCCAAATCCAACACATTTCGCAGCGCCCCAGTGAATTCATGAATGACGGCCGCCTCTGTTGGGAAGTGCTCCAGCAAGTGCGCTTCCAGACGGTCAATGTTGGCGAAGATCGTGATGATGCGGCCGTCTGTCAGGCGGATATGCCCAAAGTTTTCGCCGTAATGCAGGGGACAGTATTGGGCCACCCCGATCTCCTCCCAAAGCCGGTAAATCGGGCTGCCTGGCGCAGAGCCCGCCAGTCCGGCGACGGAGCCGTCAAACAAGTAGTTTTTGCGCCGCCAGGAGGTGCACAGGCCGCCCGGGGTATCTTCCATCTCCAGGATGGTGGTCTCATATCCGTTCATCTGCGCGTAACATCCGGCCGTCAATCCGGCCGTGCCGCCGCCGATAATGATCATCTTGCGGTTCATAGGGTTCTCCTGCATGGGTGAATGCGTGCGGATGTGGGGACAGCGGTATTCGCTTGAGGCTGCATCATTTTATTAGATTTATCAGAAATTTGTCCACCGCGGAGGCGTATGAATCTCGCCGAATCGCTCGGTGAAGCCCGATTCCCAGGGCTGGCGCGGGCAAGCGGCATTTTGTGGGCGTCACCCCTTTTTCATAGATTAAATTAACACAAAATGAGAATTTACCCCTTGACTCTGGTAATAATTGCTGATATAGTTGTTGACGTAGTGTGCGGTGCTGTTCTTGTTCGAGGTTGGCTAGCTGGCGGCTCTCTGCGCATGTGGGAGAGCTGTTTTTTGTTGAGCCGCTCCGGCAGACGTAACACCCCTACAATATCGTATCAGTTTCAGTTATAAGGAGTTGTAAGAAATGGCAGAACGGATCGTCGGAACGGTCAAATGGTTCAACAGCAGCAAGGGCTTTGGCTTCATCGCTCAGCCCAATGGCGGCGCGGATGTGTTTGTTCACTTTTCCGCCATCAGCATGGACGGCTACCGCACTTTGGAAGAAGGGCAGCAGGTTGAGTTCACGATCGAGCAGGGCCCCAAAGGCCTGCAGGCCGCGAACGTGACCCCTGTTCGCTAAACTAAAAAAACGAACCCGGCCCCACCCTGGTGGGGCCGGTGATTTTTATCCGCCTGTCTATGAGGGGACAAAACACACCGCACTTTTTTTGACAATTTTTCAGGTGTGTGCTAGAATTTCTTCCGTTGGACTTATTTGTGGGTTTGTTGGGTGTTCTATCGTTTAGATGAATCGTTTCAATCCCCGGCTGTTGGTTGCTTTGGGGATTTTTTTATAAAAAAGAGGTTTTGCAAGTATGAATAAAAAGACAATTCGCATTGTACCCCTGGGTGGACTGGGGGAAGTTGGTAAAAATATGATGGTGTACGAATATGAGGGCGAGATCCTGATTGTGGATGCCGGCCTGATGTTCCCTGACAGCGATATGCTGGGGGTAGATTACATCATCCCAGATTTTGATTATGTGCTCAGCCGCCGCGATCAGGTGCGCGGGATCGTCATCACCCACGGCCATGAGGATCACATCGGCGCACTGCACCATGTGCTGGCCGAGGTTCAGGCCCCCATCTACGCCACGCCCCTCACCCGCGGGCTGTTGGAAGTGAAGCTGGCGCGCAACGGCGCCCTGGCCAAAGCCGATTTGCACACGGTGCAGGCGGGCGAAACCGCCCAGATCGGCCCCTTCCAGGTGGAATTCTTCCATGTGTGCCATTCCATCCCCGACAGCATCGGCCTGGGCATTCAGACCCCGGCGGGGTTGGTGGTACACACCGGCGACTACAAATTCGATCACACGCCGGTGGATAACTGGCCGACCGATTTTGCCAAGCTGGCCGAATTTTCACAGCGCGGCGTGCTGGCCCTGCTGGCCGATTCCACCAATGCGGAACGGGCGGGTTGGACTCCCTCGGAACGGGTGGTGGATGCGGCTCTGGATCAGGTCTTCCGCGAGGCTCAGGGGCGCATTATCCTGGCTTCTTTCGCTTCGCTGGTGTCGCGCATGCAGCAGGTGGCCAATGCCGCCCAGCGCTACGGGCGCAAGATGTGCTTTGTGGGCACCAGCATGGTGGATAACGCCAAAATGGCCCGCAAATTGGGCTATTTGGATATCCCCGATAACCTGCTGGTGACCATTGACCAGGCCCTCAACCTGCCGGAAAAGCAGGTGGTGATCATGTGCACCGGGTCGCAGGGTGAGCCTTCCAGCATTTTGGGGCGGCTTTCCACCGGGCGTTACCGCCAGTTTGACATTCAATCCGGCGACACGGTGGTGCTGTCTTCACACCCCATCCCGGGCAACGAAGAGAACGTGTACCGCACGATTAACCGCCTGTTCCAACGCGGCGCAAACGTGCTCTACGAAGGCATCGCCGCGGTGCATGTTTCGGGGCATGCCAGTCAGGAAGAAATGAAACTGATGATCAACCTGGTGCGCCCCAAGTTCTTCGTCCCCATCCACGGCGAGCTGCGCCAACTGAAGCAGCACGCGCTTTTGGGAACCCAGCTGGGTATCCCCACTGAGAACATCCGCGTGGTGGAAAATGGGCAGGTGATTGAGCTGAGCGAAGCCGGCTTGCGCCTGGCCGAGCGCGTCCCGGGCGGCTATGTGTTTGTGGACGGGTCGGGCGTGGGGGATGTGACCCCCGCGTTGATGCGCGAGCGCGAATCCCTGGCCAACGACGGCGTCATGTTCGTCCATCTGGTGCTGGATGCGCGTTCCGGCCGGCTTTTGGACGCGCCGGAGATCGTCACCCGCGGGTTCATGCTCAACGCCGATCTGGAAGACCTGCTGGAACAGGCCCGTCAGCGCGTGGAACAGGCGGTTGATTCGGCCAACGGCAGCCTGGAAAAAGACGTTGAAAAAGCCGTGCGCACCTTCTTCTACAATGAACTGCAGCGGGCGCCCATGATCTTTGTGAGCGCCAGCCGCGTGTAGGCAGGGGCGGTTCACCCATCAAAACCACGGGTACGAAGATGGCTTCGTGCCCGTGTTGTGTTTTAACCCATAAGGAGGCGGGGTATGAACGGCGCAAGCCTGGAAGAGGTGCTGTCTTTTGCGGCAGATACGAATTCTGAGGCGTTCATCAACCACTACGATGAGCTTCCCCTGTGGTCCGCGCCCTTTGGGGCGGCCTTGCTGGAGCGGGTGCGCATGCACCCCGGGGCGCGGGTGTTGGATGTGGGCTGCGGTACGGGCTTCCCGCTGCTTGAGCTGGCCCAGCGCCTGGGGCCAGACTGCCGGGCGGTGGGGTTAGACCCATGGGGGGTTGCCCTGACGCGGGCGCAGACTAAGGCCCGCCGCTGGGGGGTGGGACAGGCTGCTTTCGTGCGGGGCTGCGCCGAAGATATGCCCCTGCCTGCCGGGGTTTTTGATGTGGTGGTCTCCAACCTGGGGGTCAACAACTTCGCCGATCCGGCGGCTGCGGCGGCGGAATGTTACCGGGTGACGGCCCCGCGCGGGCAGTTTGTGCTGTCCAGCAATTTGCGCGGGCACATGGCCGAATTTTACGCGGTGTTCGCCGCCTGCCTGCGCGATCTCGGCCTGAGCGAAGCGCTGGGCGCCTTGGAGGCGCATGTGGCCCATCGGGCCACGCCCGACCGGCTGCGTACGCTCTTGGAGGGGGTTGGCTACCGTGAGATTGGGGTAACGGAGGGCAGCTTCACCATGCGCTTCAGCGGCGGGCGCGCGCTGCTGCGGCATTATTTCATTCAGCTAGGCTTTTTGGACGCGTGGAAGGCGGTGGTGCCCACGATGCACACGGCGCGCGTATTCGCCGAGGTGGAGCGGCGCCTGGAGCAGATGGGCGAATTGACCCTGACCATCCCCTGGGCGGTGGTGGAAGGCGTTAAAGCGGCCTAAAAGGCATTTTCGGCCCAGCCCTCTTCGCCGCGCAGGGGCACAAAGGCCACCGGCAGCACGGCTTCGTGTTCCAGGCCGGAGGGGGTTTTCTCCCAGCGTTCCAGGGTCTGCGCATGGCGCGGGCCGACGGGCAGCACCAGCCGCCCCCCCAGGGCCAGCTGCTCTAAAAGCTGCGCGGGCACCTGCGGCGCACCCGCTGTCACCAGGACGGCGTCATAGGGGGCATAAGCGGGCAGACCGATGGAGCCGTCGCCTTCGATGACGCGCACGTTCGTCAATCCCAGCCGCTGCAGGCGGGCGGCGGCTTCCTGCGCCAGGGCAGAGATGCGCTCCACGGTGTACACCTGACGGGCCAGCAGGGCCAGCACGGCTGCCTGATACCCCGAGCCGGTGCCGATCTCCAGCACGGTTTCGTCCCCTTCCAGGCTCAAAAGCTGGGTCATCAGGGCCACGATGTAGGGTTGAGAGATGGTTTGACCGTGTCCAATGGGCAGCGGGCCGTCGGCATAGGCCTGTGCGCGGTGTTCGGGGGAGACAAATTCATGGCGGGGGGTGCGGCGCAGCGCGTCACATACGCGCGCACTGCGGATGCCGCGGCGCTGAATTTGCTCGCGCAGCATCTCTTCGCGCTGGGGGGCAAAGGGGTCATCCACGCGGCTCACCCTTCGGACGGTGCAGCTGGGCCAGACGGCGCGAGATCTGCCGGTCAATTTTGCCCATGGGGAAAGCAGCCAGTTCGTCCACCGTCACCCAGCGGATCTGGCTGGCCTCCAGGGCCGTCGGTTCCCCGGCGCGCAGGCGGCAGAAGAAGGCGTGCAGGGTCACGCGGAAATGGGTGTAGGCGTGTTCAAACACCCCCAGTTCTTCCCCCACTTCAATCTCGGCGGCCAGTTCTTCGCGGATTTCGCGCCGCAGCCCTTCCGGCAGGCTTTCGCCGGGCTCCAGTTTGCCGCCGGGGAATTCCCACATGCCGCCCAGCAGGCCCTGGGGTGGGCGCTGGGCGATGAGCACCTGGGAATCGCGGCGCAGCACGGCGGCGGTGACGGTGAGGTGGGGCACGGCACTGCGCGCCGACAGCACAGGGCGCTGTTCCTGCACGCCCAGTTGGCGGGCGCGGCACAGGCTGGTCAGCGGGCACACCAGGCAGGCCGGGGAACGCGGGGTGCAGATGCTGGAGCCTAAATCCATCAGCGCCTGATTAAAATCACCCGCCTCGTCGGGGGGCAGCACCTGGCGGGCTAGTTCCCACAGGCGGGCTTCTCCGGCGGGCGAACGGGCCGGCAGGGCAACATCAAACAGGCGCGCCAGCACGCGGCGGATATTGCCGTCCAGGGCGGCCTCGTCCTGGCCAAAAGCCATCGAGGCGATGGCCCCGGCGGTGTAGCGCCCGATGCCGGGCAGTTTTTCCAGGGCGGCGCGCTCGGTCGGCAGCTGCCCACCGTAGTGGGATGCGATCAGCTGGGCGGCGCGGTGCAGGTTGCGGGCGCGGCTGTAATAGCCCAGCCCCTCCCACAGGCGCAGTACCTCATCTAACGGGGCTTCCGCCAGCGCGGCGACGCTGGGAAAGCGCGCCATCCAGCGCTGAAAGTAGGGGATGACCGTTTCCACGCGGGTTTGCTGCAGCATGATTTCCGACACCCACACAGCGTAGGGGTCAGGGCTGCCGCGCCAGGGAAGCTGGCGGGCGTTTTGGCGGTACCAGCTCAACAGCAGCTGGGCGATGGTCTCAGACATGGGGAAAATTAAAATTGGAAGCCGCCGCGGGCTTCGACCAGCTTGTGTTCGTAGTTGTCCACATAATCCAGGAGCTGGTTGTGCAGGCTCTGCCATTCGGGCGATTTGAGCATGCGGCGCGCGGCGGGCGCGGAGGGCAAAACAGCGCCGACCTGAATTTGGGATTGGTCCCCATACACGGTGGCCCAGGCGTCGCTCAGCTCAAAACCCAGGCGCTGAACGCCGGGCAAAAACTCACGCACCACGAACTCAAAATATTCTTGTTCGCGCTCGTGGGTGATATCCCAGGTCATGATGAGTTTAACCGCCACAAGCCCTCCTGGTTAAAGCGGGTGTTCCAAAACGATGACGCGGGTTTGCTCAGACAGCGAGTTGGGGGTCACCTTGAGCGAGGTCAAATTTTCAACCTCCACCAGGCCCATTTCTTTGAGGAATTTGCTCAGCGGGTCCAGTTGCAGCATGGTGTTGGGGGTGGCGAAATACATGGGGATGACGATGCGCGCATCCAGCAGGCTGATGACCTCTGCCGCGCGGGCTGCGTTCAGTCCATCGCCGCCGCCCACCGGCGCCAAGGCCACATGCACCGGCCCCAGGGCTTCCACTTCGGATTGACTGGGGACGCGGTTGATCAGCCCCAGATGGACGACATTTACCCCTTCGTAGCTGAATACATACAGGGTGTTGCGCGGCTCTTCGGGGTGGCTTTTGGTGTGACCGTTGGTGGCCACACCGGTGATGAACACGCCGCCAATCTCATATTCGCCCGGGCCTTGAATGACATACGGCGCACCCTGCACACTGGTGAGTGTGTTGTGGGCGGGGTGGGCGCGGCTGACGGTGACGACGTCGGCTTTCAGATTGAGGGGCGGGTAACCCACCACAGCCGGATCGTAAGGATCGGTTACAATGGTTGCCAGGCCGCGCTGGCTGAGTTGAAAACAGGTGTGTCCGTACCAGGAAATTTCCATGTGATTTTGACTCCGACGGTATGATTATACTTGAAAACTGCCGGGCCGGTGAAGACGGCGGGTGAGCGCTTGACAGAAACCAATAATTAGACTAACATCTAACCGAAAAATAAGGTAGGGGTATGATGACTGCAATCCAATGGCTGAACAGCAGCGCGTTTGACTTTTTTATCAGCATCTTTGTTCTGTATCACCCCGATCGGTTTGGGCTGAGGATGTCGTGGGCGGCGGGGGCGCGTTCGCGCATCCCCGTGGAGCAGCGCGAATTTTTGGATCTGGCGCAGCAGTTTCTGCCCGTGCCCCTCACCTGGCTGTACCGGCTGAACCCCCTGCCCCAAAACGCCGCGCAGGCCCTGGCGGCTCTGGCGGAAATCCCCCCCGAAGAAGGCCTGGCGGCCTGGATGGTGGACGGCTCTACCCCTGAGAAAGTGCGCGAGGCCCTGGCCGCGGCCGCTCGCCAACACGGGCACAGCGAGGTGCAGCGCGCCGTTTTGCGCAGCGGCCTGTTGAAATATGCCGCCAAGCCCAGCGCCAAAGCCATGCAGCTCTATTACGAGGCGGCGGCGGAGCCGGGCGCATTTGCCGAGCGTTTCCGGACGGCCATGCAGACCTATTACCAGGTATTTTTCAGCGAAGAAGAAGAGCGTATTCAGCCCTTGCTCACCGAGGCTTTACGTTCCGCGCAGCAGCAGTCCGCGGGCAAAACCGTTGATGCGGTGGTGGAGGAACTCTCCCGCGGGGTTCAGGTCGGCGACCTGGAACGCCTGCAGCGCGTGGCGGTTGCGGCCTCCTATTGGACCAGTCCCCTGGTGTTCTACACCTATCCTCTGCCCGACACCCTGCTGTTGGTCTTTGGCTGCCGCCAGGAAGGTCAGCCGCTCATTCCCGGCGGGCTGGTGCCGGAGACGCTTATTCGCACCTTCAAGGCCCTGGGCGACCCTACTCGCCTGCGCATTCTGCGCCTATTAAGCCAATCACCCCACACCCCCACCCAGCTCTCTCGCGTGCTGCGCCTGCGCCCGCCCACGGTGGTGCACCACCTGACCGAATTGCGCGTATGCGGGCTGGTGCATGTGCTCATCCAGCCGGGGGTAGAACGCCTGTATGCACTGCGCCCCGAAGGGTTAGATCTGGTGCAGCGCGGGCTGCACGATTATCTCAACGATCCCTTCGAGGAAACATAGCCCTATGGGTCAAACCACATCTGCTTTCTTGCGCACCTATGCCGAGAAGCTGCATCAATTCAGCCCCAATGCGCGCTGGTATCTGGCCAGCGTGGTCATCACCGGCGCGTCGATGGGGGTGTTCCGCTTACTGTTCAACTTTTATGTGCTCTCACAGGGGTATGACGAGACCCTGCTGGGCAATCTGATCACCGCCAGCAGCCTGACTGCCCTGGTGGTGGCCTTGCCGATGGGTTATCTGGCCGACCGGTTGGGGCGCAAACGCTCGCTGATTTTGGGCGCGGCGGCCGTCAGCCTGGCGGTGTGGGTGATGGTGCTGCTGCCTTCGGCGGGCATGTTTGTGGCCATGAACGTGCTCTTGGGCCTGGGGCAAAGCCTTTCAGGGGTCAGCATGGGGCCGTTTTTGATGGAAAACAGCGGGGATGCAGAGCGCACCTACCTGTTCAGCTTCAGCTCCGGCTTTCAGACGGCTTCGGCCTTTGTGGGCAACTGGATCGGCGGCTATCTGCCCACCTGGATCGGGGCGGCGATCGGCGTTTCACCCATGGCCACCCTGGCCTACGGCGGGGCGCTGATGGTGATCGCCAGCGTGGCGGCTTTGGGGATTGTGCCGCTGTTGGCCCTGCGCACTCCCAAATTAAGCGCCAGTCAGCGCTCGGCCTTTGCGCCGCTGACCTATTTTGGCAGCCACGCGGGCATCTTGAGCAAGCTGGTGCTGCCCATGCTGGTCACTTCCATCGGCGCCGGGCTGATCATGCCCTTTATGAATGTGTTCTTCCGCACCGTGCACCACCAGCCCGATCCAGTCATCGGCTCCATGTTTGCCTGGGGCTCGCTGGCCATGGGCGTGGGTTTGCTGATCGCGCCGCCCCTGGCCGACCGCTTTGGCAAAATTCAACTGGTGGTGGTCACCCAGGCGCTCTCGATCCCCTTTTTGGCCTTGCTGGGCTTTGCCCCCTGGTTCGGGCTGAGCGCCCTGGCTTATTACTTCCGGCTGGCGCTGATGAACATGAGCGGGCCGGTCTACCAGACCTTTGTGATGGAGCACGTGGATGCCGAAGGCCGCGCCACGGTGGCTAGCCTGGTGAGCATGGCCAGTAATTTCGGCTGGGCAATCAGCCCCACGGTGAGCGGCTGGATGCAGGTGCGCTACGGCTTTGACCCGGCTTTTGCGGGCACCATTCTGCTCTACACCTTGTCTGTGGCCCTGTATTGGTGGTTCTTCTGGAAATCGCCCCGAAAAATGTCACTTCCGGCGCGGAGGCGCATCTAAATCAGTGATTGCGTAAGTCTTCACAGACTCATAGGATCTTAGACGATTTGAGGTGACGATATGGAAATGGTGATTGATTTTCCGGGCGGCGCGCGGGTGGATGCCCATTTTGACCCCTACACTGTAAAAACGGACCAGCCCCCCTCCGGCGGCGGCGAAGGTTCGGCACCGACCCCCTTTGCGGTGTTCCTGTCCTCCATCGGCACCTGCGCCGGCATTTATGTGCTGGGCTTTTGCCGCCAGCGCGGGCTGTCCACCGACGGAATCCGCATCATCCAGCGCATGCACAGCGACCCCATGACGCATTTGATCGGCCAGATTGACCTGGAAATTCAGGTGCCGCCCAGCTTCCCGCAGCAGTATTACGAAGCCCTGGTGCGCTCGGCTAATCTGTGCGCGGTGAAGCGCCACCTGGAAAACCCGCCGCATTTCAACGTGTACACGCAAGTGACCGCCTGAGGCGGACGGACTTCAACCGAAAGGCAAGGGCTGCTGGAAAGTGCGGGCAGCCCTTGTTTTTTTAGCTGCGCCTTGCCGGGGGATGGGTTTGGGGCTATACTGGGGGAGATCCCACCCCACTTCTCAGGTTTTCCCATGCCCAACCTCGAAATTCACTTACGCCCTTTTACCGCGCAAGATCAGATTCCGGTGCGCGCGCTGATTCTGGCCGGGCTGGAAGAACACTGGGGGCAATTGGACCCGCGTTTCAACCAGGATCTGGAAGACATCGCCCAAAACTACGCCGCGGGTCATTTTTTGGTGGCCTGGGCTGGCGAGGAACGGGTGGGCTGCGGCGCGCTTCTCCCTGAAGGTTCTGGGGTGGGGCGCATTGTGCGCATGTCGGTGGCGGCCCCCTGGCGGCGGCGGGGGATTGCCGCGCGCATTTTGGAAGAATTGCTGGCTGAGGCGCGGCGGCGCGGCTGGCGGCGGATTGTGCTGGAGACTACCGAAACCTGGGCGGACGCGGTGGGCTTTTACGAGCGCCAGGGGTTCATCACCACCCATTTTGCCGACGGCGACCGTCATTTTCAACTGGATTTGGATTAGAGGTACCCATGGATGATTTCACCCAACCCCCTGCGGAAGAGAACGGCGCTGCGCAAGAAGGCGTGCTGAAATTCCCCTGCGAGTTTCCGCTGAAAATTATCGGCGACCACAGCCTGGAGGATGATTTTGAGGCGTTTGTGCTGCCCATTGTGGTGCGGCACGTGCCCTACCTGGATCAGGGACAGGTGACGCGCCGCCTGAGCAGCGGAGGTAAGTATCTGGCGGTGACGGTGACCTTTATCGCCGAATCGCGCCTGCAGCTGGACGATTTGTACCGCGAGCTGAGCAGTCACAAACGGGTGCGTATGCTCTTGTAACTTATTTCATCGGGGAGGGTGGGTCTATGCAGCCGTCATTGAACTTGGAGGGGTGGGTTCCGCAGGCGCTGGGTACGTTTGAGGTGCCGGGGGCGTCTTTTGCCGTGGTGAAAGATGACCGCATCCTGTGGGAGGGTGGGTTTGGCGTGCGCCAGATGGGCCGCCCCGAACCTGTGGATGAACACAGTTTATACGCCATCGCTTCGATCTCAAAATCCACCGTGCCGCTGTGCCTGGGCATGCTGGTGGACGAGGGCTGCCTGGGCTGGGACGACCGTGTGACGGATCACTTGCCCTATTTTCGCCTGTACGATCCGTTTGCCTGGCAGGAGATGCGCGTGCGCGATCTGCTGACGCACGTCAGCGGCCTGCCGGAAGTCAGCGGCGGGACGATCTGGTACGGGTCGGATTTCAGCCGTGAAGAGGTGGTGCGGCGGCTGCGCTTTTTAAAGCCCAGCGCCGGTTTTCGCACCCAATACGCTTATCAGAATGTGATGTACGTAGCCGCGGGTGAAATTATTCGGGCGGTGAGCGGGGAAAGCTGGGATGATTTTCTGGCGCGGCGGGTGCTGGCGCCTTTGGGCATGCAGCGCACCTGCACGCGCCTGCCGGATCTGCTGCGCAGTGACAACGTGGCCCAGCCGCACGCCTCCATCCGCGGCACAGTGCAGGCGGTGCCTTACCGCAATCATGACAACTGCGGCCCGGCGGCTTCGGTGAACACCAGCGCCCACGACCTGGCCCAATACGCGCGCCTGTTCCTGAACGGCGGGGAATTCGCGGGGCAGCGCCTGCTGCGGGCCGAGACCCTGGCTGAATTGTGGACGCCGCACACCCTCATGCCGGGCAACGGCGACCCGCAGCCCTTTGTGCAGCACCTCAGCGGGCCGGATACCTACGCCCTGGGCTGGCGTTTGCAGACCTACCGCGGGCGCAGGCTGGTGCACCATTCCGGCGGGGTGGATGGGATGCGTTCCTTGCTGACCCTGGTGCCTGAGGAAAATCTGGGGATTGTGGCGCTGTCCAATCAGGAAGCGCGCGGGGTGGTGCGCGGGGTGACCTGCGCGGTGTTAGATGCCTTTTTCGGCGCCGCCGGAGAGGTGGATTGGGCGCAGGTCTTTGCCGATGAGCGGCGCGAATCCGCGGCCCGCGCGGCCCAGGCCCAGCAGGAACGGCTGAGCGCGCGCGTGACGGGCACTCGGCCCAGCCTGGCGCTGGAGGCCTACGCCGGAAAATACCGCGACCGTATGGTGGAGGACATCCCCGTGACGCTGGAGGACGGCCGTCTGGTGCTGCGCTTCAGCCATACCCCGGCCTTCACCGCGGATCTGGAGCACTGGCATTACGACACGTTCCTGCTGCGCTGGCGCGACCCCTATATTCCCGATGGGCTGGCGACCTTTGCGCTTAATTCGCGCGGCAAACCCGCGGCCATTCACCTGGATCAGCCCAATTTACTGGATGTGGATTTTCGCGAGCTGGAGATTGTGCGCGCGGAGGGGTGATCTGGCGCGGGGCACAAACCCAAACCAAAAAAAACAGCCGCCTCAGACGAGGCGGCTGCGCGTTTCAGGACTTGACCTGATTGGGGCGGGTGGGCAGGGCCGGCAGGCCCAGTTTCTTGCGCAGTTCGCGGATGCGGCGCTGGAGGTAGGGGGAGAAATAGCCCGCGTAGCGGGTTTGCAGGTCCAGGCGCATCCAATCATCGCCGGTGACGTGCTTGCGGCAGTTGGGCGCGCCGCAGCCGCATTCAAATTCATCCACGGGGCTGCCGTCGGCCATGGCGTAGTCAAAGCACACTTCTTCATCCACCGCGATCTCGCGCATGGCTACCAGACCAATTTGTCCCGTCAGGCCGGCGTTGGGGTTGCAGGAGTGGTTGAAGAAATCCGCGGTTTCCCCTTCGACCAGCGACCACTGGTAGAAGCCCTCTTCCACCTGCATGCCGTAATGGCGTTCTTCGGGCGGCAGGTTGGCGATTTGCTCGGCGGAGCGGATTTCACCGCCCCAGATGGCCAACAGTTCTCCAGCCGCGATGGGCTGAAGGGCGAACAGGCCGTAGCCGCCTTTATGGGGCACGGGACGTTTCTCCAGCTTGGGAGAGGTATACGAAAAAGTCGGTTGATGCGGCATTCTTTCCTCAAAAGGCAAGATAAAAAACCAATGTCCCCGATTGTACCGCAGGCGGGGGCTGGCGGCAAAGGTCAATTTTGGCTTTCACCGGCTTCAGGGGACGGGGCGAGCGAGGGATCGGCGGGGGCCGCAGCAGCCAGCGGGGGCAGCACCTTGACCCGCCGCTCCTGCCCAGGGGTGCCCACCTTGCGCGCCACGCCGGGCGAAAGTTTGCGGGTGGATACCAGGCTGTAGCCCTGACGTTCATACAGGCGGCGGGCCGAGCCGTTGTCTAAATCCACGTTCAGCGAGCAGCGCCGCAGCCCGGCTTTGCGGGCCAGAACCTCGGCATGATCCAGCAGGGCCTGGCCGATGCCCCGCCGCCGGAAATTGAGCGATACAGCCAGATGGGCGATGTAAAATTCATCGCTGGCGGTTTCCTGCCCGGTGAAGGCCAGCGGCCACCCCAGCCACAACATGCGCAGCAGTTCGCGCACGGAGTAAACCTGACGAAACTGGCGCACCAACGGCGCGGAAAGGGCCTCCATGGCCGCGCCGGGGAAACACAACAGCAAACCGGCCACTTGCCCCTCTTCTTCATACAGGGTGGTCAGGCGGTAGCTGAAGCGTCCGTCTGGGTAGGCGAACAGGCGCGTGAGGTTGGCCTGGGCGCGGAAGGCGTTGCCTGCGCCGAACATTTTATTGCCAAACTCGCCCATACTGCTCAACAGCAGACCCCCGCCGTCGGCAGCGTCTTCAGGGGTGGCAGTGCGCAGAATGCCCATAGAAAACCCTCCTGGTGAATCGAACCGATGGGTTAATTATCCCGAAAAATGAGTGAGGTGGGGATGTTTTGGGGGGTGAATTCAGCGCAGGCGGCGGGCTGCCAGGCTGACGATCCATTGGGCTTCGGGCACACGCAGCAGCAGCAGCACGGCAAAATACACGCCCGCGCCCACGGCCACCCCGCCCAGGGCCGTCACCACGAGGGGCGCCCCGGCGGTGAGCGTCAGCCAGAGGGCCAGCGTCAGCCCCATGCCCAGCGCGGCCAGACCCGCCTGGGCCGCTGCGCGCCAGGAGCGCGCCCCATCCAGCCCTTCCAGGCGGCGGCGCATGAGCACCAACAGACCGGCGGCTTCCAGGGCGGTGGCCAGCGAGTTGGCCAGGGCCAGACCGCCGTGCGGCATCCAGCCCAGGCGCGAGAACAGCAGCGAAAACAGCAGGCTGAAGATCAGGTTGAAAACCATCGCCAGGCTGGTCAGCAGGGTGGGGGTGCGCGTGTCTTGCAGGGCGAAGAAAGCGCGGGTGACGATTTCCACCAGGGAATGCCCCACCAATCCCAGGCCGTAAAAGAGCAGCGCCCAGGCCACCAGTTCGGTGGAAGCGGCCGTGAAGGCCCCGCGCTGGTAAATCAGGGCCACAATGGGGCGACGCAGCAGCACCAGACCCAGGCTGGCGGGGACGGCTAACAGCAGCACCCCGCGCAAAATGGCGGCCAGGGCAGCGCGCATTTCGGCGCGCTGCCCGGTGGCGGCCTGGGCCGAGAAGGTGGGCAGGGCAGCGATGGCTACGGATTGGGCGATGGCCGCCTGCGGCATGATCATCAGCGGGAAGGCCAGGCTGATGCCCGTCAGGCTGCCCGCGGGCTGCAGGGAGGCCAGGGTGGTGTTGAGCAGGAAGTTGAGCTGCACCACCGCCACGCTGACCAGGCGGGGACCCATCAGGCGGAAGACCTGCCCAACCAGGGGCATGCCGCGCCCCAGGGTAAGGGTGTAGCGCGCCTGGGGCAGGCCGGGTAGGGCGGGAAGCTGCACCAGCAGGTGCAGCAGCGACCCAATCACCACACCCCAGGCCATGCCGGTAATGCCCATGCGGGGCGCCAGAAGCACGGCCCCCAGAATCCACCCGACCTGATACAGGGCGGGGGCCAGGGCGGGCAGCAAAAAGCGGCGGTGGGCGTTGAGGATGCCCATCACCAGACCCGACAGGCCGAAGATGACCGCGGAGGGCAGCTGCATGCGCAGCAGGGTGACGGTGAGGGCTTCGGTTTCTGGGCTGATGGAGGCGAAGCCGGGGGCCAGCAGGTAGCGTACGATCTGGGGGGCAAAGACGGCCGAAAGTGCCGCTGCCGCACTCATCAAGATCACCAACAGGTTGGCGATGCCCGAAGCCAGTTTCCAGGCGCTGGAACGCTCCTCATGGGCCAGCAGGCCGGTGAAGGTGGGGATGAAGGCCGAGCCTAAGGCCCCGCCCGCCATGAGGTTAAAGATGATTTCGGAGAAGCGGTTGGCGGCAAAAAAAGCCTCGTTCTCTGGGCCGGTGCCAAAGGTGGAGCCGACCAGAGATTTGGCGGCCAGACCCACGATCTGCCCCACGACCATCGCCACCGCGATCACGCTGGCGGAGCGGGCAATTTGTCGGGCAACGGAAGTTGTGGGCGAGGTTGGGGAGGGCATATAGGCCTGATTATACGCGAAAAGTGCCCGGTGCGGGCTTTTCGGGCCGGGGAGCGCGCTGCAGAACGTCCTTTTTGCGGGTTTTTAGGGGGATGGGGCAGCGTGAGCTTTGTCCGCGCAATCAGGAGGATTGCCACTAGAAGCGGTTTTCGCTTATGATTAAGATGGTTGAAATGTTAAGGCAGGGAATCGCACAGCTTCCTTTCTTCCGAGATTTAACCGGAGATCAGCTGGCCCGCATTCAACCCTTACTCACCGAAGAACGGTTTCACGCCGGACAGGTGGTGTTTGATCAGGGACATGCGGCCAGCCGTCTGTACATTTTGGTGGAAGGACAGGTGGTGATCCGCTATAAACCGTATGATGGGCCGCCGCTGGATGTGACCCATGTGCCGCCGGGGGGCGTGTTTGGATGGTCGGCTGCTTTGCAGCGCCAAAATTACACATCGGCGGCCGTGGCAGAAACGGACAGCACGGCCTACTGCCTGAGCACAGACGCTCTGCAAAGCCTGTGCTGTCAGGATCCGCAGGCGGGGGCGGTGCTGTTGGAGCATTTGGCCACGGTGATTGCGGAGCGCCTGCGTGCCACGCACGCGCAAATCCTGGGCCTGCTGACGCAGGGCCTGGACGCCAACGGAGATTGTGGAAAGGGTGAGACGCCATGAGTGATAAACTGCCTGAATTTTCGGCTCGCGAGCAGTTGACGGGGCTGATCGAGCAATTAGACGCCTATATTGGGCACTACCACGGGGGAACGGTGGAGCTGGTGGATTTTGACGGCAAGGTGGTGAAAGTGCATTTGGGCGGGGCGTGTGAGGACTGCCCGCTTTCGCCCACCACGCTGCACGGCTGGGTGGAAGGCACCATTCGCCAGTTCTTCCCCGACATTGAGCGCGTCGAAGAAGCCTGAGCCGGAAGGTTTTCGCTGGAGGACGCGGAAAAAGGTAGGGGGATTACTCGACGAACACTTCCACGTGTTCGCCGTCTTCGTCGTCGTACACATCGGCCACCAGACCGGTGGCGCCGGATTGGATGAATTGCTGAAGAGCGTCCATATCCAGGCCCTGCACTTCGGGTGAGAAGCGCGCGCCCATTTTCATGCCTGCGCTGACCACGCTGATGGGCAGGCGGATATTGACGCGCACCTTGCCGGTGTCGGTATCGGTGATGCGCACGCGCAGCCAGCGCGCAGCTCCGCGCGCGGCGGGGGGCGGCGCGGCGGGGGGCAGCGGCCCAGGGCGCGCGGGGGCGGTGACCGTCTCCAGGGTTTCCAGGAGCTTGATGCCCTCTTCTGGGGTCAGTTTGCCTTCCTGAATCATGGTCAAAATCTTGAGCCGTTCCTCAACACTGGCCATTGCGCCTCCTATTTGAGATGCTGCTCAACCAAAGACAGCCGGCCGCACGATCGGGCTAAGACTTCACCCCGCTGTTGCGGCGCTCCCATTCGGCCACAGCCGTTTTCACCAGCTTGCGCGCCAGGGGATCGGTGATGGTATCCACGCCCAGGAATTTCTGGGCGCCCACCCACACCACCACGCCCTCGCGCGGGTCATCCATTAGCCGCACCGCGGGCGTGCCTTCGGGGGCTTTTTCCAGAATTTCCTGCAAAATCTCGTCAATTTGTCCGGCGATGCTGGCGGGGGCGGCTTTCACCTCCGGCTCGGCGGGCTTCTTGGCGGGCATCAGCCCCTTAAGCGGGTTGAGCGACAGGCTGGGTTTGGCGGGTTCGGCCGCAGCAGGGGCAGCAGAGGCAGCGGGGGCCGCGGGCAGCGGGGCAGGCATGGGGGCGGCGGGCGGCGCGGAAGCGGGCGCGGGGGCAGTGGGCGCGGGGGCACCCAACCAGCGCAGCCATTCACCGGCCAGGGCGGTCATAAACTGGCGGTCTTCCAGGCGCAGGCTTTGAGCCGAGTCGCACGGCTGGCCGTGCAGCTCCACCTCTAAGCCGTACTCCGCATCCACCCACAGGCGCACCCCGCGCGGCGCAGCCGCATTCGCGGCGGGGCTGGGGGCGGCTGGCTCCACCGCAGGCTGTCCGGCGGTGGGCTGGGTGTTTGGGGCGGAGGCGGCCGAGCGCACGGGGGGCGAGTCGCTGGGGGTGGGGTTTCTGCGTTCGTTCCAGAACATCACCACGGCGGCCCCGCCGATGAAACCCACGGTGACAAACAAAAAGGCGAGCAGGAGTTCGCTGAGTAAAGAGGACATGGCAGCCTCCTAATGCGGTTCCAGGGGCTGGCAGCGCGGGCAAATGTGCGTGCCGCGCTGACCGACGACCAGGCGCTGGATGGGGGTTGCGCACACCGGGCAGGGCTGGCCGGTGCGCTGGTAGGCGCGAAAGTTGTTCTGAAAATCGCCGCCGCGGTAAACCCAATCGATGCTGGCTCCGTTGCGCTGGATGCCGTCGCTGAGCACGGCGCGAATCGAATCCAGCAGGCGGGCACTGTGCTGGGGTTGGAGCGCATCCGAGCGGCACAAGGGATGCAGCCCGGCGCGGTGGAGGGCTTCGTCGGTGTAGATGTTGCCCATGCCCGCCAAAAAGCTTTGATCCAGCAGCAGGGGTTTCAGCTGCCGCTGACGGGTGCTCAGGCGCTGGTGAAAGGCGCTGGGAGTGAGGGCTTCATCAAAAGGTTCCGGCCCCAAATGGGCGGTGATGTTCTGCGGGAGTGGGGTGAACCACAGGCGGCCAAATTTACGCGCATCGTTGAAGGCCAGATGCAGACCGTCGGCGAAGTGGAAGGCAGCCCGGTCGTGCTTTTGCAGCGGCTGGCCGGCCGCCTCCACGCGCACATCCCCGCTCATGCGCAGGTGGATGAGCAGGGCGTGGGTGTTCAGACGCAGGATGAGGAATTTGCCGCGCCGTTCCACCGCCTCCACGGTTTGGCCGGGGAGCAGGTGTTGGAACTCGGCGGTGGGTGTGGCCAGGCAGCCCGGCCAAAGCAGCTCGGCGCGTTCAATCCGGCGCCCTGGGATGGGCACCCCCCCGCGTCCGCCTTCGCGCAGGGCTCGCGCTATGGTTTCAACTTCGGGCAGTTCGGGCATAGGAGCGGCTTATGTTAAACCTCCGGCGGAAGGGCAACCTTCCGCCGGAGGGAGGGTACTATTCGTTGAACATTTCGCCCACGCTGCGGCCAGCGTTGGCGCGCAGGATGACTTCGCCCAACAGCGAGGCCACGGAGAGTACGCGCAGGCGGTTGCCGAAGTGGACGGCCTTTTCGGGCGGGATGGGGATGGTGTCGGTGGTGATGAATTCGCGCACGGGCAGCGCCGCCAACCGTTCAGACGCGTTGAGCGAGAGCATGGGGTGAACAAAGACCACATACACATCGCGCGCGCCGTACTGTTTCACCAGGTTGACCGCCTGGGTGATGGAGCCGCCGGAATCGACTTCGTCGTCCACGATGATCACATCGCGTTCAAAGACATCGCCCACCAGATTGAGGGCCTGGGCCTTGGAATCATTGGCCACGCGCCGTTTTTCGATGAAGGCCATGGGCACATGCAGACCGGCGGCGAAGTTGCGCGCTTTTTTGGCGAAGCCCAGATCAGCGGTGACGATGGCGGGCTTGTGCATGCGCGGCTGGATGGAGGCCAGGTAATCCACCAGAATGTGGAAGGCGGTGAGCACATCGCCAGGGATGGAGAAGAAGCCCTGAATCTGTCCAGCGTGCAGGTCGAGGGTGATGTAGCGATCGGCCCCGGCCACTTCGATCATATCGGCCACCAGGCGGGCGGTGATGGGCACGCGCGGCTGGTCTTTCTTATCCGAGCGGGCGTAGCACAGGTAGGGCACCACCGCCGTGACGCGCGCGGCGGAATCCAGACGCAGGGTTTGCAGGGTGATGAGCAGTTCCATCAAATTGCGGTGAACCGGCGGGGATGTGGTTTGAATGATGAAGCAGTCCTGACCGCGCACACTGGAATGCAGCTTGATGAACAGGTTGTCGTTGGGGAAACAGATGACATCCTGTTCACAGACTGGCAGCCCGATGTAGTTGGCAACGCGCGCGGTCAGATCCGGAGAGGCAGTTCCCGAGTACAGCTTGATATCTCCGTACATCATGCGCTCGTGCCGCCCAAAAGAAACAGGCATAGGGGTTGCTCCTTATTCAACGGGCCGTTGAGCGGCCCACTCCGATCTCAAAACGCCCATGAGCAGCGTGTCGCCGTATTCCCCATCGAGGTAGCAATCTTGCCGCAGGCGGCCTTCGAGGACATAGCCCGCTTTCTCATAGGCGCGGATACCCCGTTTGTTGCGCGCATCCACGCGCAAGTAGACACGGTTGAGGTTCAGGGTGTGAAAGGCGAAGCGCAGCATTAAACCCATCACCTCTGTGCCGTAGCCTTGATTCCAAAACTCTTTCTCGCCAATCACCAGACCCACTTCGGCGTGGCGGCTGACCCAGTTGAAATTCATCAGGCCGATGTTGCCGATGATCTGCCAGCCTTCGGGGGTGCGCACTTCAATGGCCATCGGGCGCTCGTAGGGGTCGCGCGTGATCATGCCTTCGTACCAGCTGGTCTCCTGGGCGGCGGACATGGGCAGGATGTGGCCCAGGTAGTGGCGCACGTCCGGGTCATTGAACCAGGTGACAAAGCGCGGGATGTCTTCGCGTTCGATGGCACGCAGCCGGAGGCGGTCTCCAAAAATCATCGCAGCCTTCCCTTACTAGGGGTTCAGCCGGGTGGGGCCGCGGAAGATGTACACCGTTTCGCGGATGTTGTTGATGCCCAGCATGACCATCATGAAGCGTGAGAGGCCCAGACCAAAGCCGCCGTGAGAGGGGCAGCCGTAGCGGAAGAAGTCCAGATAGAACTGGATGGGTTCCTGGTGCAGGCCCTTTTCAAAGGCTTGCTGAAGCAAGATATCAGGGCGGTGTTCGCGCTGGGCGCCGGTGGCAATTTCCAGGCCGCCAGCGATGAGGTCGAAGCTCTTGGTCAAATCGGGGCGGTCGGCGTGGCGCATGTGGTAGAAGGGACGCACGGTGATGGGCCAGTCAATCAGGAAGAAGAAATCATGGTCGTAGGTCTTTTTGACGTAATCGGCCATGGCGCGTTCGCCGCCGGGGTCCAGGTCGCCCTTCTTTTCGGGCGGCAGGGCATAGCCCACCTGCTTGAGGACGACATAGGCGTCGTGCATGCTGATGCGCGGGAAGGGCACAGTGGGCACCTTGATTTCCACGCCCAGTTTCTCGCGGATTTCGTCACCGTGCTTGTCTTTGACCACCTGATAGACGTACTGGATCCAGCGTTCGGTGAAGGCCATCACGTCTTCGTGCGAGTCAATCCAGGACATCTCCATATCCACGCCGGTGAATTCGGTCATGTGGCGGGAGGTGAAGGAGGGGTCGGCGCGGAAGACCGGGCCGATTTCAAACACGCGCTCAAATCCGGCAGCCATGGCCATTTGCTTGTAGAACTGCGGCGACTGGGCCAAATAGGCTTTGCGCTCGAAATAGGCCACTTCAAACAATTCCGCGCCCGATTCCGAAGGGGTTCCCATGATCTTGGGCGAGTGAATTTCCATGAAATCGTGCTGCAGCCAGTATTCGCGCATGGCCTGTTCCACGGTGGTCTGCACGGTGAAGAGCAGCAGGTTTTCGGCGCGGCGCAGATCCAAATAGCGCCAGTCCAGGCGGAAGTCAATGGAGGGCAGGCTGTCGCCAAAGGGCTCAAAGGGCACGGGGGCTTCGGCGGCGTTGACGATCTCCAGGCTTTCCAGTTGGATTTCCAGGCCGTTCAGTTTGACAATTTCGTTGTCAATCACCGTGCCGGTAATGGTGACCGCGCTTTCGGTGCCGAGGGTGGAAATGCGCTCGGCCAGGGCCGGATCATTCGCTTTCCAAAAAGCCACCTGCACCAAGCCGGTGCGGTCGCGGATAATGAGAAATTGCATTTTCTTCTGATCGCGCAGCGTTTGCAGCCAGCCTTGAACGGTCACTTTTTGGCCGATAAACTCGCGCAGGCGGTGGATAGGGGTGCGTTCCATACGTTTTTTCTCCTCAGCATGATATGAGCACAATAAGTACTCTCTTATTTTAACGCATGGATGCCCCGAAACGAGGTGCAATTTTCATCCATTTGAAGATCCGCTTTGGGGGCTGCGGGCCGGGTCGGCCTGGCGCAGCAATTTTTCCACCGCCTGGCTGGGGGAAAGCTGGCGTTGGAGCAGGGCTTCAACGGCGGCTTCGTAGTCCGCTGCGGGCAGGCGCCGGTGAAATTCTTCGGCCAGGGTGCTGCGCAGGCGGTCTTCCAATTCGTGGGTCAGGCGGGCGCGGTCGCGGCTGTGCCATTCCCCGCTGCTGCGCAGGTGCTGGGCGTGCTGCTGGACGGCGGCGATGACCTCTGGGATGCCCTGAGCCTGGGCGGCCACCGTGCGCAGCACGGGAACCCGCCAGCCCTGATGTTCGTGCGGGTCGCGCCCGGGGTTGGCCAGTTCCAGCATCATGCGCAGGGCGCGTTCGGTGTTATCCGCGCCGGGCAGGTCGGCTTTGTTCACCACCAGGATGTCGGCGATTTCCAAAATGCCGGCTTTAATCGCTTGAATATCGTCCCCCAGGCCAGGGGCCTCTACCACCAGGGTGGTATGGGCCAGGCGGGCAATATCCACCTCGGACTGCCCCGCACCGACTGTTTCGATGAGGATCATATCAAAACCGGCGGCGTCCAACACCTGCACGGCGGCGGCGGTGGCGCGCGCCAGCCCGCCCAACGCGCCGCGCGAGGCCATCGAACGGATGAACACGCCTGGGTCGCCGCTCAGGTCGCGCATGCGCACGCGGTCGCCCAGCAAAGCCCCGCCGCTGAACGGGCTGGAGGGGTCCACGGCTACAATGGCCACCCGCAGGGGGGGCGTGCCTTCGGGCGGGCGGCGCAGGGCCAGGGCTAACTGGTTCACCAGGGAGGATTTGCCGGTTCCGGGGGAGCCGGTGATGCCCACCAGGTGGGCGCGGCCGGTGTGCGCATACAGCGCGTCCAGCCCGGCCCGTCCGGCGGGGGTGTCATTTTCCACTTGCGAAAGCAGGCGAGCCAATGCCAGCCGCTCGCCTGCCAAAAGAGCTTCTACGAGGGACATGAGGTGATTTATGCAGCTGCCCCGATCAGGGCGTCCTGAATATCTTTGACAATTTGGCTGGTGGCAGAACCCGGGCCGTACACGGCGGCCACGCCTTTTTCCAGCAGGGCGGCGGCGTCATTTTCGGGGATGATCCCGCCCACGAACACACGCACGTTATTTTGCCCGTTGGCGCGCAGCAGTTCCACCACGCGCGGCACCAGGGTCATGTGCGCGCCGGAGAGGATGGAAATGCCGACCACATCCACATCTTCCTGCAAAGCGGCTTCGGCGATCATTTCGGGGGTCTGGCGAAGGCCGGTGTAGATCACTTCCATGCCAGCGTCGCGCAGGGCGCGGGCCACTACCTTGGCCCCGCGGTCATGTCCATCCAGGCCAGGTTTGGCGATTAAAACGCGAATTTTGCGCTCCATGTGTCACTCCCACACAAAAATAGGATCAGGCTGCATTGATTATACCCGCGCCGCATAAGGCGATCAACACAGCGCCGCGGAGTCGGTTCGTTTATCGAGCAATAACAGGATAAAAGTCATGCACTTTGCAGGCTTGTAAGCTGCCCTTAAGGTTGCGAGCGGTGGGGTGTGGTGGTAAACTTCTAACGAACCTGAATTGAGGACAATGCCCTATGCCCGTGATCTATCCATTTACCGCGATTGTTGGCCAGGAACGCATGAAGCGCGCCCTGGTATTAAACGCAGTGGACCCGCGCATCGGCGGTGTGTTAATCCGCGGCGAGCGCGGCACGGCCAAATCCACGGCGGCGCGCGCTTTGGCGGCTCTGCTGCCGAATGTGCATGTGGTCAGCGACTGCCGCTTTGGCTGCGACCCGGCCAAGCCGGACGCCTGGTGTACGGAATGCCGCGAGCGCGTAGGGCGCGGTGAGGAACTGCCCACCGCAGAGCGCCCCACCCCCTTCATTAACTTGCCCGTTTCCGCCACCGAAGACCGCGTGGTGGGAACGTTGGACATTGAAAAGGCTATCAAGAAGGGCGAGCGCGCCTTTGAGCCTGGGGTTTTGGCAGCAGCCAACCGCGGTTTGCTGTACATTGACGAAGTCAACCTGCTGGACGATCATGTGGTGGATGTGCTGCTGGATTCGGCGGCGATGGGCATGAACATCGTGGAGCGCGAAGGCATTTCCTTCTCGCACCCGGCGCGCTTCATCCTGGTGGGCACGATGAACCCGGAAGAAGGCGATCTGCGCCCGCAGCTTTTGGACCGCTTTGCCTTTTCGGTGGATATTTTCGGCATTCGCAGCGCCCGCGAGCGGGTGCAGATTATGGAACAAAACCTGGCCTACGAAAACAACGCCCAGGCCTTTCGCGATCATTGGATGCCGCGTGAAATTGACCTGTCGCACCAGATTGAGGCGGCGCGCGGGCTGGTGGATCAGGTGGGCTTTACCAAGCGCGACCTGCTCTCCATCGCCTCGTTGACGGCTTCCTTAAATGTGGAAGGTCACCGCGCTGACCTGGTGATTCTGAAGGCGGCGCGCGCCCAGGCCGCTTTTGAAGGGCGCACCATGATCACCGACCGCGATATCGCCATCGGCGCCGAGCTGGCTCTGCCTCACCGCCTGAAACGCGGCCCGTTCTCGCAGTCGGAAATGAGCATGGAAGAACTGCACGAGCGCATCGAGCAATTGCAAGGTTCCAGCAGCGCCGGCACACCTTCGGAGCCGTCAGAAGAGAAGAGCGAGGAATCCACCTCGCAAAAAAAAAGTTAAGCGACGGTCAGGAAGAGGAACTGAGTGAGCAGGGGCGGGTTGAGCCTTCGGAAAAGAACCCGTTTGACGACCGCAACGCCTATTGGTGGGACGGCGGCCAAAAAGTAAAAACTGGCGAGGTGTTTGACCCCCGCCGCCTGGATACCCCCCTGGACAAGATGGTGCGCAGCCACGCCGGGCGGCGCTCGCGCACGCACACCGAGCGCAAGCGCGGTCGCTATGTGCAGGCCCGCCCCGCCAATGGGGACACCACCGATATCGCTTTTGACGCCACCATCCGCACGGCCGCGCCGTTTCAAATTCGGCGCGCCGAACAGCGGCAGCAGGTGGCGTTTGCTATTCAGCATGCGGATTTAATGAAAAAAGTGCGCGTGCGGCGCATGGCCAACCTGGTGCTCTTCCTGGTGGACGCCTCCTGGTCGATGGCGGTGGCCGAGCGCATGGCCGCTACCAAGGGGGCCATCCTCTCTTTGCTGACCGACGCCTACCAGCGCCGCGACCGCGTGGGACTGATCGTTTTCCAAAAAGACCGCGCCACGCTGGTGCTGCCGCCCACCAACTCGGTGCAGCTGGCGCAGCGCGCCCTGCGCGATATCCCCATCGGCGGCAAAACCCCGCTTTCTGCCGGGCTGCAGCTGGCCCATGATGTGCTGCGGCGCGAAAAGCTCTTCCACCCGGATGTGATGCCGCTGCTGCTGGTGCTCACCGATGGGGCGGGCAACGTTTCGATGGGACATCTGCCGCCGCAGGAAGAATCCAACCGCGTGGCCGAGCTGATCGCCATGGAACACATTCACAGCGTGGTGATTAATATGGAACATCAGGCCTTTGATCAGGGCCTGGCGCAAACCCTGGCCGAACATTTAAACGCGGCCTGTTACTCGCTGACCGAGCTCAAGGCGGAAAATCTGTATTACACCGTGCGCCAGGAAATGAATCAGGCCAACGCCAAAGCCGACGACGGGCGGTAAACCTGCCCCCGCGGTCGGGCAGGGTGCGTCCCTTGCCTTCGCTTTGGGGTGGTGTTATCATGAGGTACAAGGAGAACTTGGATGCTCGCTTCGGGGAGCCGTACTGCTCGCATTCGCTCGATACTGATCGCTGTCATTCTGGGGTCGCTGGTTTGTTACTGCCTGGGGTTTGTGGTGCTGTCATTGACCGACGCCACCCGGCGGGTTCCCACAGCCACGCCCACGCTGACCGCGTCTGTGACTCTGACCCCGGCGGCGGCGACCTCCACGGCGCAGCCCAGCAAAACGCCGTTTGTGTTCACTACGAACACGATGACGATCACCCCGACCATCACGCAGACCTGGACGCCTTCGCTGACGTTCACCCCCTTCAACACCCCCACGCGGACGATCACCCCCACCCCCACCGAAACCCAGGTTCCTACCCTTGCGCCGCCATCGGCGACCCCAACCATCCCCCCGCCGCCGGAGACTGAAACCCCGACGGCTACAACAAACCCCTAGTTTTCCCCCAACCGATATGACCCAAGAACTGACCCCCTTCCTCAAAGAACTGCTTTCCCTACCGGGCCTGTCAGGTTATGAAGGTCCGGCTCGTGAGGCCATTGCGGCTGTCTGGAAACCGCTGGTGGATGAAATCACCACCAGTAAGGTTGGCAGCCTGCACGCCTTACGACGCGGCTCGGGCGCAGCACCTCGCCCGCGCATTTTGCTCTCTGCCCATATGGACGCCATCGGCCTGATGGTCACCGGCATTCTCGGCGGCTTGCTGCGCTTCACCCAGATCGGCGGCGTGGATCCGCGCATTCTGCCCGGCCAGCCGGTGACGGTGCACGGGCGCGAGGCGCTGCCCGGGGTGGTGGTTTCACCCCCCGATGCGCTGCTGCCCGCCCGTTTGCAGGGCAAACCCGTGGACATGGAGTACCTGTTTGTGGATACCGGTTTACTGCCCGACGACGTGAAGAAGATGGTGCGCGTGGGCGATTTGATCTCCTTTGCCCAGGAACCCCTGGATTTGGCCGGGGACGCTCTGGCCGGACATTCGCTGGATAACCGCGCCTCTGTGGCCGCCCTGACCCACTGTCTGAAGGAGCTTCAACACATGCAGCACAGTTGGGATGTGTACGCGGTGGCCTCGGCTCAAGAAGAGACAGCCCTCCTGGGCGCTTTCACCTCGCCGTTTGACATTCGCCCCGATCTGGCGGTGGCCATTGATGTGACCTTTGCCAAAGGCCCCGGCGCGGGCGATCACCGCGCCCACCCGATGGGCAAGGGCGTGGCTCTGGGCTACGGGCCCAACATCCACCCCTTCCTGTATAAATCCTTTAAAGATCTGGCCGACCGCCTCGATATCCCCACTTTGATGGACGTGATGCCCTCGCATTCGGGCACGGACGGCTACGCCATGCAGGTGGTGGCGGAGGGCATCCCCACCATGGTGATCAGCATCCCCCTGCGCTATATGCACACGCCGGTGGAAGTGGTGGCCCTGAAGGACATCACCCGCACCGGGCAGCTGATGGCCGAGTTTATCTCGCGCCTGGAACCCGATTTCATGTCCAAACTGACGTGGGAGGACTGAGCTATGGCAAGCAACGATGAAATTCGCGCTCAAATCCCCCAAATTGGCCCCGATCAAATTGCCCTGCTGGAGCGCCTCTCCAACGCGGTGGGGGTATCGGGCGAAGAAAACGAAGTGCGCGCGATTGTGTTGGAAGCGGTGAAACCCTTCGCCGATGAGGTGAAGGTGGACGCCCTGGGGAATGTGCTGGTGACCCGCAAGGCCAAAACCGCCAACCCCGTTCGTGTGATGATCGCCGCGCACATGGATGAGATCGGCTTCATGCTGATCAACAAAGACGAAGGCGGCCTGTTCTCTTTTGAGAAAATTGGCGGCATTGACGTGCGTCAACTGGTGGGCAAGACCGTCTTGGTGGGCAAAAAGCGCGTGCCCGGGGTGATTGGGGCGCGCCCGATCCACTTTACCACCCCCGAAGAACGCCGCAATTTGATCCCGATGGATCAACTGCGCATTGACCTGGGCCCGGGCGGGGCGGATTTGGCCCGCGTGGGCGACCGCGCCACCTTTGCCACGCGCTTCAAGCAGGCCGGCCCCAGCCTGATGGGCAAGGCCCTGGATGACCGCCTGGGCGTGGCTACCTTGATTGAGCTGGTGAAGCACGCCCCCGAACATGTGGAACTGCTGGCGGCTTTCACCGTGCAGGAAGAAATTGGCCTGCGCGGCGCGCGCGTGGCGGCGTATGCCTTTAACCCCGATTTGGCCGTGGTGATCGATTCGACCCCCGCCAACGATTTGCCGGTGTGGGACGGCAGCGAAAACGCCCGCTACAACACCCGCCTGGACGCCGGCCCGTCTATCTACGTGGCCGACGGGGCCACGCTGAGCGATCCGCGCCTGCTGCGCTGGCTGTTTGAAACCGGCGACGCCCTGGGGATCCCCTACCAGCTGCGCCAACCCGGCGGCGGCGGAACTGACGCGGGCGCCATTCACCGCGTGCGCGGCGGCGTTCCCAGCGTGTCCATCTCGGTTCCGGGGCGCTATGCGCACACCGCTATCGGCCTGGCGCGCCTGTCGGACTGGCAGAATACGCTGGCCTTGGTGTTTGCGGCTTTGATGCGCCTGGACGACCGCCTGCTGGCGGACGAGCGGCGCTGATCGGAACCGCATGGGCGAGCAAGAAGCCATTCTCCAAACCGCTCAAGGCCCCATCACGCGCGCTTCGCTGCGCCGTGACCTGGAGGGCCTGGGGGTGCGCGCGGGCATGACCCTGCTGGTGCACGCCTCGCTCAGCCGTTTGGGCTGGGTGGCGGGCGGCCCTGCGGCGGTGATTTTGGCCCTGGAAGACGCCCTGGGCGCAGAAGGCACGCTGATGATGCCGGCCCATTCCGGCGATTTATCCGAGCCCTCGCATTGGTGTCACCCACCCGTCCCCGAAGATTGGTGGCCGGTGATCCGCGCGGAGGCCCCCGCCTTTCAGACCGATTTGACCCCCACCCGCGGCATGGGCGTGATCGCCGAGACCTTCCGGCGCCAGGCGGGCACGCTGCGCAGCCAGCACCCCCAGCTATCCTTTGCGGCGCGCGGGCCGCGGGCCGGTGAACTGACCCGCGATCACGCGCTGACCCCCGCCCTGGGCGAAGAATCCCCCCTGGCGCGCCTATATGCCCTGGATGGGTGGGTGCTCTTCTTGGGCACCGATCACAACACCAACACCTCGCTGCACCTGGCTGAGGTGCGCGCCCGGCTGACCAACCCGCAGCGGATTCAGCAGGGTGCGCCCGTTTTGGCAGATGGGGAGCGGTGCTGGGTGACTTTTGAAGATTACGAGTGGGACAGTGACGATTTCGCAGCCCTGGGCGCGGAGTACATCCCTGCGCCGGGGGATGCCTTTACGGGGCGGGTGGGCTTGGCCCAGACGTCCCTCCTTCGCCAACGCCCGATGGTGGATTTCGCCGTAGGCTGGATGGAAAGCCACCGTCGCTAAGAATTTTTCTACGATTTCAGGAGACCTGTATGAAGAACCTCATTCAAAAATTGGTCGAGACGATCAGCCCTTCGGGCTACGAAGGCACTGTGCGCGACCTGATCCGCGCGGAAGTGGAACCGCTGGCGGACGAAGTGCGGGTGGATGCGCTGGGCAATTTGATTGTGCGCAAGGGCAAAAAAGGCCCCAACGGCGTGCGGGTGATGTTCTCGGCCCACATGGACGAAATCGGCGTGATGGCCACCCACATTGATGAGAAGGGTTTCGTGCGCTTCACCACCATCGGCGGCGTGCGCCCCCACACCTGCGTGGGCGGCCGCGTGCACTTCATTACCGGTGTGCAGGGCGTGATCGGCATGGAACGGCCGGAAAGCCCCGACCGCCAGCCGACCTTCGACCAGCTTTTCATTGATGTGGGCGCCACCAGCCGCGCGGACTGCCCGGTGAAGGTGGGCGATATCGCTGGTTTTACGCGGCCTTTCCTGGATTTGGGCGACAAGATTGTGGCCAAATCCATGGACGACCGTATCGCCTGCGCGGTGCAGATTGAAGCCCTGCGCGCCCTCAAAAAGACCGATCACGAAGTCTACTTCGTGTTCAGCGTGCAGGAAGAAGTCGGCCTGCGCGGGGCCACCACCGCCGCTTACGGCGTGGATCCCGAAATCGGCATCTCGGTGGATGTGACCGGCACGGGTGACACGCCCAAATCCGGCTTCATGGAAGTGGCCCTGGGCAACGGCCCGGCGATTAAGGTGCGCGATGGGCGCATGCTCTCTGACCCGCGCCTGGTGGATCTGATGGTCAAGACCGCCGAAAAAGCCAAGCTGCCTTACCAGCTGGAAATTCTCGAAGGCGGCACGACTGACGCCACCGCCATTCAGATGGCGCGCGCGGGCGTTCCGGCCAGCTGCGTCTCCATCCCCTGCCGCTACATTCACTCGCCGTCCGAGATGGTGGACTACCGCGATGTGCAGAACGCCGTGCGCCTGATTGTGGAACTGCTGGCGCACCCCATCGTTTTGAAATGAACCGATTGGCAGCGCCTTCCCCACGTACGGCCGCGCGCCGCAAGGGTGCGGGGTGGGGAAGGCGCGCCTTGAAATCCCTGTGGCTGCTGAGTGCGGCAGCGCTGCTGCTGTCGGCCTGCCAACCGGCGGTAAGCCTGTTCACCCCCACGCCGCAGCCCACCGCCGCCCCGCCCGCCCAGAGCCCCACCCCCCAGTTAAGCCCTTCGCCCGCGCCCACGGCCGTCAGCACGCAGATTCTGACGGTGTGGGTGCCGCCGGGCTTTGACCCGCGGGGGCAGGTGCGCGGGGCGGATGTGCTTCTGGCGCGCATCCGCGCCTTTGAAGATCAAAACCCGGGCGTTCAGGTGAAAATCCGCGTTAAGGCCCCCAACGGCCCCGGCGGCTTGCTGGAATCGCTTTCGGCGGCCACCCTGGCCGCGCCGGAGGCTTTGCCCTCGCTGGTGCTGCTCTCGCGCACCGACCTGGAAACCGCCGCGCTGAAGGGGCTGGTGTTCCCGCTGGACGACCTGACGGCGGTGATGGATGAGCCGGATTGGTTTGCCTACGCCGCCCAACTGGCCTCGCTGGACGGGAGCCTGTTTGGCCTGCCCTTCGCCGGAGACGCTTTGCTGCTGCTGTACCGTGCGGAAAAGGTGGGCAGCGCGCCGGTGCAGACCTGGGATGACGTGATGAGCCGCGGCCAGCCGCTGATCTTCCCCGCGGGCGATCCGCAGGCCCTGATGACCCTGGCGCTGTACCGCTCGCTGGATGGGCCGTTGGAAGACGAGCTGGGCCGCCCTGCGCTGGACCCGGTGCGGCTGGCGCAGGTCTTCTCGCTGTACGCCGAGGGCGCCCAGCAGGGGGCCTTTCCCTACTGGTTGGGGCAGTTTCAAACCGACGGGCAGGCCTGGCAGGGCTACCGCGAACCGCGCGGCACCTGGGTGGTCACCTGGAGCTCGCGCTATCTGGCGGAGCTGCCGGTGGACACCGCCGCCGCGCAGCTGCCCAGCCTGGGCGACCACGCCTACACCCTGGCCACCGGCTGGCTGTGGGCCATGCCCGACCCGCACCCCGAACGGCGCGAAATGGCCGTGCGCCTGGCGGAATTTTTGACGGCCAGTGAATTTCAACAAGAGTGGAGCGCGGCGGCCGGTTATTTACCCACCCGCCCCAGCGCGTTGGCGGCCTGGAACAACCAGAGCCTGCAGTCCATGCTCAATCAGGCGGCCCTTTCTGCCGAAACCCGCCCCGCCAATGATTTGGTCGCCAGCATTGGCCCGGTGCTGCAGGAGGCTGTGCTGCAAGTGATCAAGAGTCAAAGCGACCCCCTTCAAGCCGCGGAAGCCGCCGCGGAACGGCTGCGGGAGACACAAAGCCCATGAGTCCTTTTCGCTCCTTTCTGAACCGCATCTTTAGGCGTCTGCCCGGATGGATGACCCCGCCGGTGATGGCGGTGGCGGCTTTGCTGCTGGTCTTCACCATCTCGGTTTCTATGGATCCGCGGCCGGCGGTGCCCGCGGCAGAGGCTGCTAACCCCATCCTGCAAAGTGAGATAGCGCAGCGCCCTTCTCAACCGCGGGCCACCCGCACGCCCACCTCGCTGCCGGAGGAATGGCTGGAAAATCACAACCAGACGGATGGGGTGGTGTTTGCCGGGGTCATTTTGGTGCTGATCGTGGTGGTGGGCACGCTGACCACCATCTCGCGCAAAGAGCACAGGTAAGTAACCCACCCGCTTCGCGCAATTTACCGCTTTCTCCCATCCACGCAACTTCTGCGTGGATTTTTCGTATGTAGTACAGGTTTTCATTGTGATCTTCAGGAGAGATTCCCATGTCTAAAATAGCTCGACCCCTTTGGTTTAACCTGGCTTTTATCGCTGCGCTGGTGGTGACGCTGGCCTTTGGCAGCGCCCGCCCCGTGCAGGCGGCGGTGATGGACCCCGACGGCGTGATTGAGGCCGGCGAGGTGGTGGATGACGACGTCTTCCTCAGCGGTGACGCGGTGCGCATGGACGGCACGGTCAAGGGTATGCTGGTGGCCAGCGGCAACACCATCACCATCAACGGCACCGTCAACGGGGACGTGTTCGCCTTTGGCAACCGCGTCGTCGTTTCGGAGGAGGCCGTGGTGGACGGCAACCTGTTTGGCGGCGCCGCCAGTGTGGAGGTGCATGGAAAGGTTGGAGGCAGCGTGGCCGTGGGCAGCGCCACGTTGGCCGTGGGGGAAGGCGCAGCCATTGCGCGCAACCTGTATTACGGCGGCTACGCCCTGGAAGCGGCTCCAAATTCCACGGTGGGGCGCAGCGTGTACAGCGCCGCCTATCAGACGAAACTGGCCGGGGATGTGGCCATGAACGTGGGCATCGCCGCGGCCGCGGTGGAGCTGACTGGTAAGGTCGGCGGGGACGCGGTGGTGGATTTGGGCGACAGCAAAGCCGGCGACCCTGCGCCGCAGATGGGCCCCTATTTCGCCTACCCGGGCGCGCCCCAGCTTCCCCCCGCGCTGCAGCCGGGTCTGCGCATGGGCCCCAAAGCCGAAATCGGAGGCAAGCTGACCTACACCAGCGGCCTGCCGGCGGCGGGGGTTGAATCCGCGGCCCAGGGCGGTGTGGTCTACCGCACGCCCGTCCCCAACCAAAAAGAACCCGCCGCGCCGGTAAACGCTCCGCGCACGGGAGCCAATTTCTTCAACGCCTTCCTGCGCTGGCTGCTGGGCGTGGTGCGCAACCTGCTGACGCTGCTGCTGCTGGGCTTGCTGGCAGTGCGGTTTGTGCCGCGCGTGGTGACGGGCAGCGAGGAGCAGACCCAGGCCAAACCCGGCCACGCGGCGGGCTATGGGCTGCTGACCTGGCTGGTGGGGTATGTGGGCGCGGGTCTGGCGGTGCTGGCCATCCTGGCGGTGGGCATTTTCTTCGCCGTGGTCACGCTGGGCGCGCTCAGCCGCACCGTCTTCGGTATCGGCTTCTCCAGCCTGGCGGTGGCGTTTGCCCTCTTCACCCTGCTGGTCAGCTACGGCAGCAAGCTGGTGGTGGCCTACCTGGTGGGCAATTGGGTGATGGGCAAACTGGCGCCCCTGGCCAGCGGCCGCCCCTACTGGGCCATGACCGCCGGTGTGGTGATCTACGTCCTGCTGCGCGCCATCCCCTTCTTGGGCTGGGTCATCGGTGCGGCGGCCACCCTGGTGGGCCTGGGCGCGCTGGTGCTGGTCTATCAGAACTGGCGCAAGCAGCGCCTGTCCCCTGTGCCGGTGACGGCTCAGGCCGTGTAAGCTTTCCCCCGGTTCAACCATCCGCAGGCCGCTCGAAGAGGAGCGGCCTGCGGTTTTTTAATTCTTGAGATTTAAACCACCCAGGCGGCCAGGGGCACGAGCATTTCGGCGCGCGAGAGGCCGCCGTGCCGGCCCAGCAGGTGATTTTCGCGATTGGCCCACCACCAATAGGCCGCCCCGTGGGGCACGGCGATGCAATCACCCAGGCGGCTGTCGAGGGCCGGGTGGAAGGGCGGGGGCCCGAACAGGCCGCTCTGCAGGGCCTGGGCGGAGGGCAGCAGGGTGAACTGCCCCGGCCATTCGCGTTCCACCATGCGCCGGAAGGCGTCTTCACGCCCGGGGCGCAGGTGCAGCACGGGCAGGCGGCTTTCGCAGGTGGGCTGCAGGGTCAGGCAGTTCAGCAGCTCCGGCTGGCGGCGCAGGTCGTACTGCTCGTCTTTGGGGGTGGCGATCAGGCCGTGGTCGGCGCTGAGCAGGACGAGGGTCTCGCCGTGGGATGCTCGGCGCAGCTCGTTGAGGAAGCGCCAGAGCTGCAAACCGAACAGCTCAAATTCCAGGGCCACGCGCTCATCCTCAGGTCCGTACACGTGGCTCAATTCGTCCAGGGTGGACCAGTACAGGTAGGTGTAGCTGGGGGCGGGGGCTTGCAGGCGGCGCGGCAGGCTGACCCACAGGTCCGAGAGGGTGCGCACCGGCTGCGAGTGCACGTTGGGCTGGTGCATGGCCGACAGGCTGGAATTGGCGATCGGGAGGGGCAAACTGGCGCTGACGGTCACCCCGTGGGCGGCCAGGTGCGTCCCCAGGGTGGGCACAGGCAGAAAATCTTCGGGGACGAAGCCGGAGCGGCGCAGCCCGCCCACATCCCCGCGGGCGTTGGCGGGGGCGTAGTTGATCATGTTGGCGATGGTTCCGTACTCTTTCAGCCACATTTCGTAGCCCGCCAGGCCGTGGCTGGCCGCCGGAACCCCCGTCCACAGGCTGGTGAGGGCGGTGGCGGTGGTGCTGGGCACCACGCTGGTGAGGGGCAGCAGCGTGCCGCCGCGCAGCAGGTCATCCCAGGGGCCGCTGGGGTTGTCATCCCAATAGCGGTGCAGCCAGTCCCAGCCCAGGCCGTCCAACACGAAGAGCAGCACCTGTTGGTAGGGCCCCCCCAGGGCCTGTTCCCAGGCGGGGTGCAGCGGCTGACCCAGCGGGTCCACCCCCAAACAGCGGCAGATGCTGGCGGGCAGATTGGCCAGCGAGGATCCGGCGTAATCCGGCACGACCAGTTCGGCGGGCAGGCTTAAACCGGCGGGGCGGTGGTTCAGCAGGTGGGCTAACAAGGGGTGTTCAGCGGGCATGGGTGCAGGCTCTCTCCGTGGTTAAGATAGCCCCATTATAGCCCCAGAATGGTTTGTTTCTGGGGAGCAGTTGGTTATAATGATTGCATTACAGGCTCTCTCAGCGGGGGATTTGGCTTGCTTTTTGGGCGGGGCGGCGCCCTGTTTACCGGCAGCGCGGATATTGGTGCAGAGTGGGGATGCGGTTGGCGAGTACGGTCAGGCATACCAGGCGAGGAGAGAGACATGAAGCGAACGGGACGGATTCTGTGGGCGGTGTTGGTGCTGGCGGCGGTCACGCTGGCGTGCAGCTTTGGGTCCAAGCCCAAAGAGGTGGAGGAGAATAACAGCGAAGCGGCTGAGGTGCAGTCCGGCGGGGGCGAGCTGGGCGAGGAATTCCGCAACGAGGCGGGCGGCTTTTCGCTGCGCAAGGCCCCCGGCTACAATTTTCAAGAGGCGATCGGCATCCTCAACATGACCGCGCCGGACGCCACCCCCGATGCTGGCCCAGGGCTGATGGTGGTGGGCGGGATGAACACCGAGGAGAGCACCAACGAGCAGCTGATGGAAAAGGTCAAGGCCGATTCGGGGGGCATGCAGGTGGGTAAGGCCCAAAAGATCAAGGTGGACGGCCTGGAGGGGCTGAGCGCGGAGATCAGCGGGGAGTACAACGGTCAGACCATCGCCGGGCGCATGGTGGTGGTGATGGTGACGCCCTTGCAGCAGTTCACCATGCTGGGCATCGCTCCCAAAGATCGCTGGAAAGGCGAATTGGAGCCGATTTTTAAGGATGTGCTGGCTTCGGTGGAGTTTTTTGAGGCCAACCCGGAGGCGATGGGCGAGCTGGAAATTCCCGCCGAACCCGCCGCGCCGGAAGAACCCGCCGAACCCGCCCCCACCCGGCCGGCCGCCCAGGAACCCCGTGTGGATTCCTCCGGGCTGATGCGCCAGTGGGCCAGCTCGGCCAAGGCCAGCTCAGAATTTGGCAGCCCCGCCTGGAGCGCCATGCAGGCCGCGGGCGCGCCCGACACCGCCGAATGCGGCGACCAGACCACCGCCTGGGCTTCGATGGGCATGGATTCGGTGGAATGGCTGGAGGTGTATTACGATGTGCCGGTGTACGCTACCGAGGTGATCATCCACCAGACCTACAACCCCTCCCAGGTGGTCAAGGTGGAGCTGATTGACACCAAAGGCCAGCGCAAGACCATTTTCACCGAAACCCCCGCGGCTTTGGATTTTTGCCCGGATGAGATGAGCCTCAGCCTGCGGAAGACGGAGTATCTGGTGAGCGGGGTGCGCATCACCGTGGATCAATCCGTGCTGGGCCTGGGCTGGAACGAGATTGACGCGGTGGAGCTGGCGGGCTACCCCGGCCGCTGAGCCGCCGCTGCGAAAATTCAATCCATCGAGGCCGCGCGGTTTTTCTCGTCCGCGCGGCCATTTTATTGGCACACGCCGAGAACCTGCTATAATTAATCTTCGAGGGGGGGCTTATTGGATCAAAAGTTGGCAGCGGATGACTGGGCGCTGGAGATTAAGGAAGGACGGCGGACATGCGGCGAGAAGTACTGACCTGGAACGATGTGGACGGTTTGATTGACCATCTGGTCCCGCAAATTGACGGCGAATTTGACGCGATGATCATCATCACCCGCGGCGGGGTCATTCCAGGCGGGCTGCTGGCCGAGGCGCTGAACATCTCTTCGCTGCTCACCGCGGCGGTAGATTTCCCCTTCGAGATGGAATCCGAAAAGCAAATGGACAAGGCGCGCTTCATGGCCTGGCCGAAGTTTATCCAGTTTCCCGATGAAAGCCTGCTGCGCGGACGGCGCCTGTTGGTAGTGGACGATGTGTGGGGCTCCGGGCGCACCATCACCGCGGTGAAAAACCGCGTGTCCAGCGCGGGTGGGGTTCCCAAAACCTGCGTGCTGCACTTTAACCCCTACCGCAACCTGTTTGGCACGGCCCGCCCCGATTATTTCGCCGCCATCACCGACGCGCATGTGGTCTACCCGTGGGAGATTCACCGCGGGCAGGAAGGCGTGCTCTTAGGGGATTGGGATCAAAAGTAGGGCTTAAGAGTGCTTCTTGGGGGGGTAAGGGATGAGCAGCAAAAAGCCCAGGGCGATGATCATCTCGCCAAAGATCACCCCGCGCGCCTGCCAGCCGCCGAAGAAGGGCACGCCGGGCAGCGGGTGCGAGCCAAAACCAAACACATCCGCCATACCCGCGAACACGGCGATGACGTAGCCGGTGCTCACCAGACGCACGCCAAAATCCACCGAGATGCTGGGGGCGCGGTTGCGCCACAGGGCCATCAGGCTGGTGTAGCCGCCTAGGCACATCAGCGCCAGGCCCACCAGGAACACGGCGATCTGCACAAAGCCGATCACCGGGCTGCGGTCGAACCCAAAAATGCCGGGGCTGGCGCCCACCAGGAAGATAAAGAATCCCACCAGGGTAACGGTCAAACCAAACTGCACCCGCCGCCGGGAATAGGTCAGCGGGCCGGTGTCATCGGGGTGCGGTGTTTGCGCAGGGACGGGGGTATCAGACGGGGGCGTTTGGGCCGGGTCGCTCATCGCTAGGGCAAACTCCGTTCCAGAATGCGCCGCCAGTTGCCGCTGAAAATGGCGGCAATATCGCTTTCAGAATAGCCGCGCTTGCGCAAATTGTCGCCCAGCAGGGGCAGGTCGGCGATGGTATTCAGTTCCTGCGGAATGGCCGGGAAGCCGAATCCGCCGTCAAAGTCGGAGCCGATGCCCACGTGCTGCGTGTTTCCGACCATCTGGCAGATGTGGTCAATGTGGGCGGCCAGGGTATCCAGCGTCACCAGAGAGCGGTCGTCGCCCGGCTTCCAACCCGGCAGCAGGAAGCCGTTGAAAGGCATCACGCCGATCACGGCGCCGCGCTCCAGCAGGGCGCGGAGGGTTTCATCCGTCAGGTGGCGCTCGCCGGTGCCTTCGCGCAGCAGGGCGCGGGCGTTGGCGTGGCTGCAAATGACCGTGCCGGGGTAGCGGTCAACGGCCTGCAGGGCCGATTTGGCGTTCATGTGGGCCACATCCAGGGTGAAGTTCAGCGCGGCCATCACGTCCAGCAGTTCATAGCCCTCGGCGGTAAAGCTGCCCTGGGGTTCGTAGCTGCCGCCGCAGAAGCGCATGCCCGACCAGACCGGCCCCAACAGGTGCAGGCCCAGCTCGGCATATTCTTCCAGGGTGCGCGGGTGAGGCAGACCTTCGGCTCCTTCCAGCGACATCACCAGCCCCACCGGGTGCGAGACGGTCTCGCTGGCGGGGGCGGCCTCCCATTCGGCCAAATGGGCCTGCAGGGCGGCGCGGCTGGTGAGCAGGCGGAACTGGTCGGGGTTCTCGTCGCTCAGGCGGCGGTAGAAGTCCATCTGCTTGCGGTACAGGCGGTCGGCCTGCTGGGTGGTGGCGTAGGCTTCCGTATCCCAGGTGTGATCCCCCACGTACTTTTGGGGCATGATGAACAGGGTGGCGACGATGACGGCCACCTGTGCGCGCTGATATTCGGGCCAGCCCAGGGTGGTTTCCTGGGTGATCTGAACGGTGGGGGAACCGGCCTCCAGACGCCGGGTTTCGGCGGTGGAACGGCGGTAATCGCGGTTGAACGTCAAGGCGTTGTACGCCAGGTCCTGGTGGCTGTCAATGATCAGGGTCATGGGTTGGAAGTCCTGAGAAAAAGAGCGCACCGCGGCTGCGGTGCGCTCGGTCTTGCTTGGGGTGATTACTCTGCAGCCGGTTGCGAGTCGTCGGAGCTGGTGAGGCCCTCGTCTTCGAGGAGGGTCTGCCAGTCCATGTCGGCGTAGGCCATCGAGTCGACCCGCCGCAGGCTGAGGCCGATGCGGTGGTTTTCGGGATCCACTTTGATCACGCGCAGGGTGACGGTATCCCCTTCTTTCAGAACTTCCTTGGGGTGCTCAATGCGCTTCTCGCTGATTTCGGAGATGTGGATCAGGCCTTCCAGATCCTCTTCCAGGCGGGCGAAGGCGCCGAACTTGGTCAGGCGGGTGATCTTGCCTTCAACCAACTGGCCGGGCTGGTACTTGGTGGTGCGCTGCATCCACGGGTCGGAGAGCAGTTGGCGGATGGACAGGCCGATGCGCTTCTTCTCGCGGTCGATGCTGATGACCTTGACTTTGACTTCCTGACCGACTTCCAAAACTTCGCTGGGGTGGGCAATGCGGTCCCAGGAGATTTCGGAGAGGTGCACCAGGCCGTCGGCGCCGCTGATGTTGACAAAGGCACCAAATTCGGCCAGGCTGGTGACGCGGCCGGTGCGGATTTCGCCTTCCTTCAGCTCGTCAATTACGCGTTCCTTGAGGGATTCGCGGGTCTCGTTGCTGGCGGCGCGTTCCGAAAGGATCAGGCGGCGGCGTTCGCGGTCCACTTCGATGACCACCACGTCGATCTCCTGCCCTACCATCTCGCTCCACTTCTGGTCGGGGGTATCGCCCGACACGCTGGCGCGGCGGGAGAGGCTGATTTGGGAGGCGGGCACAAAACCGCGCAGGCCGCCCAGGGGCACGATCAAACCGCCCTTGTTGTAGCCGATGATGGAGCTGTGGTGCGATCCCTTGGAGGCCATCAAATCTTCTGCTTCTTGCCAGCCGACTTCTTCGCGGGCACGCACGTATGACAGCACAAGATTCCCATTTTGATCTTCAGGGTTGAGGACGAAAACCGGAATTTCCTGGCCAACCTGAAGCTCTTTCAGTTCTTCCTGGGGGATCATATCGAATTCACGGCCGGTGATGATGCCTTCCGATTTCGTGCCCACGCTGACCAGAATCTGGCCGGGGCTGATGGAAGCCAATACACCTTTGCGAATTTCACCCTGACGGGGGAAATCGATTCCCAGGCCTTCCTGTTCGAGCAGGGAAGCCATGTTGGTATGTTCGCTGTTCTCGTTCTCGGGCGTCATCCCCTGCTCGAGTTGGGCGTCATTTTGATTCATACGAATTGTACTCCGCTTAGAAATAGATTAAGCCTTATTATAAAGGGGATTAACGTTCTTGGCAACCCTGATGATTTTGTCAAGGGTTTATCGAAAACTCAGGTCAGCCGTTTTTGAGGGGGCTGACCTGAGTCTATCTTCACAGCGCATGGGGTGGATTAGTGCCGTTTGCGTTTCTTTTTCTTGGCGGCTTCGTCCGCTTCGGGCGCGCTGGGGGCGTTTTCTTCGGGCGCAGGCTCATCTTCCAGGGCCACGCGTGCCTCGCGGCGCATGCGGAAGGTGAACAGGCGGCTGATCACGCCCATGCGCACATCCCCCAGCAAAGCCTGGAACATTTCGCTGGCGCGGCTCTTGTACTGCACCAGCGGGTCGCGCTGGGCATAGGCTTCCAGCCCAATGGAGACGCGCAGCGCCTCGACGCGGGTGAGGTAGTCCACCCATTGATCTGAGATGACGCGCAGCAGCAGCTCGCGGTTGACCTCGTTCTGCATGCCCTTGCCGAGGGTTTGGATGACCAGGTCGCGGTCGCCTTCGCCGAAGGTTTCCACCGGCTGAGCCGCCAGGGCCTCGTAGCGTTCGTCTCCCAATGCCTCGCGCAGCAGCCCGCGGTAGCGTTCATCCAACTGCTGCAAACTGGCCTGATTCTGCACCAGATGTGTCCATGCGCTCATGCCGCGCATCCACTGCAGGATTTCAAGACCTTTTTCCAGGTGCGCCAGCACATCTTCGGTGACCTCTTTGGGATCGGCGTCCTGCAGCAGGCGGGCGGAAAGATGCACATAGTTCAGGCGGTTAAAGCGCTGGGTGGTGCGGCGGTGGGTGCGCGCGTCAAACCCCTGGCGCTGTCCCTGGGCGGTGTAGAGCAGCAGATCCTGCCACTGCGCATCGTTTTCCAAATCTAAGGTCAGACGGCTGAGCAGCGCATCCAGGTCGCGGGCGATCTGTCCGTTGGGCCCCAGCAGGCGTTCGCGGCGGCGGGTGAAGACATCTTCCACGGCTTGCAGCACCTGATTGGCGATTTGATCCCAGGTCTGGCCCTGGAACTGGGTCGGGCGGAAGCCCAGGCTTTCTTCCAGGCGGCGTTCCAGTGCCCCCACCAGGCGGGTGATGCCAAAGGCTACCAGGCTGTCTTCTACCTGCTGGCGGATCAGGTCCTGAACGGCGCGCTCGCCGTTGGCCAGTCCGCGCAGCTGTTCGTTGTTCAGGCGCAGGGGGATGCGCGCCAGCTCACTGGCCTCCTGAAGCAGTTCCTGGGGACGGCGCTGGGGCATTTCGTCCTCATCTGCGTTTTCCAGGCTGCTGAAGAAGTTATCCAGAGCTTCCATGCGTTCATCGCGTTGGTTTTCCAGGGCCTCGCGGGTGCGCTCCAACACGCTTTGCGCCGCGCGGGTCTGGTGTTCCTCTTCGGCCTCCAGGGCGCGCCCGGCGACGGCAATCAGGGCCTCGCGGGCGGCAGCCGGGGTCAGGTTATCTTTGCTCAGCGGGCGGCGGGCGTCATCCAGCAGCAGGCGCAGGGCGTAGGAGGGGTAGCTGACCGCGTCCAGGCTGAAGGGCGGCTGGATCTCGTCCAGGAAGGCCAGCAGCTTCCAGGGGCCTTCTTCGTCTTTCAGCGCCTGGGGGATACGTCCCTGAAGTTCGGTGCGCAGCATGTCCAAAATGTCTTCGCTCAGGTCGGCCTTGGTGAACACGCGGTCGCGCTGGGCGTAAATGCGCTTGCGCTGGGTGTTGAGCACATCGTCGTATTCCAGCAGGTGCTTGCGCACGTCAAAATTGGCGCCTTCCACCCGCTCCTGCGATTGTTCCACGATGCGGCCCAGCAAACCCATCTCGATGGGCATATTCTCATCGGAGAACATGCGCTTCCACAGGGCTTCCACCTGCTGACCGCCGAACAGGCGCATGAGGTCATCTTCCAGCGAGAGGTAGAAGCGCGAAGAGCCGGGGTCGCCCTGACGGGCGGCGCGCCCGCGCAGCTGGTTGTCAATGCGGCGGGATTCGTGCCGTTCCGAGCCGATGACGTGCAGGCCGCCCAACTGGCGCACTTTTTCCATATTGTCCATGTGCACCAGGAACTGCTGGACGGCTTCCTCATAGATGCCGTACTCTTCGGGGGGCATGTTTTGCAGCAGGGCGCGGCGCTGGGCGTTGGTCAAATTATAGGGGTCGGCGTCGCCGCGAGTCAGCACACGGTTGACGTCCCGCAGAATTTCTTCGGGCAGCTCGCCGCCTAGCTTGATATCCACACCGCGGCCGGCCATGTTGGTGGCGATGGTGACGGCCCCAAACGCGCCCGCGCGGGCGATGATGATGGATTCCTCATCGTGCTTGCGCGCGTTGAGTACCTGGTGGGGGATGCCGGCTTGCAGGGCCTTGAGCAGGCGCTCGGAATCGGCGCCGCCCAGGTTGAGAATTTCCGTCAGCCGCTGGAAATTCTCAGGGTCTTCGGGGTTCAGGGTGATTTCCAGGCTGCGGGCCACCGGCCGCAGATCGCCCACGGCCAGCGCGTCCAGCTTGCCGTTCAGCGGCTGAAGCTCCGGCACCGGGCGGGAGATCATGTCGGTTTTGTTCTTGTCCATCCAGGCCTGGCGGATGAGCAGCACCTGGGCCAGGCGGCGGATCATCTCGGCGGAAAGGCGTTCGCTGAGGCGTTCAGAATGTTCTACCGAGGTGGTGCCCACCAACTGCGGGCGGCCCCACACGTAATAGGTCAGCACCTCTTGCGTAATGGCGCGCAGCTTGCCTTCCTCGGTGCGGTAAACCACATCGGGGTAATCCTTGCGCCGCCAGAAAAGGGGCTTTTTGCTTTCGTCTTCCGTACGGGCGTAATAGGTGTAGCGGTAGTTTTGCTCGTCCTTGGCTTCCACCGCCACCAGGGTGGGTTTGGCCGTCATGGTCTGGTAATCCAGGTTGGTGGGGATGGGCAGGACTTCCAGCTTGTAGATCTTGGCGAATTCTTCCGCTTCGGTGAGGGCCGTACCGGTCATACCGGCCAGCTTGTCGTACATGCGGAAGTAGTTCTGCAGGGTGATGGTGGCGTAGGTGACGTTTTCCGGCTCCACCTTGACACCCTCTTTGGCCTCCACGGCCTGGTGCAGCCCTTCGGACCAGCGTCGCCCCGGCATGAGACGGCCGGTGAATTCATCCACAATCACCACCTTGCCCGACTGCACCAGATAATCCTTGTTTTTCTTGTAGAGGAACTGGGCGCGCAGGGCCTGTTCCAGATAACCCAGGGTGCGGGCCTGTTCGGGGGTGATGTCTTCGGGGCGTTCGGGGTCGCGCAGGGCCAGGCCCATGATCTGTTCCACGTGGGCTTCACCCACCTCGGTCAACGAAACCGCGCGGTCTTTTTCGTTAATTTCGTAATCTTCGGGGTTAAGCTGGCGCACCACCACCGCCATCTTGGTGTACCATTCGGCTTCATCCTGGGCCGGGCCAGAGATGATCAGCGGGGTGCGGGCTTCATCAATCAAGATGTTGTCCACTTCGTCCACGATGGCGAAGGCGTGCCCGCGCTGGACGCGCTCTTCCAGGCTCATGGTCAGGTTGTCGCGCAGGTAGTCGAAGCCAAATTCGCTGTTGGTGCCGTAGGTGATGTCGGCGGCGTAGGCTTCTTTGCGGGAGACCACGCGCAGCTGATCTTGATCTTCATGCGGCGAGCGCTTGTCCAGATCCACCAGGAAGGCCGTACGGCCGTTATCGGTGCGGGCGGCCATTTGCAGCACGCCCACGCTCAGGCCGAGCATCTGATACACCTGGGCCATCCAGCGGCCGTGCAGGCGGGCGAGGTAATCGTTGACGGTGATGAGGTGCACGCCGCGGCCGGTGAGGGCGTTCAGGTACAGCGGCAGGGTAGCCACCAGGGTTTTCCCTTCGCCGGTGCGCATTTCAGCAATTTGGCCGCGGTGGAGGACGATGCCGCCGATCATCTGCACGTCAAAATGGCGCATGGCGACCGTGCGTTTGGAGGCTTCGCGCACGGCGGCAAAGGCTTCCGGCAGCAGATCATCCAGGGTTTCCCCCGCGCTCAGGCGCTGGCGGAACTGAGCGGTCAGGCTGTGCAGTTCATCGTCGCTCTTGCGCTCATACTCGGCTTCGAGCGCGTTGATTTGATTGACGATTTCAATCAGTTTTTGAATCTCGCGTTTGTGGGGGTCCCCACCCAGGCGGCGAAAGAAATTTTTGAGCATAGGTCACCTTTCTGGGGGGAGATTATAGCATACTCCCCGACGCGCTAAAACGCTTCGTGTTCGGTGCGGGCGATGATTTCATCCTGCAAGGCTTCGGATAAATCGCAGAAGTAATCGGAATAACCAGCCACACGCACGATCAAATCGCGGTGCAGTTCGGGGTGAGCCTTGGCCTCGCGCAGGGTGCGAGCGTCCACCACGTTGAACTGGATGTGATGGCCGTCCAGGCGGAAGTAGGTGCGCACCAGGTTCACCAGGGCGTCCAGACCGGTGTCATCCTGCAGCAGGGCCGGGGTGAATTTTTGGTTGAGCAGGGTGCCGCCGGTGCGCACGTGATCCATGCGCGCGGCGGAGCGCAGCACGGCGGTGGGGCCGCTGCGGTCGGCGCCCTGCACGGGGGAAATGCCCTCCGAAACCGGCTGTCCGGCGCTGCGGCCGTCGGGGGTGGCGCCGGTGACCGAGCCAAAATACACATGGCAGGTGGTGGGCAGCATATTGATGTGATATTCACCGCCGCGGGTGTTGGGACGGCCTTCCACGGCGTGGAAGAAGCGGTCGAAGACCTCCACCATGATCTGGTCGGCGGCCGGGTCATCGTTGCCGTAGCGCGGGGTACGGTTGAGCAAAATCTGGCGGGCGGGTTCGCGCCCGGCGAAGTTGGTGGCCAGCAGGGTGAGCATCTCCTCCATGCTGAAGGTGCCCAGTTCAAACACATGGCGGCGCAGGGCAGACAGGCTGTCGGTGATGGTGCCGATGCCCACCCCTTGCAGATAGGAGGTGTTGTAGCGCGCGCCGCCTTCGTGATAGTCGCGGCCGGTGGCGATGCAGTCGTTGATCAGCAGCGAAAGGAAGGGCGCGGGCAGCAGGCGCGCATAGAGGCGCTCGATGACGTTGCTGCCGCGCACTTTGATGTCCACAAAGTGCAGCAGCTGCTTTTCAAAGGCGTCCAGCAGATCTTCAAAGCGCTGAAAGCCGCGCGGGTCGCCGGTGGGCAGGCCGATACGCTTACCGCTGCGCGGATCTACCCCGTCGTGCAGGGTGATCTCCAAAATTTTGACCAGGTTGAAGTAACCGTGGAGGATATAGGCTTCTTTGCCAAAGGCCCCCACTTCCACGCAGCCGCTGGAGCCGCCGCAGCGCGCATCCAGCACGGATTTGCCCGCGCGCATCAGCTCCTGCACGATCAGATCGGCGTTGAAGACCGAGGGCTGACCAAAGCCGGTGCGGATGATGCGGGCGGCGCGCTTGATGAAGCGGTCGGGGTTCTTCTTGCTGACCTGGATGGAACTGCTGGGCTGGAGCAGGCGCATGGTCTCAATCACGTCCAGCAGCAGCTCGCTGACCTCGTTGTAGCCGTCGCCGCCCTCTGGGGTCAGGCCGCCCAGGTTGATCTGGGCAAAATCGGTGTAGGTTCCGCTTTCGGCGGCGGTCACCCCCACCTTGGGCGGGGCGGGCTGGTTATTAAACTTCACCCAGAAGCACTGCAAAAGCTCTTCGGCCTCGTCGCGGCTGAGGGAGGCCTCGGCCAGCCCCTGGCGGTAAAAGGGCAGCAGGTGCTGATCTAGCCGCCCGGGGCAAAAAGCGTCCCAGGTGTTCAGCTCGGTGGTCACGCCCAGATGCACGAACCAGTAGTACTGCAAAGCCTCCCAAAAATTGCGCGGGGCCTGGGCAGGCACCTGGCGGCAGACGGCGGCGATGCGCAGCAGCTCGGTGCGGCGGGCGGGGTCGGCTTCGCTGGCGGCCTGGGCTTCGGCCAGCTCAGCGTGGCGCTCGGCAAAGCGGATGAGGGCCGCGGCGCAGATGGACATGGCCTTCAGCTCTTCCTGACGGTCGTAGGCGCGCGGGTCGTGGATGTAATCCAGCTGTTCCAGGGCGGTTTGGATCTCACGCTGGAAGTCCAACATGCCTTTGTGATAAATCTTATCGTCCAGCACGGTGTGGCCGGGGGCGCGCTGTTCCATGAACTCGGTGAAGATGCCGGCTTCGTAGGCGTCCAGCCATTCGGGGCGCATCTCGGCCAGAATGCGGTCGCGCATGGAGTTGCCCGCCCAGAAGGGGATGATCTCCTGCTCGTAGGCTGCCAGCACGTCGGGGGCCACCTTGAAGGGAATCTTCTCGCGGCTGTCCAGGATGTGCAGATCTTCCAGGCTGTGGCAGCACAGTTCGGGGTAGGTGGGGGAGGCCTTGGGAGCGGGACCTTTTTCACCTACGATCAGCTCGCCAGGCAGGATGCAGATGTGCTTGTGTTCCATTAAGTAAGCAAAAGCCTGGGCGCGCCGCACGGGGGCGGAGAGGGTCTGACGTTGGGTGTCGGCGTAGAACTGGGTCATTAATTGGGCGCGCTCCGCCGAAAGGGTGGGCACGGCCTCCAGGCTTTGCTGGCGAAGCTGACGGACACGTTCACTCATAGACATGGGCTTATCCTCCGATCTGTACCGCGATTCCATAGGCGCGGAGCTGTTGGGCGAGGGCGTTCAGGTGGTCAGGGCTGGGGGTAGGGGTGTCGGGCAGGCGGTATTCGCGCCCCAGGCGCTGATATTTGGCGGCGGCGGTGTGGTGGTAGGGCAGCAGGTCTACCCGCTGGATGCCGTCCAGTTGGCGGCAGAGGCTGCCCAGGGCTGCCGCCTCGGCGGGGGTGTCGTTGAGGCCGGGGATGACCGGCAGGCGCACAATGATGCGGCTGCCGCGGTCGTTGAGGCGGCGCAGGTTTTCCAAAATGAGCTGGTTCGATACACCGGTAAAACGCCGGTGGGCGCCTTCATCCTGCACTTTCAGATCGTACAGGAACAGATCCACCTGAGGGGCGATGCTTTCCAGACGCTGCCAGGGGGCGAACCCGCTGGTATCCACGGCGGTGCGCAGCTCGAGGCGTTTGCAGGCGGCCAGGGCCGCGCTCAAAAATTCGGCCTGCAGCAGCGGCTCCCCACCCGAAAACGTGACCCCGCCGCCGGATTGATCAAAAAAGGGGATGTCTCTGGCCAATATATCCGCCAGGGCCTGAGGGGTATAGGGCTGCCCCACCTGTTCGCGCGCGCCGGGGGCGCAGAAGGGCACACATTCGCCGCAGCGCGTGCAGAGCGCGGGGTCGGTGTGCGGCCCCTGGGGGGTCATGCTGACGGCCTCCTGCGGGCAGGCGCGCACACATTCGCCGCATTGGGTGCACAGGTGTTCGCGCACGATGATTTCGGGCTGAGGGGATTGGCTTTCGGGGTTGTGACACCACCAGCAGTCCAGCGGGCAGCCCTTGAGGAAGACGGTGGTGCGGATGCCGGGGCCGTCGTGCAGCGAATAGCGGCGAATGTCAAAAATCCATCCAGTGGGCGGCGCGGCGGTAACCATCATAGCTTGATTTTACATCGCTTGGGACATTCCGCACAGATGCCGCCCCAGGGACGAAAAAGCCCTCCCAACGGCGTTCGTCTGCGCTGGGAGGGCGGGCAAACTCAGAATGGGCGGTTAATCCATCGAGCGGTAGGTGGTGCAGGGCTGCCATTCGCCGCGGATGCGCACCTGCCAATCGTATTCGCCGTTGGCTTTCACGGGGTAATCGGCCTCCAGGGTGGGCTGCACGCGGGCCAGGGCAGTTTTGGCCAGGGCCGGGCTGAGGTGGAAGGAGGGCCAATCCGCCCAGCGCAGCACTTCATCAGGGTCGGTGAAGGGGTGGGCCTCTTTGACGATGCGGCAGGCCAGCTCAGCGCCCATCTGGTCGCGCGCGTCTCCGGCGGGGCTGCTTTCAAACAGCTGCACCAGGGCGGGGGCGGCGTCGGACGACAGGTCGGATAGATAATAACGGTCGAGCTGCGCCCCCTGCAGGGCGCGGGCGGCGTTTTGGCGGGCGATGTGGGCGTCCACGTTGACGACCGCCAGGGTGAGGGCAAAGCCCAGGCCAGCGAACAGCAGCGCCAGGCCAAAGCCGCGCAGCAGCTGGGTAAATTCCAGGGCCGCGGTGAGGGCCAGCAAAACGCCCAGCCAGATCATAAAGATGTGGGTGTAGGTGCGCAGGCGGGTGAAGCCGTAAACGCTTTCATACAGCAGCAGGCGCTGGAAGGCCGAGATGAGCATGACCCCCACCAAAAAGACCAGCAGCACCCCCAGGGCCGAAAACGAGACGCTGGCAAAGCGGGATTTGCGCTGGGTGATGGTACTCAATCCCAAATACAGCATCAGGCTGAGCACGGCCACCCACACCAGTTCGCCAAAGCCGCGCCGGGCGTATTCGGAATAAGTGTAGCCTTCCAGGTTGATGTTGGCCTGACCGCCGAAGAAATATTGGAACTGGATGATCACAAAGAAGCTGAACAGCACCACCACGCCGGTGAGGATGACCGCGGCTTCCACCCAGCCCAAGAAGGGCTTGAGCCAGGGGCCGTCTTCGCCGATGAGCTTGCGCTTGCCGCTTTTTTCGATGCCAAACAGGAAGACCCCGGCCAGCTCATAGGCGATGCCCAGAATGAGGAACAGGCGCAGGATGTATTCCGGCCAGCGTTTGGGGTCCAAAAAACTGAGGGCGTCGGTCAGGCGCTTGGAGAAGATGGGATCCGCGGCGGAAAGCAGCAGCCCCAGCACCAGCACCACCGGGAAGGCCAGCACCAACCCGCGCAGCAGCCCCCACAGCAGTTTGCGCGTGCTGGATGGGGCGGGTTCCCCTTCGGCCAGGGTCTTTTCACGGCTGACCAAAAACAGACGGCCGCCGCCGGTGACGGCCCCCAGGAGCAGTTGAAAGAACCCCAGCACCCAATCCGAGAGGCTGAACCGCGGCCACTGCCCGCCGCGGGCGGTGAGGGCCAGACCCACCAGCAAGACCATGCAGAACACCAGCGATAGGAAAATGGTCAGCGGTTCCTGGCGCACGAAGGGGATGAAGGCAAAGACCAGCGCCGCCCCGGCCAGGATCAGGCTGCGGCCCCAGGCCGGACGTGCGCCCTCAGCATACAGGATCCAGGCCCCCGCGGCGATGGTGAGCAGGGTGAAGAGGGGAAAGTTGATCCCCAGACTTTGACGAAAGAAGAGGACATCCGCCAGCCAGCCCAGGGCCAGGGCGACGATGCCCAGACGGGTGCGATTTTTGACGAGATCCATAGAGGAGCGTTCCTTTCTGCGCTGCAAGATGACCGCCGGTGAGACCCGAGCGGAATTCACCTTGAGGATACCCCCAGGGTGAAAATCCCACCACCCTCTGAGCGCGCAATTGGACGCACTCAGGTGCTTGCGGGGGCGGACTCAGAGGGGTTAGCATGGTGAAAGTATGGTTTAATCAGAGTAGATCACCGGCTGAGAGGACGGTTTATGCTGAAAATCGTGGTGGTAGAGGATAACCCCAACCTGCGCCCGGCCCTGGTGGCGGGGCTGAACGCCACCGGCGCGGTGGCGGTGGTGGGCGACTGCGCCAGCGGGGAAGAAGCCCTGGCTTTGTGCCTGGCGCAGGGGCCGCAGGGAGTCCTGATGGATGTGCAGCTGGCGGGGGAGATGAACGGCATTCAGGCGGCGGTGGCCGTGCGGCGCGAATTTCCGCGCCTGCCGGTGGTGTTTTATTCCATTCAGGATGACGACGCCTATTATCGCGATTTTCGCCGCAGCGGCATTTTGAGCCATTACGCCTATGTGCGCAAGTCCAATTATCTGCTGCCCGCGCTGATTGTGCCCCTGCTGCAGGACGCCGCCGCGGGGCGCAGCTTTATTGACCCCGAAATTGAGGTGCGCGTGCAGGAGGTGCGGCACAAGGACGAAAACGCACCCATGGATTTGCTGGAGCCGAATGAGCAGATGGTGGCGCGCCTGATTGCCCAGGGGCTGACCAACGAGCAGATCGCCGCGCAGCTGGGTTTCCGTGACAAGCGCACCATCAGCCGCACCAACGGCCAGATCTACGCTGCCTGGGGCCTGGACGAGAGCAGCACGGACGAAAAAGTGGCGCGCACGCGGGCGGCCATCATTTACCACACCGGCGTGCTGCTGCGCTGGGACGCGGACGGCACCCCGCGCGCGCTGGATGAGCGCGGGGCCTGGGTGCCCTGGAAAGGGGCGGCATGAGCACCCTCTTTTGGCTGGATTGGGCCGCCCTGAGCCTGTCGCTGTTTAACATGCTCCTGCTGGTCTGGCTGGGGATCACCCTGCTGCTGACCAGCGATTCGCGCAGTCTGGGGGTGATTTTGGCGGGGGCGGGGTCGCTGTTTGGCGGGGGTTTTTTTGCCATCCACTCCCTCATTTTGGGGCAGAGCCTGACCCCTTTGAACGCCTGGCTGGATTTGTGGTGGCGGGTGGGCTGGTTTTTGCTGGTGCTTTCGCCCCTGGCCTGGTATGTGGTGATTTTATGGTACGCGGGCTTTTGGGAGAAGGGCGAAAACCCGCTGCGGCGGCGGCAGCGCGTGGGGTTTTTGTTTTGCCTGGGGCTGTCTTCGGGCCTGATGGGCTTGCTGGTGTTGGGGGCGCCGCTGCCTTCTTTCTTTCAGGTGATCTACCTGGACTTGCACAGCTTTTTGATGGTGGGCGGCATGCCGCTGGTGATCGCCGCCTTCCCGGTGTACATTTTGACCTGCATGCTGCTTTCGCTGGACGCCTTGCTGCGCCCGGGACCTACCTCGCGTCCCTCCGGTGAGCAGGCCCGCCGCCGTGCGCGCCCCTGGCTGGTGAGCGCCACGCTGCTGCTGCTGGGGGTGAGCGTGCTGGTGGTGGCGGCGCTGCTGTGGATTTACTTCAGCGCCCAAAGCCGTACGGCCTATTCTTCTGAAGCGTATGTGCGCCTGACCTGGCCGGTGACCTTTCTGGATGCGTGCATCGCGGGCATGATCGGCCTGGCGGTGCTGCTTTTGGGGCGGGCGGCGGTGGCGTATGAGATTTTTACCGGTAAAGCCCTGCCGCGCCTGGGCCTGCGCCGTTATTACCGCAACGCGGTGCTGCTGGCGGCGGGTTCCAGCGTGGTGGTGGCGGGGGCGCACAGCCTGGTGCTGCCGCGCATCTACGCGCCCGTGCTGGCCCTGCTGCTGGCCATTGCTTTCTACGCCCTGCTCACCTGGCGCTCCTTCGCCGAGCGTGAGGCCACCATCCGCCAACTGCGCCCCTTTGTGGCCAGTCAGCGCCTGTACGATCAGCTGCTGGAGCCGGGGCTGCCCACCACCGCGGTGGATTTGCAGTTCCCGCTGGAGGCGCTGTGCCGCGATGTGTTGGGCACGCGCCTGGCAGCTTTGGTTCCGGCGGGTGCGCTGTCTGCGCTGGTGGGCGCGCCGCGCACTTTCCCGCCGGGGGTGCGCCTGAGCCTGCCGGATCTGGAGACGCTGCGCAAACAGGCCGGGCCTGAGGTGATGATTGTGCCGCTGGAGCCGCCCACCGAGGACGGTTTGGTGGCGGCAGTGCCGCTGTGGAGCGAGCGCGGCTGGATTGGGGTGCTGTTCTTGGGGGCCAAGGCCGACGGCGGTTTTTATACCCAGGAAGAGATCGAGATCGCCCGCGCCAGCGGCGAGCGCCTGCTGGATTTGCAGGCCTCCGGCGAGATGGCCCGCCGCCTGGCGGGTTTGCAGCGGGCGCAGCGCGCCGCCCAGCAGACCGCGGATCAGCGCCTGCGCCGCTCGCTGCATGATGAGGTGCTGCCGGTGCTGCACACCGCCATGCTCCAATGGGGCAGCGCTCCGCCCGAGGCCCTGCAGGCCCTCACCGGCGTGCACCGCAAAATCTCCGATTTGCTGCGCGATCTACCGGCCGCGCCCACCCAACGGCTGAACCAACTGGGGCTGTTGGGCGCGCTGCGCGAGACGCTGGATCAGGAACTGGCCGACGGCTTTGACGGCCTGCATTGGGAGGAAACGCCCGCGGCGGCGGAGGCGGCGGCCAAACTGCCGGCGCAGACGGCCGAGACGCTGTATTTTGCCGCGCGCGAGGCCGCCCGCAACGCGGCGCGCCATGCCCGCGGGGATCGTCCGCTGCACCTGTGGGTGCGGGCCGAGACTTTGCCGGAGGGCGGCTTGCAGCTGGTGATTGAAGATGACGGCGTGGGGTTGGGGGCGGGGAGCGCGAACTCTGAGGGGGCCGGGCAGGGCCTGTCGCTGCACACCACGCTGATGGCCCTCATGGGCGGCTCGCTGAGCGTCGAAAGCCAGCCGGACGCCTTCACGCGCGTGACCCTGCGCAGCGCCTGAGGGCCGCGGCTTCTCCCCAATTTGCCCGCCTTATGGGATAATAACCCTTCAAACCGCATTCCCACCCCTCATACACCCGCGCGCTTTTTGGGATTCTCCTGGCGGGGAATGAGCAAGGAGACTCTATGTCTTTTCAGAAGATTTGCGTTCTAGGGTTAGGTTACATCGGCCTGCCCACTGCCAGCACGTTTGCCACCCACGGGATGAACGTGGTGGGCGTGGACGTGAACGAGCAGGTGGTCACCAGTTTGCAGCACGGCCAGCTTCATATTTATGAGCTGGGTTTGCAGACCCTGGTGGAAGAGGCTTTTCAGTCGGGGCGCCTCAAAATTTCCCGCCAGCCCGAAGCAGCGGATGCTTTCATCATCGCCGTACCCACCCCCTTCTACGACGACAAGCGCGCGGATATGCGCGCCGTGGCTTCAGCCACCGAGGCCATCGTGCCGCACCTGCGCCGCGGCAACCTGGTGGTGCTGGAATCCACTTCGCCGCCGCGCACCACCCTGGATTTGGTGGCGCCCATCCTGGAACGCTCCGGGCTGAAAGCCGGCGTGGATTTTCACCTGGCCTATTCACCCGAACGCGTGCTGCCCGGGCAGATTCTGCGCGAGCTGATTGAAAACGCGCGCGTCATCGGCGGCGTGGACGCGGCCTCGGCCGAGGCCGGGCGCGAGCTGTACCAGACCTTCGTGCGCGGCGAGATCATTCTGACCACCTCCACCACGGCTGAGATGGTCAAGCTGATGGAAAACACCTACCGCGATGTGAATATCGCCGTGGCCAACGAATTTGCGCGCCTGGCCGACCGCTTTGGCGTGGACGTGTGGGAAGCCATCTCCATCGCCAATCTGCACCCGCGCGTCAACATCCTGCGGCCGGGGCCGGGCGTGGGCGGGCACTGCATCAGCGTGGACCCCTGGTTCCTGGTGGAAGCCGCCCCCGATTTGACCCAGGTGATCCGCAGCGCGCGCGTGGTGAACGACGCCCAGCCGCATTTCGTGCTGGATTTGGTGCGGCGGGCGCTGGGTGCGGAGCTGAAAGGCCGACGCGTGGCGCTGCTGGGCCTGTCCTTTAAACCGGATGTGGACGATCTGCGCGAAAGCCCGGCGATTGAGCTGGGGCATCTGCTGGTGAAGGAAGGGGCCGAGGTGCGCGCGTTTGAGCCGTTTAAGCCGGATGCGCAAGTGCCCGGTCTGACCACCTGCACCACCCTGGAACAAGCCGTGGCGGATGCTGAGGCGGTGCTGCTGTTGGTGGGGCACGCCGAACTGAAGCGGCTTTCGCCGCAGGCGCTGTCCGCTCTGACCCCCGCGCGCGTGGCGCTGGATGCCACCGGCAGTTGGGCGCCGGAGGCCTGGGCCGCGGCGGGCTTTACCCTGCTGCGCCTGGGCGTGGGCAGCCGCTCGGCGTGAGGCGGGCATGAAACCACTGCGCGTTCTTTCCATTTTTGGCACCCGCCCCGAAGCGGTGAAGATGGCGCCGATTGTGCAGCGCCTGGCCCACACCGCGGGGATTGATTCGAAAGTCCTGGTGACCGCCCAGCACCGCGAGATGCTGGATCAGGTGCTGGATCTGTTTGAGATTCACCCCGACCTGGACCTGAATTTGATGCGCCCGGATCAAAGCCTGGCGCAGTTGAGCGCGCAGATCTTCACCCACCTGGACCCTGTGCTGGAAAAGATGCGCCCGGATTGGGTGCTGGTTCAGGGCGACACCACCACGGTGCTGTGCGCGGCCCTGGCTGCGTTTTACCGCCGCATCCGCGTGGGGCACATCGAAGCCGGTCTGCGCACCGGCGATAAATGGCAGCCCTTCCCCGAAGAGATCAACCGCCGCACGGCGGGGGTGGTGGCTGACCTGCACTTTGCGCCCACCGAGAACAGCCGCCAGAACCTGCTGCGCGAGGGCGTGCCGGATGCGCGCATCCGCGTGACCGGCAACCCGGTGATTGACGCCCTGCACCAGATCGCGGAGATGCCCGCCCCGCCGGAGGTGTATCACCTCCTGCAGGCGTTGGGCATTCAGGAGGGCGGGCGGCGATTGGGGCTGGTGACGGCCCACCGCCGCGAGAATTTTGGCGAGCCGATTGAGGCCATTTGCCGCGCGCTGGCCCGCCTGGCGGCTGAGTTTGCCGGTGAGGTGGAGTGGATCTACCCCGTGCACCTCAACCCGCACATTCAAGAGCCTGTGCGCCGTATTCTGGGCAGCACGCCCCATGTGACCCTGCTGCCGCCTCTGGAATATTTGCCACTGGTGCATTTGCAGCGGCGCGCCGCCCTGGTGCTGACCGATTCGGGCGGCATTCAGGAGGAGGCCACCGCCCTCAAAGTGCCCACCCTGGTGCTGCGCGAGGTGACCGAGCGCCCCGAAGGCGTGGCGGCCGGGGTGCTGAAGCTGGTGGGGGCGGACGAGGAACGCATTGTGCGCGAGGCCGGGCGGCTGCTGCGCGACCCGGCGGCGTATGAGGCTATGGCCAGCGCCCCTAACCCCTTTGGGGATGGGCACGCGGCGGAGCGCATTGTGCAGGCGTTGTTGGAGGACGCGGCTTGAAAAACGTCCCCAGCCGCTCACCCTACATCTGTGTCTTGCCGCGCCTGAGCGAATCGGGCGGCGGCCCGGCTTCCTTTTTTGCGCGCTTTCAGGCGGGCCTGCAGCGCCGCGGCATCCCCGTGACGCACGAACCGCGCGACCCGGCCGTCACCGCCATTTTGATCATCGGCGGCACGACCCAGCTGTGGGATGTGTGGCGCGCCCGCCAGCGCGGGGTGCGCGTGGTGCAGCGCCTGAACGGCATGAACTGGATGCACCGCAAGCGGCGCACCCCCTGGGGGGCTTACCTGCGCGCCGAGCGCTCCAACTGGCTGCTGTCCTGGATCCGGCGCAATTTGGCGGATCACATCATTTACCAATCCGAGTTCGCCCGCGGCTGGTGGCAGACAGTGTACGGCAAGGTGCGCGCCCGCGGCAGCGTGGTGTATAACGGCGTGGATCTGCGCGAGTTTTCGCCCATCGGCGGCAACACCCGCCCCAGCAGCCATTACCGTCTGCTGCTGGTGGAGGGGCGCATTGGCGCCGGGAACGTGGAGGGGCTGAGCAACGCGGTGGCGCTGGCCCAGGAGATGGACCGGCTGACGCCGCGCGGCGTGCGCCTGCAGGTGGTGGGCGAGGTGGATGCGCTCACCCGCGAGCAGTTTGAGCGCCAGTCTGGGGGGATCCTGGATTGGGCCGGTCAGGCCGCCCGCGGCCAGATCCCAGCCATGGACCGCTCGGCGCATCTGCTGTTTTCCGCGGATTTAAACGCCGCCTGCCCCAACGCGGTGGTGGAGGCCCTGGCCTGCGGCTTGCCGGTGGCCGCCTTTGCCACGGGGGCCTTGCCGGAGCTGATTGAGGGCGACTGCGGGAGGGTGACGCCCTACGGCAGCAATTATTGGAACCTGGAAAAACCGGATGTGCCCACTCTGGCGCGGGCTGCGATGGAGATTCTGGCGGACCAGCCGCGCTTCCGCGCTGAGGCCCGCCGCCGCGCGGAGGGCCTGTTTGATGTGGAGCATATGCTGGATGCGTATTTGCGGGTGCTGGCACCGGAGAGGTGAGGGCAGGCCCCTTCACCCGGGCCCCTCACCCGGCCTCTCCCCCCCTGGGGAGAGGGGCGGCGCTGAACGCTTGACTTTTTAAATCTGGATGTATAATATTTCTAGCCACCTGACACTTTAACAAAAGAATAGTTGATCGGCACCAGATCTCCACTAAAATAGGTTTTCCGGAAGCATTTTAGAAACGGAGTAAACCAATGCCGACCGACCTCCTTTATCATAACTGGT
>NZ_LGCM01000049.1 GCF_001306035.1 Levilinea saccharolytica
ATCTTCACCCCCAGCGGGCAAGAAGTGGCCGCTGCCAGCATCGTCGAGGCCATGACCTACCGCATGACCTTCACCATGCACCTGCGCAGCGTGCCGCCCAGCGGGGTCTACCGCCTGCACGTGAACGTGACCTACCCCGAAATCGGTGAAGTGGCCCAGGCTGAGGCAGATTTTGAGACTCACGGAGAGGGTTAGCGTGTCTGGGCCTCTCTGCACCGCCGCCCGCATCCTGACCCTGGGAATGATCCTGGCGTTCCTGGCCGCCTGTTCGTCTGCCGTGCCCGCTGCCGCCCCCACGCCGCCCCCGACCCCCAGCCCTTCTCACACCCCTGCACCCACCCTCACGCCCAGCCCGCCGCCCACGCCGACCCCCACCATCACCCCCACCCCGGCTCCGGCGGTTTGTTCTCCGTTAGACACCTTTGCCATCCCGCAGCTCACCGAGATCGTCTCGAACCCCTTCAACCCGCCCGACCCCGGCCTCGATTTTCCGCATCACGGCGCGGATTATTCCTTCTACCGTTACGGCTCGCGCGTGGGCATGCTGGGTCTGCCCGTCCACGCCGCCTTGGCCGGTCAGGTGGCAGGCATCTCTGAAAACCGCATGCCCTTCGGCAACATGATCCTCATCGAAACCCCGCTGAACACCCTACCCGCAGACCTGGTGGCCCGGCTGCTTCTGCCCACCGCCCAACCCACCCTGCCCTACACCAGCCCCCTCACCTGCCCGCCCCTCGACCCGCCCCTCAGCTACTCGCCCGATCAGCGTTCTCTGTACCTGCTCTACGCCCACCTGCAAGATCCGCCGGAAGTTCAGCTCGGTCAGGCAGTGACCTGCGGTCAGCCCATTAACCATGTGGGCAACACCGGCAATTCCATCAACGAGCATCTCCATTTGGAAGTTCGCGTGGGGCCTTCCGGCGTCCGCTTCGGCAGCATGGCCCATTACGACGCCTCCGCATCCCCACAGGAACAGGCCACCTACTGCACCTGGCGCATCAGCGGCCTGTTTCAGATGATCGACCCTCAGCGCCTGTTTGCATCACAAAATTGAAAGCCGTTCCGTGATCGGCACAAGGCTTGCAGCGGCCTTAAATCATGCTACAATCACCCTAGTTTGCCCAACCGGATGCAGCCGCTTTCAACGCATAATGCAGGTAGAAGAAGCCAGTAAATAATGAAGAATCGACCGCCTTTCCTATCCAGGGTCTTCACCCCCACTTTGATCGTGCTGGTGGTGCTCAACCTGGGATTGTTATTTCTGATCGGTTGGCCGGCTCTCACCCACGGCGCACTCCCCGGGCTGCCCTTTGGCTCCGCGCCAACCGCCAGCCTGCCGGCAGCGGAGAACAGCCCTAGCCCGGCTCCTGACCTCGCTCCCGGAACCCCCACACCGCCCCCCGCCTATATCCCCGTCGCCTCAGATGCCGAAGGTGTGCGTCAACACGGCCTGCTGCTGTTTTCCATGAGCGACGGCGAATATCAGCACCTCTTCGTCTACCACCCCCTATATTTCCCCCTCACCCGCCTCAGCGCACCCGAATGGGACGAAGCCGACCCGGCTCTCAGCCCCGACGGCACCCGCCTGGCCTACCGCTCGCGCCGCAACGGCTACTGGAACCTGTATATCCTCGACCTGACCACCGGCAGCCTCACCCAGATCACCGACACACCCCAATACGACGGAGCGCCCACCTGGTCTCCGGACAGCCAATGGCTGGCTTACGAAAGCTATATGGACGACAACCTGGAGATCCTGGTGCAGTCGGTCGTGGACCTCTCCCAGACCCCCATCCGCCTCACCGAAGATCCCGGACTGGATGAGCACCCGGTATGGTCCCCCCAGGGGCGCGAAATTGCTTTTGTCTCCACCCGCAGCGGCGAAGAAGAAATCTGGCTGGCGCGCCTGGATCAAACCGACAACCGTTTCCACAACCTCAGTCAAGACAGCGCCGCGCGCAACGACAGCCCGGCCTGGTCCGCGGACGGTAAATACCTGTCCTTCGCCTCCGAAAGAGAAGGCGCCAGCACCCTCTACCTGTGGAACAGCCAACAGCCCGAACTGCGCCCCTGGCCGGTGGGGCCTGGGAACCACCCGGTGTGGAGCCCCAACGGGGACGTATTGGCCACGGAACTGCGCTCCCCCAACAAAACCGGCATCCAGGCCTATAACCTCACCGACCGCAGCCTGATCTTTCCTATCTACCAGCTTCCCGGTTACCTGGAAGGTCTTGAATGGAAGAAAGGCCCCCTGGTAGATTGGGTGCTCGGCCAAACTTTCCCCCCCGAAGCGCGCCAACTGGCCGCCCCTCTGTGGAATCCGTCCTTGTCGGTCAACCCCATGCCCCCCAACGGGCGCTTTGGCATTGTCCCCGTGCCGGACATCACCGCCCCCTACGCCTACCTGCACGACGCCGTGGACGAATCCTACAATCAGCTGCGCGCGCTGGTGGCCCGCAAAGCCGGTTGGGATTTTCTGGCTAACCTGGAAAACGCCTATTACCCCCTCACCGAGCCGCTCTCACCCAACATGAACGAAGATTGGCTCATGACGGGCCGCGGTGTGGCGCTGAATTCGCTGCCCCTCACCGCCGGTTGGATGGCGATCGTGCGCGAAGATTACAACGGCCAGACCTACTGGCGCCTGTACATTAAAGCCCGCTACCAGGACGGCTCACAGGGCATGCCCCTCACCCAGGCTCCCTGGGATATCACCGCTCGCTACACCGGCGACACCCGCTCCTATGAGGCCGGGGGCCGCCCTGCGCGACCACCCGCCGGATATTGGGTAGATTTCACCGAGCTGGCCGCTCGTATGGCCTGGGAGCGGCAGCCTTCGCTGAATGACTGGCGCACCTATCTGCCCTCCACCCGCTTTAACCTGTACGTCCTCACCGGCGGCCTGGATTGGTACACCGCCATGCGCGAGGTCTACCCGCCCGAAGCTCTGGTCACCGTCACCTACCGCCCCACCTTCACCCGCACCGTGACTCTGACCCCAAAAAACTTCGAGCTGTGGACACTAACTCCCTCCTACACGCCCACGCTGACCCCCACTCTGCACCCCACCTGGACGCCGTCTCCTTAAACAGACATCAATATGGGTAAGTTCTCTGTACGCACACGTTGGCTTGGCTTTGTTTGGCTGTTGGG
>NZ_LGCM01000052.1 GCF_001306035.1 Levilinea saccharolytica
GGGGTGGGGGTGGGTTGGGGGGCTGCAGGCTGACAGGCAGCCAGCAAACCAGCGAAAAGCATCCACAGCAGACTGCGTGGGGCGAGTCTGAACATTTGGGACCCCTTTCAAATGGGAAGGATTGCCGTTATTGAACGCGGAGCAGAACCTTACTCTGGTTCCAAAGCTGTTCGATCTGGTAGTACTCGCGCTGCTCGGGGTAGAACAGGTGCACGATAATATCCCCAAAGTCAACTAACAGCCAACCGTCGCTGGAACGACCTTCCAGCTTGCTGCTTAACTTAAAATCACGCTTGGCGGTGGTCTGAACGACGTCCGCCAGGCTGTCGAGCATGCGATCGGAGGTTCCAGAGCAAATGATGAAGTAATCGGTAAACGAAACCACGCCGTGCAGGTCCATGAGGACAATATTTTCGGCTTTTTTCTCTTCAAGCGCGTCCACCAGGGCGCGGGCGATATCTACGGTATTCAGAATACACCTCTCCTATGGGTTGTGCGAATTGCCCAGTGGGAAGGAGGCCAGGGGAGTATAGGCGGCCCCACCGGGGTTGAGATCGCTGCGGTATAGCACAATTGATTTTACCATCACCTGGCCCAGCTCGCCAATTTTCACCTGAGCCAGGGCGTCGGAAAGGCGGCGGGCTTCTTGGGGCGAAGCGTTATTGGAGACGCGCCCCAGGGTGAGGTGGGGGGAGAAGGGGCGCTCCTCGTTGGTATAGCCCAGTCGCTGGGTCTCGGCCTCAATGCCGCGCTGGGCGGCGGCAAGGGCGGGCGGGGCCTGAACCCCCACCCATAAAACGCGGGGCCAACGTGTGTTGGGGAAGGCGCCGAACCCGCTGACGGTGAAGGTGAAGGGGGTGTGGCGGGCAGCCTCCCCCGCCAGGACGCGCTGGAGAGTCTCGATATTGGCCAACGAAACATCCCCCAGGAATTTGAGGGTCAGATGGATGTTTTGGGAAGGCACCCAACGCACGATGGTGGTTTGCTGCTTGAGGCTCTGGATGATGTCATCCAATTGGCGGTGAATATCGGCGGTGAGGTTGAGGGCGATGAAAGAGCGAATGGTGGGCATGGCGGTCCTGCGCGGTGTAAGGGTTAGGGGGTTTTGACGGGAACCTCAAGTTGGAGTGTGCCGGCATTTTGAAAGGTGAGGGTGAGGGCGAGGGTGTCGCCGGCGTTCAGATCCTGGGTGAGGCCGATGAGCATCACGTGCAGGCCGCCCGGTTTGAAGGACACCTGGCCCTGGGCGGGGATGGGGACGTTTTCCTGCGGCTGCATCATCATATTACCGCTGGCGTCCATCATGCTGATATGCAGTTCGGTGCTGGCGGCGGCGGTGCATTCGGCTTTGAGGAGCAGGTCCTCTTCGGCCAGGGGGTTTTGAACCTCGAAATAAACCGCGCTGTTGCCGTCCTTGAGGCCGGGGCGCGCCCAGGCATCGTGAAGGGTCAGCCCTTGTTTGGGGGTGCAGGCTGCCAGCAAAAACGCACTGAGAAAGACGGCGACCATGCCCATACCGCTACGTTTCATGAGAATTCCTCGCTGAATTGATGGTAATTTCGATCACTATTCCCAAAAAAGTATACGCACAGGTGAGAGGACTGTCAAGCTGGGCTTTGAAGGGAAAATGAAACCATCTACCCATTTGAAAAAATTTGTGGTATAAGAAAAGTACCCTGCTGTGTTCGTGATGTTGCATGATCGGTTTTGGGCCAACACCTTTGTTATAGGGTCCCTTATCTGCAGACACGACACGATAGGCTTCGGCCAAGGTGATCGTGCTGAGGCGGGACCCGCCTGCGCAAGCAGGTTCAAAACTGCGCAGCACACGGCATGGTGGGGTACTTTTATACCTACAGGCTGACCCGATAAGTCAGCTTGTTTGATTTTAATGTAAGAAAATCCTGAAAATGAAAAATTGATGATCATTTTCTGTTGCATTTTCTGTGGAGCGATCATATAATGATGTCACTATACTCGTTCCCGGAAGGAGGAAGGCATGGCTGGAGTAAAGTTTGATCATGTTTGGAAACGGTTTGGGGATTTTGTGGCGTTGAATGACCTGAACCTGGAAATTGAGGACAAGGAATTCCTGGTCCTGGTTGGGCCGTCTGGCTGCGGTAAGACCACGGCGCTGCGCTGTCTGGCAGGGCTGGAAGAGGTCACGGACGGCAGCGTGATGATCGGCGACACCATCGTGAACGACATCGCCCCGAAAGACCGCGACATCGCCATGGTGTTCCAGAGCTACGCGCTCTATCCGCACATGACCGTGTTCGATAACATGGCCTTTGGGTTGAAGCTGCGCAAGGTGCCCAAGGAAAAAATCAAAGAAAAAGTGCAGCAGGCCGCGGAGATCCTGGGGATTGAGCACCTGTTGAAGCGGGGAGTGGCTAGAAACTGGGCTAAAATAAAGACATGATCAGATGCCCCCAATGTCAGCGAACAGAACGCCAAAACCGAGCTGGAAAAACAGACAGCGGCAGCCAGCGCTATCGCTGCATGTTCTG
>NZ_LGCM01000050.1 GCF_001306035.1 Levilinea saccharolytica
GGGGCTGTCCAAAAAGTAACAATGGGCAGCCCCTTCCCAAAATAAAGCAAGCGTGATTCAATAGGGGGATGAAAAGAAGACCAACAGCGCCCGTATTCAAACCCTACGTGATGCACCAAGCCTCATTATTGCCGCGCAGCTATGATGAAGTCATCGAGCCAGAACACCTGGTGAGAGTAGTGAGCGCAGCGATTGACAAACTGGATCTTCGTCCCCTATTGGCACAGTATAAAGGTGGAGGGACCTCCAGCTACCATCCGCAGATGCTGCTGAAGGTATTGGTGTATGCCTACAGTCAGAAGATCTACTCATCGCGGAAGATAGCCAAAGCGCTGCGGGAGAACATCCACTTCATGTGGCTGAGCGGAGAGCAGCGGCCAGATTTCCGCACGATCAATGATTTTCGAGGGAGTCGGATGAAGGGGGTGATTGATGAAGTGTTTGCGGAGGTGTTGGAGTACTTGCTTGAAGCGGGCAAGGTCAAGCTGGAGACGTACTTTGTAGATGGGACGAAGATCGAAGCGGATGCCAACAAGCACAAAGTGGTATGGGCGAAGCGAAAGAACCGGTATCAGCAGCGGGTACGAACGCAGATCGAAGAATTGTTGAAGCAAATTGAAGCGGAGAATGAAGCGGAACAGGCCGAGTATGGAGAGAAAGACCTGGAAGAGCGGGGTGGGGGCGAAGGGGGGAGCGAGATAGACTCAGAGAAGCTGCGTGAACGGATTGAACGGCTGAACCAGCGGCTGCGCGAGCGGCAGCAGCCGAAGAGAGATACGCAGGCCAAACGCAAGGCATTGAAGAAATTGGAGGGAGACTGCCTGCCGCGGCTGGAGAAGTATGAACAGCAAACTGAAACCCTGGCAGGGCGGTCGAGCTATGCTCAGAGCGACCCAGACGCCAGCAGCATGCGGATGAAGGAAGACCGGGGAGCCGAGAAGCCCTGGCCGAAACCAGCTTACAATGTGCAGATCGGCACCGAGGGGCAATTCATCACGGGTTTCAGCGTACATAATCGGGTCGGCGATCCCCCTTGCCTGATCCCGCACTTAGAACAGGTTCGTCACAACACGGGTGGGCGTCTGCCCCAAAGGATTGTGGCGGATGCTGCCTACGGCAGCGAAGAGAACTATGCCTATCTGGAGCAGCATGGCGCCGAAAACTTCCTCAAGTACAACACCTTCTACCAGGATACACACCACTACCGCAAGGCCGAAGTGCTGCGCGCTCACCAGTTCCGCGCCGAGCACTTTACCTACGACCAGCAAACCGACACCTTTGTTTGTCCAGCGGACAAGCGCTTGCATTTCCAATACACCTCGCGCTACATCACCGAAAACGGTTACGAAAGCACCCGACAGACGTATGAATGCTTTGACTGCGCGGGTTGCCTGCTGAAGCCCCAGTGCACCAAGTCGAGGGGTAACCGCAAGATCCGCATCTCCTTCCGCTTATTGGCATACCGCAGGCAAGCTCGATCCAACCTGACCAGTCCAGAAGGGCAGCGTTTACGAGCAGCACGCTCCACCGAGGTCGAGACGGTCTTCGGCCATATCAAACACAATATGAACTTTCGACGATTCCATCTCCGCGGGTTGGAAAAGGTGAAAACTGAGTGGGGTTTGGTGAGCATTGCCCATAATCTGAGAAAATTGGCCGCCTGAAAGGGCGGCTTTTTTTGTTTCTCAAGCCAAAATGACTTTTTTGCCCCCTTTTTAACCATATTGGGGCTGCCTGGATCTTCTTTCCAGACAGCCCC
>NZ_LGCM01000036.1 GCF_001306035.1 Levilinea saccharolytica
GTTAGTGTATTCTTGTTTCTGTAGGATTTGAACCTTAACAAAAGTTGTAGGTCAGGTGTATCCTATGGGTTACCACACCGACACAGGAAAAGCCACATGACCTACACCAACGATTGTACTCTACCTGCGGAACTGCTGGAACAAATTGCCAGCCAGGGATTTGACGCGCTTCCCGAATTGATCCGCATCGTCATCAACACCGCCATGCAAGCTGAACGGCAGAAGTACCTGCGTGCTGCGCCGTTCGAACATTCGCCTGAGCGGCAGGGTCACGCCAACGGCTACAAGCCCAAGACGGTCAAGACCCGGTTAGGGGAGATCACCTTCGACATCCCGCAGGTGCGCGAAGGCGGGTTCTACCCGGAGGCGCTGGAGAAAGGATTGCGCAGCGAGCGGGCATTGCGGCTGGCGCTGGCGGAGATGTACGTACAGGGCGTTTCGACCCGCAAAGTGGCCGCAATTACCGAACAATTATGCGGAACGGAGATGTCTTCCACGCAGGTCAGCCGGGCGGCAGCGCTCCTGGACGAAACGTTGGCTGCCTGGCGTAAGCGACCCCTGGGCGAGATGGTGTACCTATTCCTGGACGCCCGCTATGAGAAGGTGCGCCAGGACGGGCAAATCCGCGATGCGGCCATTTTGATCGCCAGCGGGGTTGACCCAGCCGGTAAACGGCGCATTTTGGGCGTCTCGGTCTCTCTCAGTGAGCAGGAAGTCCACTGGCGCGCCTTTTTGCAGAGCCTGGTTGGACGGGGTTTGGGCGGAGTGCAGCTCATCGTCAGCGATGACCACGCCGGTCTCAAAGCCGCCCGGCAAGCGGTGTTCGGCGGGATCGCCTGGCAGCGCTGCCAATTCCACCTGCAGCAGAACGCCCAGGCGTATGTCCCGCGCAAGGAGCTGCAAGCAGAGGTGGCCAACGACATTCGCATTATTTTCAATGCCCCCGACCGTGCCACCGCCGAGCAGTACCTGGCCAAGACGGTGCAGAAGTACGCCAAAACCGCCTCGCGCTTGGCCGATTGGATGGAAAAGAACATCCCCGAAGGGTTGACGGTTTTTTCCTTCCCGGCTGATCACCGGCGCAGGCTGCGCACCACCAACGGCCTAGAACGGGTCAACAAGGAGGTTCATCGCCGTACACAAGTGGTTAGCATCTTTCCCAACGAAGCTTCCTGCTTGCGCTTGATTAGTGCTGTTCTGATGGAGATCGATGAAGAGTGGCAGACAGGCAAAGTCTATCTTTCGATGTTCAATTCTTAAGGTTCTTTAAAAATCCAATTGGGTCACCTGACCAATCCTACAGAAAAACCCTTGCACAATC
>NZ_LGCM01000004.1 GCF_001306035.1 Levilinea saccharolytica
GGCGGCGGTGAGGTTGGGGCGCTGCTGGAAGGGGGACAGCTCGATGGTGATGCGCACGCGGCGGCCGTCAGGATAGGCTTCGGCCTTCAGGTTGGTGATGCGCACCTCTTGGGGGGGTAAGGCTCCTTCGGGGACGATATACGCGTTATCCATACGGCTCACCTCGTTGATGAATTGCTGGGATTATACCGCGAAGGCAGGCTCACCGGCAAAAAAAGCCCCCGCCTGAGGAGCGGGGGCTGAATGAGCTTGCTGTTGCGGCTCAGGCGATGCGGCGGGCTTCCATGTAGAAACGCTTCTCTTTGGCCTCGCCCATCGAGAAGGTCTTGCGGGGCAGGGCGCCGTCTAAGACGACGGTCTTGAACAGGTCGCTTTTGTCCATGCCGGGGACGTAGAAACCGGCGTTGCCCGGCTGGCTGCCCAACTGGGTGACCACATCGGCGCCGTGGACGTAATCAATGCGGGCGGCGCCGCCGGCTTTCAGCCAGGCATCCAGGAAGAGCTGCAGCGTGCCCACGGGCAGGTTGGTTTCGGGCTGCTGGATGCGCACCAGGGCGTAGCCCTGGGGGGTGACCAGACCCACCACCTGGGCATCTCCGGACTGGGAATCGACCGCGGCGGTCATTTCTTCGGCGCTGTCGGCGGTTTCCACGCTCATGCGGCTGCCGAAATGGCGCTTGAGGGCGGTGATGACCTCTTCGCGCACGTCGAAGAGCACGCGGTGGATGGGTTCGAATTCCAGGCCGGCGTCGTGCACGTTTTCAATCTCCACCAGGGCGTAGCGGGCGGGATGATCCATGCCGACTTTGAGCTTGATCTGTTCCCAGATGGCCTTAGCGGTGGCCAGTGAGTGATTGCCGTCACCCATCGCGAAGAGAAGCACGCCCAGATCGGCAGAAACGCCGTAGCGGCTGGCGAAGGCGGCCGGGTCGGCCAGTTTTTCCAGGGCAGCCACCAGAGCCTGCTCATCCGCTGGGTCACTGCTGAAATAGCCCGTGAGGTGGCCGGAGCCGAGCATGAGGTCGAAATCGTAAATCTTCTTCATGGCGGCCTTGCGGGCGGCCAAAGCGCCGATGACAGTATCCTGGGGGTCGTCAATCAGCACCAGAATGTGGGGCAGTTCGAGGGGCGCGCCGGAGCGAATTTTGATGCGGGGTGGCAGGCGTTCCAAAATGGTGCCTTCGGTGGCGCGGATGAGGGATTGGGAACCCTTGTTGAAGTCGTAACATTCCAGATCCAGGGCCAACATGAC
>NZ_LGCM01000062.1 GCF_001306035.1 Levilinea saccharolytica
GTGTCTGTCCCAAAGTCGGTTGGTGATTTAGCACGCAAACAGCAGGCGGTTTTTGGGAATATTCGGCAAAGGGACCTAATGGATCCTGACCCCCGCAGCCATCAATCCGCTGGCCATTCCTGGCCAATTCTTGTACCCTCGCACCGTCCTGGCTCGCATCTTCATTCTGCCAATCACCTGTTCGGTGGTGTTATTGGTCCAAGGAACCTCGGCCTGCCAGTCAAATACCCGGTAATTGGCCCAATCCTGGGCCAAGCGGCCAATCAAATGGCGCAGTAATTCCAGAGGCGCCATATCTTCTGAGCGGCGGCCTTTGCGGTTAACCGGGAGCTGGCGATACAGCTGCCACAGGCGCTTTTCACCCTTGGGCGGCAGTTCATCAATCAATCCCTGAACCTCATGGATCAAGGCATGCCATTCAGGAGGTAAGTGAAGGCGTAAGTCACGCAGGGCTCTTCCTACCCAGCGGCGCACATGGAATTGGCATACTTGATGCTCCAGGTTCAGTTCTCTGGCAGCCACCTTATAACTATTCAGGTCATCGGTTACAATCACACTCACGCCCAAGCGCTGAACCAGGGGCTCCAGAAACCGTTTGACGGCCTGGGGGTCTTTCTCCTCTACATAGCCCACCGTCACTGGCTGCCCTGTACCCAGATCCACGGCTACCAAAACGGGCTGTGTCTTGCCCCAACCGCGCACATAAGCGCCATCCACCCCTAATACCCGCACCTTTTGCCAATGCCTTTCTTTCTCTAACTGTCGGGCATACACCTGTACATCTCGCCAGGCACTCATTCGTTCGATCTTTAGCCCAAAGGCGCAGTACAAAGCCACCAGCCCCCGGTAACTCAAACCCATTATCCACCCCAGGGCCACCAAAACCTGCGTTCGCTGTGTCTGGCTGGCTCGCTTTACCCCTTGCGGATAATGCCGAAAGGTTCGTTGGCATCGACAGCAGCGGTAGCGATACACCCACACTTCCCCTAGATATGGATCACGCACTGCTTTGACCCCTCCGCCCCAGCGTTGAAAGGTCTCTCCTGGACAATACGGACACTGGTGTGGCCGTTCTGTCTCAATTGACTTGACTTCTGGTATCTGTAAGGTGACAATAGACATGGCAAGCTCCGGTAACTTGGTGGCCTTAAGCACCTACCAGTTTACTCGGAGCTTGCTCTTTTTTCAAAACCTACCACTCTTGGGACAGACAC
>NZ_LGCM01000002.1 GCF_001306035.1 Levilinea saccharolytica
AGCCCTGAAAGCAGCTTTGAAGCTCTTCATGTACTGTTTTAATCAACGCCAATTGCATAAGCAACGCTTTCCCAACTACCCTGCTCATGTTTACCAATTTATCTAAGCCCAACTTTTATCCACTCCCTTGAAGCGCAAACCGCGTGAACTGTCCGGCGGTCAGCGCCAGCGTGTGGCTGTGGGCCGCGCCATCGTTCGCGAGCCGAAAGTCTTCCTCTTTGATGAGCCCCTTTCTAACCTGGACGCCAAGCTGAGAGTGCAGACCCGTGCGGAAATCAGCAAACTGCACCAGCGCCTGCAGACCACCTTCATTTACGTGACCCACGATCAGACGGAAGCCATGACCATGGCCACCCGTATCGCGGTCATGAACAAAGGCGTTCTGCAGCAATTAGATACGCCCCAGCAGCTGTACGACCGCCCCAACAACCTGTTCGTGGCGGGCTTCATCGGCTCCCCGGCGATGAACTTCTTCCCGGCGCACATCCGCAAAGACGGCGCTGCGCTGTACGTGGACACCAATGAATTTGCGGTGAAGATCCCCGAAAATCGGGCGGAAGTGTACCAGCATCTGGTGGGCAAAGAAGTCATCTTCGGCCTGCGCCCCGAAGACATCCATACCCCGGAATACGCGCCGCCAGGCATTCACGCTGCGCCGGTGGAAGCCAAGGTGGATGTGACCGAGTTGATGGGTAATGAAATCTTCCTGTACCTGGTGAGCGGCAAGAACAACTTCACGGCTCGCGTGGATCCGCGCACCCGGGTGACGATTGGCTCGCAGACGCAGATGGTCTTCAATATGGACAACCTCCATATCTTCGATCCCAGCCAGGATCGGGACAACCCCACGGCTGTCCGCTAGACCAGATATTTTGTTCGCAGGTTGTAGCGCAAGAGTCTCTCTTGCGCTACAATTTTTAAGGATACCCAGCGCCTGCGGGCGCAGCCAGAAAGGACGGGTGATTCGCTGATGCAGATTGAACAATACGGCTTGAAGGAATGTGAAAAGATCCGCGGCGGGGCGGTGGTGGTGGACGTGATCCGCGCGTTCACCACGGCGGCTTATGCCTTTGCGGCTGGGGCGGAAAAGATTGTGCTGGCGGCCACGGTGGAAGAAGTGTTGGAGATCCAGCGCAGCCTGCCGGGGTCGTTGGCGATGGGAGAGGTGGGGGGCATGCCCGTGGAAGGTTTCGCCTTGTGGAATTCGCCGGTGCAGCTTCAACACATGGATTTGAGCGGCAAGACCCTGGTGCAGCGCACCAGCGCCGGAACCCAGGGGGCCGTGCGCACGCGCAACGCCACGCACATGGCGGTGGGCAGCTTTGTGGTGGCGGCTGCCACCGTCCGGCTGGTGCAGTCGTGGGGGGTGGACAGCCTGGGCTTTGTCATCACCGGCTCTGAGGCCAATTCGGGCGGGTATGAGGACGCCGCTTTTGCAGATTATGCCCAGGCGCTGCTGGAGGGGCAGACACCGGACGCGCAGACGTACCTGCAGCGGGGGCTGCGCTGGCGCGAATCGTATGCACATTTGCAGGATGAATGGACCGAACGGATGCTGGCGGACCTGGCGCTTTGCCTGGAAGCCGACCGTTTTGATTTTGCCATGCCGGTGCAGCGTGAGAACGGCCTGCTGGTGGTGCGGCGTACCCCGCCCGGATGGTGAGTTGAGATGAAAGCGGTGAGCCGATGAGCGAGGTGGTGGTGTATACGGATGGGTGCAGCCTGGGCAACCCTGGGCCGGGGGGGTATGGGGTGGTGATTCAGGCTGAGGGTCAGAAGCGTGAGCTGATGGGCGGCTTTCGGCGCACCACCAACAACCGCATGGAGCTGCGGGCGGTGGTGGAAGGTCTGCGCGCCTTGCCGGAGGGCAGCCGGGTGCGGCTGTATTCCGATTCGCGTTATGTGGTGGATGCGGTTAATTTAAACTGGCTGAAAAGCTGGCAGGCGCGTTCCTGGAAAAAGGCGGACGGCAAGCCGGTGCTGAACGCGGACTTGTGGAAGGCCCTGGTGCAGGAGATGCGGCGGCACGCTCAGGTGAGCTTTGTGTGGGTGGAAGGGCACGCGGGCAACCCCGGCAACGAGCGCTGCGACCGGCTTTCCAACGCAGCTGCGCGCGGAGACCATTTGCAGGTGGACACGGGTTATGAGGGCGCTGAAAAAGAACCGCCCCGGTTGTTCTAGGGGCGGCGGATCAACAGCAGAGCGGTTCTGGCGGGGGTCAGCGCAGTTTGCGCGCGAAAAAGGCCAGAAGCAGCGCGCCCAGCACGGTGAACAGCCCCATCGCAATGAAGGCATCCTGCCAGAAGCGCATGGGGAAGAGGCGGATGAGCGAATCGCTGTAGAGGAACAGCCAGGTGTCGCCGGTGAAAAACAGGCGGTGGAAGAGGGTGAAGAGGGCGTTGAAGGACAGAGCCACCGCCAGCAGGATGGCGCTGACCAGCCCCAGAGTCCAGATTCCCCCGCGGCTGAGGGCACGGCCGTAGCCAGCCAGACGGCGGGCACGCCAGGCCCACACCCCCACGCCCAACAGCACCCCGGTGAGAACCCAGCCGACGGTGAAGGCTTTTTGCACCAGAATTTTTACATCCAGCATGTGGCTCAACTCGCGGGCGTTATAGAGGGGCGTTCCGTCCGCCAGGGGGATTTCTTCCAAAAAGGTCAAATCGGAATCGTTCACCAGATACTCCAGCGAGAGGCTGCCGTAGTGCAGGCGGTCTTGCAGGGTGAAGCCGTAAGGGTCAGCAGGGAAGCCCGGCAGGCGGTATTCCACGTTGAGAAACGCGGGGGTAAACAGCAGGCGGATGGCGGTGAGGATGAGCCAGAAGGGCACAGCCAGGCTGAGCAGGGTTCGCAGGAGGGGGCGCAGAATTTTCATTGGACGGCTTCCGGATTGGCAAAGAGATAGCGGACGATCATATCGTTGGTGATCCACTCGATGGGGGCCAGGTCGTCGGTGAAGACCACGCCGGGTTCGGGGGCGGGCTGCAGGGCGGCCAGGGTCAGGCGGGCGGTTTCGGTGAGCAGGGGGTGGGCCTGGGCGCTGTCTTCCAGATAGACAATGTTGTTGATGAGATTGTCAGGCGTGGTAGGCTGCACCGTGGCGTAGAGGATAGAATTAAAGGTGTTGGGGATATCCATGACGTGGATGGAGGGGAAGATCTCGCCGATGGTGGCGGCCAGGGAGTTGATGAGGCGGCGGTCTTCGGGGGCGCGGCCCACGTTGATGACCAGCACGCCGTCGGCGCTGAGATGATCGTGGGCGGTCTGGAAAAATTCACGGGTGGTGAGGTGGGCGGGGATGTAGGGCGGGCGGTAAGCGTCCACAGAGATGATCTGATAAGTGTGCGGGCTGTGTTCCAGCGCCCAGCGCCCATCCTGCACGATGACGTTGAGGTTGGGCATGGTCATGCCGAAGTACTGCTGCCCGGCGCGCACGATCTCGGGGTCAATTTCGATGCCGTCAATCTGCACCGGCCCAAACACGGCGGTGGCCTGGCGGGCGGTGGTGCCCGCGGCCAGCCCCACGATGGCGATGCGCTTCACATTGGCGGGGTCGTAGGGGGCAGGGTTAAAGAAAGGCCCCACCAGCACCTGTTCCCAGGGGCCAAAGTAGCGCAGGGTGTCGGGGTGGTAAATGGAATGGACGCCCTGTCCTTCGTTGAGGCGCAGGAGGTGGTAGCCGTTTTCTTCCAGCACCTGAATGTAATTGTAAGCAGAATCTTTTTCGAAGATCAGGCCCTGGGTGGTTTTGTCGGTGCCGGGCAGACCGCGCACCAGCAAAAAGATCACCACAACCGGCGCCCACAAGTAAGGCAGCAGCTTGCGCCAGCCGGCCGCGAACCACAGGCCAAACAGAGCGAAGGCCATCAACAGGATGCTGAGCGCCAGGAAGGTGCGGTAGATGCCGATGAGGGGGACGAGCACCAGCACGGGCAGAAAGGTGCCCACGAAGGACCCCAGGGTGGAAACGGCGTAGATGCGCCCGGCCACGCCGCCCGCCTGGACGGTGCCTTGCAGCGCCAGACGCACGGCGAAGGGCGAGGCTGTGCCCAACAGGATGGTGGGCACGCTAAGCAGGATCATCACCGAGGCGAAGGAGCCGAAGAGGATGCCCAACTGGAGCTGGTCAAAGCCGTTGGCGGCCAGGCGCATGACCGGCCGGGCGATGAGGGGGATGACGGCGATGGCGATGGCCGCCCAGGTGAGGATCTGGTAAAAGGTGGTGTAGCGCGGCGAGCGGTCGGCCCAGGGGCCGCCCACAAAGTACCCAACGGCCAGGAAAATGAGGATGAGGCCGATGATGCTGGCCCATACGAGGTTGCTGGTGCCGAAGACATTGCCCATCAGGCGTGAGGCGGCCATTTCGAGCGCCAGAGAGGTGAGGCCGGAGATGAAAACCGTCAGGTAGAGATATTTGCGCATGAAGTCCTCATTTCAGAATAGTGGCTGAATTATACCGTAAGCGCAAGATGTGCACGGTTGCGCGCTATAATAGGGGGTACAGCAGACGGTCTGCAAAAATGCCTGAGGAGGATGGATGATGAAATTGGTGACGGTGGCCGAGATGCGGGCGATGGAAGCGGAGGCAAACGCGCGCGGGGTCAGCTATGAAACGATGATGGAACGAGCCGGTTTGGGGGTGGCGCGTTTTGTAAATGAAAATTTGTACGTGGGCGAGGATGAAAAGATCGCGGTGGGGCTGGTAGGCAGCGGCAACAACGGCGGCGACGCTTTGGTGACGCTGGCGGCCCTGGCGCGCATGGGCTGGACGGTGCGGGCGTATTTGACCAGCGCACCGGACCGCAGCCACCCGCTGATCAAGCGCCTGCTGGATTTTGACGCGGAATTGGTGGAGATGGCGCAGGACGCGGAATTTTCGCGTCTGGACGGCTGGCTGGAATCGGCGGCGGTGATTTTGGACGGGGTGCTGGGCACGGGCATTCATCTGCCGCTGCGCCCAGAGACGGCGCGCCTGTTGGGGCATGTGGCCGAATTTGACCCGCCGGGGACGGTGGTGGCGGTGGACTGCCCTTCGGGGGTGGACTGCGAGAGTGGGGAGATGGCCGAGGAAACTATCCCGGCGGATGTGACCCTGTGCATGGACGCGGTGAAAGTGGGGCTGATGCGCTTCCCGGCTTACGCGGCCATCGGCGATTTGCAGGTGATTGACCTGGAACTGCCGGAAGATTTGCCGACAGAGCAGGGCCTGCGGCGCAGTGTGGCGGATTACGACATGGTGGGCGAGCGCCTGCCGGTACGCGCGCTGGACGCGCACAAGGGCAGTTTTGGCACGGTGATGGCGGCGGTGGGCTCCATCCCCTACACGGGGGCGGCTTACCTGGCGGGCATGGCAGCTTACCGCGTGGGGGCGGGGCTGGTGCGCATGGCCGTGCCGGGGCCGCTGCACGCGGCGCTAGCTGGGAAATTCCCCGAGGCCACCTGGCTGCTGCTGCCGCATGAAATGGGCGTGATCGCCGCGGCGGGGGCCGAGCTGCTGCTGAAGAATCTGGATCGGGTGACGGCCCTGTTGGTGGGGCCGGGGTTGGGGTTGGAAGAGACCACCGGTGAATTTTTGGCCCATTTGCTGACGGGCAAATCCAGCAAGACCGCCCGCCATCCGCTGGGGTTCGGCAGTGCAGCCCAAAACCATGAAACTGCCGAGCATCTGGCGGCGCTGCCGCCGCTGGTGATGGATGCGGACGGGCTGCGGCTGCTGGCGAAGATGGAAAATTGGCCCGCACGGCTGCCGGAAGGCTGCATTTTGACCCCGCACGCGGGGGAGATGGCGGCGCTGACGGGTTTGAGCGTGGAAGAAATTCAGGCGGAGCGCATGGCTGTGGCCGAGAAATACGCCCGCGAATGGGGGCAGGTGGTGATTTTGAAGGGGGCCCTGACAGTTGTGGCCGCGCCGGACGGGCGGGTGACGGTGATCCCCATCGCCACGCCGGCCCTGGCGCGGGCGGGCACGGGGGACGTTTTGGCGGGGGCGGCGGCCGGTTTCCGCGCCCAGGGGCTGGAGGCTTTTGACGCGGCGGTGTGCGCGGCCTTCATCCACGGCGAGGCGGGCCTGGCGGCCAGCCGCACCAGCGCCGAGGCTTCGGTGGTGGCGGGCGATCTGTTGCCGCTGATTCCGGCGGTGATGAGCCTGTTTTAGGTGTAGACAATTGATCACAATTATGTATAATCATTTAAGAAGTGGGATAATAGGATCATGAATAACTCCTAAAATCAGACTTGATCCATAGTGGACAAGAAATTCACATTTTTGTAATTTGTTCGGGGGTTTCCTAAGTCAGTTGTTGTAATAAAGATACTCTACGGTTGCTTGCGGGGGTGATCATTTTGGCTATCTGTATCACGGTTTGGGGATTTAATAAATTAGAAACCGAGCTATTGCTTGCCAATTTCATATAGATTGCTGAAAAATTTTGAGGTTTCAATGGATGAATCTCTCAATCGATACTTGCAGCTTATGCAAGAACGTCCCGACCTATTTCGCAACCTGAATGAGCCAGGTGAAATCAGGATCATTCAAGACGCAGAGAGAATCCGTTTTGAACAAATGCGCCTACAGTCTGAAATGCAAGACAAAGGTCTACCAGAACACTATGTCGAAATCGGCGTCTTGTCTGAAGACCAGTGGTTTTGGGTGGTACGCGACCTGGTGGAATTTCCCGGCGGCAAGGTAGGCGGCTACATCCGTTTCATCAATCGCATGAGCCGCGGAGAAGGTGGTTTTAATGTGGTGATCATGTGTATCCATAATGATCAGGTGTTGATGATACGAAAATTTCGTCATGAAGAACGTGACTGGAGTTGGGAATTTCCGCGAGGTTTTGGAGAACCGGGTTTAAGCGCTGAAGAGAATGCCCAAAAAGAATTAGAAGAGGAGATCGGCGCGAAAGCCTTGCGCTTGACTTTGTTGACTCACGTGAATGAACAAAAAGGAGGGACTGCTGTTTTCCTTGCTGAACTTGATCCCGAACAGGAAATTATTCTAGACGCTGGCGAAGGACTAGCCAGCTACCGATGGGTTTCTCTGGCAGAACTGGAGGACCTGGTGAGACAAGGGAAACTCGCTGATTGGTTTTCGTTGTGGGCTTTTGCCTTGTTGGAATTAAGGATCAACGATAAACATCATTCTATCTAGTAATTTGTTAGGGAGGAAATTATGCCTGGACGGTACTTTGGTGGACAATATGATTCAGTAAAACAAGCAGCATATTTAGATTATGTAATTAATAATAACCCGGGAAAGCTACCTTACCTGGTCATTCTTGATCACTATACCGCAAGGTTACGGCTGGATATTCTTCTAGGAGGAAACATTATACTTACAGATGCGATGTTTTTTGATGGATCGTATTTTCAAACATTGTTTTTACACAATGAAAAACGTGAAGATTTCATGAATTTTATTCGTTTACTTTCAATCGGTGGTGGTGCTCCATTAATTGAAATCCGACAGAGGAAAAGAACGGTAGCCGATACTCTAAAGACAATGATTTATCGAGAAAATAGACCAAATGGATTCCTCTTTAGTTCTCTTAGCTCGGATTACCTTAAAACTAAAGTTGCAGAATCATTATCAAGCGCACAAAATAGCGGAAGGGATTTTGAAAGATGGGATGATTTTTTGCTAAATGCAGTAAATTATGCAGATGAAGAAATTGTTAAGGACGCCATAAAACAAAAAATCGATGTTCTAAGATATATGGAAAATCTACCCCCAAATATTTTCCGCGCTTGGGAAGGGGTTTTTAACTTCCAAGATGTTTTGAGTGATGCGATAAATAAACAAAGGTTTAGAATTATCCGTACCGGAGACCCGGTCTTTGATAGTGTAATCAGTTCGATAGAAAACGAAATTACAAAGCAATATCCTGATCGAAGTAAGTTGCAAAATGAAATCGCTCAAAAAACTAGAATTTTTGCACGAAGACCAACAACTCCTGCTGAGGAAAAACTGGAACTGTTATGGGGACAATTTTTACAAGTCTACAATAGAGCAATAGGAAAACAGCACTATTGTGATTCATTTGATATCGGAGAGATAGCAGTGAGAGGAGATAGAACCGGAACGATAATTGTCGAAGAACTATCACAAGCAACCTTGCAAGCTTTGGCAAAAGATAGTTGGTTTGATTTTGGAAGAAAATATAACAACCTTAGCAAGTACAGGGAAGCATGGATTCGTGAGGTTTGGGATCTGGAACTTGGAAGAAAATCATCTATTACAGATGCTCGGAGAGCACTGGACAATCTATTAACGCAAATTCTTCGAGAGTACAGGATCAGGCCTACTATCGAGGATGTCGTCAAGGTTGTTGGCGGTGGTGCTTCAATTGATTCTGACTTGATGGATCCGGATGGGTTTTCCTTAGCGGTATCGACAAAAATAATAAATATTCCTCTCCAGACTCTAGATTTGGTTAGAAGACAGTGGGTTTACTCTCGGGATAAAGCTAATCTAATTGAATATGGGCAAACATTTGAACAGGGTATTTAGGTAATAATAAAATGGCCTATAATGACACGTTCGATAACTATATTTCCATTTTGGAGCAAGTCCCCTATTTGGGGGAAAATTTCCAAGCACCGATAAAAATCATCAAAGATGAGGCCGCAATTCAAGTTTGGCAAGTCGAACAAAGAACAAAATTGACCCGTTCCGCTAAGGATCCAAAATGGGCGGATATCGGCATCATTTGTAATGACCCTTACGTGGTTATCCTTCGCGATTTAGTTGAATTTCCGGGTGGATTTCGCGGCGGGTATATCCGACTATATAATCGCGCTTATCTTGAGGGTGGAGCAGCAGGCGTGGTGACTCTGCCAGTGAAGGATAATCAAGTTCTATTAATGCACAATTTCCGCCATGCCACTCGCGGATGGCACTGGGAAATTCCACGCGGTTTTGGTGAACCAGGCGTAGCAGCAGAAACTCAGGCCAGTGTTGAAGTCCAGGAAGAAATCGGCGTTGAGGTGGATGAACTGGTCAATCTGGGCTTATATTTCAACAATACTGGCCTGGAAGGCAACCCAATTTGGCTGTTCTTAGCACGAGTTAACCAGGATCCTGTGGTGAATGAAGAGATTGGTGTTGATAAACTTCGCTGGGTGGCGGTTGAGGAATTGGAAAGCATGATCGCAAATGCAGAGATCACGGATGGGTTCACAATCGCTGCATACACACGGGCGAAACTTCGCAGGTTAATCTAGGCAGTAATAAATAGCGAAGGGGCTGTCTGTAAATTCCAGACAGCCCCGATTAATTGTAAGCTTGGAAAGGGGATTTAGGCGGCGGCTTCTTCGGCCGTGTCAGACGCGGCTTTCTTGGCAGCGCCGATGCGCGAGGTAATCTTGGCTTTCTGTTCCTCAAGAACCACAGAGCCCTTCTGGCTCAGTTCCGAGGCGCGGGTCTTCGTGGTCTCGGCCAGCTCTTCAAAGCGGGCGCGGGCTTCGGCGGCGGCGGCTTCGGCGCGGGCATAGGCCTCGTCCACGGTTTCGCCGGTCTTGTCGCGCAGGACAATAGCTTTCTCTTTGATGACCGCACGGGTCTCTTCACCCGACTGGGGGGCCATTAACAGGGCGGCTACGGCGCCGGTGAGGCCGCCGACCACAAAACCGACCAAAAACGCACCAAATTCATCATGATTAGACATCATTCTCTCCTTTTTCTGAGTACTGATCGAAAGTCCGTTGGTTAGCGGCCAGGCCGGAGCAGGTCAAACAGTTTGCGCAGCGCTGCCAGATATTCATTAAGTTTGATCACCGGTTCGGTCAGGTTGTTGCTTAAAAATGCGATCGTGCCGCGCAGGGTGCTCACGGTCTCCTGGGTGGAATCGAGGATCGGTTTGATCTCGGTTTGCAGCAAATTGATGAGGATGGCCAGCTGGATGACCAAAATGACCAGGGCGGCGCCGATGACCAGGGCCTCGAGGGCCATGAAGATGATGAAGATATCGCGCACCTGGCTGGTGACCTGGGGGCCGGAATTGACCAGGGCGACCGTCCCGGCGATGAGGGCGGCCAGGATCAGCACGGCCACCACCCCAATGGTGATCATGCGGCGGCGGTCTTCCGGCGTGATGCTTTCGCTGGGAGGGGGCAGGGGGGTGGGTTCGGTTTCGGTCATTTCAGTCATAATTAACCTCAATTATATCATTTTTAAACATCCGTTTGATTGGAATTATATAAGAATTGTACCCGAGCAGCGATCATTGGTTGGCGTCAATGCAGGCCTGAATTTCGGCGTCGGAGGGGGTGCCGCTGCCGATGCCAAAACAGGTCAGCCAACAGCGCGAGGTGTGCATCAGCGGGCTGCGCAGGGTTTCCACCGTCATGCCCTGGCACACATGGCTGGATTCGGGCGGGGTAGTGGGGTTGTCGGCAGGCGGCGGCTCGGTGGAAAACTCCTCGGGGGGCGGGTAATCGTCCACCACCGGCGGGGGCAGCAGGCTGCCCAGGAAGGTGATCTGCAGGGTGATGTTGGCGGTCTGGTTGGGGTCGCGCAAGCTGGAACGGCTGTTGAAGGGGATCAGCAGCAGTTGGCTGAGGCCGCTGCCGGAGCCGTCGGGGCCGAAATCTTCAATGAACATTTGCGAGCCGGTTTGGCTGGCGGGGTCGCGCGAGGAAAGATAGGCGAAGGGCGCTCCGGCCAGGGGGTAATATAGGCCGGAGGAACTCTCCAGCCCGTAGACCAGCACCCCGGCGTCTGCGGGGGCGTCCACGGCGATGATCACCTGGCTGGGTTGGGTGAAGGCCTCCAGGGTGTCGTCTTTTTCGGAGAAAGATAGGGACAGGGCCGCGGCCGAAAGTCCGCCCAGGCTGAAGCTGGCCTGCAGGGAGGCGGGTTCGCCCGCCAGAAGGGTGCCGGAGGCGGTGGAGGCGGCGGCGTTCAGCTTTTGATTGGGGGTGAAGCTGACGGTGTAGTCGCTGCCGTCAGCGGTGCGGGCGGCCTGGATGGCGGCTGCATGCGAGATGGGCGGACCGCCGAAGTCGGCGGAAAGGATGTAGGGGGTGGTGAAGAAGGTTTCCAAGAAGGGCACCCATTCCAGGCCGGGCGAGGAACCTTGCTGGTCGAGGGCGTTGTAGAGGGCTTCGTTGGCCGTGCCGGAGGGGGTTCCGGCGCGGAGCTGGTTGTAGATCTCCGCTACCCAGCGCTCGCCGTAGCGGGCGGCCAGGGCGCGCAGGAAGAAGCTGGCCCCGTAGCCGTGATTTTGGGCCTGATCCAGCGGGGCACCGAACAAGGGGTTTTCAAAGAAGCGGACGTTCTGCTGGGCGTTGGGGCTGATGTAGTCGGGGTTGCCCACGGCGGCGGCCTCAAACCAGGTGGCGGCGGCCTCATCCAGCCACAGGGTGGGCAGGGGGGAGACGGCTTTGGTGGCGGCCCAGCGCGGGTCGGCGGTGAATTGGGCCAGGTGAAGGAGTTCATGGCCGACGGTGGCCTGCAGCTCGGTGTACTGGTCGGTGAAAAAGCCTTCGTCGTAGAAGAAGCGGTTGGCCAACTGCAGGGTGCAGCTGGATGCGCCCAGGCGGCTGGGGACGAACAGCCCGGCTTTATCTTTGAGGGGCTGCAGGGTGACTTCAGTGACGGTGACGCCAGTAAAAGTGAAGTTGTAGTCTTCGATGAGCTGGCGCTGCTCTTCCAGCAGTTCCACGCCGCGGCGCACCATTTCGGCGTTGACCACGCGGCCGCGGTAGCTGACGCGGAAGTGATCGGAGACGAAGCCGTCGAACACCCAGCCGTTCTCGGCGCGGATGGTGACGGCGGTGGGGGCGGCGGCCTGGGCGGCGGGGCGGCGGGCTTGGGCGGCGAGCACACCCGCGCCGGAGGACATGCCCACGGGGCCGGTGCCAGAGTTCTCCAGCACGGCCAGCAGTTGACCGGCTTCGGCATCCACCTGGGTGGGCAGCACGCGCACGTTGACGGCGGGGCCGCCGCTGGGGGAGAGCACCTCTTCTTCCAGGATCAGGTAAGTGTCGCCGGAGGAGAGGTATTCATCCGGCACGCTCAGGCCAATTTGCAGGGGGCCTTGCAGGCTCTCCAGCGGGCCGGAGAGGATCACCCCGCGGGAGCGGTAATCGGAGCCTTCCACCTCGGCGGGGTCAGAATCCTCGCGGAAGAGCTCCAGTTCCAGGCTTTCGGGGGCGCGCGGCGGCGGGGTTCCAGACCCCATCCTGGGGGGAGATTTGCCCCTGGGCAGCCAGGGACTGCAGCTCGGCCCAGGTGTGCGGGCCGCTCTTGCCTTGCGGTCGGTTGAGGTACCAGCTAGGGTCGTTGGCCATGCGCGCCTCCTGGGGTTGGGTGCGGTGGGGATAGCATGATTATAGCCCCGCGGGCCAGCGCGCGGGGGGATTTTTAAAGGGGAAAGGGCGCGTGGCTACGGAACCCGGAAGACTTTCATGACCTCATCGCCGAGATGGTTGATGACCTTGACGGCGATACGCCCGGAGGCGGGTTTATCAAAGGGGCGCGAGAGGTCGCTGTTGAGGGTGGCCCAGGCTTCCTCATTGATCTCAGCTTTCAGCGAGGTCTTGAGGGCGGAATAGGGGTCGTTGGCCCCCAGGAAGTAGGCCTGGCGCACGAAGAAACTTTCTTCGTTGTAGTCGGTATCAATGAACCAGCAGGCGATGCCCTCGGCGCTGTCGCTGCGCACTGCACCCGTGGAGGGGTCGAACACGTCTACCCCGTTGACTTTGACCTGAATCTGCCCGCTTTCGAGGGTGCGGATATCTATATCCGGTTCGCCGAAGATGACAAACAGGTTGCCTTTGCCGGTGTTCTTGAGATCCTGAGCCATGTGCAAGTCGGCGTTCATGCGCGCTTTGAGCACGGGGATGGCGCCCAGGCGGCTAAAATCGGTGGAGCGGGCGTCATAATTGAAGGCGCAAGCCACCAGTACGTCAAAACCGGCGTCGCCCGCCTCGCGCGCCGCGGCTACCAGATCGGGACGGCTGACGGTGCCGAATTCGGGGCCGATGAAGATGCCTGCCCGCCGCTCGCGCCCGCTGTCTTTGCCGCCTTCAAAGTAACGGCCTTCGGCGCAGATGTAGGTGCCGGGCCAGGGGGTGAGGGAGAAGAAGGTGATGCGGTCTTCTTTGTGGGCCTGCTGCACCCCGGCGGTTTTAAGATTTTCCAGGATCATCTGCTCGAAGCTCTGCCCCGGGGCATAGCCGGCTTTGCCCTCGGCGACGAAATCAATCAGTTCGTCGTTTTCGTCCACGCCCAGCACGCGGTGGGGGGAGAGGCTTTCGACGGTGAAGGGGCCGGCCACGCGCACTTTGCTCTTATCTTCATAGGGCTTGTCGTAGAGATATTCGTATTCGGCTTTGGCGGCGATGGAGGCGTCAATTTCTTTTTGGCGGGCGATGCGCAGACGCCACCATTCGGCCAGCAGGGCCTGGCCACCCTCACCCTGGCCGCCTTCAGCCTGGCCGCCCTCACCCTGGCGACCCTCACCCTTGCCCTCTCCCTCCCAGGGAGAGGGAGGCTGGGAGCGGGGGATTTCCCATTCCTGCCAGTTTTGCTGAAAGTGGGCGTTGATTTGGGCGCGAACTGGCTCCATCTGTTCCTGGTAGGTGTCGTAGATGACGTCAATTTCGGCGTTGTTGGCGATGGTGCTGAGCATGATGTGGGGGACGCGCTCGTAGACGAAGCCCTGGCGGATGTTGCCGTAGGTGGGGTCATTGGACGGGAGGGTGCGGGTGAGCTCGGCTTCTTTTTGCTGGCCGTCGCGGCTGTCTTTGAGCAGGTAAAAGGGGTAGCGCGCACCCATCACCCGCGCCCGCGCCAGGGCCAGGGCCACGCGCGAGGTGTCGATGGTGATCCAGCGGCGGCCCCACTGCTCGGCCACATAGGCGGTCGTGCCAGAGCCGCAGGTGGGATCCAAAACTAAATCCCCTGGATCCGTGGTCATTAATATACATCTCTTTATTGCTTCAGGGTTTGTTTGAACAACATATACCTTAGGTTCATGAAAACTACCTGTAATAGTATCAGTCCAAATGTTATTGGTTATTGAGATTGGAAAATCATCAATGAAACTGCGGAATTGAATCGATGAACGAGTGGATTGAATTCGAGATGCTTTAGCTACTCTTTGCATCCCGTTTAATGTGACTTTCCAATGGCTATTAGCGGGAGGGTAATATATACCACCTTCGAAGATGAATGGCTGTTTTTCTGCGGCCGCACCTTGTGAAATTAAACTTACAAGTCGATATTGATGAAATGAAGTGTCGGTGATCCCATTCTCAATTTCGTCATGGGTTAAATTTATTCTAGTTCTGCCGTCTTCTGACAACGCTTGACGGTATAAATTGAAAGTCTTAATTTCAGATTTTGCTTTATATAAGGGGCGATACTTGACCTGTTCGGACTTAGAATACCAGAGGATATTATCTATTACCGATGCTAAGTAATTAGATGTCTCGTAAGGGGCTGTCTGAAAATTTATGACAGCAATAAACCTGTCTTCTCCAAATATTTCATCCAATAAGGTTCGTACCAAATGGGTGTTTTCATCGCCCATCTGAACGAAAATTGATCCTGTGGGAGAAAGAAGATCACGCGCGGAAATTAAGCGATCACGCAAATACGATAAATATGAATGAATTCCTTCTCGCCACGTATCTCGAAAAGCCTTAACCTGCTCCGGTTCCCTTGTGATTTGATCATAGCTTCCGTCCTTCACATCCCGGCTGGTAGTTGACCATTGGAAATTGGAATTAAATTTAATCCCATAGGGCGGGTCAATGTAAATCATCTGCACCTTGCCGCGCAGGCCCTCGCGCTCGGCCAGCGAGGCCATCACCTGCAGGCTGTCGCCCAGGATCATGCGGTTGGTCCAGTTGGCGTCGTGCTGGTAAAACTCGGTTCGGGCATCGGGGCTTTGGGGCAGGCCGTTGAAGTCGGAGAAGAAGTCCAACTGCTGCGGCTCCAGTTCTTTCTTGCGGGCTTCGGTCTGGCGGCGCAGATCATCCACCAGCACCTTGGGGTGGATTTTTTCCTGGATGTAGATGGGCGGGGCCAGCACCACCAGGTCGGAATCGTCCAGCAGGTCTTTGCCGCGCCAGATGAGCTGGGGGTCGAGGTCGGGGTTGCGGCGCTGGTAGGCCACCTGCACGGGGGTGAGCTGGTCTTCGCTGAGGACGGATTGCAGCTCGGCGGTGGGGATGTGGCGGCGGGAAGCGCTGGTGTGGCGGATGGTTTCGATTGTTTTTTTCTTGTCAGCCATGAGAAAAGTCCTTAGCTAAAGGTAGAACAGAGAAGGCATAGGAACACAGAAGCTCACAGAGGGGCACAGAGACACACAGAGATTTTAAAGAATTTCGTTCACTCATTTTCCCTCTGTGCATCTCGGTGGTTCTCCGTGTATCTCTGTGAAATCGATGTGTAAAAGAGGAACACAGAGGCACACAGAGGGGCACAGAGATTCACAGAGAAACCCATAGGTTTTAGCATATCAGTTTTTTCTCTGTGCATCTCGGTGGTTCTCCGTGTATCTCTGTGAAATCGATGTGTAAAAGAGGAACACAGAGGCTCACAGAGGGGCACAGAGATTCACAGAGAAACCCATAGGTTTTAGCATATCAGTTTTTTCTCTGTGCATCTCGGTGGTTCTCCGTGTATCTCTGTGAAATCGATGTGTAAAAGAGGAACACAGAGGCTCACAGAGGGGCACAGAGACACACAGAGATTTTAAAGAATTTCGTTCACTCATTTTCCCTCTGTGCATCTCGGTGGTTCTCCGTGTATCTCCGTGTAGCTTTGGTGAGGGAGCAGGACACAGAGAACGCAGAGGGGCACGGAGATTCACAGAGAAAAGCGAAGGTATTAGCATATCAGTTCTTCCTCTGTGCATCTCGGTGGTTCTCCGTGTATCTCTGTGAAATCGATGTGTAAAAGAGGAACACAGAGGCACGCAGAGGGGTACAGAGATTCACAGAGAAAAGCGAAGGTATTAGCATATCAGTTCTTCCTCTGTGTATCTCCGTGAAACTACTCTCGAATTAATCACCGCACATACCGGCGAATGCCGTGCTTTAGAATTTTCATATTGAAATTGATCAGCAGGCCAATCTTTCGATCTGCTAATTTCAGATAGGTAAGTATTTGAGCCTCGTGCACCCCGGTCAACTGCTCCACGACTTTGAGTTCAACTAAAACCTGGTTTTCCACCAACAGATCTATGCGGTAGGCAGTCTCAACCGTCAGGTCTTTGTATACGAGGGGCAGCAGCAGTTGTTCGTCCACATGCAGGCCTAAAGACCGTAACTCGTAGGCCAGGCAGCGCTCATAAGCCGTTTCCAGCAAGCCAGGACCCAAATGGCGATGAACCTCAATCGCAGCTCCAATGATTTTTCCGGTGAGTTCGTCCGGTGGGGGCGGAGGCCATGCATTCACCATCATGGAAGAGCTCCTTTCTCACAAGGCAGAGCATTGGCCACTACGCGCGTTTCGATGGCTGCGGCGAATTCATCCTGGATCTGGAATACGTCAGTCAGCTCGATGAAATCCCAGCGCCCGTAGGTTCCCAGGTGGTTCACGCCGGGGATCCACCGGGTTTCCATGGTGGCCTTCTTTTCTTTGGCGTCCTCGCCGCGGAAGCCCTTGATCTCTACAATGAGATTCAGCGGATCCGGGCGCCCATCCTGCACCTGAACGATAAAATCGGGGATGTAGATGCGCTGGGTGGAACCGAACAGGTAGGGGACTTCCAGGCCGAGGCCCTGGTTTTTGACATAAGCGCGCACGCGCGGGTGATCTTCGACCACGCGGCAGAATTCGCCCTCCCAGTCGCTGTCGAGGATGGCCCAGTTGATCTGACATTTGCGCGAATCGGTCTGCCAGCGGCTGGGTTTGGAGGAAAAGAAATTCACAAACAGGCTGGAGCCGGTGGGGTTGTAGGGGTCGAGCACGGCGCGGATGGGGCGGGTGTCTTGAAAATGGCGGCTGATGGCGGTGTGGATGCGGGCGCAGGCCATATCTGCCAGCTCCTGGTAAAGCAGCTGCGCCGGGTAAGTGCCGCCCTTGCAAATCAGGTATTGGTCCAGCCACTGGCGGGTGATGCGTTTGAGCTGCCCAAACAGATGCATTTCCGGTTCTTGATTGGGGTCGCGGAAGTAAGTGTAGAGCAGGCGGCTGGTGAGGTGAAAGAGCAGGGTGGGCTGGCGCACATCGCCCAGGTGTTTTAAGTTCAGGTTGACGGCTTCGCCGATGATGCCTGAATTTTGGGTGATGGAAGGCCCCACCAGGTTGGGGGTGAGCATCAGGGTGGAATCGGGGGTGAAGCGCGCTTCCAGGCGTTCATTGGGCAGCTCAACGCGGTAGCCCATCACCCGCGGGAATTGAATTTCGAGGGAGTCCCGTTCGGGGCGTACGGCGTGGACGTGCACGCTTTCACGCGGGGGCTGCGGCTGTGAAATGACCGGTTTGGCGGTGAAATCGAAGGGGATGCCGAGGACGTCGGCATATTCCACATCGAAAAGACCTTCTTCGTTGAGGTCATAGGATTGACGGCGCAGGGCGCGCCCTACCACCTGCTCACACAGCAGCTGGGTGCCAAAGGCGCGGATGCCCAAAATGTGGGTGACGGTGTTGGCGTCCCAGCCCTCGGTGAGCATGGAGACGGACACCACACAGCGGATGGATTCGCCCATGCGGCCGGCTTTGCCCACGGTGTTCATCACCTCGCGCAGCAAGTCCTGGTCGGTGATGATCTCCGCCGCGCGCTGGTCACCGGTGCGCTGGAGGATATCACGGCGGAAGCGTTCGATTTCATCCGCAGCGAAGGCACGGAAGTTTTTATCCAGGGCTTCCCCCGATTCCAACTGCTGGCTGTCAATTAACAGGGTGTTGGGCCGCGGCAGAGGGCGGCCGAATTCATCAAAATTGCTGAATAAAGGCAAACGGCCGGGCACCACATCGCTGGAGCCGTCTTCTCTTTCACGTTGGAAACCGGAAATGAAGTCGTACACCAGTTTGGAAATGGCCGTGTTTTGGCAGACAATAATGAAACAGGGAGGCGTGCTGATGCCAGCCTGCTGCCAGAGATGAAAGGTCTTTTCGTAATGGCCGTACAGCGCGTCTAAGGCGGTTTGCAGCTCCACCGGCAGGCTGAGCGGATCGAGGTTTCCGGCATTTCCGCGGCCTTTGCGGGGCATTCTGCCGCCCACATGCTCCCAAATGTTGCGGAATTTGGGCGTGTCGCCGCCGGGGATATTATCGGCCACGGGGACGCGGGGCAGCTTGACAATGCCGCATTCGATGGCGTCCATCAGCGAGAAGTCGCTCATCGTCCAGGGGAAAATGGTTCCCTCGACATAGCCGGAACCTTTGAGAAAAAAGGGCGTGGCGGACAGGTCAATCACCTGTTCCAGGCCCAGGTTTCGGGCCACCATCTCCAGGCCGCTGATCCACAGGCGGGCGGCTTCGTTGTTGGCTTCGGCTTCTTCGCGGTCTTCTCCGCTCCAATCCTCACCGTTGTCCTCCTCTGGCTTTTGTCGGTAACAGTGATGGCCTTCGTCGTTGATGGCGAGGATATTTTTAATGCCCATCAGTTCCGGCATGACCCGCTGAAGCATTTGGCCTTCGGTTTCCAGGGTGTTCAGGGCCTCGCCGCGTCCTTGCAGCAGGGCGCGCCCACCTTTAGAAAGCTCCATGCGCTCGCGCAGCTTGAAAGCGTGGTAGTTGGTGATGATGATTTTGGCCTTGCCCAGCTCTGGCAGCAAGTCGTTGGGCACCAGTTCGCGGCTGGCGTAATAGCTATCCGGGTCGTTGGGCAGCAGCACGCGCAGGCGGTCTTTGATGGTGATGCCGGGGGTCACCACCAGAAAGCCGCGGGCGAAGCGTTTGCTGGTGGGGTAGCGCAGGGCGTTGATCGTCTGCCAGGCGATGATCATGGCCATCACCGTGGTTTTTCCCGAGCCGGTCGCCATTTTCAGCGCAATACGGGAAAGCCCAGGGTTGGCCTCCTGGCTGACCTGTTCCAGGCGTTCGAGCAGTTCTTTTTCTCGTTTTCCGCCTTTGGGGGCCACTTCCGTCAGCCAGATGAGGGTCTCGACGGCCTCGACCTGACAGAAGAAAGGCCGGATGCTGGCATAAGGATGGCTGCGCCAGTGCTGCAGCAGGCGGGCGGTTTCGGGAGTCACTTTCCAATCGCTGGGGTCGGCAATTTTGCGCCACTGATCCACATAGGAGCGGACGAGGTTAATCGTTCCAGTTAAATCGTACTGCTGTTGGGGGGTGGAAAGCCCTTTGCCTTCGTCCAGCGCTAAAAGGGCCTGTGTGTAGGGGTCTGGTTTCTTGGATTTTTGTTTCTTGGGCTTGGGGATGGGGGTGATAAATTCGGCAGGACGCCGGCGCTCAAAGATTCGCTGGGTGGGCTGCCCGTCCTTGTCCAGTTCCCAATGGCGGGAAGGGTATTCGTAGGGGGAATTGAGGATCGGGTGGGTAAAGAACTGGTTATCCATGTTTACGCGCCTTTGACGAAATTCAGAATGTCCGTATGGATAGCAAACATCCATGTGCGTTTCAAGAGAAGTGACGGGCCGTCGAATATCAGCAATTTCGGGTTATGCTGCTGCCATTCCCCACCTGGTTGTTGAATCAAGACAAAAGCCACCTCAGTGGAAGCTTACCGTTAATCCTAGGTGAGGAAGGCAAAAATGTCAATACGGCGTTTCCCCCGCAGCTACTTCTTTTCGTGCGCCTTGCGGATGATGGTTTCAAACAGGGCGACTGCTTTATCAATTTCCTCGGTGGGTACCTTTTCCTGCCGCCAGAGGATCTCCAATTGGGTCTCCAGCTCACCCAGCTTCCAGACGGGCACGGCGGGGTCTTCCACCGTGAGTAGGTCATCCTCCCCGGCCCACACTACCACCGGCTGAACCCATCTGACGAGCACGTTGTGATTTTGCAGATAGGTCTGAACCGTCTGGGCGGTTCTGCGCGCCTGCTTTCCAGGGTGTTTGCTGGTGTTGCGCCAGCCGAAGCGCGATTTATACTGCCAGCGGTCGCCGATGTTGCGGGTGCGCGTGCTGTAATTTTTGACTTCCAGGCACCAGATACCCCCTGGCCCAACCAGGATAATATCGGCGTCTCCCCACTTGCGGTTCGGCCATTCCAGGTTATGCACCAGCACCCACGGGCTGGCGAGATAGGCGCGCAGCAGGTCCAGCACGCGGCGTTCCCCCCGGCGGCCGGTTTTGTAATTGACCATTTCATTTGTCGCCCGGTCAGCCAGCCGAAGTAAGATGAATGCAATGACAAAAGCAGCCAGGTTAAGAGGTGTCACCCATCCATTATCTGTCCAATTGAAAAACGAGCTTCCGATCCACAATACCATAGTTAGGATTGCTAAGGCTACCACAAACCCGAGGTAAATACCGGTATTTACACTCGCGACCCGCTCTCGGTATTCCAAATTTTCCCGGCCTTCCAACGCTTTGAGGGGTTTGGGTGGGGCTTTCAAGTCCCCCTGGTGCAGCTGGGTCAGCAAGATGGTGCGGGCAGCTTGCTTAATGAGCCCGTCCTGGACGTTGTCTGCTGCCCATATCAGATCTTGCATGGTGATTTTCTTTTCATCGAGGAGCACCCCGATGGGTGCATTCAGTTTTTTGAAAGGCCAATACACCGACCTGGCCTGCGCTTCCGTCATGCCGGTCAGGCGCAGCAGCTCGAACTGCGGGGCGCGCAGGTCTTTCCCGGCGAATTTCTGTGCCACGCTGGTCACTGCTCGTTGGGCAATCTCGTTGTCTGGTGCGATGATGAAGGCCAATTCTGCGGCGGCGATGGCCTCGCGCGGCTGGTCGGAGGCGCGCGCTAACCACAGTAAGGCGTCAATCATGTCCTCTTTTTCGTGCAGGTAGGAGAGGATCAGTTGGCGGCTCGCTTCGGTTTGGCCTTCCTTCTGCAAACGAATGGCTTCGAGGATTTCAGGGCGGTAGGTTTTCATAGGAGCAGAGGTTCCCATACAAGATGACGGCTGCGGCGGGTGGTGTGCTGCGTTTCCCCGGGCTAGAAGCGATTTATTGAAGTATACATGGATTCATTCAAGGACAGAGCTTGAGGACGCGGGTGATGCGTTCCCAGGAGACCCACCCATCACCCCTCATCGGGGGCGTAGACCGCCAGGGACTGGCGGGCGAAATCCGCCAGACTGCAGCGCAGGGCGAAGGGTGCCAACACTTCCACGGCCCCGCCGTAACCTAAAAGCTGGGTTCGCGCCGTCTCAAAGGAGTCGAAAGTGATGGTCAGCTCTTGCCAGGCGGCGCGCGGGGTGGGGGCGGCGGGAAGGGGCAGGTGCGGGGGCTGCCCGAGGGTTAAGCTATGAACCAGTTCGGGGGCGGCCGCCACCCGCGCCGCAAAGTGGGCGCGCCCGGCCTGCTCATAGGCCGCGCTCCATGCGCTCCAAAAGGCCTGCAGGTCAAAATCTGCGGGGCGCTCAAAACAGCCTGCGCTCATTTCGGCAGTGAGGATGCGCATCACGGGCAGGGCGCGCAGGCGGCCTTCGCTGGCAAACACCAAATACCAGCGGCTGGCTTTGGCCACCAGCCCGTACGGATCTACAAGTTGTTCGATTTGCGCCCCAAATTCCCCACGGATCACCATCCGTACCGGACGGTCCTGCCAGATGGCCTGCTGAAGGCATTCCAGGCAGGGGGTGGGCTCTTCTTGATGAAACCACCCGCGCGCGTCCAGATGAATGCGCTGGCGGAGGCGCTCTTGCTGGCCGCGGGCCGCGGCGGGAACGGCGGCGGACAGCTTGAGCAGGGCAGTTTTCAAGGCGTCACCCACCCCCAGACGAGCGAGTGGCTCTGGGATGGACAGGAGGGAAAGCGCCTGGGCTTCCTCAGGCCGCAGCCCGGTGAGATCGGTGCGGTAGTCTTCCAGCAGGGTGATGCCCCCGCCCGGGCCGCCTTCGGTGTACACGGGGATGCCGGCGGTGGATAGGGCGGTCACATCGCGGTAGATGGTACGTTCAGACACTTCCAACTGGCTGGCAAGCTGGCGGGCGGTGCAGCGCCCGTGGGTTTGCAGGAGCATGAGCATGGAGAGCAGGCGGTCGGCGCGCATGGGTAAGGTTCCTGAGTGTAGGCACATTATAACCTGAATCCCTGACAAGAGATGTCAGGGATGGATGCTAGACTTAAGCTGCACGTGCACAATCCCTCACACTTATGGAGTCAACCTATGAGCAACCTGCAAGTTCGTATTGAAACCCTGCCGAAGATGCGCATGATCAGCGCCTACGGGTTTGGCGCAGCGCCGGAGGAAATAGCCATGAAGAAAATGGCTGCATTTATGGAGGAAAAGGGTTTGCTGGAAGGGTACGGAACCACCTACCCGCACTACGGCTTTAACAACCCCAGTCCGTCGGCGGGCAGCCCCAACTACGGCTATGAAATCTGGGTGGCTGTGCCCGCGGGGGTTCAGCCCTGCGGCGATCTGAAAGAGGTACAGTTTGGCGGGGGCCTATATGCAGTGACGCGGTTTGAGAACCTGGAAGCCATCGGGTCTGTCTGGCAGGCGCTGGTGCAGTGGCGCGAGGCCAGCCCCTACCAGGCCGCCCACCATCAGTGGCTGGAACGGCTGTTCAACCCTCTGGAGCCGGACCTTTCGAAAAGCGTTTTTGAGCTGTACTTGCCCATTCGGGAGTAGGGGAATCGGTTGAAAACGGGGTGGAGGGTCTTGTGCGCTCCTGCCGGACTCTTCACCCCAGCGGGCGGCATTTTGGCTGGGGGAGAATCAGCTTTACCGCATGCGCGGACGCACAAGTTTCTAAGATGGTACTTCCCTTCTGCCAATTAAAATACAGGTTGACTTTACATATTATTTGATATATTATAAATAGGAGTTTACAAAAAGGAGATTTCGGATGCCGGTTTTATTTCAGCGTGATGCCCTGACGGAAATGACCCCCTTCCTGTTCACCGAGGATGTCATCGTCATTCACGGCGCCCGGCAGGTGGGCAAGACCTCCATCCTGATGGTTCTGCAAGAGCAATTGCGTTCTCAAGGCCAGTCGGTGGCTTACCTGGATCTGGAAGACAGCCGCCTTACGAGTGTTCTGAATCGGGGGGTGGACGAATTCTTGATGCTGCTCCGTGAAGACGGCTACGATACCCAGTCCCTTGCGCAAAGCGGGAATAAGCTGTTTGTGATGATTGATGAAATTCAATATCTGGAGAATCCATCCTCTTTTCTGAAGCTGGTGGCCGATCACCACCGTTCCATCAAGTTAATCGTTTCGGGATCCTCCAGCTTTGAAATGAAAAGCAAATTCAAAGACTCGCTGGTGGGGCGAACGGTGAATTTTGAAATTTTCCCGCTTTCCTTTGCCGAATTCCTCGAGTTCAAAGGGATTGCTTTTGCCCCTGCCCCGCATTATACCGAAAAGAAAATTGCCGAGCTGCAGGCCGCCTATCTGGAATTTGCCTTATACGGCGGTTACCCCAAGATCGTGCTCGCCAGCGACCTCGCGGTCAAGGAAAAATACCTGCAGCAGATCATCGACACGTACATTCGAAAAGACATTCGGGATTTGGCTGACATCAAGGATGTGAACAAGTTCAATCAGTTGATTGAAATCCTGGCATCACAGAGCGGCAGCCTGCTGAACATGGCAGAGCTAGCCAATACCTGTAATCTGGCGCGGCAGACCGTGGAGCGGTACCTGCTGATCCTGGAACAAACCTATATTATTCGTCTGGTGCGCCCCTTTAGCCGGAATTTGCGCACCGAACTGACCAAAACGCCCAAGATCTTTTTCTACGACACCGGGTTGATGCAAATGCTGTGGCTCAAGCGGCTGCAGAAAGAAGTGTTAGGGTCGGTTTTTGAAACCAGTGTGTTCGGCGAATTGGTAAAGCGTTTTGGGCGCGATGCGGTGTATTACTGGCGAACCACGGATAAAAAGGAAATTGATTTTATTTTGCGCACACCAGAGAAGCTGTGCCCGATTGAAACAAAACTTCACTTTCCGCGCGGTATCCCGGCGGCGCTGGAAAACTTTGGCGAAAACTACTCCGGGCTGGCCTCGGCAGGCAGGGTGATTGCCTTGCAAGGGACGCCGAATCATCCGCAGATGGTCTATCCATGGCAGGTGTAGAAAAACGAGTTGTGACTGTCTGCACACGCAGCCTAGCCCAGCCGACTCTTCACCCGCGGGGCGGCCCGGCGCATTCGTGGTAAACTAGCAGAGACACCCGAACGCAAGGAGCCGCCATGCCCACCTGTACCGCCGCTGCACATCCCAACATCGCCTTCATCAAATATTGGGGAAACCGCCACGAGGGGCTGCGCCTGCCCGTGAACGGTTCTATCTCTATGAACCTGGCCGGGCTGGAGGCGCGCACCACGGTGCGTTTTGAGGCCGGGCTGCCGCAGGACGCTTTCACCCTCAACGGGGCGGCGCAAAGCGGGGCGGCCTTGGAGCGGGTGAGCCGCTTTTTGGATGTGGTGCGCGGGCTGGCGCACAGCGATCAGCGCGCGGCGGTGGAGAGCCAGAATAACTTCCCCACGGGCGCGGGCATCGCCTCCTCCGCGGCGGCTTTCGCGGCCCTGGCGCTGGCAGCCTCGACGGCCGCGGGGTTGGAGCTGGACGAGGCGGCCCTGTCGCGGTTGGCGCGGCGCGGGTCAGGCTCGGCCTGCCGCTCGGTTCCGGCGGGGTTTGTGGAATGGCACCTGGGCACGGGGGACGGCGACAGCGGGGCGGTTTCGATTGCGCCGCCGGAGCATTGGGCCCTGGCCGACTGCGTGGCCGTGGTGGCGGCGGGGGAAAAGCCGGTGGGTTCCACCGCCGGGCACGCCCTGGCGGGCAGCAGTCCGCTGCAAGGGGCGCGCGTGGCGGATGCGGCGCGGCGGCTGGACTTGTGCCGGCGGGCGGTGTTGGGGCGGGATTTCGCGGCGCTGGCTGAGGTGGTGGAGCTGGACAGCAACATGATGCACGCGGTGATGATGACCTCGCAGCCGGCCCTGTTCTACTGGCAGCCGGCCTCGCTGACGGTGATGCAGGCGGTGGGGGAATGGCGGCGGGCGGGGCTGGGGGTGTGTTACACCCTGGACGCGGGCCCCAACGTGCACGTGCTGTGCGCGGCGGCCGAGGCCCCAGCGGTGAGCGCGCGGCTGGCCGAGCTGCCGGGGGTGCGTCAGGTGCTGACGGCCGGGGTGGGCGGCGCGGCGCGGCGGGTGGCTTAGCCTTTTGCAAAGGGTTTGAAATACGCGCGTGAACCGGATATAATCCAGTCAGGCACAGCTTGTGCCGCCTATTGACTGGATTTGAAGGATTGAGGAATGGACACTCTGATTACCATCGCTGGTTTCGTCCTGTTTTTCGGCTTACTGGTGTTTCTGCACGAATTGGGACACTTCATCATGGCCCGCCTGGCCAAAATTGAGGTGGAAGAATTTGGGTTCGGCTTTCCGCCGCGCCTGGTGAAGCTGTTCACCTGGCGGGGCACGGAATTCACGCTGAACTGGATCCCTTTCGGGGCCTTTGTGCGCCCGCGGGGGGAGAACGATAACGAAGTGGAGGGGGGCATGGCCTCCGCCAGCCCCTGGGCGCGCCTGGGGGTGCTTTTGGGCGGGCCGGTGATGAACCTGCTGACTGGCGTGCTGCTCTTCAGCCTGGTGTTTGTGCAGATCGGCGCGCCGGACACCAGCGTGGTGAAAATTATCGAAATCGCCCCCGATTCGCCCGCCAGCCAGGCGGGTTTGATGGTGGACGATGTGATTGTGCAGGTCAACGAAGTGAAGACCGACAGCATGGACGCGCTTTCGGGCGCCATCCGCTCCAATTTGGGGCAGGAGATCACCCTGCGCTATCAGCGCGGTGAGACGGTGGGCGAGGTGCGCGCGGTGCCGCGGGTGAACCCGCCGGAGGGGCAGGGGGCGCTGGGGATTGTGATGGGCAACCCGGTGCTGCCCATTTCCTGGCTGGATTCGCTGCCCTATGCGCTGCGCACCACGGGCGAGCAAATTCGCCAGCTGATCGCCCTGCCGGGCCGGCTGATCGCCGGGCAGGTGGCCCCCAGCGAGGCGCGCGTGGTGGGGCCGGTGGGCATTTATTCCATCTACGCCCAGGCGCGCGAGGCCGATCAGGTGACGCAGGCACAGCCGGTGACGCAACAGCCGCGCGGGGTGAACACCCTGGCGCTGATGGCCACCCTCTCGGTGGCGTTGGGCTTCACCAATCTGCTGCCCATCCCCGCCCTGGACGGCGGTCGCATCATCTTTGTGCTGCCTGAGCTGCTCTTCCGGCGGCGTATCCCGCAGCGCTACGAAAATGTGGTGCACATGGTGGGCTTTTTGGCTCTGCTGGCGCTGATGGTGATCATCACCGCGCAGGATATTTTTAACCCGATCGTGATCCCCTAGCGTCTGGGGAGAAAGGTGGTTTTGAGGATGGTGGAACAGAATCAACCAACGTTTGAGATGGTGGTAGAGGCGCTGCTGGATGCATCTCAGCCTTTTCCGCCGCGCTTGCTGCACCGCCTTTCTGACCTGACCCCCGACGAACTGGCGCGCCTGCGTGAGATTTGGCCGCAGGTGGGCACAGAGCGGCGCGTCAGCTTGATGGAAGACCTGGAAGACCTGACAGACGTGGATACCCTGGTGTTCTTTGACGATATCGCCCGTTTTGCCCTGGAAGATGAGGAACCGCGCGTGCGCGCCAGCGCCATCCGCCTGCTGTTCACCGCTGACGATCCCAAGCTGGCTCTCAGCTTTGTGCGCATGATGCGCAAAGACCCCGATGTGCACGTGCGTGCGGCGGCGGCCAACGCCCTGGGAAATTTCGTGTATTACGGCGAGCTGGAAGAAATTCCCGCGGAAACGTTGGAAGTGGTGGAGAACGCCCTGATCGCGGTGATGGGCATGGAAGAGGACTCCCAGGTGAAGCGCTGGGCGCTGGAATCGCTGGGTTATTCCAGCCGTCCTGAGGTCCCCCCGCTGATCCGGCTGGCGTTTGCCCGCGCGGATTTGGAATGGAAAGCCAGCGCGCTGTGCGCCATGGGGCGTTCGGCGGATAAGGTCTGGGCCGAGACGGTTTTGGCGCATGTGGACAGCAGCCTGCCTGAACTGCAATTTGAGGCGGTGCGGGCGGCAGGTCAGTTGGAATTGGCCGGGGCGCGCCGGCCGCTGCTGGATTTATTGGAGGAGCCGCTGGAACTGGATGAGGATGTGTATTTGGCGGCGGTGTGGTCCCTTTCGCAGATCGGCGGCCAGGGCGTGCGCGAACGGCTGGATGATCTGTTGGAAGACAGCGATGATGAAGAAGTCAGCCAGCTGATTCAAGACGCGCTGGACAATCTGGAATTCACCGAGGGCCTGTCCCTGTTTGATATGATGGATGTGGAGCCTGAGGAAGAGGAAGAATTGAGCCGGGTGATTGACCTGGAGGAAGATGGCGCGGATCTTGCAGGGGAAGATGAAGGGTTTGACGAGGCTGAGGATGACGAAGAGCCGCGCAAACCGACACCGCGTAAACGACACCGACACCAATAGGCTGCTATGACTTGGATGGGACGTTGGGTGCTGCTGGTCAGTTGGCTGGGGGGATGGCTGCTTTCCGCTCCGGTGGGGGATGTGCGCCCCGCGCCGGTGATTGAGAATCCCAGCGTCAGCTTTCAATTTGGAGAACAGGCTGTGTTTGAGGCCGAAATCCGCCCTGCGGAAGGGTTGGATTCGGTCTTTTTGTTTATCCAGCCCGAAGGGTCGGCGGCGCGCAGCGAACGCGTTCCCGTGGTCAAGGGGGCGGCGCGGATGGAGTACGATCTGCGCGAACATCCTCTGCGGCCCTTTGTGCGCATCACCTACTGGTTTGAGGGGCAGAGCGCGGACGGCGCACGAGTGGAAAGCCCGCGCAAGGTGTTTGATTACGTAGATAACCGCTTCACCTGGCAGTCGCGTTCGCAGGGGGTGTTTGAGGCCCTGTGGATCGAAGGGGACGTGGACTACGGGCAGACCATTCTGGATGTGGCCGCCGCGGGCGAAGAAGCCCTGCGCACGCGCATCCCCGGGGTCAGCCTGCCGGCGCCCGTGCGCATTTTTGTGTACACGGAGGCCAGCGAGCTGCAAAACGCGCTGCGCCTGAGCCAGCAGTCCTGGGTGGCGGGGCACGCCAGCGCGGATCTGGGCGTGATCCTGATCTCCTCGCCCAGCGGGCCGCAGCAGCGCCTGGAGCTGGAACGCCAGATTCCGCATGAGCTGGCGCATATTCTGGAATATGCCCGCCTGGGCGATGCCTATAACCGCACGCCGGTGTGGCTGCTGGAGGGCATCGCCTCGGTGGCCGAGACCTATCCCAACGCGGAATATGCGCGCGTGCTGGAAGACGCCGCCCGCAGCGGAAAACTGCTGCCGCTGCGCGGGCTGTGCAGCGCCTTCCCGCGCGAGGCTTCGCGGGCCTTTTTGGCCTATGCCCAGTCGGAATCCTTCACGCGCTACCTGTATCAGAAATACGGCGTGACGCGCGTCAACGGCCTGTTGGGGGCCTATCGCGACGGCGTGGGCTGTGAGGAAGGCTTTTTGAGCACGATGGGCGTGACCCTGCAGCAGGCCGAGGCGCGCTGGCAGGAAGAAAGCCTGGGGGTCAACGCCGGGCGGGTGGCGCTGCGCAATTTGTCCCCCTATCTGCTGGTGCTGGCCTTCATTTTGGTGCCTCCGGCGGCGGTGGGGCTGAGCGCACTGCGAAAGTCGAGGAAACGCGCATGAACGCCGACCGGAGCGCGCTGCATTGCACCGTGGATGGGCATGTGCAGGGGGTGGGGTTCCGCATGTTCGTATCCCAAAGCGCCGAACGGCTGGGGCTGGTGGGCTGGGTGCGCAACACCTGGGACGGTCAGGTGGAGGTGTGGGCCGAGGGGCCGCGCGCTGATTTGGAAGAGCTGCTGACGGCGCTGCGGCGCGGGCCGCGCTCGGCCTTTGTGACCGAGGTGAAGACGGGCTGGGAGGATGCCAAAGGCAGCTACACCCGTTTTTCGATCGCGCCCACCGTCTAGGGGCAAAAAAAGGCGCCCACCCCAAAGCGGATGGACGCCGTGTGTTTTAAATCCCCATTCTCATCATTCTTTGAGTTTTACCGAAATGACCGAGTTGCCGTCAGCGGTCTTCAGTTCGCGCACGGTAAAGATCTTGGGGTAAGCGCGGATGAGCGAAGACAGCTGCTTGTAGCCGTAGGTGCGCGAATCGAAGCCGGGGTCCAGCTGGCGCACATGGTGGCCGAGGGTGCCCAGGAAAGCCCAGCCATCATCCGAAGCGGCGATGTCGAAGGCATTGCGCAGCAGCGGCAGCGGGTCGGGGGCGGCGGCTTCGGGCGGCTCGACGGGTTCGGGGGCCTGGTTGTTGTTGGCAGCCGCGGCCGAGGTGGTTTTAGGTTTGGAGGGCGCGGGCTTGGGTGGTTCCTGGGGGACCAGATTCTGCGTGTAGACGAACACATCGCAGGCGTTAACGAAGGCGCGCGGGGTGGTCTTCTTGCCGATTCCCATCACGAAAAAGCCCTTTTCGCGGATGCGGGTGGCCAGGCGGGTGTAATCGCTGTCGGAGGACACCAGGCAAAAAGCGTCGACTCCGCCGCCGTAGAGAATATCCATGGCGTCAATGATCATGGCTGAGTCGGTGGCGTTTTTGCCGATGGTGTAGCGGAACTGCTGGATGGGCTGGATGGCGTAGGTTTGCAGCATTTCTTTCCAGCCGCCCATATTCGAGGCGGTCCAATCGCCGTAGATGCGGCGGATGGTGATGAGGCCGTATTTGCTGGTTTCGGCCAGCATTTTTTCAATGAGCGAGGGTTGGGCGTTGTCGCCGTCAATCAGCATGGCCATGCGGCGGTTGCCTGGGGTCCCAATGGGTGTCATAGGCATCATAAGTTCAAAATCTCCAAAAAAAGAGTGAAAACAAGGGCGCTCAGTGGACGGGCGCCGGTTGAGACGAAGATGGCTGATTACTTTCGATTATAGCAGAAAGCACATCCAAAAGCCGCTGGGGCCAATCCCCATTCAAGCCTGCCAGGGGCATCCAATAGGCGTTTTTACCAGCGCGCGCCTGGGGGCCGATGAAGGGCAGGCTGCGCGTGCCCACGGATTCGGGCAGGGGCGGGTAACGCAGCACAATTTGTCCGCTTTCCACCGTCACCGAAGCCAGACCAGCGGCTTCGGCGCGCAGCTTAATGCGCATTTGGGTGAGTAGATTGAGCACATCTTCGGGCGGCGGGCCAAAACGGTCTGCCAATTCATCCTGCATGGCCTGCACTTGCTCTTCGGTGTCCAGGCTGGCCAGGCGGCGGTAGAGGCGTAGGCGCAGGTTTTGATCGGTGACGTAATCGCCGGGGATGCCCACGGACATGGGCAGATCCACGCTGACCGGCAGGCGCACCGCCCGGAAAGCCCCGTTGGGGCCTTCGCCCAGGGCTGATTCGGGGGCGGGCAGTCCGCCAATGCGGCGCATTTCGCGCACGGCCTCGGCCAGCAGGCGGGTGTAAAGATGGAAGCCGACGGTGGCGATGTAGCCGGATTGGCGCGTACCCAGCAGTTCGCCCGCGCCGCGCATTTCCAGGTCGCGCATGGCGATGGTGTAGCCTGCGCCCAACTGGGTGTTCTCGGCGATGACCTCCAGGCGTTCCAGCCCTTCGGGGGTGGGCGGTTTCTTGCGGTGGCGGAAGAAATAGGCGTAGGCGCGCACGGCTCCGCGGCCCACCCGTCCGCGCAGTTGGTAGAGCTGGGCCAGGCCGAATGTGTCGCCGCGATCCACGATGAGGGTGTTGGCGTTGGGGATGTCCAGGCCGGATTCGATGATGGAGGTGCACAGCAGCACGTCAATCTCGCCGCGGGTGAACTGGTTCATCACCGCCGAAAGCTCGCCCTCGTGCATTTGCCCGTGCCCCACGCCCACACGCGCCTCCGGCACGAGCTTGTTCAGGTGGCGTTCCATGGCGCGAATGGTCTGCACGCGGTTGTGGACGAAGAACACCTGCCCGCCGCGTTCGATTTCACGCAGGACGGCCTGACGCACCAGCCGGGGGGAATAGGGGCCGATGTGGGTGATGATGGGCAGGCGCTCTTCCGGCGGGGTGTTGATGGTGGAAATGTCGCGCACGCCGGTGAGGGCCATATAGAGAGTGCGGGGGATGGGGGTGGCTGTGAGGGTGAGCACATCCACCTCGGTGCGCAGCTTTTTGAGGAACTCTTTGTGGGTCACCCCGAAGCGCTGCTCTTCGTCAATGATCACCAGGCCGAGATCCTTAAAGCGCACATCGCCCTGTACCAGGCGGTGGGTGCCGATGACGATATCCACCGAGCCGTTGGCCAGCTTGCGCAGGATGGCGTTTTGTTCGCGGGCGGTGCGGAAGCGCGAGAGCATCTCCACTTCCACCGGGAAGGCGGCCAGGCGCTGGCGGAAGGTTTCGTAATGCTGCTGGGCCAGAACGGTGGTGGGCACGAGCACGCCCACCTGCTTGCCGTCCATAACGGCCTTAAAGGCGGCGCGCAAAGCTACTTCGGTTTTTCCGTAGCCCACATCCCCACACAAGAGGCGGTCCATGGGGCGGGGGCTGTGCATATCGTGCTTGACCTCGGCGATGGCGCGCAGCTGGTCTTCGGTTTCCACGTAGGGGAAGCTGGCTTCCAGTTCGCGCTGCCAGGGGGTGTCATTGCGGAAGGCGTAGCCTTTGGCCACCTGCCGCTGGGCGTAAAGTTCCAGCAGCTCCTGGGCCACTTCCACCACGGCTTCACGCACGCGTTGCTTGGCGTTGGCCCATTCGGCGGTGCCCAGCCGCGTGGGGGTGGGAGCATCCGAGTCGGGACCGATGTAGCGGCTGAGGCGGTCGGCCTGATGCACGGGGACGTAAAGCTGGTCGCCGCCGTCGTATTCCACCAGGAGGAAATCGCGCTCGGCGGAGTCGATTGTGCGGCGCACGAGGCCAGCGTAGCGCCCGATGCCGTAATCCACATGCACCACCCAATCCCCGGGGCGCAGATCGGCATACAGAGATTCGGGGGCTTCGGCCTGCGGGCGGCGGCGCTGACGGGGTTTGGGACGCTCCCAGCCGAAAATTTCGCTGTCGGTGAGCAGGTGAAAATGATGACCGCTGGGCAGGTTGAGCACCCAGCCTTCGGTGAGGGAACTTTCCATGAAGGTGGGCGGCTGGGCCGTCAGGTTTGCGTCGCCGCGCTCGGCCCACAGCTCCTGCAGGCGGGTGGACTGGCGCGAGACGATGATGAGGGCTTCGTCGCGGGCGGCCAGAGGCGCCAGCTCATCCATCATCACTTTGAGCCGCCCGCCAAAACGCGGCCCCGGCTGGAAATGCTGGGCGAGGGGCGGAAGGTCTTCGGCGGTGGAACGGCCCAGTTCGACCCAGGCGTGAGCGGAGAGGGCGTCCTGCAGCTCCGACCAGGACAGGTAGGGAACGGGGTAATCCTCCGGCAGGGTGCCTTCCTGGATGCTGTCGCGGCGCATCTTGACGGCGGCCTCTTCGATCTCGCTGGCCACCACCTGAATCTGGTCGAGGTCGTCCACCAGCACCACAGCCTCACGGGGGAGATAATCCAGCAGGCTGGCGGGGGCGGGGTGCACCAGGGGCAGGTAATATTCGTCCACTTCCTCCATTTCGGGCAGATGCAGCCCGGCGGCCTTGCCCGGCAGCACCTCGCGGGCGGGGGTGATGAAGACCTGCTCTACCTGACGGGTAGTGCGCTGGGTGGCGGGGTCGAAGCTGCGGATGGTTTCGATCTCATCCCCAAAGAAATCCAGGCGCAGGGGGCTTTCCTCGGCGGGTGGCCAAACGTCCAGCAGGCCGCCGCGGCGGGAAAACTGCCCGGGTTCTATGACGATTTCATTGGCTTTGTAGCCGATCTCCACCCAGGCGCGCTGCAGGGCTTCGGGCTGAATCTGTTGGCCGCGCTTGATCCAGCGGGAGGCTTTGAGGAAATCGCGGCGCGGCAGGGTGCGGGCCATGAGGGCGCGCACGGGGGCGATCACGAAGGGCGGCTGGGCGGGACGGGGCGCACCGGGCATGTGATAGACGGCCAGGTTGGTGACGGCGTGCAGCCGGTCGCGGCGGGTGAGCGTGCCCCAGGCGGCCGGCTCGTAAAACATGGGATTGGGCTCGGGGAAAAGCAGGCGTAGGGCGTCAGAGGCCCAAAAGCCCAACTCATCCAAGGCGGTCAGGGCGTGGTCGGCGCGGCCGGTGAGATAGAGCACAGGCCGGTTCAGCTGCCGGTAGAGAGCGGCGGCCACCGGCAGGCGGGCAGCCGAGATCAGCCCAGCCCCGGGCTGGGTTTGACCCGCCGCCAGGCGTTCGCGAAGCAGTTGGTAGGCTTCGAGGGTTTCAATATGAGACAGAAGGGTATCAATCAACGGAAAGGTTTCCATTAAACTGATTCATAGCGGTTTGCAGGCCCGCGCGCACGTAGGTGAGGGCGGCCTGGACGGCGCGCTCCAGAATGAACTGAAGAGTATCCTGCTCCGCCGGGCTGAAACCGCGCAGGACATAATCAGCGGCGGTCTTTTGGCCGGGGGGGCGGCCCACACCCATGCGCAGGCGGGGAAAATCCTGGCTGCCGAGCTGGGCGATGATGGAAGCGATCCCTTTTTGCCCGGCGCTGCCCCCGCCAGGGCGCATGCGCAGCGTGCCGAAGGGTAGATCGATGTCGTCGTGGGCGACGAGCAGATCCGCGTTTTCGATGCGGTAAAAGCGCATGAGGGCGGCCACCGACTGGCCGGACAGGTTCATATAGGTCTGCGGCTTGGCCAGGATGATCTTATGCGGCCCATAGGGAACCTGCACGATCAAGGCTTTGGATTGGACGCGGGTCATGCGCACATCCAGTTGTCGGCAGAGGGCGTCCACGACCATGAAGCCGATATTGTGGCGGGTGTCGCGGTATTCGCGCCCGGGGTTGCCCAGGCCCGCCAACAAAACTGTGCGCGGGGAGGGTTGGGCGGGGGAGGGGGCTGCGGGTTGAGAGAGGATGGGTTCTTCCACGGGACGGCTAAACCTCAGAGGGGCTAAGAAGGTTAACGGCGGCGCAGAGCGGTGATGAAGGCATACACCCCCAAAGCGGCCAGGGCCAGCACGGCCAGCGCAGCGCCTTGCAGGGCGCTGAAGGTCAGCGCACCGCTGGTAACTTCGGCCGGGTTGGCGGGCAGCGGGCTGGGGGTGGGGGGCTGCACCCGCCCAGGGGTGGGCGAGGCAGTGGGCTGCCCAGAGTCAGCTAGGGTGGGGCGGGCGGCAGGCTGGGTTTCGATGGGGGTGTAATTGCGCACGCGCAGGCCGTCCACCTGGGTCTCCACGCGGCTGCCGTCCTGCAAAGTGACCTGAAGACGCAACGTATATAGCCCGTCGGTGATGGTGGTGGTGTCCCATTGAGCCAGGGGGCCTTCGCGCACCGCTTCTTGACTGCGCTGGATGGGAAACCAGTTGGGACTGCCCTCCTGGTCGTAGGCAAAGGACACTTCGGCGGATTTAAAATTTTCCACCTGGGTGCTGCCGGTGATGGTGACCACGCCCTGGAGGGCGTCCCCAGGCTGCGGGGAGGTGATGCGCGGCTGACCCGCCAGGAGCGGGCCAGGGTGGAGAATCGAAAAAGCCAGCCAAAGGCTGAACCAGAGTCGCATCATAACAGCTTAGTTTAACACAGGCGGGGCAATCTTGCAAATTTTCAAGCTGCCGCGCCGCGAAAGTGCCCGGCGTGGAAAGGCCCTTTTTGAGAATATTTGTATAATTAATGGAAGCGGCTGCTGGCTGATACGTTTTTGGGAGCCCTCACGGGTGAGGAAGCGCCGAGCAGTCGGGCAGCCGTTGCGACGGCCCAACCGAAACAGCCGTCCGACAGAGTCATGCGGGCGCACACAGGAGCGAAGGGATGAAGACGATCTTAATCACAGGGGTGGGCGGGCCAGCCGGGGCGAATTTGGCCGCGATGCTGGTGGAACGCGGCTGCCATGTGGTGGGGGTGGATTTGCGCGAAGTGCCGTTCACGGAAGGACTGTTCCTTCAGGCCCCGCCGGTGTTGGAACCGCAGTATCTGCCCTTCCTGCAGGAGATCGTACGGCGCGAGGGCGTGGATCTGGTCATCCCCACGCTGACCGAGGAACTGCCCTTGATGGCCGGGGCGTGGAGCCAGTTAGAAGATACGCCGGTGGTAATCTCCTCTGAACAGGCGGTGGCGGTCGCCCAGGATAAATACTGGACGGCCAAAGAGCTGGCGCGGCGTGAGGTTCCGGTTCCCAAATTCGGCCTGCCCTCCGATTTTGCGGATGCCCAGGTGGTGGCCGAGCGTTTGGGTTGGCCGTGCGTGGTGAAGCCGCGGCGCGGGCGGGGCGGGCGCGGTGTGCGGCTCTTGCAGGCGGGGGAATGGGAGCAGAACGCCTGGCCGGATGAGGATTGGATTGTGCAGGAGTTTGTGCCGGGGATTGATTACGCGCCTAATGTGTTTGTGGGCGAGGCCGAATCCTTTGCGGTGGTGCTGGAAAAAACCGTGCTGCGCGAAGGGATCACCGGCAATGCGCTGAGCGTGGAACGGGTGGAGGCGGCAGACGTGGCCCGCACGGCGATTTTGGCGGCGCAGGCGGTGGGGCTGACCGGCCCCCTGGATGTGGACATCCGGCGGCGAGCCAACGGCCAGCCAGTGGTGCTGGAAATTAATGCGCGCTTCGGGGCCAATATCCGCTGCGCCCCTGAGGTGTTAGACGCGATGCTGAAAGTGTATTTCCCGCGCTGAGCGGGCAGGAGGCTGACATGAAAGTTTTGTTCATCGGCGGGACGGGGATCATCAGTTCGGGCTGTGCGCCGCTGGCTGTAGAACGCGGCATGGAGCTGTATTTAATGAACCGCGGGCAGTCCTTCCGCCCTCCGGCGGCAGGGACGCACCTGTTGGTTGGAGACATCCGCGAGCGTGAATCGGCCCTGCGCGCGCTGGGGGATCATACTTTCGATGCGGTGGTGAACTGGGTGGCCTACCTGCCGGAACAGGTGGAGATGGATTTGGAATTGTTCCGCGGACGCACGGATCAATATGTGTTCATCAGTTCGGCTTCAGCGTACCAAACTCCGCCGCGGCGGCTGCCGGTGACGGAAGCGACCGTGCTGGACAACCCATTCTGGCAGTACTCGCGCAACAAAATTGCCTGCGAAGAGCGCCTGCTGCGGGCTTACCGCGAAGAAAAATTCCCTGTGACCGTGGTGCGCCCGTCGCACACCTATGCCCCTTCGTATTTACCGGTGGAGGGCGGTTATTCCGTGCTGGACCGCATGCTGCGGGGAGAGCCGGTAATCGTGCACGGGGACGGCACTTCTCTGTGGACGCTGACCCACCATACCGATTTCGCGCGCGGGTTCCTGGGTCTGCTGGGCAACAGCCACGCGCTGGGCGAGACCTACCATATCACCTCAGACGAGTGGCTGACCTGGGATCAGATTCATGCGATGATCGCGCAGGCGGCGGGGACGCGGGCGAAGATTGTGCATGTGCCTTCGGAGGTCATTGCGGCCTTTGACGCGGAATGGGGGGCCAGTCTGCTGGGGGATAAGGCCCACAGTCGGGTGTTTGACAACCAAAAAATCAAACGGGCCGTGCCGGATTTTCGTGCAGTGATCCCGTTTTCACAGGGGGTGAAGGAGATCGTCGCCTGGCACCAGGCGCACCCGCAGGACTGCAAAGTGGATGCGGCATATAACCGCACCACAGAACGCATCCTGGCGGCCATGCGCGGGGTGCGGCCTGGGGAGAGCTGAAAGCCGCGGGGGAGAAGCAGCAGGGGCCTGATGAGACCCTACAATATTGCAAGCTGCCATTTTTTGTCGGACGAATTGGGCGGTTATCTTGTATATTTAAGATGCCAATCAAATCGCACGATGTCGAATTGGCTGCGTTTCAACACTTAATCAATCACCTTTGAGTTTGGTGTGGATGTAGGTCTGACGGCTCCTATCCTTAAGTCTTTGTAGAATTATTGCTCTTTGCAGGTGAGACCGTGGGTATTTTTCAATTTGGCCTGTTAACCCTGATGGTTGTGCGCATCATTGCAGTTGTGGTCACGCTGGATCTGGCAGCGCGATTGAAGGATATCCGCTATCGGTGGATTTCTCTGGGCTGGGGCATTTACGTGCTGTCGGCAGTGGCGGGATTTTTATCACCGTACGGACTGGTATGGGAATTCCTGTATCCATTCTTAGCGGCGGCGGCGCTGCTGGTGGCGGTGATGGGCACCCTGGGTCTGTTCTATGAAGTGAAGCCGATCGCGATGTTGGCATGCGTTGGGGGGGCCTTGGCTGTGGGCGGGGTTATCCGTCTGTTCGTGTCCATGCAGGCTGCGGCAATTTTCTTTATGGCCGTGCAATTTTTAACTCTGTTCTGCGGCGCGGTGGTTTTGTTCCGTTCCTATCAGGTTTTTCGAAAAATTGCGGGCAGCAGCCTGAAATGGTTGATGCTTGTTTTCTTATTAGGCGCGTCGCAGGTTTTGGTGACATTTTGGCACGTTAACCCGGTGCAGTCCCCGGTTTCGATGATCGGCACGATTGCCATCTCAATAGCGATGCTGATTTTCTTCATCTATTTAGAACAGACTCTTCTGCAGGCCCGCTTTCAGCACGGAGAAGAACGCTACCGGCGCATTGTGCAGAATGCGCAGGAGGGCATTTGGGAGACAGACAGCGAAGGGCGCACGGTGTTTACCAACGAAGCCCTGCAAAAACTGCTGGGATATTCTGCTGAGGAACTGCGCAACCATCCGGTGGAAGATTTTGTGTACGCTTACGATCAGGAGATGGTGCAGGAGGCCCGCGCCCAACTGCGTCAGGGGGAGCGTATTCAATATGAAGTGCGGCTGCTGCGGCGGGACGGCGATCTGATCACCGCCCTGGTCAGCTCCAGCCCAATTCAGAACGCAGAAAAGGTGTATCAGGGGGCGGTGGATACCGTTCTGGACATGAGTGAGCAGTATCAGCGCCAGCAGGAACTGACGGTGATCGCAAACGTGTCTTCGGCGCTGCGCCTGGCCCCTACCCGCAAAGAGATGGGCCCCATTTTGGTGGATCAGGCGGCGCAGCTGCTGCATGCGGCCGCAGCAGCTCTGGTGATTCGCATGGGGGAATACGATGAGGTGTTCGTGGAGGAGGCGGGGGGAGCCTGGGCGTCGCTGCGCGGGCTGCGCTGCAAGAGCGTGGAATTGACGGAGCGGCTGTCGGAAGTGACCCCGGATTACTATGTGGCCTGCGGGATTGTGGCGGCGCGGGAACAGCAGATTGGCGCGGTGTGGGTGGGGCGGGAACGGGTGTTTGAGGTGGGCGAACAGCATTTGCTGTATTCGATCAGCGACATCACCGCCAACGCCATTCAGCGAGCCGCTCTGCACGAAGCCACCGAGCACCGTGCCCGCCAACTGGCGATTGCTAACCGCATGGGGCAGGAACTGGTCGGCAGCCGGGATCTGTATAGTGTGTATCAAACGGCTTGCAAATATGTGCGCCAGTTGATCAACGCCGATAACTTTGGCATTTCGCTGTATGACGCCGAAAAGAGCGAGCTCACCGCGGCGTTTATGATGAACGGATCGGAAGAAATTGATCCCAGCGAGTTCCCGCCGCTGCACTACACGCCTGCAGATGCCAATTACGGGCGGGCGAAGGCCATCTACAGCGCCCGGCCGGTGGTGTGCGATGAATTGGGCGCGCGTGCACGGGCCGGGAGAGGCCATTTTATGGGGCAGGGGGAACTGCCGGAAACCGGTATGTACGTGCCCTTATTGGTCGAAGGACGTGTGATTGGCCTGATGGAGCTGCAAAGCTATCAGGTCAATATCTACAATCAAAATGAAGCCGATTTTCTCAGCATGCTCGCCAACCAGGTCGGTCTGGCCATCATGAACGCGCGCCTGTTTGATGAAACTCAGCGGCAGCTGCGCCAATTGACCTCGCTGCGGGCGATTGACCAGACCATCATTCACAATATGGATCTGTCATCCACGCTAAAGGCCATCTGCGAGCAGGCTGCTGTGCAGCTCAATGTGGAAGGGGTGGCGGTGCATCTGGCGCGCGGCAAATCGGGCATATTGGCCTTGATGGCTTGCTGCAGCCCCAATGGAAAATTGGAATTTCGCAATAAGGTGGGTCACGCGCTGGCGGCCTGGGTGGCGGAGAAGCGCACCATCCTGATGATTGACGACCTTGCCAACCCGCCGGAAGAATTCTGGGGGGATGAATCTATTCAGGCGGTGCATGAAGCCGGAATCCAGAAGTATGTGGGCATACCGCTGGAATCCAAGAACACGTTTGAAGGCGTGCTGGAAGTATACGGCAGCGACGCCGGGCGCATGGATGAGGAATGGCTGGAATTTCTGATCACGATTGCTGGCCAGCTTTCCATTGCTGTGGAAAATGCAATTCTGTTCAGCGATTTGCAGCAAAGCAACCGCGAACTGGCTGAGGCCTACGACGCCACCATTGAGGGGTGGTCGCGGGCTTTGGATTTACGCGATAAAGAAACCGAAGGCCACACGCGCCGGGTAACGGAAATGACCCTGAGGTTGGCTGAGGCGATGGGCGTTTCGGGGGAGGAACGGGTGTATTACCGGCGGGGGGCGCTGCTGCACGACATCGGCAAGATGGGCATCCCCGACAGCATCCTCTTGAAACCTGGTTCGCTGACCACCGAAGAATGGGCCATCATGCGGCGGCATCCTTCCTATGCCCAGGCCATGCTTTCCCCGATTCCCTATTTGTGGCAGTCGCTGGACATCCCCTACAGCCACCATGAACGCTGGGACGGCAGCGGCTACCCACGCGGGCTGAAAGGGGAGCTGATCCCCTTGGCGGCGCGCATTTTTGCGGTGGTGGATGTTTGGGACGCGCTGACCTCGAACCGGCCTTACCGCCCGGCCTGGGGCGAAGAGGAAGCCCTGGCCTACATCCGCGACCAGGCGGGGAAACATTTTGACCCGGCGGTGGTGAATATCTTTTTAGAGAATTATCCGGAATGGACCAAGACCTAGAAAAACCGAGATGAACACCCGCCAGCCGCACGGAACACCACCGGGCGGCTGTTTTTTTGGCGGTTGTGGCTGGACTTTGCCATACAAAGCGGGTGATTTTCATCCTTTTTAGGGGAGGACTGCCTGAGAGTGGCGCAAGATGCAGTATAATCAAATGAAGCGATACAAATATACTGTATTTCTCAGGAGATGATTATGCGTTCACTCACTCAAATGCGCCCGTGGATGGCGCTGATGTTGGCCTTTGCTTTGGTTTTGGCGGCGTGCACCCCCGCGGCGCCCGCAGCCCCGACGGCTGTTCCAGCCCCAGTGGATGTTCCAGCCCCAACGGATGTTCCGGCGGAACCCGCGGCCCCCACCGCAGAAGCCCCGGCGGCCCCTGCTGCACCGGCGGTCACGGAACTGATTCTGGCGACCACCACCAGCACGCGTGATTCGGGCCTGTTAGACGTGCTGCTGCCCGTATTTCAGGAGAAAAGCGGCTACCAGGTGAAGATGGTGGCGGTGGGCAGCGGTCAGGCTTTGAAAATGGGCGAAGAAGGCAACGCGGATGTGCTGCTGGTGCATGCGCCCGCCGCGGAAAAAGAGCTGATGGACCAGGGCTTTGGCAAGGAGCGCTTGCTGGTGATGCACAACGACTTCATCTTTGTCGGGCCCAAGGAAGATCCGGCGGGGGTGAAGGGTGTGAAAGCTCCGGCGGACGTGCTCAAGAAAATTGCGGAAAGCAAGGCGGTGTTTGTTTCCCGCGGCGACGATTCGGGCACGCACAAGATGGAGCTTAATTTGTGGAAGGCTGCCGGGATCACCCCTGAGGGCGATTGGTATTTGCAGTCGGGGCAGGGCATGGGCGAAACCCTGCGCATCGCTTCGGAAAAGGCCGGGTACACCCTGACCGATCGGGCGACCTACCTGGCGCAGAAAGATACGCTGGAATTGGAAATTCTGGTGGAAGGCGACGCTTCGCTGCTGAACATCTACCATGTGATCACCGTGAACCCGGAGAAATGGCCCAAGGTGAATGTGGAAGGGGCCAAGGCTTTCGCTGATTTCTTGGTGGCGGCGGACACGCAGAAAATGATTTCTGAATTTGGCGTGGAAAAATACGGCCAGCCACTGTTCTTTGCAGACGCGGGTAAAGCTGAAGACGCCGTCGGGAAGTAAACCGGGCGGTTAAGCAAGCGTGCGGGCTGGGCAAACTCATTTTGCTCAGCCCGTTTTATTATGTCTGGGGTGGGTCCGCGAGGTGAATCTGACCGGTTTCCTGGTTTTCATAGCCGGGGAAACGGGAGATGAAATCTTTGCCAGCGGGGGAAGCCAGCCAGTCAGCCAGGGCGTTCAGAGGCGGCTGGGCCAGGGCCTCGGCGGGCGCGACCAGATCGTAGCGTTCGCGGGTGAGGAAGATGAAATCCAGGCCGTAGGCCAGGGCCGCGGATTCGAGGCCCAGACCGGTGGAAGCGGCGCCTTCGGCCACTGCGCGAGCCACGTCGGAATGGGTCAGGCGCTCGTCGCTGTAGCCCTGGATGTTTTGGGGGGCTATGCCCGCCTGTTCCAACATGGCATCCAGCCAGACGCGGGTTCCCGAGCCGGGCTGGCGGTTGACAAAGCGAACGCGCGGCTGAGCCAGATCCAAAAGGCCGCTTAGTTTCAGCGGGTTGCCGGGGGGGATGATGAGACCCAGGCGGCGGTGAGCCAGGGTGAGCAGGGCCATTTTTCGGCCGGGGAGGGCCTTTTGCACGGCGGTGCGGTTGTAGCCGCCGCTGTGCGGGTCCCACAGATGGCAGCCCGCCAGATCGGCGCGGCCTTCGGCCAGAGCCTGCAAGCCGCCCTGACTGCCGGCGTAGGCAATTTGCAGGGCGCAGCCGGGCACAATCTCGCTGAATTGGGCCGCCAGGGCGTTGAGCAGGGGGTCATGGCTGCCTACAAAGCGCAGGACGCGCCGCAGGGGGATGTGCTGCTGGTGTTCCAGAGTGCGCCAGCGGTCCATGGCTAACTGCAAAGCGGACTGCACCTCTTCCAGGGTGTGGCCGGCGGTCAGCGTTTCCAGCAGGAAAGCTTCGGCGCGGTGCACCAGGCTGGCCTGACGGATGACGGTCTGGGTCTGAGCCTGGGCGGGGGGGATGGCCTCGCCCACCTGGGTTCCCTGTCCAGCGCGGCTGACCAGCAGCCCCTGGCGGGAAAGCTCGTTGTAGGCGCGCTGCACCGTACCGGGGGTGCAGTTCCAACGGGCGCACATCTGGCGCACAGCGGGCAGACGGTCCCCCGGCTGCAGGCGGCCGCTGAGGATCTCCTGGCGGATGGATTCGGCGATCTGTTGATACAAATAGGTTTCGTCCATGTGCGCACCTTCATCGTAGCGGCTGCGGGTGAACCCCTTGTGTTGAGTATATCGTTTGCGGGTGAAAATGACAACGGTAGGGCATGCGCTGAAGACTGCTCCCCTGGGAAGATTGACAAGCGGGGTAGGAACGATTAGACTTAGCAACGGATAATTGTATAGATACAAATATACTTTATTCGCCCTTTCGTTTTTGAAGACCCAAACATCTATTTCTGAGGAGAAACCCATGCGTAAACACACTTTGCTTGCGTTCATTCTGGCGCTGAGCCTGATCTTAGCGGGCTGCCAACCCGCGGCTGCGCCCGAACCGACGGCTGCGCCCACCGCTGTGCCCACGGCGGCCGAGGTGCTGGCCCCTGAGCTGCCCGCGTTGACCGTTTTGAGCGGGGAGAAGAGCCTTGAATTGACCCTGGAAGAAGTTCTCAAGATGCCGGCGGTGGAAGGCTATGCAGGTATCAAATCGAGCACGGGGAAAATCACCCCGCCGGCCCTGTTCAAGGGCGTTTTGATCACCGATTTGCTGAAGGATATGGGCGGCCTGACCCCTGAGTTGGGCGTTCAGCTTGAAGCTGAAGACGGCTACGCCATCACCTATTCGGCGGACCAGATCACAGAGGGCGATTTCATCACCTATGACCCGGTGACCGGAGATGAAATCGAGGTTTCAGGACCGCTGCAGGTGATCCTGGCGTATGAGATGGACGGCCAACCTTTGGATGCCAAACGGGACGGCCAACTGCGCGTGGCGGTGATCAGCGCGGAGAAAAACCAGGTGGTGGACGGCCACTGGGCGGTAAAGTGGGTGAGCAAACTCACCGTAAAGGATATGGGCGAGGAATGGACGCTGGTTCTGGACGGCGCCATCACCCAAGAAATTGACCGCGGGACGTTTGAATCGGGCGCGGCGGAAAACTGCCATAAGGCCACCTGGACGGACGATAAAGCCCAGGAGTGGACGGGGATTCCCCTGTGGCTGCTGGTGGGCTATGTGGATGATGAGATCAAGCACAACGGCCCGGCCTTCAACGACGCTCTGGCGGACGCGGGCTACACCGTGGAAGTGGTGGCCAAGGACGGCTATTCGGTGACGTTCGACAGTGCGAAGGTAAAACGCAACGACAACATGATCGTGGCCTACCTGATGAACGGCAATCCGCTGACCGAGAAGGACTTCCCGCTGCATCTGGTGGGCAGTGACGCGACCAAGAAAGACAGCATTGGCTCCATCGCCCAGATCATTGTGCATCTGGACGCCAAGCCTGCCGCTGAATCCGCCTCCACCGAAGAAGTCAAGCCGACCGAAGCGGCCCCTGCGCCGGCGGCCGAGGTGAGCGGCGATTTCGTCATCACGGGTATGGTGGAAACGCCCACCGGCTGGACGATGGACGATCTGAAGAAATTGGAAGTGGTCAAATTGAATGTGGAACACCCCAAGAAGGGCAAGATGGATGTGGAGGGTGTGCTCCTGAAGACTTTGTTCGACGTGGTTAAGGTGAAGGTGGAAGCTGCCACGCTGGTGCTGACGGCCTCGGATGGGTACACCGCGGAAGCCAAGATGGCGGATGTGCTGGCCTGCAAAGACTGCCTGGTGCAGTTCACCGAGGACGGCAAGCTGAACGCGGTCATGCCCGGGCTGGAAAGCAGCACCTGGGTGAAAGAGATCGTCAAGTTCGAAATCAAGTAAATCCGATTTCAGACCGGGCTGACCTGCACAAGGCCAGCCCGGATTCTTTATTGTGAGTGTGCCATGACAAAATGCCTGCGGTGGCTGCTGACGGCAGCGATGATTCTAATTACGGCGGCGGGCTGCGCCTCAACCCCGAAAGAAAAAACGCCCCTGGTGGTTTTTGCGGCGGGCAGCCTGATTCAGCCTTTTGACGCGCTGGAAGCGGCCTTTGAAAAAGCCCATCCGGATGTGGATGTGCTGAACGAATATCACGGCAGCATTCAGGTGATGCGCCACGCCACGGAGCTGCACGAAGAGATTGACGTGGTGGCGACCGCCGATGATGCCCTGATTCCCCTGCTGATGTACGACCGCAGCGATCCGGCCACCGGTAAGCCCTACGCCGCCTGGGCTTTGCGCTTTGCCACCAACCGCCTGGGGATCGCCTACACCGAGCGCAGCCGGTACGCGGATGAGGTCACCTCTGAGAACATCTGGGAAATTTTGACTCGCCCGGATGTGCGCGTAGGTATTGCTGATCCGCGCTTTGACGCTTCGGGCTACCGGGCGATGATGGTCTTTACGCTGGCGCAGGGCAAACAGGCCCCCGCGGATCTTTTTGACCAGATGTTCATGGGCCAGTTCCGCTATCCGGTCATGCTGGTGGGGGACGGCAGCGGCGGGACGCTGATTCACATCCCTGAGATTTTGGAGACGAAGAAGGACGCGCATGTGGTCATTCGCGGGGCCAGCATTCAGCTCATCGCCTTGCTGGAATCAGGCGATCTGGATTACGCTTTTGAATATGAGAGTGTGATCGAGCAGCACGGACTTAAGCTGGCCGCCCTGCCGCCGGAGCTGAACCTGGGAGAAGCCGGTATGGACGATGTGTACGGCCAGGCCACGGTGAAGCTGGATTTTCAACGTTTTGCCAGCGTTAAGCCCGAATTTCGCGGGGAACAGATTGGGTACGGTATCACCGTTCCGGCCAATGCCCCGCATCCAGAAGCCGCTGTGGAGTTTATCGCCTTTTTATTGGGGCCGGAGGGACGCCAGATTATGGAATCTTACTCCCATCCCATCTTTGAACAGGTGACCGCGGACCACTGGGATCAGGTTCCCGCCAAACTTCAGCCTCTGGTGACGGCCGCACCGTGAAGTTTTCGCCTTTCTGGGTGTTCTCCTGGATGGCGGGCGGGCTGGTTTTGCTGTTCATTGGCCTGCCGCTGGCCAACACGCTGCTCAGCACCCCGCTGGAAAATTTGGCGGCGACTCTGAGCGATGCAGAAGTGGGGCGCTCTATGCTGTACACCTTTGGCGGGGCGGGCCTGGCCACCCTGCTGGCGGTGGTAGGCGGGGTTCCGCTGGCCTATCTGCTGGCGCGCACCGAATTTCCCGGCAAGCGCGTGGTGGAAGCTGTGGTAGATCTGCCGGTGGTCATCCCGCACACGGCGGCGGGCGTGGCGCTGCTGCTGGTGTTTGGGCGGCAGGGAACCTTGGGGAAGCTGTTTCAGCCCCTGGGCATCCATTTCACGGACGACCTGAACGGCATTGTGGTGGCGATGATGTTTGTGAGCATCCCCTATCTGGTGAACGCCAGCCGCGAATCTTTTCGGATGGTGGACGCCGAGATGGAACGCGTGGCCATGATTGACGGGGCTTCACCCTGGCAGGCCTTTTGGCTGGTGACTCTTCCGCAGGCCTGGCGCGGGGTGTTGGGGGGTATGCTGATGATGTGGGCGCGCGGAATCAGTGAATTTGGGGCGGTGGTGATTTTGGCCTACCATCCTAAAGTGGTTCCGGTGCTGATTTTCGAACGTTTTCAGGGATATGGGCTTGACTCAGCCCAGCCAGTAGCGGTAATCTTAATCGTAGTGGTCCTGGTGGTGTTCAGCCTGCTGCGCACGGTGCTGCTGCGGCCTGAAAAGCCATAAGACTTTTTCAGATAACCCCAAAGGAGGACGGTATGAAAATCAGTGCGCGCAATGTGTTAAAAGGTAAGGTAAAGCAGATCACCCCCGGTGCGGTGAATTCGGAGGTGGTGATTGAACTGCCCGGCGGGACCGAGGTGGTTTCGGTGATCACCAAAAGCTCGGTAGAAACCTTGAAGCTGGAAGTTGGCAAAGAGGTGTACGCGGTGATTAAGGCCTCCAACGTGCTGGTGGCCATCGAGTAGACGTGCGGTGAGTCTATGTCAGGCGGTGGGGGCGGTATGTTTGCGAACGAATTGCAGGCACAGCTCCGCTGCCGCGGGAAAATCCGGGTCGAGCAGAATGCAGTGCCCGGATTGATCCATCCAATGCAGGCTCTTGTCCTGGGAGGCGATGCCTTCCAGGACTTTTTCTGCGCTGACGGGATCAATGGTCTGGTCGTGGTGGCTTTGGAAGATGACCGCGGGCTGGGTGATCTGCGGCAGCAGGGCGCGCACCACACCTTGAAAGCGGTAGAGCTGGGCAGCGGCGCGCAGGGGTTTGGCGGCGTACCCCTGCCAGGGGGTGACCTCATCCAATGGGCTGGGGCGGGTGTGGCGCATGAAGGGGGCCAGCCATTCCGCCATCCACAAATTGGGAGATTGGAGGGCGGGAGCAAACAGCATCAGCCCGCGGATATGAGGCGTGCGGGCGGCCAGGTACAGGCTGATTAAACCGCCCATTGATTCCCCGCCCACAAACACCTGTTCGCAGGTGTGCAGAAGCTGGTGCAGCTGGTCTTCAGCTGCATTGGTCCAGTTCTGCCATTTTTTGGCGTTGAGATCGTCCAGGGTGGTGAAATGACCCGGAAGCAGCGGGGCGGCGACGGTGTAGCCGTGATCGCGGAAGAATTCACCCAGCGGGCGCACCTCCACGGTGGTGGCGGTGAAGCCGTGGATCAGCAGAATGCCCACCGGGCCTCCGGGGAAGAAGAAGGACGATCCGTCCATGTGGGGGTTGATGAACAGTTTTTCCATAGGATCCTCCGGTGCGTTTGCGGATTAGGAATGGGATTTGTGCGGTACGCGGGCGCGGGTGAGGTGCACGGGCAGCCCGCCGTTGACGAAGGGGATGCCTTTTTCGTAAGCCAGACGCGTCTGGTGGACGAGAGTTTCGCTGTTACACAGGATGGCGGCCTGCCAGCCGGGACACTGCTCGCGCAGGACCTGCCCAAAGCGGGCGTATAGGTTGCGCAGATCAGCAGAAGAAGATATGCGCTGCCCGTAGGGCGGATTGGTGACCACCCAGCCGGGGCCGGCGGGGGCGTTGAGGGCGGAAACGGCCAGGCAGCTCAACTGCAGGTCTTCGGCCACACCGGCGCGCTCGGCGTTGGCCTGGGCGCTTTGGACGGCGCCTGCGTCGCGGTCGGAGCCTTGCAGCAGGGCTGGGCAGGGGATTTCCTGGGCGTTGGCCTCATCCAACAGGCTTTTCCACAGGCGCGCATCATCATTAACCCAGTTTTGAAAGGCAAAACGGCGGTGCTTGCCAGGGGCCATGCGGCGGGCCAGCAGGGCGGCCTCGATGAGGATGGTTCCGGAGCCGCAGAAGGGATCCAGCAAGGGAGAGCGGCCGTCCCAGCCGGAGGCCAAAAGCACGGCGGCGGCCAGGGTTTCGCGCAGGGGGGCCTTGGCGGTGGCCAGGCGGTATCCGCGGCGGTGCAGGTGCGCACCGGAGGAATCCAGGCTGAGGGTGACTTGATCGTTGACCAGACGGGCGATGATCAGCTGGGGCGGCTCGGGGGCGTCTTCATCGGCGCGCGCCCAGAGGGACGGGCGACCTAAAGCATCTGAGATTGCCCCGGCCACACGTTCTGCCACGGCGTCGGAATGGTACAGGCGGGAATGGTGACAGGTGGCGCGCACAGCCAGGGGCACGCCAGGGCGCAGGAATTGGCCCCAAGGCAGGCGGCTGGCTTTCTTGCGCAGCTCGGAAAAGGCGGTGGCGTGAAATTCACCCATGCGCACCAAAACGCGGCTGGCGGTGCGCAGGTGCAAATTGGCGCGGTAGATGGCGGCTAAATCACCCAGCAGGGTAATGCCGCCCGTTTCTTCGCCCCCTTGCGCGGCGGGTTGGGCAGAGCCGGGCTGTACCGCCAGTCCGCAGGCGGCCAACTCCTGAGCGGTGAATGCCTCTACCCCTGGGGCGGTGACGATAAACAAGCGCAAGGGATCCATCCATACCTCTTTCACAGCAAGATGATTCGATTATACGCTTGAACAATGGACTTGATGTGGAAAAAAGTGATCTATAAGCGGTTGATCTCTCGAGAGGAGCTTTTTGGAAGTTTCAGATGGGGGCTGAACTGGACGCGGATCCTGGGCAGACAGTAGGCCCAGGTACGGTGATTATTTACGACCGGAACCCCTAGCCGCTGACGGCTTGCGGGCAGGCGGAAGGGGCGCTTTTTCAAGCACTATCTGTTTCTGGCGCTCCTTCCGCTGCGGATCTTTTTCCACAAACAGCGGCTGGCGGGTGAAGGGATCCATCTCGGTGTAATACATCAGGCTGGCGTAGGTGGAGGGGGTGGGGGTGAAGATTTGCACCTGCTCCGGATGGGTTTGCAACTGCTGGCTGGTGAACTGGCGCAGGGCGAGCATATCGGCTTCGCTGCAGCCGGGGTAGGCGGCGATGAGATAGTAGGTGAGATACTGCTCTTTTTTCACCTCACGGCTGAGAGCATCAAACTGGGCTTTGAAATCCAGCAGGCTCTGGGGGCCGGGTTTGCCCATTTTTTGCAGGACATGAGCCTGGGTGTGTTCGGGGGCCACCTTCATTTGGCCGGAGACGTGGTGTTCGACGATCTCTTTTAAGTAAGCACGGCCGAATTGGCGGTCTTTGAGGATCAGATCATAGCGGATGCCGGAGGCCACAAACACCTTGCGGACGCCGGGAAGCTCGCGTAGCCGCCGCAGCAGGCGGGTTTGCTTGCTGTGGTTGGGGCGCAGGGCCGAACACACCACCGGGTAAAGGCAGCGGCGGTCGGGACAGGGGCCTTTGGTGACCTTCTTATCACATTCAAAGCCGTACATGTTGGCGGTGGGGCCGCCGACATCCTGCAGGATGCCTTTGAAACCCGGCAGGGCGGTGAGGGCAGCGGCTTCGGCCAGGATGGAATCTTCACTGCGCCAGTGCACGGTGCGGCCCTCGTGGACGGCAATGGCGCAGAAATTACATTCGCCGTAGCATCCGCGGTGGGTGGAGATGGAAAAGCGGATGGTTTCCAGGGCGCGAACGGGGCCTTGGGCCTGGTAATGGGGGTGCTGGCCGCGCTGGAAGGGCAAAGCAAACACCGCATCCATCTGCGGCTGCGTCAGGTAAGGCGCGGGGGGGTTGTGCACCAGCCAACGGTTGCCGTGGCGCTGGGCCAGGCGGCGGGCGGTGATGGGGTCGTTGTTTTGATAAAAGCTGTGGAACATTTCGATGAAGGCCAGCTTATCCGTGCTGACCTGTTCGAAAGAGGGCAGTTCCAGGGCGCCTTCAGGCTTTTGGGCGGCGATGTAGCACAGCCCGCGCACTGCGCTGGGATCCGCACCGGAGCGCAGATGGGCGGCCAGCTCCAGCACAGAGCTTTCGGCCAGACCGTAGAGCAGATAATCGGCTTTGGCGTCAAATAGCAGCGAGCGGCGCAAAGTGTTGTCCCAATAATCGTAATGGGCCACACGGCGCAGGCTGGCTTCGATGCCGCCCAGGACGATGGGACGGGTGTTCTTGAAGGCACGCCGAATCCAGTTGGCATACACGATGGAGGCACGGTCGGGACGGCGGTTGTTTTGGCCACCGGGGGTGTAATCATCGTCGCGGCGTTTCTTTTTGTTGGCGGTGTAATTGGCCACCAGCGAATCCACGCTGCCGGCGGTGACCCCCCAGAACAGGGCTGGCTCGCCCAGGCGGGCGATATCCTGCGGGTTAGCGGGGTCGGGCTGAGCCACAATGCCCACGCGGTACCCGGCCGCCTCCAGCACGCGGCCGATGACGGCAGCGCCGATGAAGGGGCTGTCGATGTAGCTGTCGCCGGTGACCAGGATGACATCCAACTGATCCCAGCCGCGCGCGGTCAGCTCATGGGGGGTGGTGGGCAGGTAGGCGGTTTCAGACATGGTTCAACGTATTGTATCATCATCGCTTATAATAAACGACCGGGAAACAAGCATGGCTCTGATTGAACTGGATCATGTGACCTATCGCTATGAAAGCGCCAGCGGGGCGGTGGTGACCGCGCTGGACGATCTTTCGCTGCGGATTGAGGAGGGGGAATTTGTGGCGTTGGTGGGGGCCAACGGCTCCGGCAAAACCACCCTGGCGCGGCATTTAAACGCTTTGTTCATCCCCTCCAGCGGCACGGTGCGCGTGGCGGGTATGGATACGCGCGAGGTCCAGCAGCACGCGGCCATCCGCGCGATGGTGGGCATGGTCTTTCAAAATCCAGAAGATCAACTGGTGGCGGGGGTGGTGGAAGAGGACGTAGCTTTTGGCATGGAAAACCTGGGCCGCCCCGCGGAGGAAATTCGCCAGCGGGTAAGCGAGATGCTGGTGGAATTTGACTTGTGGGAAGCGCGCCAACGGCCTCCGCACCTGCTTTCTGCTGGACAGATGCAGCGGTTGGCGCTGGCGGGGGTGTTGGTGATGCGCCCGCGGGTGCTGGTTTTTGACGAAACCACGGCCATGTTAGACCCGGCGGGGCGGCGCAAGGTGATGGAGATCGTTCGGCAGCTGCACGCCGAAGGGGTAACGGTGGTGTATGTGACCCATTTGATGCGCGAGGCGGTGCAGGCCCAGCGTATGGTGGTGCTTTCTCATGGGCGGGTAGCCGCGGACGGCACCCCGGAAGAAATCTTCGCGCGGCGGGGAGAGCTGCGTGCCTGGGGGCTGCGGCCTCCGCTGGCGGCCTTGCTGGCTGAGCGACTGCGGAAACGACTGCCGGAGCTGCCGGAAGGCATTTTGACCGGCGGGCGTCTGATGGATGCGCTGCCTGTGTATGGGGGGATAATGGCTCTGCCCGCGGGTGAAGACGAGCCTTTTTTTCCAGCGGCGCGCGAGGCAGCCGTGCGGGTGGAAGAGCTGGGGCACATTTACCTGCGCGGAACCCCCCTGGCGCACCGCGCGCTGAGCGGGGTGAGCCTGGAAATTGGCGAAGGGCAGTCCTACGGCCTGGCAGGCGGCACCGGTTCGGGCAAATCTACCCTGCTGCAGCACATGAACGGTCTGCTGCGCCCGCAGGAGGGGCGGGTGTGGGTGGGGCCGCACGCCTTGCACGGCAGCCAGCCCGATCTGCAAGCGGTCCGGCGGCGGGCGGGGCTGGTGTTTCAAAGCCCGGAGTACCAGTTGTTTGAAACCTATGTGGGGGATGAAATCGCCTTCGGGCCGCGCCAACTGGGCTGGGATCGCGCCCGGGTGCGCGAAAGCGTGGCCTGGGCGATGGAGATGGTGGGACTGAGCTTCGCGGCTTATAAAGACCGGCTGACATTTGGACTGAGTGGGGGCGAGCGCAAGAAGGTGACTCTGGCCTCTCTGCTGGCCATGCGCCCAGCCGTGCTGCTGCTGGATGAACCGGTGGCCGGGTTAGACCCTTTGGCGCGGGCGGACCTTTTGGGGCGGCTGCGCCAGCTGCGCGGCGAGGGAGTGACCCTGGTGATGACCTCGCACCAGATGGAAGACCTGGGCGAACTGGTGGAAGGGCTGAGCGTGCTGAAAAAGGGGCGCGACGCCCTGCGCGGCCCGGCGCGCTGGGTGTTGGCGCAGGATGCCGACCTGCGGGAGGCGGGGTTGGAAGCCCCGCTGCCCTGTCAGGTGGCGGCGCGGCTGCGGGAACGCGGCTGGCCGTTGGGCGAGGGGCTGATGAGCGAGGATGAATTGGTGGCGGCGGTGGATGCAGCCCTGGCAGGTGGGGTATGAGCGAATTTGAGTTCCTGCGCAACCTGCCGCTGGGGCAATCCGTCCCCGGTGATTCTTTTCTGCACCGGCTGGATCCGCGTGTGCGCATTGTGATGCTGTTGGGGCTGCTGGCAGGGTTGGTGTTCAGCCGCAGCCTGGCCGGGCTGGGGGTGGGGTTGGGCCTGGTGCTGGTGGGGCTGGTGGTGGGGCGCTTTTCGGTGAGGTTCGCCCTGCGCGGGCTGATCACCCCGCTGCCTTTTTTACTGATTCTGGCCGTATTGCAAGTATTCTTGAACGCGGTTCCAGATGAGGGCCGGGCGTTGTTCACTGTGCTGGGGGAACGCGTGACCTGGGGGGATGTGTGGGTGGGGGGGATGCTGCTGCTGCGCTTTGCCGGACTGGTGTTGGGGTTGAGCCTGGCGACTCTGAGCCTGACGACCTCAGAATTGACTCATGGGCTGGAAAAGCTGCTGCAGCCGCTGGCGGCGCTGCGGCTGCCGGTGCGCGATTGGGTGGTGGTGGTGCAGGTGACGCTGCGCTTTTTGCCCTTTTTGGCGCAGGCGGCGGAGCGGATTGCCAAGGCGCAGGCTTCGCGCGGGGCAGGGATTGGCGGCGGGGGCAGCCTGTGGCGCCGGGCACGTCAGGCGCTGCCGCTGGTGATCCCTTTGTTTCTGACCAGTTTGCGGCGCGCGGAAAACATGGCTTTGGCGATGGAGGCGCGCGGATACAGCAGCGGACAAGCGCACACCAGCATGACCGAATTTAACATGCACCCCCGGGATGCGGGAGTGCTGGGGTTGGTTTTGTTGGTGGAAAGCGCGATGTTCTGGCTTTAACCCGTGAGGGGGTTACAGGTCGGCGCCCTGCTTGCGCCCGACAGGAATTTGACGCCAGGCGGCGACCACCGCCAGCACAATCACCGCTGAGATGAGCACTTCGGGCAGGCCGTTAGACACCAGCACGCCGCCGATGACCGGCCAGGGGTAGGCCCCGGTGAGGCCGATCATGCCCAGAACCAGCACGGTGTTGGTGAGGCTGCCCACCGCGCCTGCGGCCAACAGCCCCGGAACCGGCCAACGCTTCAGCCCGGTCCACACCAGCCAGGCCAGAGGGCCGATGAACAGGCGGGGGAGGACGGAGATGAGGGGGTTGGTGAAGATCACATCGCCAGGGCCGTTGGGGGCCACACCTGCCTGAATCATGCTGAACAGGCCGAAAATCAGACCTATTCCCAGCCCCACCACGGGGCCTTCCAGAACCGCGCCGATGATGACCGGCACGTGCATGATGGTGAGCGAGACGCCCCCAAACCAGGGGATGAACCCCCAGCGGGTGATGCCCAACATGACGGCCACGGCGGCCAGAACGCCCGTCATGACAATTTTACGAGTGCGGGAAGCAGGCATGGATTTCGATTCCTCCTGAATTGAAGATGATCAGGCCGATGGGTAAGAATCGCCCAGGCAGGTGCCCACACGGCGGGCGCTGTCGAGGCGGGGGTCATCCAGGGGGACGGTTTTGCAGCCGCCCGCCACCTTTTCCAAGGGGACGGGGGTGGCCACACCCTGGCGGATGCCCACCATGAGACCAAAGCAGTTTTCGTGCACCAGGGCCGCACAGGCGGTTCCCAGGCGGGTGGCTAGAATGCGGTCGGTGGCCGAGGGGGTGCCGCCGCGCAGCAAGTAGCCCAGGATGGTGGTGCGCGTTTCGAGCTGGGTGAAGGATTCCAGGCGGTTGGCCAGCAGCAGGGTGTTGCCGCGGGTGGCCTGACGCTCAATTTCGTGCAGTTGGGCGGCCACGCGGTCGCGGTCGTCACCCTGGCGTAAGGATTGGTTGGCTTTGCGGGAGCGTTCAAAGAATTGGATCTGCTCGTAAGGCATGGCGCCTTCGGCTACGGCGATAATGCTGAAGCGTTTTCCGGCCTGGCGGCGTTCCAAAATGGCGTCAGCCACTTTGCGAATGTGGTAAGGGACTTCCGGAATGAGAATGACATCCGCGCCGCCTGCCAGACCTGCGCCCAGGGTGAGCCAGCCGGAATACTGCCCAACGATTTCCACAATGAGGATGCGGTGGTGCGAGGATGCGGTGGAATGTACGCGGTCAATGGCCTCCACGGCAGCTCCCAGGGCGGTATCGCAGCCGATGGACAGATCCGTTTCGGGCAGGTCGTTGTCAATGCCGCGCGGCAGGGTGAGGATGTTCAGCCCCTGGCGGGCCAGAAAGAGGGCGCTGGCCTGGGTTTCGCGCCCGCCCAGGCAGATGAGGGCGTCCAGCTGGCGGCGGCGGTAGGTTTCCAGGATGGAGGCGGTCAGTTCAGGGTGGCTGCCTTCCAGGGGGTGGTCGGGGCTGGTTCCCAAGAGGGTGCCGCCCTGGGTGAGGATGCCGGAGAGCAGGTCGCCTTCCAGGGGGATGGCGCGGTCTTCGGCCATGCCCTGAAAGCCGTCTTGAAAGCCGATCAGGTGCATGCCAAATTCCGAGCGGGCGGTTTTGCCAAAGGCGCGGATGGCGGCGTTGAGACCGGGACTGTCGTTTCCAGCGGTGAGAATGCCAATTTGTGAGCTCATGCGGAGCCTCCTGGTGGGCGTGATGTGTGCGTCAGGGGATGAACGTACTCGGTAACAGGTTGGTTGGCGAGCAGGTGTTCATAGAAGATGCGCTCAGCGGCGGCGAGATCGACGCGGTGATACCAGACGCGGTCCGGATGGACGATGAGGGTGGGCCCGTTGACGCAGATATTCAGACATCCGGCCAGTTTGCATTTCAGGGAAGTGGGGCTTTCAAAGTCGTTGAGATGGTGCTCTTCGGTCAGCTGCACCAGGCGGTCGTAGACCGATTGGGCCAATTCACGGCTGGCGCAGTTGCCGTTGAAGCAGATGTAAACCCGGCGGTCGTGCGTGGGTGAGGTCATGGCGGCGCTTTCCTGAACGCGGTGAATTTTATCCATTATACCCGCACTCGCCCGGGATGGAACCGCAAACCTTCGGGCGGGAGGGGTTTGGGAGTATAATCGCAGCAGTCCAAGGATTGACCATCTGGATTGGGGGCCAAGGCCAGCCGCTGGACATCTGATTTCATCTTGGCGTGTCTGGGAGGGTTGGATGACAGAGCGAACGGTGGAGCAGGCGGCGAAGCGCCCCGCGGATGAGGGCCTGCGCAGTTTACCGCGCAACGTTTGGGCAGTTAGCGCAACCAGTTTTTTCATGGACATCTCCAGCGAGATGGTGATCAACATCCTGCCGTTGTTTTTGAGCAACGCGCTGGGGGTCAAGACCAATCTGATCGGTTTAATTGAAGGTGTGGCCGAGTCGACTTCCAGCCTGCTGAAACTGTTCTCCGGCTGGCTTTCGGACCGGCTGGGGGGGCGCAAGTGGATCGCGGTGGCGGGCTACAGCATTTCGATGCTGGCCAAGCCCTTTTTCTATTTTGCCAATACCTGGGGCATGGTGGCAGGGGTGCGCTGGGCGGACCGGGTGGGCAAAGGCATCCGCACGGCCCCGCGCGACGCCCTGGTGGCGGATTCGGTGGAAGAGTCCAGGCGAGGGGCGGCCTTTGGTTTTCAGCGCGCGGCCGACACAGCGGGGGCCATGCTGGGCCTGCTGATTGCTCTGCTGGTGGTGTGGATGGCACAGTCGAACAGTGTGTCTTTGGGGGCGTCCACCTTCCGCACGGTGGTGCTGATCTCCATCATTCCGGCAGTGTTGGCGGTGGCCGCCTTGGCCTTTGGCGCCAGGGATGTGCCGCGCCAGGGACAGCGGGCCATGCCCAAGTTCGCGTTCCGGGCTTTGGGCAAGCGCTTTATGGTCTTTATGCTGATCGTGAGCATTTTTGACCTGGGCAACTCCTCTGACGCGTTTTTGGTGCTGCGCGCCCAGGAACGCGGGCTGAGCGTGACGGGCATTCTGGCCATGCTGGTGGTGTTTAACCTGATCTACACCCTGGTATCCGCACCGGCGGGCAAATTATCCGACCGGATCGGGCGGCGGCGGCTGATCATTTACGGGTGGGTGGTGTATGCCCTGATTTATCTGGGCTTTTCGGCGGCGCAAAGCGGCTGGCAGATTTTTGGTCTGTATGTGATGTACGGGCTGTATTACGGCCTGGCCTACGGCTCCAGCAAGGCGATTGTGGCCGATTTGGTTCCGGCGGAACTGCGCGGCACGGCCTACGGCACCTACAACGCCGTGCTGGGCATCCTGGACCTTCCGGCTTCGCTGATCGCGGGGATTTTGTGGCAGGGATTGGGCAGCTGGGCGGGGTTTGGCCCGTCAGCCCCATTCTTGTTTGGGGGCGTCTTGGCGCTGGTCGCCGCGGTGATGATGGCCGTGTGGAAGCCGGAGGCTCAAAAGAGCCTGTCCGCCTGAGCGGCACGGTGGCTTGTCTATGGGTGGCTGTTTGGGAAACCAGACAGCCACTTTTTTTGGCAGGCGCGGGTTGCATTTTTTTGTGCGGCCGGTATAATCAGGGACGAGCAATTGGGACTGATCTTATCTGGTTTGGAGGCGCGCATGACAGCAAAACCCTGGCTGAAGCAGTACGATGCAGGCGTACCGGCGGCAATGAACTACCCGGCTGTGCCTGTGACGGCTTTTCTGGAGGAGGCAGCGCGCACCTACGGCGAACGCGATGCGCTGGTGTACCGCGACCAGGCGGTGATCTTTCACACCCTGGAGCAGTTGACTGAACGCCTGGCATGCGGGTTGGTGCGCTGGGGACTGCGCAAAGGGGATGTGGTGGGACTGCTGATGCCCAACTGGCCGCAGTTTGTGATCTCTTTTTTTGCGGTGCTGCGTGCGGGTGGGGTGGCGGCAGCCATTAACCCAGCCTACAAGGCGCGCGAGCTGGAATTTCAGCTCAAAGACAGCGGGGCGGTGATGGTGATTGCCCAAATGGAAGCCTACGAGCTGCTGCAAAGCGTGCGTGACAAAACCCAAGTGCGCACGATCGCCCTGACCGGCGGGGAGGACGGCGTGCGGCTGGGAGAATGGCTGCGCGGAAGAGCGCAGCCCCCCGCGGAACTGCCCGCTTTGCAGACGGGGGATGTGTGGTTGGGGGCGTGGGCGGCGGAAGGGGTGCCGGTGTCTTTACCCGCCGTGGGGCCAGAGGACGCGGCCATTTTTCAATACAGCGGCGGAACCACGGGCGTGCCCAAGGCGGCTATCGGGCTGCACCGCAATTTGGCAGCCAACACGCTGCAGTTCCGCGCCTGGCTTTCGGGCTTGAAGGATGGGCAAGAGACAGCCCTGCTGGCGATTCCGCTGTACCACGTGTACGGCATGGTGGTGGGCATGTGCGTGAGCCTGCGGCTGGGGGCGCGCATGGTGCTTCAGCCCGACCCGCGCGATTTAAACGAGATTCTGCGCCTGATCCAGACCTACCAACCGGCGTTTTACCCCGGCGTTCCGGCTATGTACGCGGCTTTGAACCAGCACCCGGATGTCATATCGGGGAAGGTGGGGCTGCGTTCCATCCGTGCCTGCATTTCTGGCTCGGCGCCGCTGCTGCGCGAGGTGCAGGAGCGCTTTGAGGCGCTGAGCGGGGCCAAGCTGATGGAGGGCTATGGGCTTTCAGAAGCGCCGACGGCCACGCATTGCAACCCCATGTTTGGCGAAAAACGCCCCGGCTCCATCGGCCTGCCGCTGCCGGATGTGGACTGCCGCCTGGTGAGCCTGGAGGACAGCACGCGCGAGGTGGGGGCGGGTGAAATCGGCGAACTGACCCTGCGCGGCCCGCAGGTGATGGCGGGATACCACGGCATGGCAGAAGAGACCGCTTTGGTTCTGCGGGATGGGTGGCTGTTCACAGGTGATATCGCCCGCATGGATGGGGACGGTTATTTTTACCTGGTGGACCGCAAGAAGGATCTGATCAAGGTGGGCGGCCTGCAGGTTTGGCCGCGCGAGGTGGAAGAGGTGCTGGCGGAACACCCGGCGGTGAGCGAAGCCGCCGCGGCGGGCGTGCCGCACCCCATGCGCGGTGAGGTGGTGAAGGCCTGGGTAGTGCTGAGGGCGGGGGCCGCGGCCAGCGCAGAGGAACTGCGCGAATGGTGTGAGCAGCGCCTGGCATCGTTTAAGACCCCGGTAGAAATTGCTTTTCGTGAGCGGCTGCCGCGCACGCTGGTGGGCAAGCTGCTGCGGCGCGAATTGGTGCGCGAACACCTGGAAGCAGCGGACCAGAAGGTTTAGCCAGTGGTCTCTGAGGGGGCGGAATCGGAGGTGAGGATGGGCATCCACACCTGGGTGCGGTTTCGTCCCAGGGTCTTGGCTTGATACAGGGCCTGGTCCGCGCGCTTGATGAGATCGTCAATGAGCCAGGCGTTTTCATCGCTGCTGGCTACCCCCAGGCTGACGCGCACCTGTACCGGCCCTTCGCTGGTGATCACCTGGGCGGGCACAATGGATTGGCGGATGCGCTCGGCGATGAGTTGAGCTTGTTCCAGGGGGGTTTCGGGCAGCAGGATGATAAATTCCTCGCCGCCAAAGCGCGCCAGAAGATCGGCGGCGCGTAAGTTCTCCTGACAGGCGGCGATGACGAAGCGCAGCACCTGATCCCCGGCGGTATGGCCGAAGGAATCGTTGATCTGTTTGAAATGATCCAGATCCATCATGATCAAGCTGACCGCGTGGCGGTAGCGTTGGGCGCGCTGACATTCCTGAGCAGCCTGATCCAGAAAATAGCGGCGGTTGTAGGCCCCGGTCAGCGGATCGGTGATAGCCAGACGGTGAACCTCTTCGAAGAGGCGGGCGCGTTCGATGGCCACAGCAAAGGGAGCGCACAAAGACTGCACGCGGGTGATATCTTCGGCTGAGAACGGCAGCGAACGCGGACGCATGAGGTTGAGCAGCCCCAGGGGACGGTCGCCGGTCTGGATGGGGAAGGTCATATGCGACCAGTTTTCTGGCTGGTCGGGGAAGAGATGCCGCAGCAAGGCGCAGGATTCCACCAGATAAGGCGGAACAGGGGTGCCGTTATGGAAATTTTCCGACAGGTGGGTGTGGCTGCATGCGCATAGGTGTTCATCGCGGATGTGGGGCGTCAGACCTTCGGGCAGGACGGCTGCCAGAGTGGGGTTTTGGTTGACCTGAAAGAGGATCACCCAGACGGCGTCGGCTTGAAATTGGATTCGAATGACGCCGAGCCCCTCTTGCAGGGTCTGGTTTAAGGTGGCAGCATGGTTGAGCACCGAGGAAAGCGACTGCAGGCTTTGCAGCTCGCTGAGGCGGTTCTCGGCCAGATTGCGGCTGATGCGTTCCATATCCGTCAGGGCCTGGCGCTTGGCTACCTCACTTTTCAGGGTGATGTTGGTTTGGGCGATCTGGCGGCTTTGGGTGAGCAGACGGTAGACCAGGAACGATATAAAAATGGATGAAAGCAGGGCAACGGCCAGGCCGGGGTAGTAACCGGGGGAGGTTTTCCAGCCTGCGGAAGGGGCGGCCGAAAGAGTGAACTGAAGGTTGTTGACTGTGAAGATGTGGCGAATGGGGTTTTGCAGGCGGGTGGGGGAAACGGCGTCCACCAGGCCGCTGTAGGGGGTGAGCTGATCTTCAAAAGTCAGTTCATAGTTCAACCCGTGCTCGCGCAGGTTGGCCAGGCTGCCCACTTGAGTCAGGTCAGAAAAATCAAGGGTGATGAGGACAAACCCCCAAAAATATTCTTGCTGGTCGGGGGTGAGCAAATAGACCGGCTGCCAGCCCATGATGCCAGATTGGCCTGCAGAGGTGCGCACGGGGGCGGAGAGGATCATGCGGTGTTCGTCGCGGGCGGTGCGGGCGGTTTGGGCGTAGGCGGGATGTTCAAACACGTTGATTCCCATGAAACTCTGGCCGCTGTCGGGGTTATAGGCCTGCGAGACCAGCCCGCCGGGGGCCAGATAAATGGAATCAATCCCGCTGTAGATTTTGGTCATGTTTTCGGACAGGGAGGAAAACCCAGGTACCACGCCGTTATTTTGATGGATGAGCATGGAGAGGGCCAAACCCGCCGAAAGGGATCGGTTGATTTGCAGCTGAATCTGGCTGCCGTGAACCTCCAGCAGCTGCTGGAAATCTTTGTTTTGCTCAGCGTGATAGGTGGCCTCCAGAAGCTGCACCACTAGGATCATGGATCCCATGAGGATCAACAAGAGCAAAGCGGTGGCGATATATATAGTACGCTTCTTCATCAAGCAGCCATCCGATCGGCGGGGAGTCATTACCGCGTAATTGGGTCTGAATCGTTATTCATTATGCCATAAGGCAAGGGTAAAAAACAACTGGCAGTTTGGCGGTGGGGGTAGGGAAGCAAGTATAATTGGCCTATGGCTCGTCGAACCCGATGGATTCTTGTGCTGCTCGGCCTAACCGCGCTGGGACTATGCGTTGGCCTGGGTTGGTGGGCTGCGCGTTCGCCCTGGGGGGCCAGAGCGGCAGCCTGGGTGATTTCTCCCACGCCCACGCCCCTGCCCACCTGGACACCCCTACCGACGCAGACTCCCACCCCCACGCGCCAGCCGCCGGTGCGGCTGGACACGGCCACGCCAGCTGCACCCCCAACGCTCTCGCCGCAGGAGTCCAACCGTCTGCGGTTGGCGATGGACCCCGGCGGCGGGGTGGTGATTGATCCGGCCTGGGTGGCGCTGAACAACCACGCCAATGGGCTGCAAATCGTGGAAGAGACCCTGCCCGGGCTGACGCGCATCAACGAGCAGACGGCGCAGTTGGAGCCGGGGATCGCACAGGCCTGGAACGTGTCGCCGGATGGGCTGGTGTACACCTTCTTCCTGCGGGGGGATGTGGCCTGGGTGCGTTGGGATGCCAGCCGCAATCAGGCGTTTCCGGTGGAAGACTGCAACGGCCAGCAGCGTTTTTTGCGGGCGGAGGACTTTCGTTACGGTATTTTGCGCACGTTGAAGGCCGATACGCGCTCGGAAGCGGCCAGCCTATTGGTGAATTTGATCGAAGGGGCAGATTTATACCATCAGGGGGTGGTGGAAGAGGATTACCCGCGCATCAAGGTGCTGGACGATTTGACCCTGGAGGTGCGTTTTACCGAACCCGGCTCACATTACGCTTTGCTGATGGGGTTGGCAATGGTGCGGGCGCAGCCGCGCTGGCTGATTGAGGGGGACGACTGTCACAACGCCAATCCGCAGCAGTGGACCGAAGCGGCGTATTTCCAATCCTACGGGCCGTACTTGCTGAAAGAGTGGGTGACCAACACGCGCATCACGCTGATTGAAAATCCCTACTGGCCGGGACAGGATAATATCCCCAAGCCGCGCATCAGCCAGTTGGAATGGACGGCGATGGATGGGCAGGCGGCGCTGGCGGCTTACCAGCGCGGAGAGATGGACGTGGTCAGCGTGCCGCCGGATGCGGTGGCGGCTGTGCGCGGCGACCCTGAGCTGAGCGCGCAGGCGGGCAGCGCACCAGAGCTGTGTACCACCTACCTGGCCTTTAATTCACAGGCGGCGGTGGTGAAAGACCGGCGCGTGCGGCGGGCGCTCTCTTTGGCTCTCGACCGGCCGGCGCTGACGGCAAAATTCCTGGACGGCTTAGCCGACCCGGCTTTTTGGTTCAGCACGCCCGGCCTGGTGGGGGCGCCTGCCAGCCCAGAGATGTTCCCCGACCTGGGGGTGCGCTTTGATCCGCAGGCCGCTCAGGATGAACTGGCCGGGTATTTGCGAGAATTTGCCCTGCAGCCCGAGGGGGTGGACCTGACGCTGACCTTCCCAGAGGGAGAAACCCAGCGCAAAATTGCCGAGGGACTAGCGGAACAGTGGCAGCAGGTGCTGGGCGTGCGGGTGAAGCTGGACGAAAAGCCGCTGAAGGACTTTCGCGCGGCTGTGGCAGGAGTGCCCGCGCCGCAGATGTGGCGGGGGCTGCACTGTTACCAGTACCCGGATGCCAATGACTTCATCAAAGAAGAGTTTGGCATTGGCGGAGCGGTGAACCCCAACTTTACCGGCATTCAATACTACAACCCGGCTTTTGAGAACGCGCTGAGCGACGCTGCCCGCGAGCTGGATGGGCTGAGGCGCATGGAAGCCTTCGCCGCTGCCGAGCATGTGCTGGTGGATGAAGACGCGGTGGTGATTCCGCTTTTCTGGCATAAGCGCACCATGCTGACCCAACCGTATGTGTGGCGCACGCTGTCGGTGATCGGCGGGCTGGAACACTATGAAAAGTGGGGTTTTCAGTAACGGCGATAAAAAAGAAACGAACCGCAGACGGATGGACGCCTGCGGTTCGCGGTGGTAAGGTGGGGGTAGGTTAGAGCCGCCGCAGCAGATCGGCTTTTTTGGCCTGGAATTCTTCTTCTGTGACCCAACCCTTGTCGCGCATAGTACCCAGACGTTCAATGAGGGCTGGAATATCTTCGCGCGGCGCGGCAGCCGCCGCGGGGCGCAGATTTTCACCGCTGTCCAACTTGCCTTTGGCGTTGAGCATGACGGTTTTAAAGCGGATGGGATCGCCTATTTTGGTAAAACGGTTGACGCCCAGCTCGCTGGCGGTGAGGATTTCGACATCGCCGTAGTTGAAGATGCGCCCAAAGAAGGACTGCACCATTTTGACGTCATTGACCTTTTCCAGCGAAGAATCGGTGACATTTTTATTGATCACGCCGAAAATTTGGATGACGCGGCGGTTGGTGACGATATATTGGTGGTTGTACCAGATGATCACATCCCGCGTCAGGCTGACCAGGGGGATGATGACCAGGAAATAGCCCAGGGCGAAGAGCGGGTTGGGCAGCACGGCCAGCTGAATGCCGGTGAAGACGAGGATGATGACCAATGCCAGGACAATTTCCAAAAAGATTTCCTGGATGAGGCGGAACCAGTGTTGGTGAGTAACCAGCAGGATTTTCTCGTTTTCGCCGAGGAGCTGTTTTAAGTAGGTTTCAAGGGGCATGGCGGCTGCCTTTCACAAGCCAGGGATGTGTGAAACTACGGTCTAGTATATCCAGGCGCGCAGCAAAGGGCAAGACTTTGCCGCCGCAGGATTTGCAGGGCAGCAAAAAGGGCCTGGCATGTGCGGCCAGACCCTGATGTGAAATCACAAGTGAAAACGAAGGGTTACTTCTGATCCTCGTCTTCTTCTTCCTCTTCTTCCCACTCGCCTTCTTCGTCGTCGAAGTAGTCTTCGTCGAGGAGTTCATCGTCAAAGTCGCTGCCGTGCACATGGCCGTGGGCCAGTTCTTCTTCGGTAGCGGCGCGCAAATCCACGACTTTCACCGAGAAATGCAGGTCTTTGCCAGCCAGGGGGTGGTTGAAGTCGAGGCGCACCGAATCGGCGCTGACTTCCACAATGCGCGCGTCCATGATATCGCCGTCCATATCCTTGACCTGAAGCTGGATGTCCACTTCCAGGGGGATATCCGCGGGGAACTGGTCGCGGGGGATGTTGACGACGGCCTCGGGATCCACGGTGCCGTAGGCGTCTGCGGCAGCCACATCCACCTCTTTGCTGTCGCCGATGGTCATGCCGTAGATCTGGCGTTCCAGGCCGGGGATGACGTTCTGGTGGCCGACCAGGAATTCCAAAGGCTCGCCCTCTTCCGAAGAATCCATGATCTCATTTTCCACGGTCAAGGTATAATCCAGGCTAACGACCACATCGTCCGCCACAACAGTAGGTTTGGTTTGATTTGTGCTCACGTTCTCTCCTTATTAATTATGGACGGACTGCGCCGCGCCAAACAAGCGCTTGATTATAACATGGAACCCTAAAAACTGGCGGCGACATTACGCGAGGAGACCTTATGCAGCTGTATTTTATTCGTCACGCGCAATCCAACAACAACCTGCTGTTCTTGCAAACGGGCGAATCGAAGGGACGCAACGAAGACCCTGAGCTGAGCCGCCTGGGGCAAGAACAGGCGCGGCGGCTGGCGGCTTTTTACGCGGCTTTGCCGGTGGGCAGAGAACTCGGCCCCGAGGAGCGCGGTGAGCACGTGGGCTTTACCCACCTGTATTCCAGCCTGATGGTGCGGGCCATTGAGACCGGCCTGGCGCTGTCGCGCGCCGTGGGGGTGCCGCTGGTGGGGTTAAAGGATTTGCACGAAGCAGGGGGGATCTATCTGGATGATTTTGACACAGGGGAGCGCAACGGGCTGCCAGGGAAGAGCCCACAGGAATTGGCAGAGCGCTTTCCGGAGGTGATTTTGCCGGAGGACTTGAACCCACAGGGCTGGTGGAACCGCCCTTTTGAGGCTCGCGAGGAGCGCTTGGGGCGTGCGCAGCGGCTGTTGGATTTGCTCCTGGAGCGGCACGGCGGCACGGAGGACCGCGTGGTGGTGGTGAGCCACGCTGGCTTTTACAATGTGTTCATGCATTTGGTGTTAGGTCTCAATGGGCAGGAGGATTTCTGGTTTGCTCTGAACAACACCGGCGTCACCCGGCTGGATTTTTACGCGGATGAAAGGCGGGTGGCCTATATGAACCGGTTGTGCCATCTGCCGGTGGATCTGGTGAGCTGAGGTTCAGGGGTGAATTTTGCAGCGAGGGGATTGATCGGAGAGGTGATGCCACAACCCCAAGGCGGAGCTCAGATCCACAGAGGTGACGAAATGATCTGAGGTCAGCAAGTCCCAATCAAATGCGCGCGGGCGGTCCTGGGCCGGGATGCTGAGCATATCGCAGATGCCGTTAAGCAGGCTGCGGTCCTGGTCCAGGTGGGCGATGTCACGCGGGGATTCGGGGGTTTGGGAGGTAAAGGCGGCGTTCTCACCCAGCGCCCAGCGGTAGAGGGCCGTGCCAGACTTGTTGTCGAAGATCAGCCAGGCATCCCAGGGGATTTCATTCTCCTGCAGCGCGTTTAAAAAGCCGAGCCTCGGCTGATGGTCGGCGTTGAGGCTGAAATTCTTCTGCAAATCGCGGGCCAAGCTAAGATCTTTTTGGCTGGGGAAGAGGGGTTTGAAGGTGAGGGAGGGCTGTTTTTTCAGCAGGATGATGCTGTACCACACGGAGACCAGACGAGGAGAGGAATCGCGCAGGTCGTTCACCTGAATGATCACCAGGTTGGTGCGCTCCTGAACGCTGGCAGAGGAAGTGGCTTTGGGGGGCAGGGGGGTAGTGGCCGCGGCGGAAGGGCCGCCGAGGCGCAAGGCCAGAAGACCGCCCAACGAGGCGCACACGAAACAGAAGACGAGCAGGACAAAAATGCGAATTTTTGAACTCATGGATCTCGCGGTTGTTTCTCAATGACCCCTTTTTTAATGCGGCCGTGTCGGGCGGCGGCCGCTTCGGGTGCATTGAGGGCAACCCATGAGCGCAGATCCTGGTAAAACGGATGGTATTCGTGCGCGCTGGATAACAACGCCAGGTCTTGGGGAGCATTTGGATCGGCAGTCAGGCTGTGAAAGATGATGACATCCATATAGACCTGAGCATGCGCGAGAACAATGGCTTCCTTCAGCCAGGCGGCCTGGGCACTTTGCCCCTCTCCTGCACCTTCGGACGATTCTATTCTACCAGAAGGTGGGGAAATGCGGGTGATCCACAAGCGTCCATTTTTGTGTTCGTATTGGATCATGATGCGGCGTACATCTTCATAATGACGCAGTTGGAAGGGCTCTTCGTCTTGGGGAATGTCATCCGGGCGGCCTTGCAGATGGGGGTAACGCAGGCTGATGACGGGGAACTGGCGGCCCAAACCCGTGTCGTACATGGCGGAGAGGAAGGTTAGATCGGAGAGATTCTGATTTTGATCGCTGGCAGCCACGGGAACCAAGCCGCCCGCCACCAGCATGGGGGCAGGATCGAGCGATTGGAGCACCGGTTTGAGGACGGCCAGCAGTTCCACATAGGCCTGGGGGTTGGGCGCAGCACCCCAGCCCGCGGCGGTGTTGGCGGCGGGGAAGATTTCGTAGGCGCGAATTTCCTCTGGGTAGCGCTGTACGAGAGCTTCAACCAGCGAACGCACGGCCTGCGCGTCGGGGCCTTTGTCGGTGCGTGCCCAGTCGGGGGCGTTGGTGAGGGACAGCAGCAGGTAAAAATGACCCTGGCGCGCCGCGTTCGCGGCTCGGTCGAGGGCGGCCCAATCGGGCGGTTCATTGGCCGCGGGCATGAAGGCGGCCCAATCCAATTCCACTGCCACCCAATCCAGGCCCAGATCGCCCGCCACCCAGGCGGCAGCTTCCAGATCAGAGCTGTTGAGATGCGCGAACCCCCCCAGACGACCCCCTTTTTGTTCGCCTTCGGCGGAAGCCCGCAGGGTAAGCCCTGTGAGCGCCGCGACCGCCAGGCAAAACAGAACGAGAATTTTCCAGTGGAAACGCATACCAAACCTCCGATCTACAGTCATAAGTGAGATGTCTATTTCGGCCAGAATACCAATATGAGCACAAAGCCGCTTAAAAAGCTGGCTAACCCCGCGAAGGTGAACAGCACGGCGGTGCCAAAAACGCGGCCGTCTTTCCAGGCGCGGTAGAACTTGGGCAGCCATTGACGCACCTGCCGGTTGTTGGATAGGGTGAGAATGATCCAGTTCCAAAAGGCGAGATTGAAGGTTTTCCAGGTTTGACTGAGCATGGCTTGACACTCCTGAGGGAACTAGCTGCGAGAGGTGGTTGTTTTGGTGATTTTTCCGGCGGCGTCCACGATGACCCGCACGGTGTGCGACAGGCTGCGGCCGTCCGGCAGGCTGGCTTTGGCTCGAAAGGTCAGCGAGGACTGCTGATTGGGGTAGGGGCTGACCTTGGGCCGTGCCCCTTTGACTTCGGGGAACTGGCGGTAGACCTGGGCGCAAATGCGGTCGAGCAGGGCAGAATCCATAGGGTGACCTCTGGGCAGCGGCTTAGCGGCGGCGGCGCATGAAGGCGGGCAGATCGAGATTGGCCGCGGAGGCCGGCAGCGGAACGGGGGAGACATCCTCTGGCTCGGGGGTGAAAGGGATCACCGTGCGGCGGGGCAGGGGCTGGGCTTCGGCTGGGTGCACTGCTGGTGCAGAGACGGCTGCTGTTTCGCGTGCGGCGGGCTGGGCGGCGGCTTTGGGGCGCAGCATGGCAGGGTCTACCGGTGTGGCGCCCAGACCGGTGATGATGAGGATCACCTGGGTGCGGTCGCCCATGTTCTCGTCCAGGATCACCCCGGGGATGAGATCACAGTGATTTCCGGTTTCAGCCTGCAGATAGGAAAGGGCTTCGGCAATTTCCTGAAAGGACAGCCCGCGCCCGGCGGTGAAATTGGCGATCATGCCGGTGGCGTGGCCGATGTAGGCGGACTCGAGCAGGGGGTGATTGAGGGCGTTCTGCACGGCTTTGAGGGCTTTGGAGGGGCCTTCGCCGATGCCGATGGAGAGCATGGAGCCGCCGCCCATCTGCATCATCTGGCGCACATGGGCAAAATCAATGTTGATCAGGCCGGTCTGGGTGATGAGCTCGGTGATGCCCTGAATGCCCTGGCGCAGGATGTCATCTGCCAGGCGGAAGGCCAGATCAAGGGACAGGTTCCCGGCGATGGTGAGCAGACGGTCGTTGGGGACAGTGATGAGGGTGTGGGTGTGGGGGCGCAGGCGGGCCAGCCCATCGCGGGCATTGACCTGGCGCCGGCCGATTTCAAAAGAGAAGGGGGTGGAGACCACGCCCACGGTGACGATGCCCATCTCTTTTGCAATTTGGGCCGCCACGGGGATGGAGCCGGTTCCGGTTCCGCCGCCCATGCCGGCGGTGAGGAAGACCATATCCGCGCCTTCGAGGGCTTTTTTGATCTCGCGGGCGCTTTCTTCGGCGGCAGCGTGGCCGACCTCGGGGTTGCCGCCTGCACCCAAGCCGCGGGTGTAAGCCGGGCCGAGCTGCAGGCGGGTGGGGGCCAGCGAGTTGCGCAGCGCCTGGGCATCGGTGTTGGCTGCGATGAAATCAATGCCGGTCAGGCCAAGTTCGATCATCCGGTTAACGGCGTTGGAACCAGCGCCGCCCAACCCCATGACTTTAATGATGGGCTGGTGAGGGGCTTGCAGGGCGGGAGCGGGCGCAGGGGCGGCGGTAGGATTGGCATGAAACGGGGGTTTGAAAGCGGAAGATTGGGTAGGATACATGGGTCACCTCTCTGCCAAGAAGGTTGCAATACTCGTGCCATCAGGCGCGATTCGATCCACCCGGCTGCCGGTTTGGCGCAAACGATCCAGAGCTTCTTCGGGGATGCTTTGCGGGTCGCTGAGCACGGTGACGCGGGCGGCCAGGGCGGCTTCGGCCAGGGAAAAGCCCACGGTGGGACGGAATTTCTTGATGAGCGGCTGAAGGGCGTTGAGCTGCCAATCGGCCACCCCCCATTCGTAGGTGGGCAGCAGCAGGTAATGTTGGATGGGGTGCTGCATGGGCGGAGGAGCTTCACCTTCGGGCAGGTCTTTGCGCTGGGATTGGCTGCGCGGAGCGGGGGCCGGGGCTGGCTGGCGGCGCGACTGCCAGGTTTGCAGAGCGGCGGCGGCAGGCAGGGCAGGCCGGTTTTGGGGGAACCAGGCGTAGGCATCCAGGGGAGAGGCGGCATCGGCCGACAGAAGCCAGAAACAGCAGGCCGCCACCTCATCCGGCAAGGGTTCCAGCGGCGTCTGCGAGTCGCCGGGTTCGGTGGGGGTTTCGCGGGCGGCCAGGCGTGCCAGAGCCAGGTGGATGCGGGTGTGTTGGGCGGCGGCAGGCTCGCCATCCGTGGGGGCGGCGGAGAGACCGGCTTGCAGCAGGAAGATGGGGGCGGCTTTTTCGGTGACGGCCTGGTGGACAGCCAGATACCAATCGAAGATGCGGAAGCCGCGCTGGTCGGGGGTTTTGCTGCTGGCGTAAGCATGCGCCTGGGGCCAACGCTCTGGCCCGCCTGCGCCCCAGTTCAGCGGACGGTTGCCCGCCCAGGCATAGGCCGAAAGGGCCAGGGCCGAAAGCAGGGCTTTGCGCTGGCGGCGCTGGAGGGACTCGAGGGACAGACGCAGGAAGGCCAGATCCCAGTAATCGCCGCCGGGGGTGAGCGGGGGGAAGACGGGAGTCAGGCCGCAGGATTGAGCCTGTTCGGCCAGAGGGATGAAACGGTCGAGAAAAGTTTCCACCAGATCCCCTTGGGCCCAGGCAGCGGCTGGCCAGGAAGCGCGCGTGTTGGGCCGGTCGTAGAAGATCACGGTGCGCACGCCCCAACGGGCATAGGCCGTCAGCAGAGGGGACAGATCGGTTGGGTCGGTTTTTTCGTGTAGGGATAAAGGGAAATGGACGATGGGCTCGATTCCGGCGGCGGTCAGGGCGGTGATGAAGGCTTCGGGGATGGCGTGAGACCCCTGGGATTGCAGCACTATCCACCCGGCCCCCAGGGACTGCAGGCGGGGCAGCCAGGTGTGCAGGTCGGATTCGCGGTAGTGGAGCGTATCGGGGAAATAATGGAAGCCGATGCGGTTGGAACGTTTGGGGGGGAGAGGGGGGAGAGTATTCGTCATATCGCCGGGTCCATTCCACATTTTGTAAGGGTTTTGCAAGATAGGAGCAAGACTCATGCCAGCCTACAGCGGGCTTCCTCTGCTATAATCAACCCCATGATTTTGGTCACCGGTGGAACGGGCTTTGTGGGACGCGCTTTGGTGCGGCAATTGGTGAATATGGGCCATTCGGTTCGCCTGCTGCTGCGCCCCTCGGCGCAGTCTCCCAGTTTGCCTCGGGGGGTGCCGGTGGAGGTGGCCATGAGCAGTCTGCGCGATGAGCGTGGATTGCGGGCAGCCATGAAGGGGGTGCGGGTGGTGTACCACCTGGCGGGGGCTGAGCGCCTGGGGCTGCGCGCGGATCTGGAGGGGGTGGATGTGGAAGGGGCGCAGAATGTGGCGGCCACCGCGGCCCAGGCAGGGGTGGAGCGTATTTTTTATCTGAGCCATTTGGGGGCGGATCGGGCTTCGGCCTACCCGGTGCTGAAGGCCAAGGCGCTGGCTGAAGGCTTGATCCAGGCTTCGGGTGTGCCTTACACCATTTTTCGGTCGGCGCATATCTACGGCCCTGGGGATCAATTTACCACTTCGCTGGCTGGGCTGCTGCGGCTGTCCCCCCTGGTATTCTTCATGCCGGGGGACGGGAGCAGCCTGCTGCAGCCGATTTGGATTGAAGATTTGATCACCTGCCTGACCCTGTCTTTGAGCCTGCCGGAAACGACCAACCATTCGTACGAAATTGGGGGGGCGGAGTACTTCAGCTTTCGGCAGGTGGTGGAAAAGGTGATGGCGGTGACGGGGCTGCGGCGCTATATCCTGGATGTGACCCCGGCTTACCTGCGCTCTGTGGCGGTTTTTTTGGAACAAAGTTTGCCCAGCTTCCCCATTTCGCTGTATTGGTTCGACACTCTGGCGTCGGACCGCATCTGCGGGTTGGATACATTGCCTCGTCAGTTTGGACTGATGCCTTCGCGCATGGGGCAAAATTTAGATTATTTGGTTTCGGGCGGGAAAAAACGCAGAAAAGGATGATGCAAACATGACGGATCTGGCAGTGTGCGTGCACGGACATTTTTATCAACCCCCGCGGGAAGATCCGCTGACGGGTGAAATTCCGCTGGAACCCGGCGCCGCGCCGTACCGCAACTGGAATGAGCGTATTCACGCCCAGTGTTACCGCCCCAACGCGGAACTGGGCAATTTTGAACGGATCAGCTTTAACCTGGGACCGACCCTGGCGCAGTGGATGGCAGAGGAAGACCCGCAGACCCTGGCGCTGATTGTGCAGCAGGAACGCAGCAATTTTCTGCGCTACGGCGTAGGCAACGGTATGGCGCAGTCGTACCACCACACGATTTTGCCGCTGGCCCAACGGCGGGATAAGGTGACGCAGGTGCGCTGGGGGGTGGAGGATTTTAAATACCGCTTTGGGCATGTGCCCCTGGGGCTGTGGATGCCGGAGGCCGGGGTGGATATGGAAACGCTGGAAGTGCTGGCCGAGTGCGGCGTGCAATTCACCATTCTGGCCCCCTGGCAGGCGCGTCAGGTCGTGGATAACCGCTGGCCGTACCGCGTGGCGCTGCCGGGCGGGCAGCACATGGCGGTGTTCTTTTATGATCAGGAATTGAGCATGCGGGTCAGCTTTGACCCGGGGGCCACAGTGAACGGGGACAGCTTTTTGCTCAGCCGCCTGCTGCCGCGCTTTGACCCCAATTTGGAGCGGGACCAGATATTGACCATCGCTTCGGATGGGGAGCTTTACGGCCATCACCAGCCGTTTCGCGACAAATTTCTGCAATATTTACTGACCGGTGCGATGGAACGCACCGCGGTGCAGGCTGTGTACCCGGCCCTGTGGCTCAAAAAATTCCCGCCGCAGACCGAAGTGGAAATTGTGGACGGCACCTCGTGGAGCTGCCACCACGGCATTCTGCGCTGGAGCGGGGACTGCGCCTGCACTCCGCACGCGGATTGGAAAGCGCCGCTGCGCCAGGGGCTAGACCGCCTGGCGGCGATGATTGACGAGCAGTACGAATCGGCTCTGCGGCCGTGGGGGGTGGACCCCTGGGAATTGCGCCACCGCTACATTCATGTGCTGCTGGGGCAAACGACGGTACGCGATCTGGCGGGGGAGATGGCGCGGCGCACGCTGACTGAGGAAGAGGCGCACAAGGTGGAGCTGCTGCTGCAAGCCCAGAATGAACGCCAGCGCATGTTCGCCTCCTGCGGGTGGTTTTTTGACGATTTTGACCGGATTGAGCCGCGCAACAACGTTTCTTACGCGGCCCAGGCGGTATGGATTACCTATCTGGCGACGGGAGTGGATTTGAGCCGTCCGGCGGCAGATCTTTTGGCGCCGGTGCGCAGTTGGCGTTCGGGACTGCGGGCGGATACGGTCTTTCAGCATACACTGGAACGCCACCGCATCAGCCAATGGGCAGCGGATTAAAATGAAAACGGGCGCGGCACACTGCCGCGCCCGTCTGTGTTGGTTGGGGGTTACTTTTGAACCGCGGACAGTAGGGCTGCCACCTGGTAACCGGAAGTTTCTTCGGCGGCTTCCAATTGGTGCAGGATGTCGTGCACGCTGAGAATGCGCTCGACAAATTGGCTGGCGGTGGCCTGCGGATCGGCGCTGGCATCCAGCACGGCCAATAAGCCCATCCATTGGATGAATTCCACAAACGATTCATGGTTGAACCACAAGACATCCTGATAGCGGTTGACGCCCAGGAAGGACTGCACATTGGGGTCCGACAGCCAGGATTCCAGGATCTGCGCCAGGGGCTGATGACCGGTGCGTTCGAACCAACCTTGCTGATGGGTGAGCAGGGAGAGGGCCAGCACCAGGCGGTTGGCCCGCTCGGGGGCCACGCCCAGTTCTTTGTAGGTTTCTGAGAGGATGCGACCCAACTGCCATTCTTCGAACCAGCTCAAGCTTTGGGAGATGCTGTCGGGGCCGGGGATCATCTGCCCCAGGCCGCGTACGAAGACCCAGGAGAACAAGCCTAGCCAACCGGTGGGCTCTTCGATGAGGCCGCTTTGCAGAGCCTGAACCGCGGCGGTGTAGCGGCGCGAACCGGGCAGGGGGTAGCGGGTGGTGAGGATGGGCAGGTGCAGCAGGGTGTCCAACTGGGCGCGCAGCTCTTGCTGAATGGCGGCGCGGCCGGCATCCTGACCGGTGAGATGGGCGATGCCGTCCAGGAGGTGATCCATCTTCTGCGCTGCCACGGCGAACAGATCCTGGGGCAGCTGGGCGTCTTTAACCGTCAGGCGCTGCTGGTACAGGTAGTCCAGATAAGCAGGGTGGGCGATCTGACGGAAGGGGGTCTGCACCGGCTGGAGCAGCAAGGTTTCCAGGGCTTCTTCGATGCTGGGCACGCCGCGGCCTTGAAGGGCTGCGCACAGGTGCTGATAAGAGTGGTGGGCGTTGTCCTGCACCTCGCGGAAATCCATGAAGACGTGCGCCTGGTAGGCGTGCAGGTCCAGATAAAGGCCCTGGGTTTGCACCTCGCGGCTGGGGCGGATGAACTCCAGGTTGGTGACCGAGTCGCGGAAGAGGACGTAGCTGTTGGCGCCGCCGCGCAGGTTCAGGCCTTCGTACAGGCTGCGCTGCACCACGCGGCGTTCGCTGCCCTGCTTTTCAGCGGTGGCGGCGGACATGCGGATCCAGCCCTGGGTGGAGGCGAAGCGGTTGTGATACACCACTAGAGCGCGTTCGCCGCCCAGGCCGTTGGAATAGGCGTAGACGTCTTCGTTGACGCCGCCGGAGGTGAAGAAATCGTAGAGCAGGAAGTGGTCGATGCCCGCGAACAGGGCGCGGCGGTGGAGCAGGGGGAAGATTTCGCGCTCGTGGCGAGCCACCAGGTGGGGGTCTACGGCCTCTTCCCAGTAAGCCCGGCGGAATTCCATGCCGTATTTTTCCGAAAAGCCTTCCACCTGGCCGTGGCCGAACATGGGCAGGCCGGGGAGGGTGGCGAGCATGATGCAGGTTCCGAAGTATTTATCACCTTTGCCAAACTGATCTACCGCGGTGCGCTCATCGGGGTTGTTCATGAAGTTGACGAAGCGCTTGAGGATTTCCGGCTCAAATTCGAGGGTGTTCTTCATGATGGTGCGGTACTTGGCGTTGTCTTCGTTGCGCAGCAGGTTCATGAAGGCGCTGTTGTAGACGCGGTGCATGCCCAGGGTGCGCACGAAATAGCCTTCCATCAGCCAGAACGCCTCTGCCAGCAGCAGGGTGTCGGGGGCTTCCACGGCGGCGCGATCCACCACCTCGCGCCAGAATTCGATCGGCATGAGGGCATCAAACTGCGCGCGGGTGAGGCCGTGTTCGGCGCGGGAGGGGATATCGCCGCCGGAGCCGGGTTCGGGGAACCACAGGCGCTGATAATGCTTCTTGGCCAGGGTCATGGCAGCGTCGAAGCGGATGATGGGGAACTTGCGGGCCACATCCAGAATGGTCTGGATGATGGCTTCACGCACTTCGGGGTTGAGGTAGTTCAACTGGGCGGTGTCGTTCCAGGGCATGCTGGTTCCATCGTTGCCGTGGTACATGAAGCGGGTCTGGCCGCTGGAACGATCGTGCCATTTAAAGACCACCGAGGCGTCTGTACGGTCAAAATAATGATCCTCCAGCTGAATTTCGATGCGCGGATCGGGCGACAGGTCGGGGCCGTTGAAGGAGTAGGAGGGGAAGGGGGAATAATCCAGCGAGACGAAGCGGTCGGGGTGGTAGAGCACCCAGTTGGAGTCGATACCCATGTGGTTGGGGACCATGTCGCTGGCCAGGCGGATACCGCGCTGCCAGGCGCGGTCGCGCAGGCTGCGGTAGGCGTCCTCACCGCCCAGATCGGCGGCGATGGAATAAGAAGATAAGGAATAGGCCGAGGCGATGGCTTCAGGGTTGCCGCACAACTGCTTAATGCGCGCGGAAGCCTGACTGCGTTCCCACAGGCCGATGAGCCACAGGCCGGTGAACCCATAGCGGGCCAGACGGTCGAGTTCTTCATCGGGGATTTGATCGAGGGTGTGGATGGGACGCTTGTAGGTTTTGGAGAGCTGGTCGAGCCACACGTAAGAATTTTTGGCCAGGAGCACCAGGCGGGGCATCCATTCGCGGTCGGGGCTGAAGCGCTCGGCCTCCAGTTCCGCGGCGGAGCGGTCGTAGAGGGGGATGGGGATGGGGCCGGGGCCGAAACCGGCGAAAGACAGCTTTTCTTCTTCTTTCACCAGGTCGAGGCTGGAAAGCAGGCGGTAAAGATAGCGCCCCAAAAGCTCACCCCAGCGGGTGCGGATGAACTCCAACTGGCCGGTGAGGGAATGGGGCACGGCCACGGCGGGGGCGCGCAGCATGTCGATCAGATTCTGCTGGTCGGGGCCGAAGGGAGGCTGGGCATCAAAGAAGGCATGCAGCTCCTGCAGGATGGGCAGGTAGGCGCTTTCGCCTTGCAGGTTCTGGTCGTTGAACAGCTCTTCGTACTCGCTCATGGCGGGATTCTTGTTGGCCACCCACAGCATGAGCATCTCTTCGAGGGCCAGGACTGCATTGGGCTGGCCTTCGCTTTCGCCCTGCAAGTCCTCTTCGGCGCTGACTTCGCGGCGGTACACCGCCACCGGGGGAAATTCCTGGTTGAACTTCAGCAGGGTTTGGTGCACCGTCTGCGCGCCGAAACGTGCGTTGAGATGTTCGAGGGCCTGGCGCATCACCGTGGGGTTGACCTGGCGGCGGTAGAGGGCCATGACGTGGTGCAGGATTTCGTCAATGAGGCCCATAGCGTTGATCTGCCCGGCGAGCACGGCGCGTTCGGGGAAGTGGATCAGGTCGCGGCGCTGGTTCATCTTCTGCGCAAACAGGCGGGCGGCATGAAAATTAGCAAAGAGAACGCTGCCTCTCAACGAAAACAGCGATTGATCCAGTTGATAGCGGTCGCGTGCTTGTCGGGAAATATGGAATTCCATGCCGTCCCTCCGGGAAATTGGTTTGGCTTAACCAGCATGAGCCCTGCCTGATTTGATTATATCAGAGGGCTTTGACACTGCACGCAGAAAACGGCGGGCTTTTTCCTTAGCGGATGACTTCGATCCCCAGGGCCTGATAGGGGGCAACGACCTCATCGGGCACATCCGCGTCGGTGAGGATGGCGGCCAGGTCTTGAATGGGGGCCACTAGGAAATGCGTGACCGTGCCCAACTTTTCAGCGGAGGCCAGGGCCACCACCTCGGCGGCATTGGCGATCATCACACGCTGCACATAGGATTCTTCCAGGTTGTTATTGGTGACGCCGTTTTCGGGATGGAGGCTGCACACGCCCAACATGCACAGATCGGCGCGCATGCGCTGGAGGGTTTCCACCGTGTCGGCGCCGATCGTCACCAGGGAGTATTTATCCAGGCGTCCGCCGACCAGGATGACCTCGACGCCGGGGTGATCGGCCAGGGCAGCCGCGGCGGCGGGGTTGTGGGTGATGATGGTGGCCTGCAGGGTGGGAGGCAGGGCCGCGGCCAGCTGGGTGTTGGTGGTGCCGCCGCCCAGGAAGACGACCATGCCGGGTTGGATGAGGGCGGCGGCCTTATGGGCGATGGCCACTTTGGCAGGCGAGAGGGACCGCTGGCGGTTGGCGTAACTGGTTTCGGCGGGGGAGCGGGGCAGGGCGCCGCCGTGCACGCGCTGCAGCAGCCCTTCGGCGGCCAGCTCGCGCAGATCGCGGCGGATGGTATCTTCGGAAGTGTTCAACTCCTCGCTGAGCGATTTGGCCAGGACGCGGCCGTCGCGCTTGAGCTGGTTGAGAATATACGTGCGGCGTTCCGCGGTTAGCATGAGGACACCTCGCTGGGTAGGGCTGCGGTTAATTGCATGAAATCCCTTGACAATGCACGATAATCAACATAAACTCATGATATATACGTATTTTACACGAAATTGCACGAATGACAAGGATTTTTTATGGGCCAACGTTTTGTGCGGGACTCAATCACCTGGTTATGCTATCTGCTGTTGGGCTATTATGCCTATTTGATGGACATTTTGGGGCCGGTGACGCCCTATTTACGGGATGAACTGCATGCCAGCTACACCCTGGCCAGCCTGCATTTCAGCGCCTTCGCGGTGGGGATGTTGGGGGCGGGGCTGGCGGCGGAGCGGGTGCTGCGCCGCCTGGGCCCGCTGGCGACCATCTGGCTGGGGGCGGCCGGCATGGGCACGGCGGCTTTGGGCCTGGCGCTGGGGCGGAGTCCCTGGGTGACGATTGGGGCGGCGCTGGTGATGGGTTTTTTGGGGTCGCTGACCCTCACCACCATCCCGGGGCTGCTTTCGGCGCGCTACGGCGAACAGCGGGCCATCGCGCTGACCGAGCTGAACGTGGCCGGCAGCCTGGCGGGGATGGCGGCGCCTTTTGCTGTGGGGTTATTGGCGCGAACCGCCTGGGGCTGGCGGGCGGCTGTGCTGGCGGCACCGGTGCTGCTGCTGGGGCTCTGGCTGGGGCTGCGCGGCAAAACCCAGGGGGCTGCGCCGCTTCCGGCCAAGGGCGCAGCTGTGCGCCGCAGTTTGCCGGGGGCATTTTGGCTGGCGTGGGTGCTGATTTTTCTGGTGGTTTCGGTGGAGTTCTGCATGGTGTATTGGGGGGCGAACTTTATGGAACAGGTGGTGGGGCTGAATCGCGCGGACGCGGCCCTGACCGGCACGCTGTATTTGGGCGCCATGCTGCTGGGGCGCTGGCTGGGCAGCCGCATGCTGCGCTGGGCGGCTCCACGCTGGATGTTTTTGGGATCGCTGGCCGCGGCGGCGGCGGGCTTTGGACTGTTCATCGGCGGGGGGACGGCACCTGCCCTGGCGGGTTTCTTCCTGACCGGGCTGGGCGTGGCCAACCTGTACCCACTGGCCTTGTCCTCGGCCCTGGCGGCGGCCGGTGAGGCGGCAGATCAGGGCAGCGCGCGGGCCGCGCTGGCCTCCGGCACGGCCATTTTGGGGCTGCCGCTGCTCTTGGGGGCACTGGCCGACGCGCTGGACCTGCGCACGGCTTTCTGGCTGGTACCGCTGCTGCTTTGCACAGCCCTGGGCCTGTTTGTTTATATTCAACGGCAAAACTACCCCCGGCCTTCTCTGGAAGGTGTAAAATTGGGGGCTGGCAGCAGTAAATGAGACGAGAGGTGAATATGAAGGTACGCGGTGTTTTATTTGATATTGACGGGACGTTGGTGGATTCGTTGGAGCTGTGTTTGCGCGCGTTTCAGGTGGCTTTGCAGGAACTGACCGGCGAATGGCTGCCCGCGCCGCAGATTACGCGGTATTTTGGGGTGAGCGAAGAAGGTATTTTGGACCGTATGGTGCCGCATTTTCCCCAGGCGGAAACGGTGTATTTTCGCGTGTTTGAGGATTTGCACCAGGATCTGCGCGAGGTCTTTCCGGGGATGCGGGAACTATTGACCCGCTTACAGCAGGCGGGCGTCCCGATGGGGGTGGTGACTGGCAAGGGCGCGCGCGGGGCAGAAATTGCCCTGAAGGCGCTGGGCTTGCAGGACTTTTTCCCGGTGGTTGAGGCCGGCAGCCGCCTGCAGGCGGATAAGCCCACCTCCATGCACCTGGCTCTGGCGCGGCTGGGGCTGCGCGCGGAGGAGTGCGCTTATATCGGCGACACGGTGTACGACATGCAGTCGGCAGCGGCGGTGGGCATGCTTCCGGTGGGGGCGGCCTGGGCCAAAACTACCAATTTGCGCGCTGAAGAGCCTGGCGAAGCGCGGGTGATCTTCACGCGGCTGGCGGATTTTTACGCCTGGGCGGAGGAGACCCTGTGTCCTGAAGCGGTGGCGGGAGATTAGGCATGAATTACGAGATTATCGCGTCCCTGGGCCCGGCCAGCGCCGCGCCCGAAACCTGGCGGGCGATGACCGCCGCGGGGGCCAGCAGCTTCCGGCTGAACACTTCCCATCTGGAAGCGGCCCAACTGGACGGCTGGCTGGGAGGGCTGGAAGCCTTCTGCACGCGCGAACAGCCGCACATGCGGGTGATCCTGGACCTGCAGGGCAGCAAGTGGCGTTTGGGGGCGTTTACCCCCTTCACCTTGCAGCCGGGGCAGGAGGTGATGCTGTCGCGCGGGGATGAATGCGCAGAAGGCGGCTGCCTGCCGGTTCCGCACGCGGATTTCTTTGCCGCGGCGGCGCAGTGCGACGGGCGGGTGGCGCTGAACGACGCCCGTATCGTGCTGGAAGTGCTGTCGGCGGAAGCGGAATGCGTGCGTGCGCGGGTGCTGGTGGGCGGCGAGATTGTGCCGCGCAAGGGGATCACCCTGGGCGGCGCCAGCCAGCGGGTGGAACAGCTGGGAGACCGCGACCGGGCGGTGGTGGAACGCACGCGGCACCTGCCCTGGGTGGGGTATGCTGTTTCTTATGTGAAAGATGCAGCGGAAATGCGCCGTTACCGGCAGATTTTCGAACCGCAGGCGCAATTAATTGCCAAGCTGGAGCGGCGCTCCGCGGTGGAGGGGGCAACCGAAATTGCGGGTGCAGCGGACGGGCTGTGGCTGTGCCGCGGCGATTTGGGGGCCGAACTGGGGCTGCGCGGCATGGCCGAGGCCGCCTGGGAATTTGCCCAGGAGGTGCGCATTTTGCCGGTTCCGGCGGCGCTGGCTGGGCAGGTGTTGGAGCACATGACCGCGCACGCCGAGCCGACCCGCTCTGAAATCACCACCATCTACGCGGCGCTGGCTCAGGGCTACCGCGGGCTGGTGCTTTCGGATGAGACCGCCGTGGGGGCGCACCCGGTGGAAAGTGTGCGCACAGCAGCTTTGTTCCGGCGGGAAGCCGAATGAGACTTAAACCAAAAACTGGCGGATCGCCAGTTTTTGGGCAGTGGAGATGGCGGGAATCGAACCCGCGTCCGAAAGAATCGACCCTCGAATATACTACGAGCGTAGTCACTCCGTTAATCTCGCATGCGGCAGGTGGGGTAACAGTCCCCGCCGGTAGCCAGCCACTCGGGCCCGAAAGCCCTGCTTATGCGCGGATTGCGGCATTCCGCGCGGCACTCTGGCATTGTTTCGCCTGCTCCGCGCCGGTCAGAGCGCGGCAGCGGGCAGACGTGGCCCATCGAGGGGCCATGCGCTAGCTCATCGCCTAGGCGGCGAGGGGCATAGCAGCGTAGGAAGTGCGGTTGGCACTTAATGTTTTGTGCTGATTTTACGAGGTCGGCACCTCTCGGCTCGCAATCCGGGGCCAGCCTCTCCCGTCGAAGCCTGTCATCCCCGAGCTACTTGAATTATACCTGATTTTCGGGGGTGAGGGTACAATTAGACTTGCGCGCTTAGGCGGCACATTTTTCAACACTGGGAGGATGTCGGGATGATCACCTTCTTGAAAAGCGCGGAAAATCGCCTGGAAGTGATTGGTGAAGCGATTCAAAACTGTTGGATTCACGCAGTGGATCCCACGACAGATGAAATTGAGCGGCTGACCGCCCTGGGGGTTCCTCAAGATTTCATCACCTACCCGTTGGACCTGGACGAACGCTCCCGTACGGAGCGTGAGGACGATGGAACCACCTTGATCTTGATCCGCATCCCCTTCTACGAAAGCGAAAAAGCGGATGTGCCCTTTGGGACGATTCCCTTGGGGATTATTTTGACTGATCAGTTTATCTTGACTGTTTGCCGGCGGCCAAACGATATTTTGCAGGAGTTTACCAGCGGGCGCATCCGCGGCCTTTCGACGGCCAAGCGCTACCGGTTTGTGCTGCGGCTGCTGCTGCATACGGCCAGTAAGTATTTGCTGGATCTGCGCGAGATCAATAAGACTGTCGATATTTTGGAAGACCGTCTGCAGGCTTCCATGCGCAACAAAGAGGTGCTGGATCTGCTCAAGTATCAGAAGAGCCTGGTGTACTTCACCACCGCGCTGCGCGGCAACCAACTGGTGTTGGAACGCTTGCAGCGCGGGCAGATGTTCCGCATGTACCCGGAAGATGAGGATTTGCTGGAGGACGTCATCACCGAAAACCAGCAGGCGATCGAAATGGTCAACATCTCCAGCAATATTTTGAGCTCGATGATGGACGCTTTCGCTTCGATTATTTCCAATAATCTGAACGTGGTGATGAAATTCCTGGCGTCGGTGACGATTGTGCTCAGCATTCCGAACATCATCACCAGTTTTTACGGTATGAACGTGAGTCTGCCGGGGGAGGAATGGCGCTGGATGTATCTGGCCATTTTGGCGGCCATGGCGGTGACCTCTCTGGTGGTGGTGGCCATTTTTGCCAAGCGCGACTGGTTCTAAGATGTCTTATATGCTCTGTGAATGCAGCAGCCTGGTGAATGCTCGCCGGGCTGTTGTTATTATACAAAGATTTTACGCGGGGCTTCCAGGGGGGTACAATTGGACAAAAGTACTGCGAATTGGGAGCGCCGGATGACATTCTTACGATTGGAAGGGTTGAGCAAAGCCTATACCGAAGGGGGGAAGCGCCGCGTGGTGCTCAACGCAGTGAATTTGAGCGTGGAGCGCAGCAGCCTGACGGCCATTTTGGGTAAGAGCGGCAGCGGCAAGACCACCCTGCTGAACCTGATCAGCGGCATTGACACGGCGGACAGCGGGCAGGTGTGGGTGGAGGGGCTGGAGCTGACCCGGCTGAGCGATCAGGAGCGCACCCTCTTCCGGCGTGAGAAGATCGGTTTTATTTTCCAGTTTTTCAACCTGATCCCAACCCTGACCGTTTGGGAAAACCTGACCCTGCCGCTGGCGCTGAACGGGCGCATGAACGCAGCAGGCAAGGCGCGGGCTGAGCAGCTTTTGGCGGAGGTGGGCCTGGGCGGGCGGCAGGCCACCTACCCCGACCGGCTTTCGGGAGGTGAGCAGCAGCGCGTGGCCATCGCCCGCGCCCTGGTGCACGATCCGCTGCTGGTGCTGGCGGATGAACCCACGGGCAATTTAGATGAAGACAGCGGCGGGCAGATTATGGAACTGCTCAACCGCCTGACGCGCGAAAACGGCAAGAACCTGTTCCTGGTGACGCACAGCCTGGAGGCGGCGGCCTACGCCGACCGGCGGCTGCGCATGCACGAAGGACATTTGGAAGAGGCGGCAGCATGAGGCCGAAGGTGTGGATGCCGGCGGGCTTGTGGCTGGTGGGCTGGCGCTATCTGGCGCGGCACCGCTGGCAGAGCCTTTTGATGGTGCTGGGGATCGCCTTGGGCGTGGCGGTGATGGTGGCGATTGACCTGGCCAACGCCAGTGCCAGCCGTGCGTTTGAACTGAGCACGGAGGCCGTGGTGGGGCGGGCCACGCACCAGATCCGCGGTGGGCCGGAGGGGATGGACGAGGAGATTTATGTGCGGCTGCGGCGGGCCGGGCTGGGCATTCCTCTGGCGCCGGTGGTATCCGAGACGGTGTTTTCAGAGACGCTGGGGAACCGGCCTTTGCAGCTTTTAGGGGTGGATGCCTTCGCTGAAGCCCCCTTCCGCAGCTATGTCAGCGCGGGCGGGGCGCTGCCTGTGGAGTCCTTGAGCACCTTTTTCCTTCAGCCGCGCACGGTGCTGCTGCTGGGCGAAACCGCGGAACGCTACGGCCTGGGGGTGGGCGACCGCTTCCGTGTGGAAGTGGCTGGGCGGCAAACCGAGATGGTCATCGCGGGGCTGCTGGACCCGCCGGATGCACTGACACGCCGGGCGCTGGACGGCGTGCTGCTGGCGGATATCGCCACGGCGCAGGAGGTGACTGGGCGCCTGGGACGCCTGGACAGCATTGATCTGATCGTGACGGAGGGGCAGACAGCGGTGCTGATGCAGGCGGCGGGCATGCTCCCTGCCGGGACGCGCCTGGGGCCGGTGGCTGAGCGCAGTCAGGCAGTGGAGCAGATGACGGCGGCGTTTCAGCTGAACCTTTCGGCTTTGAGCCTGCTGGCGTTGGTGGTGGGTCTGTTCCTGATCTACAATACGATGACGTTTTCGGTGGTGCAGCGCCGTGAGCTGTTCGGCACGCTGCGCTGTTTGGGCACCACGCGGCGCGAGGTGTTCTGGATGGTGCTCTCGGAGGGGGTGACGGTGGGCGTGCTGGGGGCCGCGCTGGGCATGCTGCTGGGGGTGTGGATGGGGCGGCAGACGGTGGGGATGGTGACGCAGACCATCAACGACCTGTATTTTGCCACCACCGTGCGCGAGGTGGGGGTTCCCGCGGCCAGCCTGGTGAAAGGCGGGGTGGTGGGGGTTTTGGCCACCACGGCGGCGGCGCTTTTGCCCGCCTGGGAGGCGGCCAGCGTGGCCCCGCGGCTGGCGCTGTCGCGCTCCGGATTGGAATCCAAGGCGCGCCGGGCGGTGGTGTGGACGGCGCTGGCCGGGATCGGGGCCATGCTTTTGGGGGTGGCGGCCTTTCAACTGCCGGGGAACGGCATTCTGACCGGTTTCGGCGGGCTGACGGCTGTGCTGGTGGGGTTTGCCCTGCTGGCGGCCATCAGCCTGGTGGGGCTGATGCGCGGCGCGGCCCCGCTTTTGGGGCGGCTTTCCGGCTTTTTGGGGCAGATGGCCCCGCGCAACCTGGTGAACGCCCTCAGCCGTACTTCGGTGGCGGTGGCTGCTTTGATGGTGGCGGTGGCGGTGACGATTGGCATGACCCTGATGATCGATTCCTTCCGCCACACGGTGCAGGTCTGGCTGGCCAGCACCCTGATGGGGGATGTGTATGTGTCGGTTCCCAGCACCACCGGCACCACGCCGATGACGGCGCTGGACCCGCAGGTGGTGGAGACGGCGCGGAGCTGGCCGGGGGTGGAACGCATGTATGTGACCCGCTCGACGATTTTGGATGGGGAACAGGGGAATGTGCACGTTTCGGCGATGGACAATCCCGGCATTGAAAACGAGCGCTACTATCAGGCGCTGTTTGTGCCGCGCGGGCAGCTTTGGTCGGCCATGCAGGCCGGGTCGGTGGCCGTTTCGGAGCCGCTGGCGCGCCGCCTGGGCCTGATGGAAGCGGGCGCGGTGCTGCGCCTAAACACCCGCCAGGGCTGGGCGGCGTTTCCGGTGGCGGCGGTGTTTTATGACTACGCTAGCAGCGAGGGCAGCCTGCTCATGTCGCGGGGGGTGTATCAACGTTACTGGGCGGATGAGAGCGTGACGGCTCTGGATTTGCGCCTGGGGGCGGGGGTGGAGGCCGACGGATGGGCGCGCGAGCTGCAAAGCGCGCTGGGCGGCCAGCAGCGCCTGTTGGTGCGCTCCAACCAGACCCTGCGCGCGGATGTGCTGGCGGTGTTTGACCGCACCTTTGCCATCACCCTGGCGCTGCGGCTCTTGGCCACGGTGGTGGCCTTTATCGGCGTGCTCAACACCCTGCTGCTGCTGCAATTTGAAAAACAGCGCGAGGTAGGCATTTTGCGGGCCTTGGGGCTGAGCGGCGGCCAGCTGTGGAAGCTGGTGATGCTGGAAACGGGGCTGATGGGCATGACTGCCGGTCTGCTGGCCATGCCCACGGGCTATGCGCTGGCCCTGGTGCTGGTGTATGTGATCAACCAACGTTCCTTTGGCTGGACGCTGCAATTGGATATTCGCCCGGAGGCGTTTTTAACGGCTTTCGGCTGGGCGCTGTTGGCCGCGCTGCTGGCGGGGATTCTTCCGGCGTACCGCCTGGGGCGCATGCCTGCGGCTGAGGTGATCCGCTATGAATGAGGTCAGACGATGAGACGATGGTGGCTGCTGGTGATGATTGTGGCGGTGTTGGGGGTGTGGCTGGGGCTGCGGCCGCGGACTGTGCAGACGGCGCAGGGCGGGCTGGTGGGGCTGCCCGCCAACCCGGCGGGCTTTGCGCAGGCGGAGCCGGGGCGCACCTTCACCTTTCCTCGTGATCACGGCCCGCACCCGGAGTTCCAGACGGAGTGGTGGTATTACACCGGCAATCTGAAAACCGAGGACGGGCGCGAATTTGGCTACCAATTGACCTTCTTCCGGCGCGGGCTGGCAGCCCTGACAGAGATTCCGGAGCGTGCCTCGGCCTGGGCGGACGGGCAGGTGTACATGGCCCATCTGGCGCTGAGCGACGTGGGCGCGGGCGGCTTTTCGGCTTTTGAGCGCTTTTCGCGCGGGGGGGCGGGGTTAGCGGGGGCGCAAGGTGAGCCGGGTTTCGCCGTGTGGCTGGAGGATTGGCGCGTGGAACAGGTGGGCGAGGGGCGCTACAACATGAACGCGCGGGCGGGTGAGGTGAGCCTGGCACTGACGCTGGAGGACAGCCAGGGGCCGGTTTTGCAGGGGGAGGAGGGCTTTTCCCGCAAGGGGCACGGCCAGGGCAACGCCTCGTATTACATCAGCCAGACGCGCCTGCGCACCGCGGGCACGGTGGGTGTGGGCGGGGAGACTTTTGCGGTGATGGGGGAAAGCTGGATGGATCACGAGTTTTCCACCAGCGCGCTGGGTGAAGGGCAGGTGGGTTGGGACTGGTTCGCCCTTCAGCTTTCGGACGGGAGCGAATTGATGCTCTTCAGCCTGCGGCACGCCGACGACCCGCAGAAGACAGTCTACAGCGGCACGCTGATCCGCCCGGACGGCAGTACGCGGGTTTTGGGGCGGGAAGATTTTTCGTTGGAGGCAACGGACACCTGGCGCAGCCCGCACAGCGGGGCGGAATACCCATCGGGGTGGGTGGTGCGGCTGCCGGAGGAGGGCGTTGAGCTGCGCATTGAACCGAAGATAGCGGATCAGGAGCTGCGCCTGTCCTTTGTGTATTGGGAAGGGGCGGTGCGGGTGAGCGGCAGCCGATACGGTCAGCCGCTGAGCGGGCAGGGGTATGTGGAATTGACCGGCTACGCCAGCAGCATGCAGGGGCAGTTTTAGACCGGAGGGATGCCCTCTGGACTCATTTTTGGGCCGTGAGTATGGGGATTTTGAGGTAATTCTGTATACTGATGCGTAAGGCGACTCGGTCTTATCCCGAACAGCACTAAGGGCAATATGAACCTATGGGTTCGACGCAACATCACGATGTTCGCTAAGTGCAAGTGTTTACAAGGAGACTAAAATGGCTGAGAACAAGACCAAACCGACTTCGGCATCTGTGGACGATTTCATCGCCAATATTGAGAACTCCCGCCGTCGTACCGATGCGTTGGCTGCGCTGAAGATCTATCAAGAGATCACTGGGCTACCTCCCGTTATGTGGGGACCTTCCATTATCGGTTTTGGATCGCTTCACTATGTGTATGAGACCGGGCGCGAGGGAGATATGCCGGCAGCCGCTTTTTCGCCGCGCATAGCTTCCCTGACTTTCTATGTCGGCGACCAATTCGAAGGTGCCGAGAAGCTCTACGCTTTACTCGGCAAATTTAAGAAATCTGTTGCCTGTCTATATATCAATAAATTAGAGGATGTAAATCTTAATGTCCTGACTGAAATCATCGCCAGGGATTACCGCGCGAATTCACCACAGAAATCGGATTAATGGATAACCGTCAAGAGATAAAGTTAGCGCCAGCATATCCAACAGCTCTTTAGAGCGCATGCGAATAATCCCTCCTCATGGGGAGCCTTTGGCCGCCCTGCTGCATGGCTGGTAATTTGGAGTGGTTTTAGAAGTGGGGGTGTGGGCGGAACAGGACTCGAACCTGCGACCCCATCCTTGTAAGGGATGTGCTCTAACCAACTGAGCTATCCGCCCAACGGGGCTTATTATACCCCGGAAAACGGCAAACATGCTACACTAAATCCGGGAAAGATCAAGCCACATCTCAGGTTGGGGAGGACGATCATGCGTTTTATCCGTTATCAGCGCGGCGGTGAAGCCCCGCGTTTTGGCTGGGCCTTTGAGGATCATGTCGGCCCCATCGAGGGGTCGCCGTTGGGCGATTACCGCCGCCTGGAAGCCGATATCCCCATCGAAACGGTGAAGCTGCTGGCGCCGGTGCAGCCGGGGAAAATTCTGGCGGTGGGGCGCAACTATGTGGAACACGCCCGCGAACACGGGGCCGAGGTTCCGGAACTGCCCCTGATTTTCCTCAAGCCGCCCTCCAGCCTGTTGGACCCGGGCGGGACGATTGAACTGCCCCCGCAGAGCAAGCAGGTGGAGCATGAGGCTGAGCTGGCGGTGGTGATTGGGCGGCGCGGGCGCTGGATTTCGGCGGAGGATTCCGCGGCCTATATTCTGGGGTACACCATCGCCAATGACGTGACCGCCCGCGATTTGCAGCGCAAAGATGGGCAGTGGACGCGCGCCAAAGGTTTTGACACCTTTTGCCCGCTGGGACCGTGGATTGAGACGGAGGTGGACATCGCCGATGTGCTGATCACCTGCCGGGTGAACGGCGAGATGCGGCAGATGGCCTCTTCACGCGAGATGGTTTTCTCGGTGCCGCAATTGATTGCCTTTGCCTCATCGGTGATGACCCTGGAACCCGGAGATATTCTGCTGACTGGCACACCAGCGGGGGTGGGGCCGCTGGCGGACGGTGACCGGGTGGAGGTGGAAATTGAGGGCATCGGCATCCTGGTTAACGGGGTGCGCAGCGCGCTGCCGCGTTTTTAGCGAGATCAAAGGGCTGCGATTACAAGATAGTTAGTATTTGGTGTTAAACCGCTCGAAACATGAATAGTTATTAGACAATTCTTGCCTTTAAAACAAGTGGACGGCTCTTGACAAGGCGGTTGAATTTCTCTATACTGAATACAGTACTTTGATAAGGATAAACGACAGGAAGCGTTGAACTTTGCATCTGAATTGGTCGCTTGGCGCGGTGGATGCGTCGGGTGCAAAGGGAGCTGAATAGCGAAACCGGCCTTTGTGTGTGGTCGGTTTTTTTATTGATAGCGCAAGGAGCTTCAGGGTAGGGGGTTGAGTGGAAGGGTTCTAACATATAAACGCAGGCTGAGCATTTGCTTTTGGTTTGATGCAGGTTAGACCTTCTTTTTACTCCAGCATGATGATGCGAGGAGGTATGGATGGATAAGAGCTTTTTAGATCTGCAATTTCGCGACCCTTCCAAAGCCGAGGGGGTTGATTTGGACGCGGTGGACGAAAGCCGCCAGCGGATTCTGGTGGTGGAAGATGAGCCGGATACCGTTTTTCTGCTGAAGCAGATTCTGCGTATCGCAGGCTTCAACGTGCTGAGCGCCCCCAACGGGCACGAAGCCCTGAAGAAGCTGGCGGAATACCAGCCGGATCTGGTGCTGCTGGATATCATGATGCCGGAGATGGACGGGTGGGAAGCGCTGAATCACATGCGCAAGATGAGCAATATTCCGGTGATCGTGATTTCAGCCCTGGGCAGTAAGGAAGATGTGATCCAGGGTTTCTCCGAAGGGGTGGATGATTACCTCGCCAAGCCGTTTTACAACGCCGAGGTGGTGGCGCGGGTGAAGGCAGTGCTGCGGCGGGCCGGCCGACCCCAGGAAGTGAGCCGCCTGGTCTTCCCGCAGGTGGATCTGGAAGTGGATTTGCTGACCCAGGAGGTGCTCTTTCACCGGCAGAGCATCCGCCTGACGCCCAAAGAATTTTCGGTGTTATCGGTGCTGGCCAAGCACTCCCCGGCGATTGTGAGCTATTCGACCATCTCGCAGTCGGTGTGGGGGGAGGACAGCCAGGATACGCGCAAGCGCACCAAGTATCTGGTGTATTTGCTGCGGCGGAAATTTGAAAAGGTGCAGCCGCGGTTTGAGCTGATTTTGAATGTGGACCGACTGGGGTATAAGCTGCAAAGCGAACCGTAGGGGTTTCGGAGGGCGGTTTCTTAATAATTGAGGTGCGTCCGCCGCAGGGCGCACCCTTTCTTTAACGGATGGTTGAGCAGCGTATGAAAGCATGGGTGAGCCGGTACAGCGCATATGGAATGTTAGGTGTGGGGTTGGTGCTGCTGGTGATGGGGGCGGCGGGGCTGGCTCGGTTGATCTGGCCGGTTGATGCACCTTCCGCGGCGGCCGATCTGAGCGGGGGAGACGGCTTTGTGCCTATGGAAGTGCCGGTGAGCAGCCTGGAAAATGCCCCGGGCCTGGTAACGCCCACGGCATCCCCCGCGGCGGCAGGGGCTGCACCGCAGGAGGATGCGGCCGAGGCACGCGCTCTGGCTGCCACACAGCGCGCACGAATCCCCGAAGCGCCGGTTCACCTGCGCATTCCCTCGGTGGGGCTGGATGCGCCGGTGAAGCCCGCCTCGGCGCGCAAGGTGTGGATGGCAGCGCAGCAGTACGAGCAGTGGACCGCGCCGGATGAATTCGCGGCGGGCTGGCACGCAGATTCGGCCCGCCTGGGTGAAATGGGCAATACGGTCTTGAACGGGCACCACAACGTGAGCGGCAAGGTGTTTGAGCACCTGGTGGACGTGAACGTGGGCGAGCAAATCGTGGTCGTGGGGGAAAAGGGCGGGGAATTCACTTTTGTGGTGGTGAACAAGATGATTCTGCCGGAGAAAGCGGCTAGCCCCGAAGAACGCCTGGAAAATGCACGCTGGATCATGACCTCGACGGATGAACGCCTGACCCTGGTGACCTGCTGGCCGGCGGATTCCAACACACACCGCCTGATTCTGGTGGCCAGCCCGCTGAATTGACCCGCTGTTGGAGACCGTGGGGGGAAAACCAAAACGCTGCCGGTGGGGGCAGCGTCTGGCGCGGGAACCGATAAAAACACCGATAACGACCGATAAAAACCGATAAGTCAACTGCCGAAATTACTGGGTAAGCACGATGTAATCGGCAAGATTGAAACGATCCCAGGCCATGTCCACGGTATCGGCTGGAGCCGGAAGGGGGGAGGCCAGCAGGAATAACCGTCCCCAGGAAGGTTCGCTGCCCTGGGCGATGCAGGTTTGCAGCACCAGGCCGCCGCCCGCGCCGTAGGTTTGGTGGAAGAGCTGGCTGCTGGTGAGCAGGCTGCCGCCGTTGAGGGAGCGGAAGTCGGATTGAGGGCTTGTGGGGGTGAGGGCCTGATAACGCTGAACGGCGTTGATCTGGTAATACTGCTGCTGACCGCCGCTGAGGATGACCACCAGAACGTCGCCGACAGTCAGCTGCTCAAAGACAGCACCAGCCAGGTGATTGTGAGCCAGGATGCCGCGCCCGCCAAACTGGCGCGCCAGGGCAAATTCAGTCAGGGTGTCGGGTTGGGAGGAAACGAAGCCAGCATCCCCGGCGGGCTGCTGCACCACGGGGTAGGCCAGTTTGTTTTCCACATACAGACCGGTGATTTGCCCGTCCTGGGCGGGTTCCAAAGCAGCCGAGAACTCATCCAGGGTAGGCAGGGGAGCAACTTCCTCATGCAGCGCAGCGGCCAGCGGTGTCCCTGTGACCGGGATGCGCGCGGCAGGCTGGGTCACCATCAGGTTCACCAGGAGGGGCCACAAGCAGAGGAAGGAGAGTTTTTTCAGGTTCATTCAAATCACTTGGTTATAAACTGATCATTGGTTTGGTTAGGATTTAGTTATATGATAATTTATATACGGTTACTATGCAATAGTTAAGGGCGCAAGCTTGCAAAAATGTAAATTCACTGCCGGGGTGAGGAGAAAATTAGAGAAAAGAGCGAGCCAGAGGGTTTTAAGATAGGCGGGCTTATGGTATAATCATCCGGTAATTCGCAACCTATCCCGGTGAACGTGCTAGGAGAAACAGTATGTCTGGACATTCAAAATGGGCAACCATTAAGCGCAAAAAAGGCGCTACGGATGCAAAACGCGGGGCCGTTTTTACCCGTCTGACTCGAGAAATTGTCATGGCTGCGCGTGAAGGCGGGGGAGACGCCGAATCGAACTTCCGGCTGCGGCTGGCTGTGGACCGGGCGCGTTCGCAGAATATGCCGAAAGAAAACATTGAGCGGGCGATTAAACGGGGTACCGGCGAAAGCAAGGAAGGCAACACGTTTGAAGAGGTGTTTTACGAAGGCTATGCCCCTCATGCTGTGGCGCTGATGATCCAATGCCTGACGGAAAACCGCAATCGGACGGTAGCGGATGTGCGCCACATTTTGTCGCGCTCCGGCGGCAATTTGGGCGAAGGCGGCTCGGTGGCGTGGCAGTTCAAGCGAATTGCTTATTTCTCCCTTCCGGCGGCTGGCTTGGATTTTGATAAGATCTTCGAACTGGCGGTGGAAGGCGGCGCGGACGACGTGACCAGCGACGACGAATCCATCGAAATTTTTGCGCCAGTCGAAAGCTTCAAAACTATCAGCGATGTGCTGCACAAAGCCAAAATCCAACCCGAAGAAGCCGAGCTGCGCATGATCCCCACTCAGGAGATGGAGCTGGATGTTGAGAAAACGCTTCAGGTGCTGCGCACGGTGGAAGCGCTGGAAGAGTTGGACGATGTGACCAACGTGTACTCTTCGCTGCGCATTTCCGAGGAGGCCATGGCGGCTTTGGAGTCGGAATAGGGCTATGTTGGTGGTTGGGATTGATCCCGGCACCGCCCGCACCGGCTATGGTTTTGTGGCCGAAAACGCCCAAGGAGACCTGGAGGCCGTGGCTTATGGGGTCATCGAGACTCCGGCCGGCATGGAACCCGAAAAGCGTTTGCAGATCTTGTATCGCGAATTAAATCAATTACTGCTTCTCCACCGCCCGCAGTCCGCAGGGGTGGAGAAGTTGTTTTTTGACCGCAACGTGACCACGGCGCTGGCGGTGGGGCAGGCGCGGGGGGTGGCGCTGCTGGCGTTGGTGGAAAACCAGGTGGCGGTGTCAGAATATACGCCCGTAGCGGTGAAGCAGGCGGTGGTGGGCTACGGCGGCGCGGATAAAAACCAGGTGCAGCAGATGGTGACGGCGCTTTTGGGGCTGGAAAAAATCCCCAAGCCAGATGACGCCGCAGACGCGCTGGCGGTGGCGATTTGCCACCTGCATTCCAGCCGTTTTGCACGCATGGCAGAATAAGGGCAGGGGCAAATGCAGATCACCAGCAGCGCGAACCCGAAGATCAAAGAAATCCGCAAACTGCGCGAGCGCAAGGCCCGCCAGGAAAGCGGCTTATTTTATGTAGAAGGCCTGCGGCATGTGATGGAAGCCAGCCAGCAGCAGGCTGGCATTGAGACTCTGGTGGTGGCGCCGGAACTGCTGACCAGCGCGGTGGGGCGTGAATTCGCAGCGGCGCAGGCGCGCCAGGGCGTGCCCGTGCTGGAGGTCAGCGCGGAGGTGTTCGCCGGACTGGCCTTAAAAGAAGGCCCGGTGGGGCTGGCGGCGGTGGTGCGGCAGCGCTGGTGGGGGGCCGAGGCGGTGCAGGGAGGCCTGTGGGCGGCGCTGGACGCGGTGGCTGACCCGGGCAATTTGGGCACCATTTTGCGCACGCTGGACGCGGTGGGCGGCGAGGGGGTGATTTTGCTGGATCACAGCACCGATCCCTACGACCCCACGGCGGTGCGGGCCAGCATGGGGGCGGTGTTCACCCAAAAGCTGGTGAAAATGAGCTTTGATGCTTTTGCCGCCTGGAAGCAAGCCGGGGGGCTGCCGGTGGTGGGCACCTCTGACCGCGGGCCGCAGGATTATCATTACCACACCTACCCTGAGGCGATGGTGCTGCTGATGGGCAGCGAACGCCAGGGTTTGCAGCCGCAGCATCTGGCCCTATGCGATGCGTTGGTGCGGATTCCCATGCAGGGGCAGTGCGACTCTTTGAATCTGGCTGTGGCGACCGCGGTGGTGCTGTATGAAATTTACAATCACCGGCGCGATCCACAGGCCGGGCAGTTGGGAGGCGAGCGATGATCGCGAGCGTGAGCGGGGATGTGCAGGCAGTTCTGGAAGACAGTCTGATCGTGGGCGTGGGTGGGGTGGGGCTGCGCGTGTTTGTGACCGCGGCGGTGCGCGCCCAGGTGCATGTGGGCGACGGGGTGTTCTTGTTCACCACCCTGATCGTGCGCGAGGACCTTTTGGCACTGTACGGCTTTGAGACCCAGGAAGAGGAGCGCTTTTTTAACCTGCTGTTGGGGGCCGACGGCGTGGGGCCAAAGCTGGCGCTGGCGGTGCTGTCTACATTAAATGTGGAAGCCATTCGGCGGGCGGTTCTGGCGGAGCAGGCAGATATTTTCAGCCGCGTGTCGGGGGTGGGCAAGAAGACGGCTCAGAAGATCCTGCTGCATTTGCAGGGCAAGGTGGGGGCTGGCAGCGGGCTGGAGGTGATGGCGCTGGGGGATGCGGATGGGGATGTGTTGGACGCGCTGACCGCCCTGGGCTACAGCGTGGTGGAAGCGCAGACCGCCATCCAGGCCATCCCGCGGGACGCGCCGCCGGACATGGAGACGCGCCTGCGGCTGGCGCTGCAATATTTCTCGCGCTGAGACCGAACTTTACACCGACAAACGACAGGTCAGCCCGTACACAAACGGTTGGCCTGTTTTTTTCGTCCCTACAGGGGGGAGGCGCGCTGGCCATCTATGGGGAATGTGGATTTAGAACTGCTCCTGACCAACTGGCCAGCCAAAATCTTAGCCAGGCGACCAAGCCCAGCCTCCACCGGCGTGGGGGGATGATGGGGGGTAAGGGGGGTATCATGGGTCGTGAAAGGAACTCAGCCATGAAGAAAACCATTTTACCCCTCACCCTGCTTGCCCTGACGGCCCTGGCCTGCAACATGACCGTTTCGTTTGCGCCCACCAGTCAGCCGGAGCCTGAACCCACCCGGGTGTCGCCCACTTTAACCTTGCCCGCCGCGCCGACGCAGGCCGTTCCCACGCAGCCGCAGCCGACGAGCGAAGTTCCCAATTTGCCGGAACCCACCGTTCCGCCGCAGCCGCTGAGCGGCTCGACCATCACGTTTCACCGGCTGACGGTCACCCTGCCGCAAACGGTGGCGAATGGGGCCAGCGGCAGTGAAATTCCCCGCAATGACAGCCCCGAGGCGGCTCAATGGCAGAAAACCCCCGGGCATTTGCAGGTCAGCCTGGACGGCTATTACGCACTGCAAGGCAAGACAAACCAGCCAGCGATCTACGTTTTTCCGGCTTTGGAATACGCTGAACTGGCGCCCGCTGCCTTTGAGAGCATCCACCGCCTGCGGAACTATCTCTATGATCCTAACAACGTTCCGGCTCTGGATCAGATGCCTGGTGTGCCGTTTATGAACGCCAAGATCTTGTTCGCTGCGCAGATCCTGCCGCTGTCTTTCCAGAACGGCACAGGCGTGCGCTACATCACCGAATACGCCCAAGGCCCGGTGCAGGCCAATAACACCGACCTGTTCTACAACTACATCGGCGTGACGGATGACGGAAACGACTATGTCGTGGTCATCCTGCCCATCACCAGCCCGGTGCTGGCCGAAAGCGGCGATCTGAACGCGCCCGTCCCCAGCGGCGGCGTACCCTACCCGGACAACGGGCGGGCGGATCCCTATTTCATCGCCATCAGCGACCTGCTCAACGTGCAGCCGGGCGGCAGTTTTTCGCCCAGCCTGGACATGCTGGACAGCCTCATCCAATCAATCTCGATTGCTCCATAGTCCGCAGCCGGAGCGAACCTCCCCCAGCCAGGGGTGCAAGCGCACCCCTGGCAGAAAGGCTACGAATGAAAACAACCCACCGCGATTATTCGGAAGAGAACGGCGATTTCCACCGTCTGGTGCGCTATTTTACAGCCGGCCCGCTTCCCCGGCGGACGCACAGCACCTGGTGCCTGGGCAGGCTGGTGGATTGGAAATACGCCTTGTATGAACGAAAGCGCGCCTACGCCTCGTTTTGCAACGAAAATGCGCACCTGTGGTTTGACGCTTTTGGCGAATTGGCGGGTTTTGCCGTTTTGGAGGGGGGAACGAGCGAATTTCAGATCCTGACCCTGCCGGGTTACCGCCTATTGTATCCAGAGATGCTGGAATGGGTTCTAGAAGCCGGGCGGGAACCACCCGCCCAATACGGCTGTGGTTTTTCAACCGAGGTGACGGAATTTCAGCAGTGGGAAATCGGGGCGTTGGAGCGGTGTGGGTTTCAGCGTGAGGATGAATTCTTCACGCGGCGTTTTGACCTGACGGGCGAATTGGCCCCGCGCATTCCGCTGCTGCCGGGATTTGAGATGGTGGACCTGCACACCTGCCCGGATTACCGCGCTCAGGCTCGCCTGCGCGCCAACGCTTTCCAAAAAAAGGCTGATCTCAGCGAAGCCGAGATGGAAGAACGCCTGCGGTTCTATAACCGCAATCAGAACAGCCCCATTTACCATGCGCCGACTGACCTGTGCGTGCGGGCGGCGGATGGGCGCTTTGCATCGGGCTGTGAGGCTTTGATCAACGCGCCCGGCATGGAGGCAGATATCGAACGGGTGTGCACCCACAGCGATTTCCGTCAGCGCGGCCTGGCTCGGGCGGTGATTTTGGAGTGTCTGCACCGGCTGAAAGACCTGGGCCTGGCGAACGCCTACATCACCGGCTACAGCCCAGCGGCTGTGGGACTGTACGGCTCGCTGGGCGCGGCGGACGAAGTGAGAGCCTATTGCTATGAAATGAAGAACTGAAACTGTCCACCTGACCAGTCCCGAACTCTCCCAAAATGGGGGAGGACGGGGCGGCCAGACCGGTATGATGACTATACCAAAATTCTTTTGACACCGGAGAACCCTATGACCTCATTCAACTTTTTGTCGATTGCCCAGGACGCCCGCCGGGTTACCCGCGGCACGCCGGAGATGCTGGCGGCACGCCAGATGGAACGGCTGAATGAACTGGTGGCCTTTGCGCGCGCTTTTTCTCCCTTCTACGCGGAAAAATACCGCGGCCTGCCCGATATCCTCAGCGACCCCCGCCAGCTGCCGCCGGTGACCAAACCGGAGCTGATGGAGCATTTTGATAAGGTCATCACGGATCCGGCCGTGCGCAAGGCGGATGTTCAAAAATATGTCGCGGATTTAGATAACCTGGGCAAACCTTTCCAGGGGAAATACATGGTGTGGACGACCTCCGGCACCACGGGGATGCCGGGTATTTTTCTAGAAGACAAGAATTGGGACACGGTGATCACTGCGGTGAACGTGCTGCGCATTGGCGGCGAATGGTACAACTGGGGTGTGATCAAGGGCATGATGGCAGCGGGCGGCAAGAGTGCCTCCGTTTTCGCCGGAAACGGCCACTTCTTCGGCGTGACCATGCTGGAACGGCAGCGCCGCAGCAACCGTTCGCGCGCCCAACGCATTCAGCTCATCCCCGTGACTCTGCCCATCGCTGAGATTGTGCAGCGCCTGAACGACCTGCAGCCGGCCATGTTCGCCGGATACGCCAGCGCCCTGGGTCTGCTGGCGCAGGAGCAATTGGAAGGGCGGCTGAGGATTCACCCGGCCATCGTGATCAGCTCCGCGGAACCGCTTTCGGTGGAAAACCGCGCGTTGATCCAGCAGGCTTTTGGCGTGCCGCCGCGCAACAACTACGGCTGTTCGGAAGGCGGGGTGATGGGGTACGAGTGCCGCCAGGGGCGGATGCACCTGAACGCGGATTGGGTGCTTTTTGAGCCGGTGGACGCCGCGTACCAGCCGGTGCCCGCCGGGCAGCTTTCGGACCGTACACTGATCACCAACCTGGCGAACCGCGTCATGCCCATCATCCGCTACGAATTGGGCGACCGCGTGAGCCTGGCGGAGGAGCCGTGCGCTTGCGGGATCACCCTGCCGGTGGTGAACGTAGAGGGACGCACCGATGAGATCCTGCGGTTTGCTGCACCGGAGGGAAAGACCATCCCCATCCTGCCGTTGGCGCTCTGGTCGGTGATCAAAGAAACGCCCGGCGTGCTGCGGTTCCAGGCCATTCAGACCGCGCCGGAACAGATCGAAATTCGCCTGGAAGCCAAAAACGCCGCGGAGGACGAACCCACCTGGGAACGGGTGTTCGCCAATACCCGCGCCTTTTTTGCCAGCCAGGGACTGAGCCAGGTGACCATCACGCGGGCGGCGGAAGCGCCCATGCGCGACCCCAAGAGCGGTAAATTTCGCAATATTTGGAAGAAATGAAGGAGGCCAACATGAAAACCGTAACCCTCGCGGCGGCTCAGATGATCAGCCAGGACGGCTGCATCTTGGATAATTTGGCGCGCGCTTCGCACATGGCTGCACTGGCCAAAACTCAGGGCGCAGCGTGCGTGCTGTTTCCGGAATTCATGCCCCAGGGCTACCGGCTGACCCCGGAATTGTGGGACGCGGCAGAATGCTTCGACGGCCCCACCGTGCACTGGCTGGGAGAAACCGCGAGGAATCTGGGTGTTTATGTGGGGACCAGCTTTCTGGAAGCCAAAAACGGACATTTCTTCAACACCTTTGTTCTGGCGGAACCTTCGGGCAAAATCGCCGGCGCGGTGCGCAAACGAAGCCCTTCGATGTGGGAAGCTTACTTCTTCAAAGGGGAACGGGGAAACCCCTATGTGGATACCGATCTGGGGCGGATCGGGGTGGGCATCTGTTTTGACAACCACACCTACGAGGTGGCCAGCGCCATCCAGCAAAGCGGGATTGACCTGATGCTGATGCCGCACTCTTACTGCACCCCCACCCAGACGACCAAAATGACCTCTCAGGCGGACATTGATCAGCTCAACGGCCGCCCTGGTTTGGTGGCGCGCCTGTATAACCAATGGTTTGGCGTGCCGGTGCTGATGTGCAACAAGAGCGGACCTTGGAACTCCCCTGTGCCTGACACCACCCTGGGCGTGCCGCAGGGCTTCCGTTTTTCGGGGCGTTCCACGCTGCTGGACGCGGATGGAACCCTGGCCGCTCAGCTTGGTGACGAAGAAGCCGTCCTGGTGGGAAGTGTGACCCTCGACCCGGCGCTGAAAAAGCAGACCCGCCCGGCCAAGTACAGCCGGTATATCTACCCTGGCTCACCGGGGCGCGAAATTATCCGCCTGATGGAGTGGCGCGGCAGCTTATCCTACCATTTTAGCTCGCTGCGGAAACAGAAAGCCTCAACGGTTCGCATGGAGAATTTTGGATGACACCCCACGACCCCAAGAAAAAGGAAAGTTACTTTGATGGAATCAAACAGGCCGCGCGCTTCATGGCGTTTGCCAACCGCAACGGGCAGGCGCTGAAAGCGCGGGGTCTGGTGGAAACGGCACGCACCACGCTGGCCCTGGCGAACATGGAACTGGCCAAAATGGACTGCCGCCATCATCTGCAGACCCGCCGCATCTGGGAGTTTGATCAGGTGATGGTGTCTTTGACCCAGGGTAAGTGGTTTGCAGCCCGCGCCATGCAGTCGGGCGATAAGGCGGATTGGTCGGATGCGCTGGTGCAGCTCCGGCAGACCAACGCTGAGGCTAAGAGCCTGCACCATGCACTTCTTTCGGGCAGTGAGGAACCTCTGCCGATTTCGGAACGCCCCTTGGCGCAGCGAAACAGCGAAATTCTCTTCGCCGGAGACGTGCCGATTGTACCGCCGGTCAACCCGATCATCCTGCTGCAAGGGTCTGATTTTGAGATGGGCCGCCAATATGCGCGCCAGGTGGTTGAGATTTTTGGAAAATGGGTGTTCGCCCGGCAGGCTGGACGGCCCTTCAGCGAGGCGGAAAAGCTGGAATTGAGCCGGTGGGAAGCGCAAATGCAGCAGCACGCGCCGGAAATGATCGGCTTCTGCCAGGGGTGGGCGGCTGGAGCGGTGGAAGCCGGTGTGCCGATGAGCTATGAAGATGTACTCAATATCTGGACCGGATGCCGGCCCCCGGCGCGGGACTATTTCGGCCTGGACGGCGGTTTACCCGATGATCTTTATCCGCCCGCCTGTTCTGGGCATGCCGCCTGGGGACGCGCTACGCGCGATGGGCGCCTGGTGTGCGGCTCTTCCGGCGACCATGATTGCGGCTATATGGCCACCCTTGTGATTTACCCCGAAAGCGGCTATCCATTTATCTACACCCCCTTTTCCGTCACCGGCGATTTGCCCAAGATTGGGCCGGTGTACATGATGGGACATCCGGGGATGAACAATCAGGGATTGGCGTATGTCCATCACGGCGGGGCGCCCAAGATGATCGAAGCCCCTCAAAGCTGGGGGTACGGCATTCGCCTGGGCACAGCGGTGTTCCACATCCTGCGCTTCGCCCGCTCGGCGGAGGAGGCCCGCCAGATGGAAGCCTCATTCCCGATCGGCGACGTCGGGGATTTCTCCGGCGTGGGGTATCCTGGGGGATTTTGGGCAGATGAGCAGGGTGGGTTTGTCACCGAGAGCCGGCAGGAGCCGGAAATTATCCGCACGGCGGGGCAGATGGGCGAAACCGATTTTCTGCTGGCCAACAACAGCGCCCTCAGCCGCGCGGCAGAAGCGGCGGCATGGCTAAAAGCCCAGCGTCATAATTGGGATTGGGATGAACACGCCGGATGGTACCCCAAGACGCTTTCGTTTGGAACTGGGCTGAGCGCCGTCGGTCAGGAGGCGCAAACCCAAAGCCTGTTTGCTTATATTTACCTGAACAGTTTTGGGCGAAACCGCTACGCATTTGAACAGCTGAACGCCGGACTGGGGCAGATTGACGCGGATTTCATGCGGCGGCTGTACCGCACGGCTGGCAGCCTTCCGGAAGGGGATTGGAAGCACGTCACGCAGCAGTGGCGCAAGACCGGCGCATGGGGCGAATATGCCAGCGGGCACGCCTCGAACGCTCTGGTGGCAGTGATGCAGCCTGAGCGCGGTGAGGGGGGACGCTACGCGCTGTGCGTGGGCACGGCCAAGCGCGGCCTCCCGCCGCATTCACCCACCGGTGCAACGCCGATTTACGGCGAAACCAACGCGTTTTGGGAAGTGCGCCTGGCTTCCAGCCCGTCCGCGTTGACTGCGGCTGCCCGCCAGACCGCGGAGCAGGACGCAGCCGCTGCCCGCGCTCGGTTGGAGAAATTGAATCCGCAGGATGCGGCTGGCGCCCGCCTGCAGGCTCTGCTCGATGCGGCTGAAGCAGATCTTGCTCGGCCTATGCCTGTGGATGGGGAGGCGGCGGATTATGCCAGGGCGGTGCGCGCCTATACCCGCGCGCAGGTACGCGCCCGGCAGATTGTGGATGCATTGGAATAAAAAACAAATCTAAACCAGGAGAATCTCATGATCACCGAAATCATCCAATACAAGCTGAAGGAAGGCGCGGATGAGGCGCAGTTCCTGTTGGAAGCGGAAAAATACTACGCCTACTTCAAGGCCACGTTCAAGGGTTTCATTGACCTGGAGTTTAACAAAGGGGAAAACGGGTGGGTGAACATCATGCACTGGGAGAGCATGGAGGCGGTGCGCGCCTGCGGCGAGGTGCTGCGCAGTGGGCCGCAGGAGATCGCCGGTTATGCTGCGCTGGCCGACCGGGCATCGACCCAATTAACTTTTCTGGAACAGGTCCGTAATTTTCAGGGCTGATCTTGCGCGAGCTACGATCTGACCCTGGGAATCAAAAACCGCCGTGTGGAATTCCACGCGGCGGTTTTGTGTTTTCAGGAAGCGGTGTGCTTTTGGACAAAAGCGCGGATTTCACGCATGGCGTACTTGGCCTCTGGAATGAAATCCGGCATTAAGGGGTAGCAATGGGTCTGTCCCTCGCCCACGATCAGGCGTACTTCCACGCCCGCGGCTTTGGCTTTTTCAGCAAAGCGCAGGCCGTCATCCAGCAGGCCTTCATCCGTGCCCACCGTGATGAACAGCGGGGGCAAACCCTGCAAGCTGCCGTACAAGGGTGAGATGTAGGGGTGGGTGGGGTCGCCGCTGCCCACGTAATACTTGCAGCACCAGGCATTCATATTCTCTGGCTCGACGGAGCCTTTGATCCCGTTAGGCTTGCCGGTCATGGCCAGATCGGTGAGGGGGGAAATGGCTACCCCCGCCGCGGGCAGCCGGAGCCCTTCGCCCTGGGCGGCCAGGTCTTTCAGGGCCAGCAAAGCGGCCAGACACAGACCGCCGCCCGCCGATTCCCCGGCGATGAGGATTTTTGTAGAAGGCTGGATCTGGGTCAGCATCCAGCGGTAGGACGTGAGGGTATCCTCCAATGCCGCTGGGTAGGGGTACTCTGGGGCCAGGCGGTATTCGAACAAGAGCAGTTTCAGCCCGGTGCTGAGGGCCAGTTTGGCGACCAGCGCGCGGTGATCAGAACAGGAACCGGAGATATAGCCTCCGCCGTGGGTGTAGAAAATGACGGCTTCTTCTCGCGGCGCGGCGGGCTGAAGCCACTCGGCGGAGAGATGCGCCGGAAGCCCGGGGATTTTGACAGGCACCACCTCCAGCCCTTTGGGCATGGGGGCTTTGGCTGCACCGGCTTCACAGTAATCTCGCCAGACCGGCACGGAGGTGTTTTCGTCCCAAACGCGAATATTCAATGCATCCAGGGTGCGCAGGTTTCGGCGCATCAACCTTTTGATGAATCGACTTTGTAAACTTTCCATGATTTACGTCCCTTTGGCCTTCTGTAAATAGGCCTGTTTTCTGCGCTCCACTTCTTCGCGCGCCGATTGCAGGATTTCGGCGGTGCTGAACTGGTCAATGGCCGGGTCAAATTCCGCCAGGTTGACGCCGCACGGGCGCACTTCATAACGGCTGCCCACCGCATCGCGGCTGAGGTAGCCCATGTCTACCATCCAGCGGCGCAGCGAAACCCGGTCAATTTCGGCGGCCGCGTTCACCATGTCCAGCCAGGCTTGCAGCGGGTCGTTAAGCTCTTTTTCGGTCAGCGGCCCGGCCGTGCCGATGGACAGGGCGGCGCTTTTGAGTAGAATATGTTGATCGGTCAGGTCTTTGGGAATATTCAGCAGGCCGCGCAGGCAGAGGTGAACCAGACGCTTGGTGAATTGTTCCGCGGTGATATGGATTGTTTCTGACATTGGAGCATCCTTATTCTTGTATGGGTCAGTACGGCAGTATTTCCTTTATTCTAATGCCGTTCCGATTTATCCTCCCCCGCCGTTGGTTTCATCTCTTCCAGGCCATTTGACCCAACCTGAACCTGGCCGATCAGTCAGAATCCCGCAGCGCAGCTCCGGCGGGCTGCTTGTGGGAGGATGTGCGGCGGAGGGCGAGGCGCGCAAACCTGTCCATGTGGCCAGGGGCAGACTCCCACTGGGGTGGGGGAGCGCGGCGGGAAGCCGGAATAAAATGAGAACATGGTGGAGATGACCCACGCCGCCGACCATTTTCATCTTAAAGGATTGTAACCATGAAGCCCAACAAACTGAAACGAACCCTGACGCTGATCGGTACGGCCTTATTTGTCTTGATCTTGGGGTACACCGCTCTGCGGCCTTTCCATTTGCGGTGGGGGGCCAACGCAGAGGATCTGGCGCGCAGCATGCCCGGCGACCTGAGCGGGGCGCGCTGGACGCGCGCGGTGAGCATCGCGGCGGCGCCGGAAGTCATTTGGCCGTGGCTTTTGCAGTTTGGGCAGGGGCGGGGCGGGTGGTACAGCTATGACTGGCTGGAAAACCTGTTGGGGTTTGACATTCACACGGCTGATCAGATTGTGCCCGAATTCCAGAACCCGCACGTGGGCACGCCCATTTGCATGTCGGGCAGTGTGTGCCCCAGCGCGGTGCATGTGATCGAGCCGTACCAGTGGTTTGGATGGCAGGCTGCTGGCGAGGACGGCCGGCCGGTGTGGACCTTCGTGTTTGGGCTGTTTCCTGAAGATGAAACGCTTACCCGCCTGGTGGTGCGGGAAAGTTTTGACCCCACCTTCATGCCCGCGGCGGCAGTGGTCGCCATGGAAATCCCGGATACGGTCATGGAGCTAAAAATGTTGGATACGCTCAAGGCCCGCGCGGAAGGCCGCGCTCCCTCTGCGGCGGTGACGCTCTTGGAAATCCTCAGTTGGTTGACGGCTCTGGGGATTTTCGGGACGGCGGGGGTGCTGTATACCCGGCGCGCCCAGGGGCTGCCCTTCCTGGCGGTGAGCCTGGCCGCGGTGGTTGTGCTGGTGCTGATCAGCTTTCTGTTCCTGCCGCTCTGGCTGCGCGGCCTGCTGGACCTGGGCCTGCTGGCGGGGCTGGTGGTGAGCCTGCGCCGGGCGGCCTGAACGCCCCGCAAAGACGCGGCGCTGCCGCAGAATCCCTGGCCGGTTGACCAGGGGCGGACTCCCCCCAGGGTGAGGGAGGATTCGAAAAGACGAAGGTAAGATGAAACTATGAAACTCACACTGCGTAAATATCAACAAGATGAGGATCACTGGAAGATTCGCGCTTTCCTGCGCGATGTGTTCCTGGCCAACCAGCGCCGCGAGATGAGCTGGCCGCTGTACCGTTGGGATTACTGGCGCTGGCATGTCAACGAGAACATCTTCCGATTCGACCTCTCGGCCGCGATTTTTATGTGGGAAACCAACGAAGGCCGGTTGGCGGCGGTGCTCAACCCGGATGGGCCTGGCGAGGCTTTCTTGCAGGTGCATCCTGAATTTCGCAGTTCTGAGCTGGAAGTGGAGATGATTTCCGCGGCGGAAATCCAATTTGCCACCACGCAGTCTGACGGACGTCAGCGGCTGATCGTGTGGGCACATGAAAACGACCCGGAGCGGCAGGCGCTGCTGCAGCGGCGCGGGTACACGCGCGGCACGTGGCTGCCCGAACATCAGCGCCGCCGCGATCTGCGCGACCCCATTCCTGATTTCCAACCAGCGGAGGGATTCACGATCCGCGCGTTGGGGGATGTGAACGAACACCCGGCGCGCAGTTGGGTATCCTGGAAGGCTTTCCACCCGGATGAACCGGATGAAAAATATCAGGGGCATGATTGGTACGCCAATGTGCAGCGCGCCCCGCTGTACCGGCGAGACCTGGATCTGGTGGCGGCGGCTCCCAATGGTGAATTTGCGGCGTTTTGTACCCTGTGGTTTGACGATGTGACTCGCACGGCTGCTTTTGAGCCGGTAGGCACCCACCCTGATTACCAGCGCAAGGGCCTGGGCAAAGCCCTGATGGCCGAGGGCCTGCGCCGCGTGCGCGGCCTGGGTGCAACGCTCTGCACGGTGGGGTCGTATTCCGAAGCCGCCGGGGCGCTCTATGCGTCTCTGGGATTTACTGCCTATGATTTGTGCGAAGCCTGGGTCAAAGAATGGTAAGATTCCTGCATTGAGGCTCGCATGCGTATTGAACACATCGCCTTCTGGACGAACCAACTGGAAACCCTGGTCTCTTTTTACGAATCCTATTTTAACGCCACCGCTCAACCCAAATACACCAATCCAAAAACCCACTTTGAATCTGTTTTTTTGACATTTGAAAGCGGGGCGCGGATCGAGCTCATGCGTAAACCTGGGCTGGGCGCCCGCCCAACCGAAGCACAGCCGCCAGGGTATGCTCACCTGGCCTTTTCTGTGGGGTCTCGCGAAGGGGTGGAGCGCCTGACTCAGCGGCTGGCTGCCGACGGCCATGCGGTGATTGGGCAGCCGCGCGTGACCGGGGACGGCTACTACGAGAGCCTGATCCTGGATCCGGACGGCAATCGGATTGAAATCACCGTGTAACCGGGGAGATTTATGCGCCGCTTCATCTTCTTTCTGCCCATTCTGATGATCCTGGCTGTCCTTCAGCCGGTTTCCGCCCAAAGCGGCGGCACTACCTTTGCCCCTGGCGCGCATGTGCGCTTTGAACACCTCACCATTGACGACGGCCTTTCACAAAACGCTGGTCTGGCCTTGCTGCAAGACCATCAGGGGTATCTGTGGATTGGCACGCAGGACGGATTGAACCGCTACGACGGTTACACTCTGACCCAATTTAAATATGACCCAGAGGAACCGACCAGCCTCAGCCACAACAGCATCATCGCCTTGTATGAGGACGCGGACGGGTTTTTGTGGGTTGGCACCTGGGGCGGCGGCCTGAACCGTTTTGACCCCGCCTCACAGACCTTCACGCGCTACACCCCAGACCCCGCCAAACCCAACGCGATCAGCAGCGACATTGTGACGGATATCCTCCGCGATGCGCAGGGCGTTTATTGGGCGGCCACTTTTGGCGGGCTGAACCGCTTTGACCCGGCCAGCGGGACGTTCACCCCGTACCGTCACGACCCCAACGACCCCGCCAGCCTGGCGAGCGACACCCTCTCGGTGCTGCTGCCTGGGCCGGACGGCAAGATTTGGGTGGGCAGCGGGGCTTTCAGCACGCCTGGGGCGGGTTTGAGCCTGTTTGACCCGGCCGCGGGCACGGCTCAACGCCTGGAAAAAACGGGCAGCTGCCTGGCTTCACCCAACGTTGCGGATCTTTTGGCCGACCCGGACGGAAGCCTCTGGATCGCGTACGGCGGCTATGGGGTGGCGGGCGGTGGATTAGACCATTACAACCCGCAGACCGGGGCCTGCAAACATTATGACATTACCCCTGCTCCGGGCGGTCAGATCACGGATAACAACCTCACCGATCTGGCCTTTGACCGCGACGGCGCGCTGTGGGCGGCCAGTTGGTCGGGCGGGCTGTGGCGCTTGTCAGCGGATGGGCACCTGACCAGCATCCGTCACAACCCCGCCGATCTGGAAAGCCTGTCCAGCGATAACACTTTCACGGTGCTGCCCGACCGCTCCGGGGTGATCTGGGTGGGCACGCTGAGCGCGGGCATTAATAAGCTCAACCTGGATACTCTGCAATTCCGCACTTACCGCCACGACCCATCCAACCCCAACAGCCTGCCCAGCAACCACACCAGCGCTTTCGCCGAAACCAGCGACGGCATCCTGTGGCTGGGGAGCATTGAAAGCGGCCTGGTGCGCTTTGACCCGGCCAGCGGTGAATTCAGCGCCTTCCGTTCTGACCCGGAGGATCCACAGAGCATCTCCGGGGATATGATCCTCAGCCTGTGGGCGGATGCAGACGACACCCTGTGGGTGGGCACCCTGGGCAGCGGCCTGAACCACTTTAACCCTCGCACGGGTATTTTTACCCATTATCAAAATGACCCTGCCGACCCCCACAGCCTGCTGGAAAACCAGGTGACGCATATCATCCGCGACCGGGCGGGACGGCTGTGGGCGGCGAATTTTTCCGGCCTCTCCCGGTTTGATCCTGCTGCCGGGGGCTTTGTGAACTACCCCTTGCCTGCGCCGCCGGTGTGCCTGGGCCTAGTGGGAGATGAATTGTGGGCAGGCACCTGGGGCGGCGGTCTGTACCGGCTGAACCTTGCGGACCCGGCCAGCCTGGACCCGGCGGCAGCGGTGTTTACCAGCCTGAAACACGACCCGACCAACGCCAACTCGCTCAGCAATGACGGCGTGTGGACCATTCTGCAAACCCCAGACGGCATGGTTTGGCTGGGAACTCAAGCAGGCTTCAACCGCTACGATCCGCAGACAGGGCAGTTTAAGATCTACATGGAGAAGGACGGCCTGCCCAACCCCTCAATCCTGGGCATATTGCGCGATTCGCAGGGCTTTTTGTGGCTGACCACCAATCACGGCGTGGCGCGCTTTGACCCGCAGGCAGAGACCTTTCAGTTGTATGAAAAAAGTGACGGCCTGCAAGGCAACGAATTCAATTCCAACGCCTATTTTCAGAGCCGCAGCGGCGATTTCTACGTGGGAGGCGTTGACGGCTTCAGCGCGTTCGACCCGCTGCGGCTGCAGCGCGACAGCCTGCCACCGCCGGTGGTCATCACCCAGTTCTCGGTCTTCAACACCCCTCAGACGTTTAACCCGCGGGAAAGCATTCGCCTGAACTACGACCAGAATTTCATCTCGTTTGAATTCGCCGCTCTCGACTTCCAGGCTCCGCACAAGAATCAGTATGCCTATAAATTAGAGGGCTTCGATAAGGATTGGGTGCAGGCCGGGACACGCAACTACGCCAGTTACACCAACCTGCCGGGCGGAAATTATTCTTTTCGCGTGCGCGCTGCTAACAGCGACGGTGTGTGGAATGAGACTGGGGTTTCGCTGCCGCTGACGGTCACGCCGCCTTTCTGGCAGACCTGGTTTTTCCGCGTGGGGTTGGCGGTGGGCCTCCTGGCGCTGGTGGCGGCGGGATTTCAATGGCGGGTGCGGGCGGTGCGCGCGCAGAACGCCCAACTGCAAGCAGTGGTGGATGAGCAAAAGCTGGTAGAGGCGAAATTGAGGGAGTCTGAGGCGCGTTTTCGGGCCATGTACGAAAACGCCGCCATCGGCATCAGCCTGATCGCCCCCGATGGGCGCGTGCTGAGCGTGAACCCCGTGCTGGAAAAGTTGGCCGGCCGCAGCGAAGAGGAATTGATGCGATTGGGCGGTCAGGGGATCACCTATCCGGACGACCGCGATATCGGCCGGGTGGAGCTGGGTGAAATCTTGGCCGGGAAGCGCGATTCGTTTCAGGCGGAAAAGCGTTACGTGCATAAGGACGGCCGGGTGCAGTGGATGCGCCAGAGCATCTCGGCTGTGCGGCAGGCGGACGGAAAGCTGTTGTATCTGGTGGTAATCGCCGAGGATATTGACGAGCGAAAACGCGCCGTGGAAGAGCTGCGCCAATCGGAAGCGCGCTTTAAGGCCATCTTTGAAAACTCCGCCGTGGGGATGGGGCTGATGTCGCTGGACCGCATTGTGTTAGATTCCAACCCGGCGATGACGGCGATGGTGGGGTACACGCGGGAAGAATTGGTCGGCAGCAGCCCAGCGATGGTGACGTACCCAGAGGATTTCCCTTCGTCCACCGAAAGTTTTCAAAAGCTGCTGTCCGGTGAGATGACCCATTACGTGGCTGAGCGGCGGTATGTGCGCAAGAACGGCGAGGTATTCTGGACACAGATTTCAATGAGCCTGGTGCGCGATCCGCAGGGCAAGCCGCTGTATCTGGTGGGGCTGCTCAACGATATTGACGCCCAAAAACGGGCGGCTGAGAGGCTGGCCGCGCAGGAAGCCGAACACCGCCGCACCCTGGAACAGCGCATCGCGGAGCGCACGGAGGAACTGAACCTGGCCAATGAACGCCTGCGGGAAAAGGCCGCGCAAGATGCGGTCATTGCCGAGCGCACCCGCCTGGCGCGCGATTTGCACGACGCGGTGACGCAGACCCTGTTCTCCACCACCCTGATCGCCGATGTGCTGCCTGAGATTTGGGCGATGAACCCGGATGAAGGCCGCCGGCGGTTGGAGGAAATTCGCCAGCTGACGCGCGGCGCGCTGGCAGAAATGCGCACGCTGCTGGTGGAACTGCGCCCTAACGCCCTGGTGGAGGTGCCGCTGCCGACGCTGCTGCGGCAGCTGACCGAGGCCCTGTCGGGCCGCTCGCGGATCAACATTCAGCTCAGTGCTATGGGGGAACGCAAGCTGCCTGCGGATGTGCAGGTGGGGCTGTACCGCCTGGCGCAGGAGGCGCTGAACAATGTGGTCAAGCATGCCAAGGCCAGCGAGGCGGTGGTGACTCTGCGGTGCAGCGAGGAAACTGTGCGGCTGATGGTGGCGGATAACGGCGTGGGCTTTGACCCGTCCACGGTGACGGCTGACCACCTGGGCTTGAAGATTATGCGGGAACGCGCCGAGGCGATCGGTGCAAAATTGACCATTTACAGCGAACCCGGTGAGGGGACGCAAATCACCGTTGTGTGGTGATGGATCGACGGGAAACTGAGAACCAATTGAAAAACGACTGCCAAAGGGAAAGGGCTGCTTATGTCTGACATCATCCGCATTATGCTTGTAGACGACCACGCGGTGGTGCGCTCCGGGTTGAGCGCATTTCTGAGTGTGAACCCCGATTTGGAACTGGTGGGGGAGGCTGAAAACGGCGAACAGGCCGTTGTACGCGCGGGGCTGCTGAAACCAGATGTGATCCTGATGGATTTGATGATGCCGGTGATGGATGGGGTGGCGGCGACGGCAGCCATCAAGAAGCAGTATCCCCACATTCAGGTCATCGCCCTGACCAGTTTTCAGGAAGATGAACTGGTGCAGAACGCGCTGCGGGTGGGGGCGATTGGTTATTTGATGAAGAATGTCAGCGCCCGCGAGCTGGCTGCTGCCATCCGCGCGGCCAAAGAAGGCAAGGTGACGCTTTCACCCGAAGCCACCCAGGCCCTGGTTCACTTTAGCCAGCAGCCTCAGGAGGCTGAAATCCTCACCGAGCGCGAGCGCGAAGTGCTCAAGCTGATGGTGGAAGGCCTCAACAACGCTGAAATTGCGGAGCGGTTGGTGGTCAGCCTCTCGACGATCAAATACCACATCAGCAATATCCTGATGAAATTAGGCGTCGATAACCGTGTGGCAGCTGTGACCACGGCGATGAATAAGAAACTGGTGTGATATCAGACGGCTTTGGATGCAAGCAACGGGTTCCTCTGCCGCGAGGGACCCGTTATTTTGCGGGACAGGGCAGAACTACCCATCCGGCCAAGGCCGTACCCAACTCTCGGAGGGGGCAGGAAAAAGGCCAGGGGCCTACACTTAAAGCAGAAAGAGAGATGCGATATGAACCGAATTCTGCTGGCTCACCCACTTCCTACCTTCCGTTCGGCCCTGGCGCTGCTGCTGGAGACCCGCCTGGATGTGCAAATTATCGAGCAGGTGAACAGTATGGAGGGCTTATTGTGCGAAGCTGCGGCTGTTCAGCCCGACTTTGTGATCCTGAGCCAGGAATTGCTGGGTGGGCCGGTGTGCGCGCGGTTGACGGCGCTGCGCCAGCAGGCCCCGTATGTGAAAATATTGGTCGTGTGCGCCCGCCCAGATGCGGACCTGCCGGTGGATTGCACCGACGCCGTTTTTTGCCATACCGACCTGCCTGAAACCATCGTTGCCAGCATGCAGGCGTTGATCCAGTTTTCCAGGTCAAAGGGAATCTGCCAGGGCAGCAGCTCGATCCCGTGAACCCGCGACAGGGGAATGCCGCCGCAGGGTTAAGGACCGCGCCCGCTGGATCAACCGCTTCATGAATCAAAAAACAAAAAACATGACGAAACGGAAAAAACAATGAAACTCACCATCACGAATCTATCCAAACAATACCGCCGCGACTTTTTTGGGCTGAAGGATTTCAGCCTGGAATTGACCCCCGGCATCACGGGTTTGCTCGGCCCCAATGGAGCCGGGAAATCCACCCTGATGCGCATTCTGGCAACAATCAACCAGCCCACCTCGGGCACGGTCTTGTGGAACGATGTGGATATCGTAAAGTCGCCGGATACGCTGCGCGCGGTGCTGGGTTACCTGCCGCAGGATTTTGGGATTTACCCCAATCTGAATGCAGTCGAGTTCCTGGAATATATGGCCGCGATTAAAGGCCTGGACAGCAAAGCCGCCCGGCGCCGCATTGAAGAACTGCTGCAGGTGGTCAACCTGGTGGAAGCGGCCAAACGACCCTTGGGCGGCTATTCGGGCGGGATGAAACAGCGTGTGGGCATCGCCCAGGCCCTGCTCAACGATCCGCAGCTGCTGATTGTGGATGAACCGACCGTCGGCCTGGACCCGGAGGAACGGGTGCGCTTCCGCAACCTGCTCACGGATCTGTCTGGGGACCGCATCATTATCCTGTCCACGCACATCGTCTCGGATGTGGAGGCGGCTGCCTCTGAAATTGTGATGATTAACCGGGGGCGTAAACTTCAGCACGCTGCACCGGAGCAACTTTTGACCCTATTGGACGGCAAAGTCTGGCAGTGGGTGATCTCAGCGGATAAGCTGCCTGAACTCAAACGTGAATATCTTGTCAGCGGGGTGCTGCGCCGTGAAAACGGGATGCAAGTGCGGGTGGTGAGCGAAACTGCGCCCGCGCCTCAGGCAGAATGCGTGGCACCCAGCCTGGAAGATGTGTATCTGCGCGAGGTCAGCCAGGAGGGGGCATCCAAATGAGAAACTTGCACAGCGTGTATCACCTGGCCCGGGCCGATTTTTTGGAACGGACGCGCCGCACCAGTTTCCTGGTGATGGTGGGGCTGGTGCTGTACCTCGGTTATCTGGTCAACATAGGTCAAGTGACCCTGCGGCTGGAAACCTACCGCGGTGTGTTTAACTCGGCCTGGGTGGGCAGCATGATGACCCTGGTGGTCAACTTCCTGCTCGGCTGGTTTGGCTTTTATCTGGTGAAGGGGGCCATCGCCCGCGACTACCAGACCGGGGTGGGTCAGATCATGGCGGCCACCCCGCTCTCACGCCCGCTGTACCTGCTGGGCAAATGGCTGAGCAATATGGCCGTGCTGGATTTGATGGTGTTTGCGCTGATGATCGCCGCTCTGGTGATGCAGCTGATTCAACGCGAGGACGCCGTCATCCACGTGTGGGCGCTGATATCCCCGTTTTTGCTGGTGGCGCTGCCTTTCATGGCCCTGGTGGCGGCGATTGCGGTGCTGTTTGAGTGCATTTCCTGGCTGCGCGGCAGTTTTGGCAACCTGGTGTACTTTTTTGGCTTCATCATGGGCATCGCGCTGGTTGCCATTATGTTTGGCGAAGCCGTGCCGGTGTTGGATTGGCTGGGCTTTGGGGTGTTTAAAACCAGTATGGCGCAGGCGGCCAAAGCCGCCTACCCTGATTACAGCGGCGGCCTGGCTCTGAGCCTGGTTCCAGCCAGCGGCAATATCCAACCGTTTCACTGGGCGGGGGTGACCTGGACGCTGCCGCTGCTTCTGCCGCGCCTGGGGATTTGGGCCCTGGCGCTGGGGCTGACCCTGGCCAGCTCTGTGGTTTTTGACCGATTTTCTCAAGCCGGTATGCCCCGGCGGAAAAAATCCGCATCCCCAGCGGCCGAGGTGCCTGCGACGGCGGCAGCCCCCGCGGCTGCACAAAAAAGCATCAGCCTGACCCGGCTGCCAGCTGCCTCTGCCCGGTTTTCGCTTGGGCGTTTGTTCCTGGCCGAATGGCGCTTGACGGTGCGCGGGATGCCCTGGTGGTGGTATCTGGCCGCGCTGGGGCTGATCGGCGGGTCGCTGGTTCTGCCGCTGGAAAACCTGCGGAGCTGGGTGCTGCCCGCTGCGTTGATCTGGCCGCTGCTGGTGTGGAGCGGGCTGGGCTGCCGTGAGGCGCGTTATGCCACCGGGCAATTCGTTTTTTCTGGGCCGCGGCCGCTGCGGAGCCAACTGCCGGCAGCCTGGTTGGCCGGGATGAGCCTGTCGCTGCTGATGGGCGGCGGCGCGCTGCTGCGCTTTGCTCTGGCCGGGGACTGGACGAGTTTCACCGCTCTGGCGGCCGGGCTGCTGTTCATCCCCTCGCTGGCGCTGGCGCTGGGCGTTTGGACGGGCAGCAGCAAGGCCTTTGAGGTGGTGTACGCTGTCTTTTGGTATCTGGGCGTGCTGAACGATGTGCTGGAGCTGGATTTCACCGGCCTGCACGCTTCGGGCCACTGGCCGATCTACCTTTTCTTGAGTCTGGCCTTGTTCGCCCTTGCCTTTTGGGGGCGAAAGCGGCAGCTTCAACACTGAGTGACCGCATGAACATCCTCTATGCCATTGTCCGCGCTGATTTTCTGGAGCGAGTTCGCCGCTACAGTTTCCTGATGATGCTGGGGCTGGTGGTCTGGCTGGGATACGCCAGCGCCAGCCAGCAGATCATCCTGCGGGTGCCGCCCGATTACGTAGGGGAGATCAACTCCCATTGGGTTGGCGCGCTGATGGCCATGACCGCCACGCTCTTTTTGGGCTGGTTTGGGTTTTACCTGGTCAAAGGCTCGGTGGCGCGCGATTACGAGACCGGCGTGGGGCAGATCATGGCGGCCACACCGCTGACTCGTCCGCTGTACGCCCTGGGTAAGTGGCTGAGCAACCTTGCGGTTCTGGGGGTGATGCTGCTGATTCTGCTGGCTGCCGGGGTCGTCATGAATCTGGCGATGGGCGCGCCCCTGGACCTGTGGGCCATATCTGCCCCGATTTTGCTCATCGCGCTGCCTTGCCTGGCGCTGGTCGCCGCCCTGGCTGTGCTGTTCGATACCATCCCCTGGCTGCGCGGCGGGCTGGGGAATTTGGTTTACTTTTTCGCTTTTATCCTGAGCCTGATCCCCAGCATTGAAGGCGAAACCTACCAGCCTCTGCTGGATTTTACCGGCTTTCGGCTGATCGGCGACCAGATTGCACTGGCTGCGCTGCGCGCCTACCCCGAAAGCCAGGGCGGGTTTGCCTTTTCGTTCACCAGCGGTCTGGTCCCTCGCTATTTCCCGTATCACGGCATCCCCTGGACGGGCGAGATGGTGCTGTGCCGCTTGTTCTTTGTTTTTGCGGCGCTGATGCTCACCCTGCTGGCGGCGGTTTTCTTTGACCGCTTCAGCCCATCTCGCCTCAAACCGCCCAAAAAGCGCAATGCCCCCCAGGTGGAGCCGGAGGCAGCTGTGGAGCGCGCCGCGCGCCCCAACCCCCGCCTGACCCCGCTGAGCGGCGCGCGGGCCGGTTTCCGGTTTGATGCGCTTTTCACCGCCGAGTTGAAATTGTTCTTGAAAGGTCAGCCCTGGTGGTGGTATGCCGCCGCAGGCGGCTTGATCCTGGCTCAGCTGCTGAGCGACCTGGATTCCACCCGGATGCTGCTGGCCGCGGCCTGGGTGTGGCCGATCCTGCGCCTAAGCCAAATGGGCTGCCGGGAGGCGCGCTGCGATATGCGCCAACTCTTGTTCTCGGCCCCGCGGCCGCTGCTCAACCAGCTGCCTGCGTTGTGGCTGGCGGCTATTGCCGTGCTGGCGCTGCTGGGCTCCGGCGCGTTCATCCGCTTTTTGGCTGCGGGTGCATGGGCCAGTCTGCTGCCCTGGCTGGCGGGCGCCATGTTCGTCCCTTCGCTGGCGTTGGCCCTGGGCGTGCTGACCGGTTCCGGGAAACCCTTTGAAGTGATCTATGTGCTGTGGATGTACGGGGTGATGCAGCGGGTGCCCGCCTTTGATTTTGTCGGTACCAGCCCGCAAAGCCCCTGGTATTTTTATGCCCCATTGGCGTTGGGTCTGACGGCTGCGGCCTTCCTCATCCGGCAAATGCAGATGAAAAGCCGCTGAGGCAGACCAGGGATAGACCTATCCACCCGGCCAGTGCTCAACTCCCCCCGCGATGGGGGAGTTTTTTATGGCATTCGGATATAACTGAGGCAGATCAATTGCCACGGATAAGGAAATAATCATGAGAAAGACCGCCAAGTTTACTTTCCTTCTGATGATACTGCTGCTCCTGGCCGGCTGTACGGGACCGAAAAATGTTTCGATGTCACCCGCCGAACCGCAGGGCTGGCTGACTCAGGGTTGGCGCAGCGCCGCGCTGGCGCCGCAGAATTTGGGTTCCACCGCGTTGGCGCAAAGTCTGGAGTCCCTTCTGGCAAAACCCATTCACCTGCATGGCGTGGTGGTGACTCCCAAAGGGGTGTTCGCGGTGGACGCCGATTACCCGCAAGGTTTTCGCTCCAATCGTGCTGGAAAACACGAGAAATCTGCTTTTCAGGTTTCGTATCAGGGCGGCGAGGTGGGGATCACGCTGCGAAGCCTGGACTCCGGCGGGGTTGCGCTGATTTACTCTGGAATTCAATGGCCTTTTTGAAGTAGGCGATGAAAGGGCAAGGAGCTGTTTGAGCGGAAAATACGACAGAGCAGCCCGAATTTTTGGCTGCCCTGTCGTGGTGATCCAAAAAGGTGAGATCAGGCGGCTTCAGCGATCATGCGCTGTTCATCTTCCTCCGCCACGCGGATGCCGCGTTCAATATTCACCCGGCTGAGCAGGAAAATGCCCACGGCAAAGAAAACCACCAGCGAGGCGATGCTCAGGCGGCTTTCGCCCATCAGGGTGGAGACCACGCCGAAGAGGAAAGGCCCGGCAATGTTGGCGAACTTTTCAAAAACGCTGAAGAAGCTGAAAAATTCGGCAGATTTGCTCTTGGGCATCAAGCGCGACATGAGCGAGCGGCTGAGGGCCTGGCTGCCGCCCTGCACGGTGGCGACGGCTGCACCCAGCGTCCAGAACTGCCATTCGTAGCGCAGGAAGTAACCCGCGATGGCAATGACGGTGTAGATGCCGAGGGAGAGGTAGATGGAAGGGCGCACCCCCAGCTTTTTGGAGAGCCATCCAAACAGAATGGCAAAGGGGGCTGCCAGGAACTGTACCATCAGCAGGGTGCCGATGAGGGTGTTTTGAGTGATACCGATCTCGGCCCCATAGGCGGTGGCCATGGTGATGATGGTGCCGATGCCGTTGGCATACACCCAGAAGGCCAGCAGGAAGAAGGACAGGTCGCGGTAGCGGCGGATCTCTTTGAAGGTGTTTCCCAGGCGGCTGAAGGCGGCCTGGATGGGGCTAAAGCCCTCTTCTCCGCGGATGATGCGCCGCTCCGGCTCGGAGACGCGGCGCAGCAGCGGGAAGGTGAACACCAACCACCACACGGCGACGGTGACAAAGGACAGGCGCGTCATCAGCTGGGTGATTTCGCCCTCTTGCTCGGCGGGGAAGAAGCTGGGGACGAAGAGGATCATGGCCAGGTTGATCGCCAAGAGGATGCCGCCGCCGATGTAACCCATGGCGTAGCCGCGGGAGGAGACTTTGTCAATCTCATCGGGTCTGGCCACATGCGGCAGGAGGGCATCGTAATACACCAGGCTGCCGGCGAAGCCGATGTTGCCGAACAGGAAGAAGAGGGAAGCCAGCAGCCAATCGCCGGTGCGTACGAAGTAGAGCAGGGCGGTGCTGGTGACACCGATGAGCATGAAGATGGTCAGGAAACGCTTTTTTGAACCGCGGAAGTCGGCCATGGCCCCCAGGACGGGGCTGATGAGGGCGGCGATCAGAGCTGAGATGGAGGTGGTGAAGCCCCAATAGGCGGTGGCCATGTGGGGTGGGAGGTTTCCGGCGGCCACTGTGGCGTAGTAAACGGGCAGAACCGCCGCCATGATGGTGGTGGCAAAGGCTGAATTGGCCCAGTCGTACATCACCCAGGCCTGAATAGCGCGCTTATGCAATTGTTCTTCCATACCGATCTGCTCCATAAAACCAGGATAAATGACTCTGTGTTGATTATACAGGCAGGGTTGAAAAACAAGTTGAAAACGGCGCGGGGTTTTGCCCGGCAGGGTTTGACGCCGCTCTGAGGCGGCGCGGGCGGAGTGGTATAATAACCGTTTGCGTCGTGTCGGCATTGCATGATTGGATGGGACAGCAGAGTCCCATTATAAAACATTTGTGCTATAATCGTTTTACCTTAATGAACGAGGTTCCCCATGTCTCAAAATGTGATTCGCGTGGTTGGCGCGCGCCAACATAATTTGAAGAATATCACCGTCGAGATCCCTCGCGATAAGCTGGTGGTGATCACGGGTCTTTCGGGTTCCGGCAAATCTTCTCTGGCGTTCGATACGATTTTCGCAGAAGGGCAGCGCCGCTACGTGGAATCGCTGTCGGCGTATGCGCGGCAGTTTTTGGGACAGATGGATAAACCCGACGTGGATTACATTGACGGGCTGTCCCCGGCGGTATCCATCGATCAGAAATCCACCAGCCACAATCCGCGTTCCACGGTGGGCACGGTGACCGAGATTTACGATTACATGCGCCTGCTTTTCGCACGGGTGGGCATTCCGCATTGCCCTGTGTGCGGGCGTGAGGTGGCGCGGCAGAGCGCGCAGGAAATTGTGGACACCCTGGAAAACCTGCCGGAAGGCAGCCGTCTGCTGATCCTGGCGCCGATTGTGCGCGGACGCAAGGGGACGTATCAGGCGGTGTTGGATGAAATCCGCAAAGCCGGTTTTGTGCGCGTGCGGGTGGATGGGCAGGTGTTCAGCCTGGATGATGAAATTAAGTTAGACCGCTACAAGCAGCACACCATTGAGGCGGTGGTGGATCGCCTGGTGCTGACCAAGGCCGATGAGGAAGAGGAAGCCCGTTCCATGCGCTCGCGCCTGACCGACTCGGTGGAAACCGCCCTGAAGGTGGGTGAGGGCTATTTGACGGTGGAAAACCTCTCGGCTGAACCCAGCCAGGATTTACTGTTTTCGGAGTTCCTGGCCTGCCCGGAACACGGCATCAGTCTGCCGGAGATTGAGCCGCGCACGTTTTCGTTTAACACGCCCCACGGCGCGTGCCCGGAGTGTCAGGGGCTGGGCAGCAAGCTGGAAATCAACCCCGACCTGCTGATTCCGGATACAGACCGTTCCCTGAACGACGGCGCGATTGTGGCGATGGAGTGGAGCAACGCGCGCGACAATTCGACCTATTACTGGCAGATGCTGGAGGCTGTGTCGGAGTCGTTTCAGATTGATCTGGACCGGCCGGTGCGGGAGCTTTCACCAGAACAGCTGGATTTGGTGCTGTACGGGACCAAAGGGCGCGAAGTGACGGTGCATTATCAGCGCAACGACCGGCAGGCCACCTTCCAAACCGCTTTTGAGGGTGTGATCCCCAACCTGGAGCGGCGCTACCGTGAAACCCAGTCGGAATTCATCCGCAGCAAGATTACAGAGTTTATGAGCGACCGGCCCTGCCCCTCGTGCCAGGGGAAACGGCTGCGCCCTGAGGCGCTGGCGGTGACGGTGGACGGGCAGAACATCATTGATGTAACCGATTGGCCGGTGAACCGTACCCTGGCATGGACGAAGCGTCTGATCCACGAAGGGGTGCTTTCGAACCGCGATCAGATGATCGCCGAACGCATTCTGAAAGAGATTGTAGACCGGCTGGGTTTTTTGGTGGATGTGGGCCTGGACTATTTGACCCTGCGGCGCTCGGCCAGCTCGCTTTCGGGCGGAGAGGCGCAGCGCATCCGGCTGGCGACGCAGATTGGGTCGCGGCTGATGGGGGTGCTGTATGTGCTGGATGAGCCGTCTATCGGCCTGCACCCGCGCGATAATGACCGCCTGCTGGCCACCCTCAAGCACCTGCGCGATTTGGGCAACACCGTGCTGGTGGTGGAGCACGATGAAGAGACCATCCGCACCGCGGATTGGATTGTGGATCTGGGGCCGGGGGCGGGCGTTCACGGGGGGTGGGTGATCGCCGAGGGGCAGTTGGAGGATATTCTTAAATCGGAAAAGTCGCTGACCGGGGCCTATCTTTCACAGCGGGTGAGCGTACCGCTGCCCGCGGAGCGGCGCACCGGCAACGGCAAGCACCTGCGCATTGTGGGCGCTTCGGCCAACAATCTTAAAAACATCAGCGTGGATATCCCCCTGGGGAAACTGGTGTGCATCACGGGGGTATCGGGTTCGGGCAAGTCCACTTTGATGGTGGACATCCTTTACGCCATCCTGGCGCGGGATTTGAACCGGGCGCACACCCAGCCGGGGGCGTATGAGCGCATTGAGGGGCTGGAACACCTGGACAAGGTGATCAACATTGACCAGTCGCCCATCGGGCGCACACCGCGCTCGAACCCCGGCACTTACACGGGGCTGTTCGATGAGGTGCGCCAATTGTTCGCGGAGATGCCCGAAAGCAAGATGCGCGGGTATAAACCGGGGAGATTCTCGTTCAACGTGCACGGCGGGCGCTGTGAGGCCTGTCAGGGGCAGGGACAGCTGCGCATTGAGATGCAGTTCCTGCCGGATGTGTATGTGCCTTGCGATGTGTGCCACGGGGCGCGCTTTAACCGTGAGACCCTGCAGGTGCGTTTTAAGGATCACTCCATTGCAGATGTGATGGATTTGACGGTGGAAGCAGGGATGGAGCTGTTTGCTGCCTTCCCGTCCATCTTGAATAAGCTGCGCCTGCTGTATGAAGTTGGGCTGGGCTATGTGCGCATCGGACAGCCGGGGACCACGCTTTCGGGCGGCGAGGCGCAGCGTGTGAAGCTGGCCAAAGAGCTTTCGCGGCGCGCCACAGGCCGCACACTATATGTGCTGGATGAGCCTTCGGTGGGCCTGCACGCGGCGGATGTGCATAAGCTGATTGAGGTGCTTCAGCGCCTGGTGGATGCGGGAAATTCGGTGTTGATTATTGAACACAATCTGGATATTATCAAGGTAGCCGATCATGTGATTGACCTGGGGCCGGAAGGCGGAGACCGCGGCGGGCGGGTGATCGCAGAAGGGACACCGGAAGAGATTGCGCAGACGGCTGAATCCTACACAGGGCAGTTCCTGGCGAATTACTTTAGCAGCAGTCGTTCTGATGCGAGACTCGCGTAATCGGAAAAACTCAGGTAAAATCAAACCTGTTGTCCTATTCTCAACCTCAAGTATGCGTCAGGGCTCTGGTGACCTGGCAACGATTTGAGGCATAGCAAACAGGAAACCCTATGAGTGGAAAAAATTCTCCCCAAAGCGTGATTGACGCTTACCACCGCCGCCAGCAGATGATGCCGTTCTTAATTGGCGGCCTGGCGGTGCTTTTGGTTGCAGTGGGGATCATTGTTCTGGTGGTGTGGCTGACGGGCGGGAACGGCCCGAGCATTTCCCTTTTTGCCAGCGATACCCCAACCCCCACGAACACAGCGACAGTTACGCCCATTACCCCCACCGTCACCCCGACCGCAACGGCGACTGAAACCATGACGCCGACGGTGACGGAAACTGTGACCCCCTCGGGACCGGTTGAGTACACGGTCAAAGAGAATGATACGTGCTGGGACATTGCGGTCAATAACAAAGTGGACCTGCTGGTGTTGTTGGCGATCAACAACTTCGGCTCGGGCTGCCCGATTAAACCCGGAGACAAGATTTTGATCCCAGCGCCCGGTCAGGAGCTGCCCACAGAAACCCCAGTCCCCTTGGACCTGCCGCGCGGCACCAAGGTGGAGTATACGATCAAACTGGGAGAAACGTTGGATCAAGTGGCTTCGCGCTTCAACAGCACGGTGGAAGAGATTATCAAAGCCACCAACGACTACAATCGCAAGAACAACCTCGATTTGCTCGAGGACCAAAACAAAATTTTTGCGGGCCAACTGGTGATTGTGCCAGTAAACATCGCAACGCCGACCGCGACACGGGCAGCCACCAGCACCCCGGCGACCACCGGCACGCCCGCCCCGCCGACTGCGACACTCACGGCGACGAAACAACCGTAAACTTGGCAACAGGGTTCCAAAAAGATCCCGTTTTTCAACTGGAGAACGGGATCTTTTTCTTCAAATACGGCGGCGATGCCGACGGTGACATCCGGCGGATCGCGGCGATCCACGACAGGAGAACGGTTTGATTGAAGCAGGCAAAGTCCTCCGCACGAAGCTGATCCCCTGGGGGCTGTGGGCGGCGTTTGGGTTTTTGATCCTGGGGGGATTGGGCAGCCGCCTGGAAGGGTGGGGAGCTGTACTGCCGCCTGCTCTGGCCGGGGCGGTACGCACCGCTGAAAATCTGACGGCGGTATTCCTGGGCATCTTCATTGAGGCGGCCCCATTTTTGCTGCTGGGCACCTTGGCTTCTGGCCTGGTGGAGGTGTTTGTGGACCGGGCGGCGATGGCCAAGCTGCTGCCGCGCAGCGGGTGGGGGGCGGCCCTGGGGGGCAGCCTATTGGGGTTGTTCTTCCCGGTGTGCGAATGTGGGGTGGTGCCTTTGACCCGGCGTCTGTTTCAAAAAGGGCTGCCGCTGCCGATGGGGGTGGCTTTTTTGCTGGCGGCTCCGGTGATTAACCCCATTGTGATGGCCAGCACCCTGGCGGCTTTTGGCCCTGGGCTGGTTTTCTGGGGGCGGTTGGGCCTGACCTTTCTCATTGCCAGTCTGACCGGGCTGATTTTCTCACGCGCAGGGGATATGGGGGAACAGCTATTGCCCGCGGCACAGCCGATGAGTTTGAATTTGAGCCTGGAGCCGCAAGAATCATCCCCCGTGGAGCCTCTTCTGGGGGCCAAGATCCAGCGCATGCTGATCATCGCTGTGGATGAGTTCTTCGAGATGGGGCGTTATCTGGTGGTGGGGGTGTTTTTGGCGGCGGCCATGCAGACTCTGGTGCCGCGCTCGGCGCTGCTGGGCGTTTCTCAGGGGCAGTTGGTGTCGGTGGTGGTAATGGTGGCGCTGGCGGTGCTGCTTTCCATCTGTTCCACGGTGGACGCTTTCATCGCCCTGGCTTTTGCTTCTACGTTTACCTCTGGTTCGGTGCTGGCGTTTCTGGTATTTGGCCCGATGGTGGACATCAAAAGCACGCTGATGTTCCTGCGCGTCTTCCGCAAGCGCACGGTGGCGTATCTGATCCTGCTGCCGCTGCTGATGACTCTTTTGGCTGGCACAATTTTCAACCTGTGGGCGGGCGGGTAGGAGAGACCGATGAGCGATCACCGTTACGCGATGTTTCAGGGGCTGATCACGGCAGGGCTGGGATTTTGGCTGCTGCTGCGGGTTTGGGATGGGACCATCCTGTTTTATATCAACCAGCGCTTTGTGCTCCTGGTGCTGCTGGCAGCTTTGGGATTGCTGCTGCTGGCGCAGATGGTGTTTCGCCAGCTGGCGCAGCGGCGGCAAAGCCTGTTGACAGGCGAGGTGCAGCCGCCCCATGCCCACTCGGGAGCCGAGGAGCATGATCACACGCATGACCACGATCACGACCACGGCACGCGTCAGGCCAGTCATTTGATGTGGGTTGCGCTGCCTTTGGTGCTGGGTTTGCTTTTCTCACCCAAACCGCTGGACGCCAGCGCGGTGGCCAACCGCGGGATCAGCACCAACGCGGCGGTCAGCCGCACGGCTGCGGGAGGAATGGTCTTGGGGATTCCGCCGGAAGAGCGCACGGTGTTGGATTGGCTGTATGCGGCTGAGGACAGCCCTAACCCGGCTGAGCTGGACGGCCTGCCGGCGGTGGTGACGGGGTTTGTGGTGCGCGAAGCGGGCATGCCCGCGGATCAATTTTTGATCGGGCGCTTCACCATCACCTGCTGTGTGGCCGATTCGGCGGCTCTTGGCTTGCCGGTGATTTGGCCGGAGGCTGAGAAACTGGCTGATCAAGGCTGGGTGCAGGTACGCGGTACGGTGAAGATGGTGCAGGAGGGCGGTCGATGGCAGGTGCAGATTGCGGCGGAGCAGGTGGAGGAGGCACCGCAGCCTGAACAACCGTATTTGTTCCCATGAGTGCGCGCATGAAATCGTTTGATCGGCTGGTGATCACCATCCTGGCGGGTCTGGCAGCCGCGCTGTTGGGGGTGATGCTGATCGGCAGTCTGCGGGGGGCGCGCCTGCCGGAATTGGCCGCGGCGGAGGTGGGCAGCCGCGGGCCGCTGGAACTGATCTACGCAGGGGATACGGCTTTGACAGGGGTTGAGGCGTATGTGCGCCTGGAACCGGAGACGGCGGTGCGCACCCAATGGCAAGGATCTACCCTGCAAATCTGGCCTGAAAAGGCGTTAGCGGCGGGAGAAAATTACACGCTGATCCTGGCGGCAGGCGCCCCTGGCCCCAACGGACAGGTCACCCGCCGTGAGGGGCGCTGGGAAGTGAAGGTGCGGCCTGCGCAGGTGGTGTATCTGCATCCGGCCCAATCCCCAGATTTGTGGAGGGCCGCTTTGGACGGCAGCCCGGCGCAGCCCCTGACGCAGAGCGGCGGCAAGGTGTTTGATTTTGGCGTCAGTCCCAGCGGCCGCTGGGTGGCGGTGTCCATTCGCAACGATACCGCCGGGGTGGATTTGTGGCGGGTGAGCCGTGAGGGGGGCGAAAGTGAACTACTGGTGAACTGCGGCAAGGAGATGTGCACCAACCCGGCCTGGTCGCCGGATGAGCGCCAGCTGGCATACAGCCGCCGGAGGGTAAGCAGCACCACCGGTCAGCCGGGCCTGCCGCGCATTGAGCTTTTGGATCTGGCCAGCGGGCAGGCTGCGCCGCTGTATGCTGACCCCGAGGTGAGCGGTTTTGAGCCGGTCTGGTCGCCGGACGGACAGCGCCTGGCCTTCTTTGACGGTGTGGCGGGAGCCATCCGCATGGTCAGCCTGAGCGGAGGCGGGGAAGATCTGCTGCTGCCCTCGGAGATGGGCATGGTGGGCAGCTGGTCGCCGGATGGGCGGCGCATGGCCTACCTGGATATGCAGCTGACCAGCGCTGCGCCGTTGGTGACGCTGTATGAAGCCAATTTGGAAAGCGGTGAGGTGCGGCCTTTCCCGCTGAAAGGTGATTTCAGCCTGACCGAATTTGCGCAACCGGAATGGTCGCCGGACGGTGAATGGCTGTTAGCAGGTCTGCGCAGCCTGGATGGGCCGGTGAGCAAGCAGCTGTGGCTGATCCGCGCGGACGGCAGCGAGGCGCGGGCTTTGACGGATGATTTCACGCAGACGCACGCAGCCTACCGCTGGTCGCCGCAGGGCGAGGCGCTGGTTTACCAACAACTTTCTTTGGGCGCATCCGCTTACCGGCCGGAAGTGTGGGTGCGGCAGGGGGACGGGCAATTCCTGCGTGTAGCTGAAGACGCAGCTTTGCCGAACTGGCTGCCTTAGGGCGTGGGGGTTCCTGGGGTGTTCGTGGGGCGGCGGGTGGGGGTGCGCGTCTTCTCTACTACCTTGACGTTTAAGTACACATCAAAGAAGTTGACCCCATCTGCGTTGGAAAGCACCCAAATGGTGGTGAAGTCGCCCGCGTAACCGGGGGCGATCATATCCACTACAATGCGCGCCTCTTCCCCTGGGGGGACATCTTTGGGGAGGAAATAGGCGGCGCGCTCGCCCAGGGCGGCCCCGCTGAAGTAGCGCAGGGCGTAGCGCTTATCCCAGGTGGTTTTGCCCGTGTTGCGCAGCACCCAAACCGCGTCAAATTTGCGTTTCAGCCCCACCTCGCTGCCGTCTTCGGGCGACTGCGAGACAAATTCCGCCTTATCATCCACCTGAGGGACGGCGGTGGGCAGGTCAGGTGGGGTGGGCGAGGCTTCTGCCGGGGGTTCGGGCGTGTTGGAGGGGGCTGGCGTGGGGGTATCGGGGGCGGCATCGGCGGTCTGGCTGAGCTGCGCCTGGTAGGTCTGCACGGCGGCGGTGAGCAGGGGGCTGGGGTCGGGGGTGGCGGCAGGGGCGCAGGCGGCCAGCGCGGCCAGCAGGATCAGGGAGGTGATCGAGAGCAGAAGAGATCGAGTTTTTCTCATGAGATTGCCTTTCATCGTTAAAGGGCGGCCAGGGCACCAGCGGCTTCCAGGCGCACGCTGGGGTCAGGGTCGGTTAATTGGGCATGTTCCAGGGCGGGGCGGACGCGGGGATGGTGCAGCTGCCCTAAGGCCCAGGCCGCGTGAGCGCGCACCAGGGGTTCCGGCTCGTTCTCGAGGGTGTGGATGAGGGCGGGGGCGGCGGCCGGGTCGCCCAGGTTGCCGAGGGCCACGGCGGCGTTGCGCAGAAAACCGCGGCGTTTGGTGCGCGCCAGGGGGGTGCGGCGGAAACTGCGGTTGAAATCCACAGGGGACAGGCTGAGGGCCTCCAGCAGGTCTGGGAAGGCTTCTTCCGGGGTGAAATCAAAGGCGGCGTCCACTTGTGAAGGCGCGGCATGCTGATTCCAGGGGCAGACCTGCTGGCAGATATCGCAGCCGAAGACCCAATTGCCGAGGGACGGGCGCAATTCAACCGGGATGAGGCCTTTATTTTCAATGGTCCAATAGGACAGGCAGCGGCGGGCGTCGAGGGTGCGGTTGGGCAGGATGCAGCCGGTGGGGCAGGCGTCCAAACAGCGCGTGCAGCTTCCGCAGCGGTCGGCCTCCCAGGGGACATCGGGCTGCAATTCTACGTCCAGGAGCAGTTCACCCAACAGAAACGCCGAACCGCCGCGCGGGTGGATGAGGCAGGAATTCTTCCCAAACCAGCCCAAACCGGCCTGCTGCCCCCAGGCGCGTTCTAAAAGAGGGCCGGTGTCGGTATAGGCGCGGTGGGCCAGAGGCAGGCCCAGGCGGGTTTCCAAAAAGACGGCCAGTTGGTTCAGCCGCGGAGGGATCCGATCGTGGTAATCCTGGCCCCAGGAGTAGGCGGCGGTGCGCCCGCGCAGACGGCCGTCCGCGGGTGCGGCAGCGCGGGCGGGGTTGGGGTAGGGCAGGCCCACCGTCAGCACCGTGCGTACACCCGGCAAGGTCAGCGAAGGGTCAGCGCGGCGCAGGCGGGCGCTTTCGGCAGCCAGGTAGCCCATCTGGGCGTGGTGACCCGCCGCCAGCCAATCTTCATAGACGGCAGCGTGCTGGGCTTGGGGCTGGGCGGCAGCGAGGCCGCAAAGAGAAAAGCCGAGGTGGAATGCCTCGGCTTTTACGTCATCTTCGAAAGACATTGGACCTCATCCACAGCGAAGGGAAGACGCTGGGCGGGGGTTATTTGGGAACGTTGATGGTGATGTAGAAGCGGTAGAAGGCCACGCCGTCGTCATTGACCAGTTCCCAATAGCTGGTGTAGGCACCGGGGGTGGAAGGCGCGTTGAAATCCACGGTCATTTCTACACTGCCGTTGACGGGGACGTCCTTGGGCAGGAACACCAGATCGGTGTTGGCACCCTTCAGATTGCCGCCCGCGTGGCGGATGTAGAAGGTGGTGTCCCAGGCGCGTTTGCCCACGTTCTTGAGCACCCACACCGCGTCAAAGTCGCGTCCGGCGGGCATATTGCTGTAGTCCTGCGGGCTGGTGCTGAGGATTTTGGCCTGATCGGTGTAGGAAGAGGTGGCCGTGGCTTTGACACTGCCGCCGCCACCGCCGCTGGTGACTGGGCGGGTGAGGGTGGGCACGGCTGTGGAAGTGGGCGCATCCACCTGCACCGCGGGGGCAGCGTGGCCGAGGGGGTCAGCGCAGCCTGGAAGGTGACGCGGGCGACCACGGTCTGAGCGGCCTCGGTGCGCACCTGATCGAGATCGGGGCTGGGCTGCTGTTCGGGCGCAGCGGCGGCAGGAGTGCCCGCCAGGCTGCAGCCAGCCAAAAGCAGTAAGCTGGTGAGAAGCACCAGGCTGAAAAGCGCTTTACGAGTTGAAAACATGCGGTATATCCTCCATGATAGGGGCCATCTTAATCAGCCGTAGGGGCATTTTCAACTGAGATGACCGAATTGTCAAGGTTTAATCAGGACGCCGATCAGGGCGTGACGGTGGGGCAGGAGCCGGGGTTATCCAGGCAGGATTGGGCCGTGGCGGTCAGGTTGGGTTTGGGGGTGTTGGTGGGGGCGGTGATGATCTTGATGGTCAGATCCAGGGGGAAGAAATTGACCCCGGTGGCATTGGTGAGCACCCAGATGGTTTTTTGTTCGCCCAGGCTGTCGGGGGCCGTCATGGGGACTTCGATGGAGACTTCTTCACCGGGCTTGACCTCTTTGGGGAGGAAGACCTGGGCAGGGCCGCCAAAATTGACCTGGATGAAGGGGCGTAAATGGTATTGGGTGGTCCAGGTGGTTTTGCCCACATTCTTGAGAGTCCACACGGTTTTAAACGCCTGCCCCGCGGGGATGGACGTGCCGTCGCTGGGGGACTGCGAAACAAACTGTGCTGCGTCATCTACCTTAATGGTGCTGGTGGGGGCAGGGGCCGGGGGTTGGGTGGGGTTGGAAGGCGGGGCCTGCGTGGGGTCCGACGGCGGAGGGGCCTGGGTGGGAACAGAAACTGTGGGGAGGGCTGCTGGGGGCTGGGTGGGGGTGGTGCGGGGGCCTTGGGCGGTCAGCGCGGCCTGCACGGTTTGAGCAGCCTGGGTGTAGACCGCCTCTGGGCTGTCTTTACCGGCCTGTGAGCTGCCAGGGAAGTTGCAGGCGGCCAAGAGGAAGACCAGCGCCAGCAGGGCGAAGATTTTACGGGAAAAGATGGAGAGAAGGTTCATCATGTGAAACCGTCCTTTTTCGGCTTTTCAACAAAACCCGGGGCTTTGGCTGCCCCGGGCTGTTGTGTAGGAGAAAAGGGGGTTGGGGATTAATCCGCCGGACACTTGTCTGAATCGAAATCGTCGCAACGGGTCCCGTCGTTATCGGGATTATCGTCGCAGCAGACTTCAAGGGCGATCTTGGTGGGATCGGGGGTTTCGGTGGGGCCGGGGTTAACCGACTTGATGGTGATATCCACCACGTAGAAATTGACGCCCTGATCGTTGGTGAGCACCCAGATGGAATTGTATTCACCGTTCTTCGAGGGGGCCACCGCATCAATGACCAGATCGGTGCTGTCGCCGGGCTTGACGGTGGCGCGGAACTTGTAGGTGCTTTTCTCACCCAGCTTGGTTCCGGCGTAGTGGCGGATGGTGTAATTGGTGTTCCAGGTGGTCGTGCCGGTGTTGCGCACCGTCCAGCGGACGTCAAATTTGGTGCCGTGCTCAATGCGCGCGCCGTCGGTGGGGACCTGCGTGACCCATTCGGCTTTGTCACCGGTGGTGGCGGGGGCCGGGTTGGTGGCCGTGGCCAGGCCGGGGAGCGGGGCCAGGGTGAAGGCCACCGAGGGGGTCACATTGACATCCAGGGGCGGCAGGCTGGGCAGAGCCGGAAGCTCAGGGGTCAAGGTGGGGGTTTGAGACGGCGCTACCGTGTTGGTGGGCATGGCCGCCGCAGTTTGGCTGATCTGCACCTGCACGGTCTGCGCGGCTGCGGTGAAGATGGCGTTCGTGTCCACGGTGGGCTCGCCAGCCGCCGCTGGGTTATTGCAGGACGCCAGCAGGAAGGCGGCGATGACGATCAGCGCCCAGGTGGGATTTTTTGATTTGAACATGGGGTTCAACCTCCGTTTATTTTTCTCATTCAATTTTACCAGAACCGTAAGCGCAAATTGTCAACCCTAGCGGGTGAATTGTCAAGGGTTGGTGAACTTGAGCCAGGAGCTGGGTGAGGGGGTGGGCGGCAGGCCGGTGGAAAAACCGGATTGGCCGCGAAAGGTGAAATAGGTGACGGCGCCGGGGCGAATGGTGATTTGGGTGAGGAGGGGGTCATCCTCTTCGCGGTAGCGCAGCGACACCTGATAGTCTCCGGCGGGCAGGTCGCCGATGACGAGATTCTCGCGGTAGTAGTCATCGCTGATGACGGTGTCTTTGCCGTAACTGTTGACCGTCCATCTTTGGCGAGTTTCGAGGGAGGTGATGACCACGGACTGGTAGGTGAGCAGGGAACCGTTGGTGTTCATCAGACGGCCTACTAAAACGCCGCAATCCTGGGGTGGGGCCAGCCACAGCTCGGGGTTGCGGGTGGCAAAGTAGCTGTTATTTTCGATGCGCACCTCAAAATGCAGGTGCGGGCCGGTGGTCAGGCCGGTGGTTCCCACGCGGCCAATTTGGTCGCCGGTGTTGACCCATTGGCCGATGATGGCGTCAATCGAATCCAGGTGAGCGTAGATGGTGTACAGCTTTTTTCCCTGGTAGCCGAAATTGTGCTGAATGGTGACGGCCTGGCCGTAGGGGTCGGAAGGGTTGTTGCCGCCCAGGTAGAGGCCGTAACCGGCCCAGACAACCTTGCCCGGCCCGGCGGCCAGTACCGGCGTGCCTTTCAAGTTGGGGATGTCAATGCCGGTGTGGACGATATCCGTGCTGAAAAAGACCCCGCCGTAGCGGTAATCGGCTAGGGGCCAGTTAACCACATCCGCGGCGATGGGACGCACGAAAAAGAAATGGTCGTTGGGGTTCAACGCCCAGGGGACTTCTTGTAAGGGGGCGCGCCGGAGCGAATTTTGATGCGGGGTGGCAGGCGTTCCAAAATGGTGCCTTCGGTGGCGCGGATGAGGGATTGGGAACCCTTGTTGAAGTCGTAACATTCCAGATCCAGGGCCAACATGACCCCTCGGCGGGTTTTCCCGGCGGCCTGGCGCTCTACCAAAATGAGACCTTCATAGGTCTCGAACAAGCCCTTGTCCACATAGGTTTTCATGGCCTGTTGAGTGGCTTGAATGCGCTCGCCTTCGCCTGGTTTTTCCAGGTAGACTTCGGGAAGGATCAGGCGCAGGGTGGAGGGGGCATCCCCCACGATGCGCTCGACATCGTTCCAATATTCTGGTTGGGAGGTGAACTGGTCACAGGCGATCACCGCCCAGCGTGTCAGGTCGGTCCCGGCCTTGGGCAGCAAGACCTGGGGAATTTGGAAGCCAAGCTTCGAGTAATTTTTCATGTGGAATCCTTTTCCAAATTGGATGGGAATAAAAGTATTGTACCAAATGGAATCGGGCAAGAAAATGGCTTTCAAAAAATGAGGAAACCTGTCGTGCAGAAGGGGGAAAAATGTCTGACAAAAAACCCCGCAAGGCTGCGGGGTTTTTTCGCTCAGGCATGAAGGGGATTACAGGCCGGTCATGAACGCCAGGCCGACCGTGCCAGGGCCAGTATGCGTCCCGATGACGGGAGAAACTTCGGCGCACAGGGCGTCGGAGACTTCGCTGACGGAGAAATTTTGGCGGGCGCGCTCTAAGAGTTGGGCGGCCTCATCGGGTGAATTGGCATGAATGGAGGCCAGGCGCACAGGGCGGCGGCCGTCAATGGAGGTGCTGACGTGTTCCATCATGCGGTCGAGGGCTTTGCCCATGGTACGCACACGCTCAATGGCTTCCACACGCCCATCGCGCAGGGAAAGGATGGGTTTGAGGTTGAGGGCGGTGCCCACCAGGGCGGCGGCCCCGCCGATGCGCCCGCCGCGGTGCAGGAATTCCAGAGTGCTGGGGACAAAGTACACATTGATATTGGTGCGGCCGTGCTGGGCCAGCTGGGTGCATTCGGCCAGGGTTGCGCCTTGCTGCGCAGCGCGGGCCACGGCCAGGGCCAGGAAGCCCAAGGCCATGGAAGTGCTTTCGGAATCCACCAGGCTGATCTTGGCGCCGGGGAAGTACTGCACGGCCTGTTGGGCGGAATCCAGAGTGCCGGAGAGTTTGGAAGAGATGTGCAGGCTGAGGATTTCATAGCCTTCTTCTAACAGGCGGTTGTAAAGATCGCGAAAAGCGCCTGGGGTCACCTGTGAGGTGGTGGGCATAGTTTTGGCGGTTTGCAGGCGGGTATAGAACTCGGTGGGGGTGATATCAATACCGTCGGCATAGTTGTTCTCGCCCCAAATGACGTGCAGGGGCAACACATGCAGAGGTAAACCGCGCAGCATGGCTTCGGGGATGTTGGCGGTGCTGTCGGTGACAACGGCAACTTTGGACATAGGATCATTCCTCCAATGGGTAAAACGGATAAATATTCAAAATTCCTAAGACTATAACCCCGCACCCCGGCGTAGGTTGCGCAGGGTGCGGCGGGCGGCGGGTAAGATGTGATAAAATTCTGAGCTGGGATCGCACCCGGTTGGAGCGGCGATTTCTGGAATTGGCCCTTGACCATTCCCGTCATCAGGGCTAAAATCCGACTGCGAACACCCTTGTCCAAGGGCGTTTGATTGTCTATTGGGTTAAGGATTGGTCATTTGTTCGAGAATCTGTCTGGCCGGTTAAACGAAGTCTTCCAAAACCTGCGCCGCCGCGGTAAGCTGACCGAGGCGGACGTGGACGCGGCTCTGCGCGAAGTGCGCATGGCGCTGCTGGAAGCGGACGTTAATTATGGGGTGGTCAAAGACTTCATTGCCCGCGTGCGCGAGCGCGCAGTGGGCGCTGAGGTCTCGCGTGCGTTAAACCCGGCCCAGCAGGTGATCAAGATTGTGCATGAAGAACTGCTCAACACCCTGGGCCCGGCAGACCGCCTGAATCTGAGCGGACCGCGCCCGCGGGTGATGATGATGGTGGGCCTGCAAGGCTCGGGTAAAACCACCGCGGCGGCCAAGATCGCGCGGCTGCTGCGTTCGCAGGGCGAGCGCGTGCTGTTGGTGGCGGCGGACCCTTACCGCCCGGCGGCGATCAAGCAGCTGCAAACCCTGGGCGAGCGGGTGGGCGTGCCGGTGTTCACCGAAGACGGCAAGCTGCCGCCGGAAGTGGTGCAGCACGCCTTTACGCAGGCTGAAAAAGGCGGCGTGACGGTGATGATTGTGGACACCGCCGGCCGTTCGCAGCTGGATCAGCAGTTGATGGACGAACTGCGCGCCATTGCGCGCAAGGTGACCATCGCTGAGACCCTGCTGGTGGTGGATTCGATGATCGGTCAGGAAGCGGTGCACATCGCCACCGGCTTTCGCGACAGCGTGAGCTTGAGCGGTCTGGTGCTGACCAAGATGGACGGCGACGCCCGCGGCGGCGCGTCCATTTCCATCCGCAGCGTGACGGGCGTGCCGATCAAATTCCTGGGCACGGGCGAAGGCATCGAAGCGCTGGAAGCCTATGATCCGGCGCGGCTGGCCGGGCGCATTTTGGGGATGGGGGATGTGCTGGGGCTGATTGAAAAAGCCGAGGCCATGGATCAAAAATCGGCGCAGGAACAGGCCGAACGCATGATGTCGGGGCACTTTACGCTGGAAGATTTTGCCAACCAGCTGCGCCAACTGCGCAAGATGGGTCCGCTGCACCAAATTTTGGAGATGCTGCCTGGGAATATGGGTCAGATGGCCCGCCAGGTAGATCCGCGCGATGCGGAACGCCAGCTCAAAGTCACCGAGGCGATTCTAAGCTCGATGACCCAGCAAGAACGCAACAACCCGGATGTGCTGAATGCCAGCCGCCGACGGCGCATTGCGCGCGGATCGGGGACGGATGTTCAGGACGTGAACCGGCTGCTGAAGCAGTTCCGCGAGATGCAGCGCGTGTTTAAAACTTTGCAAAAAACAGGCGGACGCGGGATGTCTCGTCTGTTTGGCTAACCGAAGATGCCCGTCAGCGGCTGCGCGTCCTTCAGCGCACCCTCTACCCGCTTTCGCGGCCTGCGGTTGAAGAAAAATTGACAACCTATCTGCTGTAAAAAAGAGGAGTAATTCAATGGTTCGGATTCGTTTGCGCCGTGTGGGTTTAAAAAAGCAGCCCAGTTATCGCATTGTTGTGGCCAATGATGAAAGCCCCCGCGATGGGCGGTTTTTGGAAATTGTGGGTTTTTACAACCCGCGCACTGAGCCTATCACGTTAACCGTGGCCGAAGACCGTGTGTACCACTGGCTGAGCGTTGGCGCGCAGCCGAGCGAAGCTGTGGAACGGCTGTTGAAAAACGCCGGCGTCCTGGATCGCTTTGCGCGTTTCAAGAAGGGCGAGGCCGTGGAGACGCTGTTGGCTGAAGCCAAAGCTGCCCAGTAGTCCCGCGAAAAACGGAAAACGGCCTGATGCCGTGATTTTTCGGCTGTGCCATCTACCGGAAGGAGAGACCGTGAAGGAGTTAATCGAGTACATTGCCCTGTCCCTGGTGGAAGACCCGAGCTGCGTGCAGGTTCGCCAGGAAAGAAGCGGAGGGAATAAAATCCGCTTTGAACTGCGGGTGTGCAAAGAGGACATGGGTCGAGTCATCGGCAAAAACGGCCGGGTGGCGAATGCCATGCGGGTGCTGCTGCGGGTTGCGGCGGCGCGCGAGGGCAAACAAGCGATCCTGGATGTCGTAGAGCCGCGATGACCCCACGCCGAATGGTTTCTTCCGAAGATCATCAACAACCAACAGGCTCGCCCGTTGAGGGCGAGCCTGTGTACTTGGCTGTTGGCCTGCTGCGCAAGCCGCACGGGGTGAAGGGTGAAATTTCCATGCAGGTGCTGACGGATTTCCCTGAGCGCCTGCGCAAGGGAAAAGTGATTTTGGTGGGCGAGGATCACCGCCCGCTGAAAATTGAGGCGGTGCGTTGGCACGGTAACAGCCTGCTGTTGAAATTTGCCGAATTTTCAGATTGTGACGAGGTGGGGGTGCTGCGCAATTTGATGGTGTATGTGAGCGCCAAAGAACTGCCCGCCTTGCCGGAAGGCGAATATTATTACCACCAATTGATCGGCCTGTCGGTGGTGGACGAAGCCGGTCAGACGTTGGGCGAGCTGGCTGAGATTTTGGAAACGCGCGCCAACGATGTGTATGTGGTGAAGGACGAAAGCGGCAAGGAACTTTTGCTGCCGGTGACGGACGAAGTGATTTTACGGGTGGATTTGGCCGCGGGTGAGATGGTGGTGCGCCCGCCGGAGTGGTTGTAGGGGGGAGTCAGCTGAATGGACCCCAGGGCCTACTGGGTCGGATTTAACCGGGTTAAAGGCATTGGCGCGGTGCGCTTTCGGGCGCTGCTGGATTTTTTCGGCAGCGCCGAATTGGCGTGGCAGGCGCCCGCTGAGGCCTACCTTGAGGCGGGGCTGAGCGCAAAGATCGTTGAGAACTTGCTGAACACGCGCCAATCGCTGGATTTGCAAACCTATTGGGAGAAAATTCAAGCCGCGGGAATCGCAGTTTTGACCTGGGATGATGTCGAATACCCGCGGCGGTTGCGCGAGGTGGATCAATCGCCGCCGGTGCTCTATCTGCGCGGGGAGTTGACGCTGGCGGATGAGTGGGCGGTGGCGATTGTGGGCACACGCGGGGTGAGCGCTTACGGGCGGCAGGCGGCGCAGGATCTGGCGGCTTGCCTGGCGCAAAACGGCATCACCGTGGTCAGTGGGCTGGCGCGCGGGGTGGATGGCGAAGCGCACCACGCTGCCCTGGAAGCCGGTGGGCGCACGTTGGCGGTGTTGGGCTGCGGGGTAGACCGCATTTACCCGCCAGAACACCGTAAACTGGCCGAACGGGTGATCCGCAGCGGGGCTGTGCTGAGCGATTACGCCCCGGGAACCGAGCCGGAGAGCAGCAATTTTCCCCCGCGCAACCGAATTATCTCCGGTCTGTCGCTGGCGACGGTGGTGATTGAGGCGGGCACGACCAGCGGCGCGCTAATCACGGCGACTTTTGCCGTGGAACAGGGGCGCGAGGTGTTTGCTGTGCCCGGCAGCATCTATTCCCCATTAAGCAAGGGGCCGAACCAATTGATCCAACAGGGCGCGCGTCCGCTGCTGCGGCCTGAGGATGTTCTGGACGCCCTGAACTTGAAACAGGTGCAGGAATACCGCGCGGTGCGGATTCAGATGCCAGAAGACCCGGTGGAAAGCGGTTTGCTGCGCACTTTGGATCAAGAGCCGCTGCATATTGATGAGATATCGGCGCGGTCGGGCTTGCCAATCGCCCAAGTATCGGCTACACTCACGCTACTTGAGCTCAAGGGCCTGGTTCGCCAGGTGGGCGGCATGAATTATGTGGCCGTACGCGAGCGCTTATCCACATATCAGGCAGGCAGGGATGGAAGCTAATTTTTACGCGGTGATCATGGCTGGCGGGGGTGGAACCCGCCTGTGGCCGCTTTCTGTGCAGGAACGCCCGAAACAGATGTTGAGCCTGAACGGCAAACGCACCCTGTTTCAGATGGCGGTAGACCGGCTGGAGGGGTTGTTCCCCGCCGAGCGCATTTTGGTGGTGACCGTGGCAGAGCAGGCCAGGAAACTTCAGGAACAGGTTCCGGAGATTCCGGCCGAAAATTACCTGTTGGAGCCCATGCCGCGCGGCACGGCTTCGGTGGTGGGCTATGCGGCGGCGGTGCTGGCGCAGCGCGACCCCGGGGCGGTGATGGCGGTGCTGACCGCGGATCATTTCATCGAAGAGGTGGAGCATTTTCAGGCGGTGCTGCGTGCGGCCAAAAGCGTGGCGGAGCAGGGCTATCTGGTGACGTTGGGCATTCGCCCGACGGCCCCGGCCACAGGGTACGGCTACATTCAGCGCGGGGAAAGCCTGGGCGCTTTTGGCGGCCAGGAGGTCTTTCGCGTGCAGCGCTTCAAGGAAAAGCCAGATGAAGCCACCGCCCGCGGCTTCTTGGAACGCGGCGATCACGATTGGAACTCCGGCATGTTCATTTGGACGGTGGAACAGATCCTGGCGGAGATTGCGCGCTGGATGCCGGAGCTTTCGGAAAAATTGGCTGCCATTCGCAAGGCATGGGATACCCCTGAACGCGGCGCAGTTTTGGCGCAGATTTGGCCGACCATCCAGCCCCAGACGGTGGACTATGGGATTATGGAAAAAGCCGAACGGGTGGCCGTGGTGGCGGGGGCGGATTTGGGTTGGAATGATGTGGGCAGTTGGGATTCGCTGTTTGAGGTGCTGGAAGGGGACGAGCACGGCAACTTGGTGGTGAACGCCCAGCACCTGGGTTTGGATACGCACGCTTCGCTGGTGGTGGGGGACGGCAGCGAACGTCTGTTGGTGACCGTGGGTTTGGACGATATGATCCTGGTGGACAGCGGCAGCGCCTTGTTGGTGTGCCCGCGCAGCCAGGCGCAAAAAGTACGTGAGATTGTGAAGCTGTTGAAAGAAAACGGCTATCATCGCTATCTTTAGGAGAGCACTGCGTTGGAAGCTTATTGCGTAAAATGCAAGACAAAACGAGAAGTTCAGGAAGCACAAGCCGAATTTAACGCCACAGGCGCGCCGGTGACCCGCGGGCGCTGCGGCGTGTGTGGGACGACGCTGTACCGCATTGGGCGCACTCCGGCGCACGAGGGCATGGAAGCCCCGCAGCGCAAAGCGGTGCGCAAGCGCAGCGGCAAGCTGGTGATTGTGGAATCGCCGGCTAAGGCGCGCACTGTGGGCCGTTTTTTGGGCAAGGGTTATACCGTGCGCGCCTCGGTGGGGCATGTGCGCGATCTGCTGCGTTCGCAGCTTTCGGTGGATGTGGATCACAACTTTGAGCCGAAATACCGCATTCCCAATGAAAAACGGCCGGTGGTGAAAGAGATCAAGCAGCTGGCGCAGAAAGCCGAAGAAATTTACCTGGCGACCGACCCGGACCGCGAAGGGGAAGCCATTGCCTGGCATTTGATGGAAGCGGCAGAGATTGAGCCGGAAATTACACGTCGGGTGGTGTTTCATGAGATCACCGAGCCGGCCATTCAGGAAGCATTTGAGCACCCGCGTTCGATTGACATGTCATTGGTGGACGCTCAGCAGGCCCGGCGGGTCTTGGACCGGCTGGTGGGGTACAGCATCAGCCCGATCCTGTGGGAGAAGGTGCGCAGCCGCCTTTCGGCTGGCCGGGTGCAGTCTGTGGCGCTGCGGTTGATTGTGGAACGCGAACGTGAAATTGAGGCCTTTGAGCCAGAGGAATATTGGACAATTAAGGCCGAGCTGAAGCCGCAGGGCGGAAAAACCAGCTTTGTGGCGCGCCTGGTGCGCATGGATGACGAAGAACCCGCGCTGACCAGCCAGGCGGCGACTGAGGCGGTGACGGCGGACATGCAGCAGGGGGCTTACAGCATTCAAAAGATCAAACGGTCGGAGCGGCGGCGAAAGCCGATGGCCCCCTTTATCACCAGTTCTCTGCAGCAAGAGGCTTCGAGGCGGCTGGGGTTCACCGCGAAACGCACGATGGCCCTGGCACAGCAGTTGTATGAAGGGTTGGATGTGGGCGAGGGCGGGACGACCGGCCTGATCACCTACATGCGTACGGATTCGACCCAGGTGTCGGAAGTGGCATTGAAAGAAGTGCGCGAGTTGATTGCCCAGAATTACGGCGGCGATTTCTTGCCTGCTGTGCCGCCTCAATATAAGACGCGGGCCAAAGGTGCGCAGGAAGCCCATGAGGCCATCCGGCCCACCTCCGTGCGGCGTCTGCCGGAGGCGATTAAGGCCAGCCTGACCCACGACCAATTCCGTCTGTATCAACTGATCTGGAAGAATTTTGTGGCTTCGCAGATGGAAGCGGCGGTGTACGATACGGTTTCGGTGGATGTGGTGGGCAAAACCCCCTCGCACGAATACGGGCTGCGCGCCTCCGGTTCCACGGTGCGCTTCCCCGGTTATTTGGTGGTGTATGAAGAGGCGCTGGACGAGGATTTGCGCTCCGACGAAGAGATGGTGCGCATTCCGGCGGGCCTGGAAGAAAACCAGACCCAAAAACTGGTGGCGCTGCTGCCGGAACAGCACTTCACCCAGCCGCCGCCGCGTTTTTCGGAGGCCAGCCTGGTGCAGAACCTGGAAGAACACGGCATTGGCCGCCCTTCCACCTACGCGGCGATCATTTCGACCATTCAAGAACGCGGGTATGTGTACCGTGAGGCCAAGCGCCTGCTGCCGACGGAAACCGGCATGACGGTGAACGATTTGCTGGTGGCGCACTTCCCCGACATTGTGGACACCAATTTCACCGCCAACATGGAAGAGAATCTGGATCAGGTGGCGGAGGGTAAGGCGGTTTGGGCGGACGTGGTGCGCGAATTTTACGACCGCTTCGGCCCCGAAGTGGCGCGGGCGCAGGCGGAGATGCCGGCGGCTAAGGCCGAACTGGAAAAAGTGGGGCGCGCCTGCCCGCTGTGCGGCCATGATCTGGTGATCCGCTGGGGGCGGTTTGGCAAATTTATCAGCTGCAGCAATTTCCCGGAATGCCGCCACACCGAAGCCTGGCTGGAGGTGATTGGGGTGAAATGCCCCAAGGACGGCGGCGAGATTGTGCAGCGTAAAACGCGCAAGGGACGTGTATTTTACGGCTGTGCCAATTACCCGACCTGCGATTTCACCTCGTGGAAGCAGCCCATCGCTCAGCCTTGCCCGAAATGCGGCGGCCTTCTGGTGGTTGCCAACAAACGCGAGGTGCAGTGTACGGCCTGCGGCGAGTCGTTCTTAAATGAGCAGCTTGAAGCGGTGGATTCTGAGAAGGCATGAAGTTTGCAACCCTTGAATTGGGAAAAGAATCCAGGAGAAGGCGGTTTTTGGTTGCGTTGAACTAACTTTTGTTCTAAAATAACAAGTAACGCTATTCTTAAGGCCAATTCTACCTGGCTGTCATCAATGGAAGCTGCAGGAGATAACTATGGAAAAGATACGTGAGCTGCTTGGTAAGCCCCTGATCACCGCGGTGTTGGGTTTTGTGTTGGGCTTGATCATTGGCCTGCCGATTTTGGGCTGGGGTTTGTGGCCGGTGAAGTGGGTGGATGCTTCTGCCGAACATTTGCGGGCCGACCTGCGCGCGGATTACCTGCGCATGGCGGTTGAATCCTTTGGCCAGAGGCCGGATGAGGCACTGGCGATCCAGCGCTTCAAAGAACTGGGCGCCAAGGGCAGCGAAGCCCTGACGCAGGTGGCGGCAGACCCGACGATGAATTCTAAGACGGTGCAGGAATTCAGCCGGCTGGTGCAGGTGGATGTGGCCCCCGCAGCCCCGGCTGAGCAGGGCACCCCGGCGGCTGGTGCGCCCGCGGTTCCCGCGGCCCCGGCAGCTGAGAGCGGCGGCCCGAACTTTGCCTTGCTGTTGGGCATCTTCTGCGTGCTCACTCTGGTAATCGGCGCGATTTTGCTGTATTTCCTGGTGCTGCGCAAACGCAGCGGCGGGGGCGTCTTGAACCAGGCTAGCCGCCAGGCGCACGAAGCCAGCCGCACGGCGACCCGCACCGATTTTGAAGCCGAAGGCCAAGAAGCGCCCATCGCCCAGTTTATGACCACCTACATGCTTGGCGACGATCTGTATGACGACTCGTTCAGCATTGACTCTCCCTCGGGAGAATTCCTGGGTGAATGCGGCGTGGGCATTTCGGAGACGGTGGGGGTGGGAGACCCGAAGAAGGTGACGGCCTTTGAGGTGTGGCTGTTTGATAAGAACGACATTCAAACGGTGACCAAGGTGCTGATGAGCCGCCACGCTTTTGAGGATTTGGCGTTGAACCAGCGCCTGGCCTCGAAGGGCGAACCCGTTCTGCTGGAGCCGAAGAAGCGCATTCTGCTGGAAACCAAGACCCTGCAGCTGGAAGCTCGCATCGCGGACATGAGCTACGGTCAGGGGCCGGTGGGCGACAGCGCCTTCTTTGACCGGGTGACGCTGGAACTGGCAATCTGGCCGAAGGCCGGATAACCGTTCGCACGGCGAACTGATTGGGAAAGTAAAAGCGGCTGCTCTGTGACGGGCAGCCGCTTCTCTTTATGGGGTTGGAACGAGGTCGGGCAGCGATTTACTCGATGCGCGTGATTTTAAGCTGGATGGAACCGCCAGGAGTTTCGGCGCTGACCACATCCCCAACGCGGCGGCCCAAGAGGGCTTTGCCGATGGGGGATTCATGCGAGATGCGCCCCTTGGTGGGGTCGGCTTCTTTGGGACCCACCAGGTGGTAGGTTTCTTCGGGGAAGTCTTCTTCTTGAATGGTGACGTGATCGCCGATATTGACCTGAGAGGTGTCTTTTTTCATATCATCAATGATGATGGTATGGGAGAGAATGGCTTCCAATTCCTGAATGCGCCCTTCCAGGAAGCCCTGCTCTTCTTTGGCGGCGGTGTAATCGGCGTTTTCCGAGAGATCACCCATCTGAATAGCGGCGCGCAGGCGGGCTGCCAGGGCTTCGCGGGCGGGGCCTTTGAGATAGACCAGCTCTTCCTGCAAACGTTTTGCGCCTTCGGCGGTCAAATAGGATACATCGGGCATTGCAATACCTCCAAGCAGCTGTTACGGCAGCACCGTAGGATCAAATAATTTTTGGTATTCGTTAATTGCGTACCGGTCGGTCATCCCCGCGATGTAATCACACACGGTGCGTTCCAGCCCAATTTCTGGGATGGACTGCTTGGCCTGGGGCGGCAGGATGGCCGGTTCGCTGCAGTAGGCCTCAAACAGGTGGGTGAGGGTGCGTTCCGCTTTGACGGCCATGCGCATGACGCGGTGATGACGGTAGAGGTTGGCAAAGAGAAAATCTTTGATTTGCCGGTTACGGCGGTGGGTCTCTTCGCTGAAACCGATCACATTATAAGGCAGGCGCTGTAATTCGTCCACGGATTGCACACCGCTTTGCCGCAGGTTCTGGCTGGTGGTTTGAATCAGATCGGTGACTTCCAGGCCGATGAGGCGGCGGATGATGCGGTGGCGGTCAAGGGCCTGCAGGGGTTCGCCTTTCCAGCCGATTTGTTCGGTGACGATGATCCATAAATCCATGCTTTCCAACATGGACGGGGTGATCATGCCAGAGCGCAGGCCGTCGTCGAGGTCGTGGGCGGTGTAGGCCAGTTCATCGGCGGCGTTGGCGATTTGGGCTTCCAGGTGGCCGCGCAGATCGGGATTGAAATCTTTGGCGTCGGAGCGGTCGTACTCGGTTTCGTGCTTTACCAGCCCTTCCAGCACTTCCCAGGTGAGGTTGAGACCAGGAAAATCGGGATAGCGCTCTTCCAATTGGGTGACGATGCGGAAGGATTGCTTGTTGTGCTCAAAGCCGCCGTGATCGCGCATGAGGCGAGCCAGGACGCTTTCACCGGAGTGGCCGAAGGGCGGATGCCCCAGGTCGTGCGCCAGGCAGATGGTTTCGGTCACGTCCTCGTTGGCCCCCAGCGCGCGGGCTACCGTGCGGCCGATTTGGGCCACTTCGAGGGTGTGGGTGAGGCGGGTACGGTAATAGTCGCCCTCATAGTTGATAAACACCTGGGTTTTGTATTCCAGGCGGCGGAAAGCGCTGGTGTGCAGAATGCGGTCGCGGTCGCGCTGAAAGGTGGTGCGGTAATCGGGTTCGTCTTCGGGATGCAGCCGCCCGCGGGATTGGCTGGCGCGCAGGCCGTAGGGGGCCAGAGTCTGATCTTCAATTTGTTCGAGAGCCTGTCGAGACATGATCATGGGGGGTTAATCTCCAAGCAAGAGGGTTCCGGGGTTCTGGCCGCACAAGGCGCTTTGCAGATTGCCGGGGTGTTCGCCGGAAAAGATGAGAACTTGCAGGCCGGGCTGACGCTGGATGAGGGCCAACATGGAGGTGACCTTTTGCTCCATGCCGCCGGTGACGTCCACTGCCGCCGAGCCGCCCAGGTGAGATGAGAGGGCCGGAAAGGCAGCTGGTGTGATGGTGGGGATGAGGCGGGTGCAGGCGGGGAAATCTTCCCAGACGCCGGCCTCGATGCCCGCCAGCAGAATACGCTGCGGGCGGAGCAGGAGGGTGAGATGTTCAAACACATCTTCTGTGGAAAGGATCGTGCCGCCCAGAGCGTGGTCAAAGGCCACATCACCCTGCACCAGGGGCAGCAGATGATGGTCGAGGGCCGCTTGCAGGGGGCGGTGGTCCCAATCGCTGACTTTGGCCCCGCGGGCAAGGATGGCGGCGGAGGGTGGAAAAGCGATGACGGGCAGTCCTGCGGCGCACAGCTCCTGGACGACGATGTCATTCAGGGCGCGGGCCTCACGCCACACTTCGGCAAAGCCCAGCCACTGTTCGGGAGTGGAGACTCCCTGGCGGGTGTGGTGGCGTTTGGCGGGCACATGGCCAAAGGAGCCGGAGCCGTGCCCCAGCACCAGGCGCAGATGCGGGCAAACCTGGCGGGCAGCGGCGATTTCCTGGGCCAGGCGGCGCAGAACTTCGGGCCGGGGAGTGGAGGTGCCGTGCTTATCGGTGATCAGCGATCCTCCCAGCTTCAGGAAGATCAAAGGGGCGGGTTCATTCATGGACGGCCTCGACGGTGGTGATGAACACATTTTTGGCCCCGGCCTGGGTGAGGGCGGCGGCGATTTCTGGGGCGCGCTCTGGTTGGGACAGGGCGATGAGGTTTCCGCCGCGGCCTGCGCCGGAGAGCTTGGCCCCCAGCGCTCCGGCCTGCCGCGCGGCCTGGGTGAGGGTGTCCAGAATCGGGCTGGACACGCCAATTTGCTGCAACAGGGCGTGGTTGTGATCCAGCAGTTGGCCGAGGGCGGTATGGTCGCCGGTTTCCAGGGCGGCGCGGGCGCGGTTGACCAGGCTGGCAATTTGATTGAAGTAATCCTGATAGGTTTCGGGATTTTCCTGCCAGGCGCGGCGCACATCAGCCACCACGTCGGCGGTGCGGCTGGGCTGCCCGCTGTTGGCCAGCACCAGGGTAAAGGGCTGGGCGATGCGCAGGAACTGCAGGGGGTGGCCGCGCTGGAAAAAGACCGGGCGGGCGTAGGTGATGACGGTGTTGTCTATGCCGGAGGGGGTTCCGTGGTGAATTTTTTCCACCTGATAGGCCAGTTCGTTAAGCCGTTCCAGCGGCAGAGGGCGGCTCACAAAGGCATATACTGCGCGCAGCACCGCCACGGATACCGCTGCACCGGAACCCAAACCGGAAGCCACCGGGATGGTGGAAGTGATTTTCATGCGAAAGGCGGGCAGCGGGCCGCGGCGTAAGTCGCTTTCAATGAGATTGAGCAGGACAGACAGCGGGTGGGTGGGAGGCAGATCGGAGCGCGCAGTTGAAAGATGAATGTCGGGGGCGTCAATCCATACTGAGCCGGAGGGGGCCTGGATCCAGGGCTGAATCCGCACGGAGGTTTTGGCCTGAGTGATGGGCACGGCGATGGCCGGGCTGGAATAGACCACGGCGTGCTCGCCGCAGAGAATCGCCTTGGCAGGGGCGGAAGCGATCAGGGCTGGCATGGGCGTGTTTAGAACCAGTAGAAAATGATGAGTACGGTGAGGGCGAAGAGGGCAATGGTGGCCTGGAGCGGACGGTCGGTGAGCAGCAGCTCTTCGGGGGCACCGCCCTCTTCTTTAACGTAGATCAGGTACAGATAGCGAAAGATGCCGTACATCACAAAGGGGATGGTGAGCATCATGGTGTGGTTGTCGGGCAGATTGGGGGCCGAGAAGGTGTACAAAGAATAGGCGATGAGGGTGGTGCTGGAGACGATGGTGATGAGCTGATCCAGAAACGGCAGGGTGTAGCCGTCCAGCACGCGGCGGTGAGAGCCGGCGGTCTCCGCCAGGGTGGTCAGCTCGGCGCGGCGTTTGCCAAAACCGAGGTAGAGGGCAAAGAGGGTGGTGACCACATACAGCCAGGGGGAGAAACGCTGCACTTCGATGACGCTGACCCCCGCCGCCACGCGCAGCACAAACCCGGCGGCGATGGTGAGCACGTCAATGAGGGGCATGTGCTTGAGCCAGTTGGAATAGGCGATGTTGATGAGAAAATACACCAGGGAGATAATCCCCAGGCCGGGGGAAAGCCAAAAGGCCAGGGGGAAGGTGAGCAGCAGGATGACCACAGCCGCCGCGACCGCTGCGCGGATGGGCAGTTTGCCGGAGGGGATGGGGCGCAGGCGCTTCTTGGGGTGCTGGCGGTCGGCCTCCACGTCAATGATATCGTTGAGGATGTATACCGTGCCGGAAAGCAGGCAGAAGACGAAAAACGCGCCGAATGAACGCAGGATGGCGGCGGGGTTGAAGAGTTGTTGGTCAAAGACCACCGCAGCCAGGACAAAAGCGTTCTTGGTCCATTGGCGGGGACGCATGGTTTTCATCAGCGCTTTGAGCATACGGAAAATTTTAGCATAAGTTGGCAGAAAAGAGCGGAATAGCAGCAGGGGTAAGGTACAATTGTGGGGATGGATAAACAACGCCTGGACCTCTTATTGACTGAACGCGGCCTGGCCGAAAGCCGCAGCCAGGCACAGCGCCTGGTGATGGCCGGGCAGGTGCGCGTGGATGGGCAGGTGGTGCTGAAACCGGCGGTGAAAGTGCCGGAGAACGCCGATCTGACGGTGGACCGCGGGCCAAAATATGTTTCCCGCGGGGGAGAGAAGCTGGAACCGGCGTTGGAGGGCTTTGGGCTGACCGATCTGGGCGGGTGGGTGTGCGCGGATGTGGGGGCTTCGACGGGGGGCTTTACCGACTGCCTGCTCCAGTATGGGGCCGACAAAGTGTACGCCATTGATGTGGGCTACGGTATTTTGCATTGGAAGCTGCGCACCGACCCGCGGGTGGTTTCGATGGAGCGCACCAACGCGCGGCATGTGGAAAAATTGCCCGAGGCGGTGCGTCTGGTGGTGATGGACGCTTCGTTTATTTCGCTGCGGATTCTGCTGCCGGTGGTGCGGGGCTGGTTTGACAGCGCGGCGGGAGGGCAGGTGGTGGCTTTGATCAAGCCGCAGTTCGAAGCCGGACGGGCGGACGCAGCCAAGGGGGAAGGGGTGATCCGCGATCCGGCGGTGCACCGCAGTGTGCTGCGCGAGGTGCTGGGGGCGGCGGTGCGTGAGGGCTTCGGGGTGGAGGGGCTGATTTGCTCGCCGCTGCACGGGCCCAAGGGCAACACCGAATTTTTGGCGCTGCTGCGCTGGCCAGCTGGCGCGGAAAGCGCTGACCTGGAGGCACGCATCGCGGCAGTGGTTCCCAGCGAAGCAGCGGAGGATTCTGCGTAGATTTCAATCACCCAGGTTGATTCACAGGCGGTGAAATCCTGTTAACGCACCGGCGGCCCCAAAAAGATTTGAGGCCGCCGTTTTTTTTGCCTGAGGGAAAATCAGGGGTTTTGATCGTAGAGCGGGGTGGCGTTGCGCGGGGACTGCACCTCCACCGCGTCCAGATTGACGGCGTTGAGCACGTCCAACACGACAGCGGGGCTGAAATCAGCGCGTTTGGTGAAAATCCACACCGGCGGGTGGTCGTAAACGCTGAAAGCCTCTTCGGCGGCAAAGAAATTATAGTTAAAGAGGGGTAAGGTAGGTTCGCGTCCCCAGGCCAGGGTGCCGCCTACGTCGGACACCTGCAAGGGGCCGAATTTCCAGGGGGCGGTGAAGAGGGCGGCCTTTTCAAACCCCAGGCGGCCGTCGAACAGGGCGCGGTAATACTCCAGGGTCATGGGGTAGGTGACGGGGATGCGAGCCGAAGACCAGATAGCACGCTGGGAGGGCAGAATGAGCACGTCGGCCTGGGTGAGGGTTTCCACATACATAGCTTTTTTGTTGGCGTCGTCATACCAGCGGGCTTCCACGCTCAGGCCGCGGTAATACTGGCCGAATGGGTCGCGGTTTTCGAAGGGCACGGGCAGACCTTCATCCCAGCTTTCGTTGGCCAGAACGGTGCGGTACAGGCGCACGGCGCTGGAGCCCTCAACGCTGACGTGCAGGTAGTAGGGCACACCGTTTTGCAGGGTGAGGGGCGGGTCAAACTCGGCAGCATAGGTGCCCACGGGCTGATCTTTGGCTTGCGCCGGCAGGCGCAGAACGGCCTGCCCCAAAATGTCGGTGTTGTTGGCGTCGCTGCTGATGGAAAGCGTCAGCGGCGTTTCCGCAGCGGCCATGCCTTCCACGGCGGGGCGGGACAGGCGGATGCTTTCCAGCTGACCGGGGTCGGGCAGCACGAAGGCTTGCGAGAAAGGCGCGTTGGAGGTGATCAGCAGGCCGTCGGGTGCGCCCAGCGGCTCGGTGAAGGGGCCGCTGTCGGCTGAGAGATTCAGCATAAAGGGGGCGGGGATGTTGTGGAAAATCCAGGTGGTGGCGCGCAGGCGGGTGTGCGCCTGGCGGTAAACGGCCGCGGTGAATGCGTTGGCCCACAGCAGGGTGCCGACCAGCACCAGGGCGGTGAGTGCCCCGGCCAGACCCTTACGCAGCGGGTGGGCGGCTGCCCGCTGCCAAAGCGTCAACAGCAGCCAGGCGGCTAGCAAGGCTAGGATGGGGTAGATGGGAAGGAAGTAGCGGATGGATTTGACCCAGCGCGTGCCCATGAAGAGGAAATATCCGCCCGCCCACACCACCGGCAGCAGGTGCCGGCGCCACTCGGCGCGTTTCAAGGAGCGCCAGGCAGCATAGAACAGCCCCGACCAGGCGGTTAACCCCAGGAAGGGCCCCATGCCCCACACGACCATATTCATCAGCGGGAAGAGGATGGCCGGACGGTTGGCCCACTGCTCGGCGGGCGGGCCGCCGCCCTGACCGCTGGATTCGGCCTGAGCCACCTTCATGCTGTCCAGCCAATCCTGGTTGAGGTGCAGGGTGAACAAGGTGGTGTCGCCGCTTGCGGCGCGGAAGGTCATGGGTTGGCACAGGCGGAAGGTGAGCAGCGAAACCAGCCCGGCCACAGTCAGCCCCACGGCCGCGGCAGTGAGGACGCGGCGCAGGTCGCTTTGGGAGCGTAATTTGAGATCGGCGATATTGATGAAAGCGGCCAGGATGATGATCCCGGCCAAAGGCAGTAAATTGATGCGCGAGGCCATCGCCATGCCAAAGCTGAGGCCGAAGAGGGCAAACCACCCCAGGGCGCCCCAGGACAGGCGGTAGGGGGCGGTTTCAGGCTGGTCGGGGCGCACGGCCGCAGGGGTTTGGGCGGCGCGCACGGCGGCATACACGGCCAGGGTGGTGAAGAGGGCAGCAAAGTTATCGGAGGTCATGAAGTGGGACTGCTGAATCTGCATGACCGCCAGGGCGCTGAGCGCCCCCGCCAGCAGGCCAGCGCGCCGGCCGTAAAGGCGCGTGCCGATGAGGATCAGGATCAGGATGGAAAGGGTATCGGCGGCTGCGGAGAGGGAGCGCCCCATCTGGCGAATTTCGTCATAGCCGGTGCTGCCGGTTTGTTCACCAAACCAGCGCAGGAGGATGATGGGCCATTGTCCCCAGCGCATGCGGTTATCGGGGCCGTTGGATACCAGGGTTCCATCCACGCCGTATTTGGCGTAGGGGCTGATGGGCGACAGGCGCGTGTTGAAATACTCGTCCAGCGTGGCGGGGATGCTGAGTTGGGTGAGGGTGTTGGTGAGGCCGTATTCATCCGGGTGCAGGCTGGTTCCCTGGCTCCAGTTGGTCCAGGAAAAGCGGAAGAGGACGCCGATCAGGATGAGCAGGGCCAGGAGGAGGTCAAACAGAAAACCCCACGGGAAACGAAAGGTGCGGGCAGAGGGTTGGGAGGGGGCAGAAACGGTCATCAGAGGTGTTAGGGCCTTGAGTGAGTCAGGATGCTCCCATTTTAACCTATGCTGGGGTGTGTGGGGGAGGGAAGCGGGCCAGGATGTAGGGAAGAATAGGCAGCAAAAGCCGTGCGGGCGGCAAAAAATCGGTTATACTTTGGGGGATTTATGATGGAACATATTCGGAACTTCTGTATTATTGCGCACGTTGATCACGGTAAGTCCACCCTGGCTGACCGGCTGCTTCAACTTACCGGTACGATTTCAGAACGCGATATGATGAATCAAGTTCTGGATTCGATGGACCTGGAACGGGAAAAGGGGGTCACGATTAAGGCTTCGGCGGTGCGCATGGTATACACCGCTCAAGACGGCCTGGATTACGAGCTTAATCTGATTGACACCCCCGGCCATGTGGACTTTAACTATGAGGTCAGCCGGGCATTGGCGGCCTGTGAAGGGGCTTTGCTGATTGTGGATGCGACCCAGGGGATTGAGGCGCAGACGCTGGCCAACCTTTACCTGGCGCTGGAATCGGATCTGGTGATTGTGCCGGTGATCAACAAAATTGATCTGCCGTCAGCGCGCCCGGACGAAGTGGCCCAGGAACTGGAAAACCTGATGGGTTACCCGGCGGAAGAGATTGTGCGCATTTCTGCCAAAGAAGGCATCAATGTGGCGCAGGTGCTGGAGTTGGTGGTGAACAAGGTGCCGCCGCCCAAAGGCAATGCCTCCGAACCGCTGCGCGCTTTGATCTTTGATTCGCATTACGACTCGTACAAGGGCGTGATCGCCTATGTGCGCGTGAACGAAGGCGAAATTCGCAGCGGGGATTCGGTGAAACTGATGGTGACGGGGGCCGTGGTGAAGCCGGTGGAGATCGGCGTGTTTTCGCCGGGGATGCGACCCGTGGATGCGCTGCGCGCTGGCGACGTGGGCTATGTGGCCACCGGTCTGAAGACTGTGGCGGAATGTCGGGTGGGCGATACCTTCACCAACCCACAGCGGCCGGCGGCGGCTGCGCTGCCGGGCTACCGCAAGGCCAAGCCGATGGTGTTTGCGGGCATTTACCCGACAGAAGGCGAAGATTACCCCGATCTACGCGATGCCCTGGATAAACTGCAATTAAATGACGCCTCATTGGTTTTTGAGCCAGAGACCTCACAGGCGCTGAATTTTGGCTTCCGCTGCGGCTTTTTGGGCCTGTTCCACATGGAGATCATCCAGGAACGGCTGGAACGCGAATACGATCTGGATATTGTGGTGACGGCGCCGTCGGTGGAATATGAAGTCATCATGACCGATGGTGAGGTGCTGCGGGTGGATTCCCCGGCGCAGCTGCCGGACGAAAGTTTGATTAGTGAAATTCGCGAGCCGTGGATGGCGCTGCAAATCTTCTCCCCGACCGACTATTTCGGCACGATTATGGATTTGATCAGCAAGCGCCGCGGCGTGTTTGTGAGCCAGGAACACCCCGCGCCCAACCGGGTGCAGCTGAATTTTGAAATTCCGTTGTCGGAATTGATTGTGGACTTCTTCGATGCGCTGAAATCCCGCTCGCGCGGCTATGCCTCGATGGATTATCAGTTCCTGGAATACCGCCCCGGCAACCTGGTGAAACTGGAAGTGCTGGTGGGCGGCGAAGCGGTGGACGCGCTGGCGGCAATTGTGCACAAGGAAAACGCCTACCACAAGGGGCAGGCGCTGGTGAGCAAGCTGAAAGAGCTGATCCCGCGGCAGCTGTTTGACGTGGCTATTCAGGCTTCTTCCGGCGGGCGAATCATCTCGCGGGCCAATGTGAAGGCGGTGCGCAAAGACGTGCTGGCTAAATGCTACGGCGGCGACATTACCCGCAAGAAAAAGCTGCTGGAAAAGCAAAAACGCGGCAAGCGCCGTATGAAGATGGTGGGCAGCGTGGAAATTCCGCAGGATGCCTTCATGGCGGTGCTGAGGCTGGAGGAGGAGTGAGCGGCGGCGCGCGGGGTGTGTGGATGCGCGTGCGGCGCTGGCTGCCGGGCGTGATCATCAGCCTGGTGGCTTTGGTGATCGTCTTTCGGCTGGCCCGCTGGGAAGAGCTGCGCACGGCCTTTCAGAATATTCAGCCGCTGCCGGTGGCTGCCGCGGTGGCTTTGACGGTCATCTCGCTGTGGACGCGCGCCAACGGCTGGCGGGTGCTTTTGGATCACCGCCCGACGGTCTCACAAAGCTTTTTCATCATTAACGAAGGCTATTTGCTGAACAACCTGTTCCCGCTGCGCATGGGTGAAGTGGGGCGGGCGGTGTTCATGGGTCAGGCCAGCGGCCTGGGCCCGCTGCATGTGCTCTCGACAATCGTGATTGAACGCGCCTTTGACCTGGCGATTGCGGCGGGGATGCTGCTGAGCACGCTGCCGTTAGCCCTGGGCGCGGAATGGGCGCGTCCCTTTGCCGTGGTGACCCTGGGGCTGGTGATTGTGGGGTTGGCTGGTCTATATGGGATGGCGCGCTTTAACGAGCGCGTGCAGGCCTTCATCTTGAAAATGGGCCAGCGCTGGGCCTTCGTGGAACGCTGGATTGTGCCGCGGGTGGCTTCGCTGCTGGAGGGGCTGCGGGTGTTGACCCGCCCCAGCCAGTTCTTGGCCGCTCTGTTTTGGATGGTGCTTTCCTGGGTGCTGTGGGTGGCCGTGCATTACGTGATGCTGTTCACGCTGGTGCCGCAGGTGCCCTTATGGTGGCCGATGTTTATTGACAGTGTGCTGGCCCTGGGGGTGGCGGTACCTTCGGCCCCGGCGGCCTTGGGCGTGTTTGAGGCGGCGGTGGTGGGCGCGCTGGCGGTGTTGGGCGTGGATAATTCCTCCGCGCTGGCCTATGCCATCTTGATGCACTTTATCAATTTTGCGGTCACGGGCATTTTTGGGTTTATCGGATTGCTAAAAGAAGGGCGTTCATTGGGTTCGTTGAGCGCGCAGCTGCGTGCCCAGGAACCGCGGGTGTAATTTTTTCGTTTAATCCACTGAAGGATGGATGGAGCAAGAGCGATGTCCAAGCGTTATCTTGTCACAGGAGGAGCCGGGTTCATCGGCTCAAATTATGTTAACCGCCTGTTAGCGCGCGGTGAAGATGTGGTGGTGTTTGATAATTTGTCGCGCAGCGGTGCCCAGCGTAATTTGGAATGGCTGCGGGGCAAGCACGGCAAGGACTCATTTCAATTGATCACGGCGGATGTGCGCGATGCGCAGGCCTTGCAGCAGGCGGCGGCGGATCGGGACGTAATTGTCCATCTGGCGGCGCAGGTGGCGGTGACCACCTCGGTGACCAACCCGCGGGAAGATTTTGAAATTAACGCCCTGGGCACGTTCAACATGCTGGAGGCGGCGCGCGCCTCGGGCAAGTTCCCGGCGGTGGTGTACGCCTCCACCAATAAAGTCTACGGCGGGATGGAAGAGGTGACGGTGGTGGAAGAAGAAACCCGCTACCGCTATGCGGATTTCCCCTTCGGCATCTCGGAGGCGCAGCCGCTGGATTTCCATTCGCCCTACGGCTGTTCGAAGGGCTGCGGCGACCAATACGTGCGCGACTATCACCGCATTTACGACCTGCCGACGGTGGTCATGCGCCAGAGCTGCATTTACGGCCCGCGCCAGTTCGGCGTGGAGGATCAGGGCTGGCTGGCCTGGTTCGTGATCGCGGCGCTGACGGGCAAGCCGATCAGCATTTACGGAGACGGCAAGCAGGTGCGGGATGTGCTGTATGTGGAAGATTTGCTGGACGCTTACGATGCGGCCTTGAGCCACCTGAACCGCAGCGCGGGGCAGGTGTTTAACGTGGGCGGCGGCGCGGACAACGTCATTTCGGTGTGGAAGGAATTCCAACCCATGCTGGAACAGGCCGTTGGGCACGCCGTTCCGGTGGCGCTGGGCGATTGGCGCCCCGGCGATCAGCGCATATACGTTTCGGACATTCGCAAAGCTGAGCATGTGTTGGGCTGGCAGCCGCGCTATGGGGTGCGGGCCGGGCTGCGCGAACTGTTTGAGTGGGTCAAAGCCAACCGGGAGATGTTCGCGTAGCCATGCGTATTCTGATCGTATTGACCTATTACCGGCCGCACACCAGCGGCCTGACGATTTACGCCGAACGGCTGGCCAAGGCCTGGGCGCGGCGCGGTCATCAGGTGACCGTGCTGACCTCGCGCTATGACCCGTCTTTGGCGGCAGAGGAAGTGGTGGATGGGGTGCGCATTGTGCGCGCGCCGGTGTGGTTCCGCATCAGCAAGGGCGTGATCATGCCCACCTTTGGCTGGATTGCCAGCCGTCTGGTGAATGAAAATGATGTGGTGCAGCTGCACCTGCCGCAATTTGACGCTGCGGGGGTGGCGCTGCGCGGACGCCTGCTGAAGAAGCCCACGGTGATCACCTACCACTGCGATTTGATTATGCCGCCGGGGGCTTTGGCGTGGCTGGCCAATCAGGCTGTGCATGTGATGAACCGGCTGGCGGCGCTGTTTACCCACCGCTTTGTGACCTACACACGCGATTACGCCGAACATTCCCCCTATCTGAAGCGCTATTTGAACAAACTGCATGTCATCCCGCCGCCGGTGGAGCTGCCGGAGGTGAGCGCGGAATCGGTGGATGCCTTTGCGCGCGACAATAACCCCCGCGGCCAGCGGCCGGTGGTGGGCATGGCGGCGCGTTTTGCCACCGAAAAGGGGGTGGAGGTGCTGCTGGACGCCATGCCGCGCTTGCTGGAAGCCTACCCCGATTTACAGGTGCAGTTTGCTGGGCCGTATCAGAACATCATCGGGGAAGAAGCCTATCTGGCGCGCCTGTGGCCGCGGATTGAACGCTATCAGGCCGAGGGACATTGGAAGTTCCTGGGGGTGCTGGACCCGACGCAAATGGCGCGTTTTTACCCCAACATTGACGCGCTGGTGCTTTCCAGCCTGAATTCTACCGAGGCTTTCGGCCTGGTGCAAATTGAAGCCATGTTAAACGGCGTGCCGTGCGTGGCTTCGAACCTGCCGGGGGTGCGCCAGCCGGTGACGGTGCATGAAATGGGCAAGGTCATCCAAATTGGCGATTCCGCCGGTCTGGCGGACGCGCTGATTGAGGTGCTGGGCCAACGGGCGCAGTTCCAGCGCGACCCTGAACCCATTCGTGAGCGCTATTTGCCCGATACCATTGCAATCGAGTATGAAAAGCTGTTCGCCGAAATTTCAAAGGAACTGAGCGGCGCGGCCTGATCCCAGAAAGGACTTCAACCTGACATGGAACGCGACTTCTTGTGGGAGCAGATCAGCGGCATGCCCTATTTTCGGGGGGTGCTGCGCGCCGTTGAGGCGCGAGTGTACCAGGATTTTGAGCTGCCGGGGCCGGTGTTGGATTTGGGCTGCGGAGACGGACATTTTGCGACGGTAGCTTTTGACCGCAAGCTGGATGTGGGCCTGGACCCGTGGACGGGGCCTGTGCGGGAGGCGGCGCAGCGCGGCGGCTATCACCTGGTGATTCAGGGGGCGGGAGACCGCATTCCCTTTGCAGACGGCTATTTCTCCAGCGCGGTCAGCAATTCGGTGCTGGAGCATATCCCCGACCTGGACGCCGTGATGGCCGAGATGGCGCGGGTACTGCGGCCGGGCGCGGTGTTCATTTTCTGCGTGCCCAACCACCAGTTTTTGGCCAACCTGTCGGTGTCCAATTTCTTTGACCGCGTGGGCCTAAAAGGCCTGGCGGATGCCTACCGCGCCTTTTTTAACCGCATTTCCCGCCACCACCACTGCGATTCGCCGGAGGTATGGAGCGAACGACTGAACCGCGCCGGTTTTGAGGTGGAACGCTGGTGGCATTATTTCTCGCCCCGTGCGCTGCACACCCTGGAATGGGGGCATTACTTCGGTCTGCCCTCCCTCATTTGCCAAAAGCTGTTCAAACGATGGATTTTAGCCCCCACGCGCTGGAACCTGGCCTTGACGCTGGGGATCACCCGCCCGATCTACGAGGAAGCGCGTGAACAGGAGCATGGGGCGTACACGTTCTATATCGTGCGCCGCAAGGCCGCCTGAGCGGGTCTTGTGGGACGGCGCGGGATGCTGTAAGATCAATTCGTCTTTTGCACCACCGCTCGCGGAGAATGGAACCCCTGTATGGACTCAGAACCCAGTGTTTTAGACTATCTCAAATCTCGGCTGAGCCGCAAAGGCCAACCTTTCCACCTTCCGGAACTGCCCTGGGACGCGGAGCAAACGCCGGAGCCTGAAGGCGAAGAACCCCCTCCGGAACTGCCGCCGGATGAGCCGCGCTCGGAGGAAAAACCGCAGTCGCCCGTTCCGGCTGGAAAGCTGCCCTGGCAGGGGCTGGCCGCCCTGGTTCTGGCGCTGGCGGCCCAGACCCAGTTGGAACCGCCCGACCGGAATGTGCCCGTGGCGGTGGTTTTTTATGCCCTGGCGGCCGGGCTGATGGTGTGGGGATATCTGGCCGGGCGCCTGCGCACGGCGGAACCCGCGCCGGACGCGGAGCAGGGGATCAACATGCAGGGCACATGGTGGTTCCTGCTGCCGGGGGCGGTGCTGCTGGTGGGGGCTTTCATCAGCTTCTTCAGCAACCGCTTTAATTTCCTGAATTTGTTCTTCTTCCTGACGGGCGGCGGGCTGGTGTGGGCCAGCTTATGGGAACGCACGCCGCGGCGAGCAGGGCAGGTTTCGCGCTGGAAAGCGGTCACCCGCTGGCTGCGCCGTCCGCGCGTGCGCATCGAGCTGGACGGCTGGCAGGTGGGCGTGGCCTTGGTGTTTGCCGTGGCCATTTTCTACCGCTTTTACCATCTGGCGCAGACCCCCGGCGAGATGTTCAGCGATCACGCCGAAAAGCTGCTGGATGTGAACGACGTGCTCAACGGCCAATATGCCATTTTCTTTGAGCGCAACACCGGCCGCGAGGCTTTTCAGTTTTACCTGACGGCTTTGGTGGTGAAGGTGATGGGGACGGGGATCAACTTCCTCAACCTGAAGATCGGCACGGCTTTGTGCGGGCTGTTCACCCTGCCGTATGTGTACCTGTTGGGCAAGGAAATGGGCAGCCGCTGGATCGGGCTGGCCGCTTTGCTGCTGGCGGGGATCGCCTATTGGCCGAATGTGATTTCGCGGGTGGCGCTGCGCTTCACCCTGTATCCCTTCTTTGCCGCGCCGGTGCTGTATTATCTGTTCCGCGGGCTGCGCCGTATGCGCCGTAACGATTTTATGTGGTGCGGGTTCTGGCTGGGTCTGGGGCTGCACGGCTACAGCCCGATGCGCATTGTGCCGTTCTTCATTGTGCTGGCGGTAGGACTGTACCTGCTGCACCGCGCGGCGCAGGGCAAACGCTGGCAGACGCTGGCAGCCCTGGGACTGGTGGCGGTGGTGGCGCTGATTGTGTTCCTGCCGCTGCTGAGCTATGTGGTGGGGCACATGGACATGTTCGGGTCACGGGCTTTTTCACGCCTGGGAGAGACGGAACGCCCGCTGCCAGGGTCGCCGGCGGGGATCTTCTTCTCCAACTTGTGGAAAGCTATGATCATGTTCTTCTATTCCAACGGCGGCATCTGGGTGCATTCGGTGGTGGACCGGCCGGCGCTGGATGTGGTTTCGGCGGCGCTGTTCTTCCTGGGCATGGTGCTGCTGGTGGTGCGCTATGCGCGCCGCCGCGACTGGGCGGATCTGCTGCTGCTGGTATCCATCCCCTTCCTGATGCTGCCCTCGATCTTGTCCCTGGCTTTCCCAGAGGAAAACCCCTCGCTCAACCGCACCGGTGCGGCCATGATTCCCGTGTTTGTGACGGCGGGGATTGGTTTTGAGAGTCTTTTCACCAGCCTGTGGCACAGCGTGCGCACGCGTGCGGGGCGGCTTTTGGTGGCGGCCTGGGTGGTGGTGTTGGCGGTGTGGACGATGAACCAAAATTACACCCTGGTGTTTGAGAAATTCCACCAGCAGTTTATGGGCGGGGCGTGGAACACCTCGGAGATGGGGCGGGTGATTCGCGGATTTGCCGATTCGGTGGGTACGCCCGACACGGCCTATGTGGTGCCGTTTGCTCACTGGGTGGATACGCGCCTGGTGGGGATTAACGCGGGATACCCGACCAAAGATTACGCCCTGTGGCCGGAAGACTTTGAGAAAACCTTGAGCGAACCGCGCACCAAGCTGTTTATCATTAAGTATGACGACAGCGCTGCGCTGGAAAAGCTGAAGCAAATGTACCCCAGCGGGGTGCTGGCGCTGCATACCAACCCGCTGGAAGGCAAGAATTTCTGGACGTATTTGGTGCCGGGGCAGCCCGCTGGACAATAGACCTATGCAACCTGAAACCGGAACGACCCTACCCTCTGAAGCCCAGACTGCGCCGCGCAAGACGCGTTGGCCGGCCGCTGCCCTGGCGGCGGCTGCGCTGGTGTTGGTGCTGGCGTTGGGCGCGTATTTCCGCTTTGTGGGCATGGATTGGGACGGGGATCAGCATCTGCACCCGGACGAACGTTTTTTGACCATGGCGGTCACGGCGATTGAGTCTGCGGATGCAGGTTCGTACTTCGACACAGCGGCTTCTCCCTTCAACCCGGCTAACCGCGGTTTCCCTAATTATGTGTACGGCACGCTGCCGCTGTTTTTGGTGCGCAGCGTGGGCGAACTGGTGCAGCGCACCGGCTACAGCGATATTCACCTGGTGGGGCGCGCCCTGGCCGGGCTGGCGGATCTGCTGGTGGTGCTGCTGGTGTTTTTCACCGCGCTGCGGTTGTACCGCAAGGTGTGGCTGGGGGTGCTGGCGGCGGCTTTTTCGGCGGGGGCGGTGCTGCAAATTCAGATCTCCCACTATTTCACGGTGGACCCGTTCACCAACCTGTTCCTGACGGCCTGCGCCTTTTTGGCGGTGTGGATTTTGACGGGCAGGCAGCCTGAACTGCCGCAAACCGCGGCCGCGGAAGCGGACGAGGCGGAGACGGAGAGCACCGATAGCCCTGCGGCCCCTGTGCCGGTGCCGGGACGGCTGCGGGCAGCGCTGGGTGATACCTGGATGTTTGTGCTGTTCGGCCTGCTGGCGGGCATGGCGCTTTCTTCCAAACTGAGCGCGGCGCCGGTGGTTTTGCTGCTGCCCGCGGCGGCCCTGCTGCGCTATGAGCGCACGGCGCAGGACGAAAACCAGGCCTTGTGGGGATGGGCGCTGTGGCTGAAGCTGGCTTTGGCGGGCCTGACCGCGCTGATTACGTTCCGCGTATTTCAACCTTATGCCTTCAATGGGCCGGGGTTCTTTGGCCTGGGGGTGAACGAGGGCTGGCTGGCCGAACTGCGCACCGTGGCGGCACAGATGGCGGGGAAGATGGACTTCCCCCCGGCGCTGCAGTGGGTGCGGCGGCCGGTGACCTTCGCCTGGGAGAACATGATCCGCTTTGGGCTGGGCTGGCCTTTGGGCCTGCTGGCCTGGGGCAGCTTTGCCTGGATGGGCTGGCGCATCTGTAAGCAGCGGCAGATGGAACATGTGCTGCTGTGGGGCTGGACGGCGGGCTATTCGCTGTGGCAGGGGCTCAGCTTTACACGGGCGATGCGCTACCAACTGCCCGTGTACCCGTTCCTGGCCATTATGGCGGCCTGGGGCGTTTTTCAACTGTGGCAGGCCCGGCCGCGCCGCCTGTCTGTGCGCTGGACGCGCCTGGCGGCCGCTGCGCTGGGTGTGGGCGTGCTGGCTGCCACCTGGGCGTGGGCTTTTGCCTTCACGCGCATTTACACGCGCCCGGTGACGCGCATCGCCGCCAGTGAATGGATCTATGAAAACGTTCCGGCAGCTTACACCCTGGAGATTGAGGGCAGCGATGGGACGCGCAAACAGTTAGCAGGCTCACGCCTGGGCCGTGAGGTTTCGCCGGAACAGGGGCTGGTTTTGGCTTACACCCTGCCGCGCAGCGGCACCGCTTTGGGATTGGCTTTTGACCATGTGGTGGATCCCCTGGGCGGCGGGCAGGTGAAAACCCTGCGGGCGCAGATCTGTGCCGACCGGGACTGTCAGCAGCTGCTGTCTTCGGGGATGCTGGTGGACACCTTCTTGGCCGAGGGCGACCCGCGCGGACGCGCGTTTACCCTGCCGTTGATGAAGGCCGCCGCGCTGGAAAAGGGACAAACCATCTTCCTGCGCCTGGATGTGCCCGAAGGTGGGACGGCGCTGCGCCTGACCGGCGGGTGGGGGCTGAATTGTCTGATCCCGCTGGGGGTGAGTACCCTGCCTCTGCCGGACTTTGTGGAGGCGGTGGAGGCCGGCCAGGACTACACCATGACTTTCAGCGCCGCCGCCGACGGCCTGGTGCGCGGCGCGACCCTGGCGCATGCGGTGGATTGGGAGGGGCAGCCGGAGGAAAAGACCCTGCGCATGAGCCTGCTGGATTTGAGCAGCGCGGATGGGCCGGTGACCACGGCCGAGGCGCGCGGCACATTCACAGCCAGCGAGGATGCGCGCGGGGAGGCGGTTCATTTCACCTTCGATCCGCCGCTGACCATTCGCGAAGGGCAGACCTTCAGCATGCGCCTGGAACTGGCGCAAGGCCCAGGGCGTATCGCTGTGTACGGCGTGCGGCAAATTAAAGAAGGCGATTGGGACGACGGCCTGCCGCTGGCGTTGAACGGCAACAGCCCCTTTGATTACACCCAGGGCCTATACCGCAGCGAGCTGAATTTGCAGCTGTATTGGGAAGACAACAGCGATAAGCTCAACCGTATGATCTCCATGCTGGATGCAGCGGACTACATTTTCAGCTCTTCCGGCCGCCAATGGGGCTCCCTGGTGCGCATTCCAGAGCGCTACCCGCTGACCACGGCCTATTTCCGCGCGCTGCTGGGCTGCCCGGCGGAGCGCGATATCGTGTGGTGTTACCGCGTGGCGCAGCCGGGGATGTTCCAGAGCCAGTTGGGCTTTGATCTGGTGTATGCGGCCCAATCCAACCCCAATTTGGGGCCGTATCAGATCAACACTCAGTTTGCCGAAGAAACCTTCACGGTCTATGATCACCCCAAGGTGATGATTTTCCGAAAACGGACGGATTACGACCCGGATGCGGTGCGCAAGCTGCTTTCGGCGGTGGATCTTTCGGCGATTAAAAGCGTTCTGCCGCGAGAAGTGGGGCAGTATAAGGGCGACCTGATTTTGCCGCCGGAGCTTTTGGCGCGCCAGCGGGCCGGGGGAACCTGGGCTGAGCTGTTTGACCGCGAGAGCCTGCTGAACCGCTACCCGGCTGTGGGCGCGGTGGTGTGGTATCTGGTGGTGGCGCTCTTGGGTTGGATGATGTACCCGCTGACGCGGGCGGCGCTGGGCGGTCTGCGCGACCGGGGCTACCCCCTGACGCGTATGGTGGGGCTGGTGACCCTGGCCTGGGTGGTGTGGATGGCGGGGTCTTTGGGGGTGGCCTTTAGCCGCGCGTCCATCTCATTGGCCTTGGGGCTGCTGCTGGTGGTCAATTTGGCCCTGTTCTGGGGGCAGCGCGCTGCTATTTTGCAGGAGATCCGCGAACAGCGCAAGTATGTGCTGATGATCGAGGCGTTGGCGCTGGGAGCTTTCCTGTTCTTCCTGCTGGTGCGCCTGGGCAACCCCGATTTGTGGCACCCTGGCAAGGGCGGCGAGAAGCCCATGGACTTCTCGTACTTCAACGCCGTGCTGAAAAGCACCATCTTCCCGCCCTACGATCCCTGGTTTGCGGGCGGCTACCTGAACTACTATTACTACGGCTATGTGATTGTGGGCGTGCTGGTGAAGTGGCTGGGGATTGTGCCGGCCGTGGCCTATAACCTGATTTTGCCGACCTTGTACAGCGTGCTGGCATTGGGGGCATTCTCCCTGGTGTGGAACTTGCTGCGAGGGCAGCGCTGGCAGACGGCGGGGGCATTGGCGGGGGCGGCGGGCTTGCAGCTGCTGGGCAATATGGGCACGGTACGCATGATCTGGCACGGGATGATGCGGTTGGTTGCTCCGGGCGGAACGATTGACAATTCGGATCTCTTGCAGCGCATCGGCTGGACCATCTCGGGCTTTTTCCGTTTGCTGAACGGCCAGGGCCTGCCCTACGGCCCGGGGGATTGGTATTGGATCCCCAGCCGGGTGTACCCGGGCGAACCTATCACCGAGTTCCCCATGTTCACCTTCCTGTATGCCGACCTGCACGCGCATTTGATCGCCCTGCCGGTGACGGTTTTGGCATTGGCCTGGGGCCTGGGGGTGATTCAGGGGCGCTGGCAGTGGCGGCGGGATGGGCTTCCGGCGGCGGTGACAGCCGGGGCGACCCTCTTCCTGGGCGGGCTGACGGTGGGGGCGCTGTGGCCGACCAACACCTGGGATATGCCCACCTATTTGGTGCTGGCGGCTTTGGCCTGGGTGTACACGGCCGTTCGTTACGCTGGGGGCAGCTCGGCCCGGCGCTGGCTGTTGGGCCTGGGCGGGGCGGGTCTGCTGGTGGGACTGGTGGTGCTGTTCTACCAGCCCTATCTGCGCTGGAATGTGCAGGGCTATAACGCGGTAGATCTGTGGGAAGGGTCGCGCTCGCCGTTCTGGTCGTACATCACCCATTGGGCACTGCCGCTGTTTATTTTGACCTTCTGGATGGGCTGGGAAACGCGGGAATGGATGGCTCAGACGCCGGTTTCGGCGCTGCAAAAGCTAAAGAAGTACGAAGGCTGGATCTATTCGCTGCTGGCGGCCCTGTTTGCGGCGGCGGCGCTGCTGACTTTTGTGCCCAAAGTGCAGGTGGCCTGGCTGATTATCCTGCTCGGTTCGTGGGCCACGGCGCTGCTGTTGCGCAAGGATCAGCCGGACGAAAAGCGCGCGGCCCTGTTTATGATGGGCAGCGGCCTGATGCTGACCCTGATGGTGGAAGTGATCGTGCTGGTGGGCGACATTGGCCGCATGAACACGGTGTTTAAGTTTTATTTACAGGCCTGGACGCTGCTCAACCTCGCGGCGGCGGCGGCGCTGATCTGGCTGATGCCGGCGGTGATGGAACGCTGGGGGGCGCGGCTGCGCAGCGCTTTCCAGACCGCCCTGGGCATTTTGGTGGGGGCGGCGCTGCTCTTCCCCCTGCTGGCCGGGACGGATAAAATCCGCGACCGGATGAGCCGCGAGGCCCCGCACACCCTGGACGGCATGGCCTATATGGATACGTCCTATTACAACGATCAGGATGTGGAGATGGAACTGCGCCAGGATGCGGACGCCATCCGCTGGATGCAGGAGAACATCCCAGGGTCGCCTGTGATTGTGGAGGCGCACAACCCCGAATACCGCTGGGGCACGCGCATGAGCATTTACACCGGCCTGCCGGGCGTGGTGGGGTGGAACTGGCACCAGCGTCAACAGCGCGGGGTCATCTCCGATCAGTGGGTGACCGACCGTGTGGACGCTGTTCCGCGCTTTTACCTGACGACGGAACGCAGCGAAACAGAAGAATTCCTGCGGAAATATGATGTGCGCTATATCGTCGTGGGGCAGTTGGAGAAAGCCTATTACCCCGGGCCTGGGCTGGTAAAATTCCAGCAGTGGGATGGGGATCTGTGGCGCAAGGTGTTTGAGGTGGACGACACCGCGGTTTACGAAGTAACCCTGCGCCCGTAGGCGCGATTGAGGATAGAAGATGGTGGGAACCGTGATACTTTGGTATATCGTTGTCACTCTGCTGGGTTGGCTGGCCTTCCCGCTGGCTTACCGCCTGCTGCCTCATCTGGCGGACCGCGGCTACACCTTCAGCCGGGCACTGGGTTTGCTGCTGGGCGGTTTCCTCTACTGGCTGCTGGCTTCGCTGCGCTTGGCGCCGGCGGACGGCGGGGGCGTTTGGCTGGCGTTGGGGCTGACGGCTCTGCTGAGCGGCTGGGCGCTGCGGCGCGCGGGCTGTCGCACGGTGTGGGAGTGGGTGCGCGGGCAAAAAGCGCTGATTTTGAGCGCGGAGGGCTTGTTCCTGGGCGCTTTTGTGCTGTGGGTGCTGATGCGCGCGGGGAACCCGGAGATTCTCGGCACGGAAAAGCCGATGGAGATGGCTTTCATCAATGCCATCCTGCGTTCGCCCACCTTTCCGCCGCATGACCCCTGGCTTTCGGGGTACGCCATCAGCTATTACTACTTTGGCTATGTGATCATCGCCCTGCTCATCCGCCTGACGGGCGCAGACCCGGCGGCGGCCTTTAACCTGGGGGCTGCCATGTGGTTCGCGCTGACGGCCCTGGGGGCGTATGGGGTGCTGTATAACCTGCTGGCACGGCGCGGTACCCTCCGTAAGGCGGCAGCCTGGGCGGCGCTGGCTCCGTTGTTTTTGCTGGTGGTGACCAATTTTCAGGGGTCGCTGGACATGCTGCACGCGCGCGGTGCGTTTTGGTCGCCCGGACCCGACGGCACGCTGCAGTCGCCGTTTTGGCAGTGGGTGGGCATTCAGGAAGTGGACCAGCCGCCCATAGAGCCTTTTAGCTGGAATCCGACTCGCCGCCCGGGGATCTGGTGGTGGCGGGCTTCGCGCGTGCTGCAGGATTTTGATGCGGCTGGCAACGGTGTGGAAGTCATTGATGAGTTTCCGTTTTTCTCGTATTACTTAGGAGATCTGCACCCGCATGTGCTGGCCATGCCGTTTGTGCTGCTGGCGGTGGGGTTGGCGCTGAACCTCTTTCAGCGGCCCGCGCGCACGGCAGGAGAGTTGGGCGTTGTGCGCTGGCTAGGCGGCTGGCTGAGCGGAAAAGATGAAGCTTCTTTCGGACAGACCCATTTGGGCGGCTGGCTGCGCAGTGCTGATTTTTGGCTGGCGGCGTTGGTGATGGGTGGGCTGTCTTTCCTGAACACCTGGGATTTCCCCATTTACGTGGGGCTGTTCTGCCTGGTGTACGCTTTCACCCGCTTTGAGGCCCTGGGTTGGGGTTGGGGACGGGTGTGGGAATTCCTGGAGCTGGGGGCGGCCCTGGGTATCGCTGGGGTCATCCTGTATCTGCCGTTTTACGTGGGTTTCTCTTCGCAGGCGGGCGGGATTTTGCCCAGTGTGAGCTTTTTTACCCGCGGGGTGAATTTTTGGGTGATGTTCGGCACGCTGCTGATCCCCATCGCGGCCTGGCTGTTCTGGCAGTGGTCGCAGCGCACGGGGACGAATTTCCGCGCGGGGCTGCGCCTGGCGGCCGGGGTGATCTTTGGGCTGTGGGCTTTCTCTTACTTGCTGGCCGGGGTGATCCTGGCGGTGGCGGCGCTGACCGGGGCGCGCTTGGGGCAGGGCGGCGTGAATGACAGCCTGTATTCGCTCAGCTCGCTGTTCTTCCAACTGCAAGGCAGCGCAGACGCCCGCGATTTGCTTTGGGGAACATTGGCGCGGCGGCTGCTTTCACCGGGGGCGTGGCTGACGCTTTTGGGGCTGCTGGCGGCGGTGTGGGGGCTGCTGCCTGCCCTTCGTAAGACGGATGCACCGCTAGAACAGGGCAAGGCTCAGCGTGAGGACGGCTTTGTGCTGCTGCTGCTCCTGACGGGTCTGGCATTGACGACTGTGCCGGAATTTGTGTACCTGCGCGACCAGTTCGGCTGGCGCATGAACACGATTTTCAAATTCTATTTCCAGGCCTGGCTGGTGTGGTCGCTGGCGGCGGCCTATGCTTCGGCGACGTTGTGGCAGGCGCTGAGGGGAGCCAAACGCTGGGATTTTGGCGTGCTGTGGAGCCTGGTGGTGATTCTGTCTCTGGCGTATCCGTTCTGGGCGGTGAATGAACGCCTGGGCGGACTGGGAGAGGGGCGCGCGTTGAGCCTGGACGGGATGCGCTTCCTGCAGAACAACCCCGACGAGTTGGACGCGATTCGTTTCTTGCAGCAGGCTCCGCTGGGGACGGTGGCTGAAGCAGTGGGGGGGCAGTACACCTCCTACGCGCGCATGGCCACCTTCAGCGGCCAGCCGAATGTGCTGGGTTGGCCGGGGCATGAAGCTCAGTGGCGCGGCGGGGGCGCGGAAATGGGCTCACGGCAGCCGGATATTGAACTGCTGTACCGCACCAGCCGCTGGGAAGAAGCGGCCAGCATCCTGGAGCGTTATCAGATCCGCTACGTGGTGGTGGGCAGCCTGGAGCTGGGCACATATCCGGTGAATGAAGTAAAATTCCAGAAGCGGCTGAAACTGGTTTTCCAGCGCGAGAATGTGCGCATTTATGAGGTTCCGCAGAGCACCGGAACCACCCTGGGACAGCCGTAAGGATCATGGATAAGATGAAGCTGGCGATGACATGGGAAAAAGGTGTGTATGCGGCCGCGCTGGGGGTGGGGCTGGGCTTGCGCCTGGCGTTGCTGGGCCAGACGGCCTTTACAGAAAATGAGGCGGCGTTAGCCCTGCAAGCCTGGGATTTAGCCCGCGGTGTGCCCACGGTGATGGGGCCGCAGCCGGGGTACTTGCTGCTGACCCTGGTGAACTTTTTCCTGGGCGGCGCAAACGAGTTCCTGGCGCGGTTGTGGCCGGCGCTGGCAGGCAGCCTGTTGGTGCTGGCACCCTGGTTCCTGCGCGAACGGCTAGGGCGCGTTCCGGCGGTGATTTTGGCTTTTGCGTTGGCCGTGGACCCCGCGCTGCTGGCGCTTTCGCGCACGGCGGAGGGCGGCATCTTCAGCGTGTCGCTGGGACTGCTGGCGCTGGCTTTGCTGGCGGCGGGCAAACCCGCTCCGGCGGGTGTGTTGGCCGGGCTGGCCCTTTTGGGCGGGCCTGCGGCCTGGTTGGGACTGTTGGTGGGGGCGCTGGTGTGGCTGTGGAGCCGCTGGGGGCACCGTAAGACCGACACCCCCGCGGAAGCCTGGCCGTGGCGCACGTTTTTACCCTGGCTGGGGGTGGGGCTGGTGGGTTTTGGCACGCTGTTTATGCTGCGCCCGATGGGGTTGAGCGCCTGGGTGAACAGTTTCCTGGTCTTTTGGCGCGGCTGGCATTTTGGCGGCGGTTCGCCGTTGAACCAGATGGTGCTGGCGCTGGGGTTGATGGAAGCCCTGCCGCTGATGTTGGGCTGGGTGGGGCTGCTGCACGGCTGGCAGCGTAAGGACGCGTTAGACGGCTTGCTGGGGCGCTGGTTCGCGGCGGCCCTGGTGATCGTGCTGATCTACCCGGCGCGGCAGGTGACGGATTGGGTATGGGTGACGGTTCCCCTGTGGGCGCTGGCGGCGCGGGAAGTATGCCGCCTGTTCGAAGGGGAGGATGAACACGGGCTGATCTCGATTGGACAGGCTGTTTTAGGCTTCACCCTGATGGGCTTCGCCTGGTTGAATGTGGTTGGGCTGAATCTGGTGCAGGAGCCAGAGGTAACAGTCCCCGGCGGCTTGACCTCTCTGAGTCCGACCACGCTGCGCACCTTGAGCATCGTCATTTCCTTTGTGCTGTTTGTGGTGATTTCGATCATGATCGGGGTGGGTTGGTCGCGGCGCGCGGGTCTGCGCGGCTTTGTGGGGGCGCTGCTGGCTGCCATGCTGGTGTGGACGGGCAGCGCGGCCTGGCATTCGGCGGGCCTTTCCAAACATCCTGAGACCAATTTGTGGCTGAGCAGTCCCTTGATCACCGATGGAGATTTAATTCGCGGCACGCTAGGCGACCTGGCGGAATGGAATGTGCGCTCGCGCAGCGGGATTGAGATTGTGGTGGAGGATAACGCCTCACCTTCCCTGCGCTGGCTGCTGCGGGATTTCACCCAGGTGCGCTATGTCAACGCGCTGGCGGTGGACGGAACCCCGGCGGTGGTGTTCACGCGCAGCAGTCAACCGCTGTCGCTGCCCGCGGCTTACACCGGCCAGGATTTTGTGCTGCAATCCAGTTCGCCGTGGAGTTTGCTCTATGGGGATGAATGGGTGCGCTGGCTGATCACCCGTGAAGCCCCCACACAGCAGGAAGCGCTGTTTTTGTGGGCGCGCTCGGATTTGTTTGCGGGCGGCCAAGGGACAGGCCCGGTGATGGAAATGCCGGAGGATTCAGGGCCAGTGCTGGGTCCGCAAGAGGCGGCGCCGTAATCCGCATGGAGACGGCCAGCCCGGCGGGGTATTCGCTTTCCACGGCGCGCCTGACGGTGCGCGGATTGGTTCGCGGGGTGGGGCGATTGGCGTACCGGCTGTTGGCGCGGCCCGAAGTGCACGGGCTGGAAAATGTGCCGCCGCGAGGGCCGTATCTGATTGCCTTTAACCACAGCTCAATCTTCGACCCACCCTTTCTGATTACCCATTGGCCTGCGGCGCCGGAGGTTTTGGCCGAGGCGGACCTGTGGCAGGAGAAGGGACGCAAGATGTGGGTGCGGCTGTACGGCGGCATCCCCATTCACCGCGGGCAGTATGACCGGCGGGCGCTGGAACACACGTTAGCAGCACTGCGGGCGGGGGCGCGGCTGATGATTGCACCGGAGGGGCGGGTGAACAGCGGCCTGGGGCTGCTGCAAGGACGGCTGGGGCTGGGCTGGATTTTGAGCCAGGCGCCTGTGCCGGTGGTGCCGGTGGGCATCACGGGCAGCACCCTGGAATTCATGCGCAAACTGCGCGCGGGGGAACGGCCGCGGGTGATCCTGCGCATTGGTCGCGCCTTGGAAAGCGTTCCTGTGGACAGCCGCGACAAGGCGGCTATGCAGCGCCGGGTAGATACGGTGATGGCGCATATCGCGGCTTTGCTGCCGCCGGAGGAACGCGGATTTTACACGGAAATGGCCGAAGGTGTGCTTTCGGGCCAGACGGGTTCATGACTTTAGACTGGAAAGGGACACAGAGATGCCAATCCCACAAACCATTGCGGTGGACGGCCCGGCGGCTTCGGGAAAATCAACGATCGCGGAACTGCTGGCGCAGAGCCTGGGATATTTGTATTTTGACACGGGGGTGATGTATCGGGCGGTGACGTTGGCGGCGCTGCGGCAGCTGCAGGCGGTGACGGATGAGCGGGCGGTGACGCACCTGGCGGAGACCGTGCACATTGATGTGCGCGAGGCCAGCCAGGACGATGGGCGCAAGAGCGATGTTCTGCTGGATGGGGTGGACATCACCTGGGAGATTCGCGCGCCGGAGGTGGACGCCAACGTGTCGGTGGTGTCGGCCTACCCTGGAGTGCGTGTAGCCATGACGGAACAGCAGCGCAGGATTGGCAAACGGGGGAGAGTGGTGATGGTCGGGCGGGATATCGGCACGGTGGTGCTGCCCGATGCAGATTTGAAGGTGTATATGGACGCCTCGGTGGAAGAGCGCGCGCGGCGGCGTTTTGATGAGGTGCGCCAGCGCGGTGAGGCGGCCGATTACGAGGCGATTCTGGCCTCCATGCGGCGGCGGGATGAGATTGATTCAACCCGCAAGGTGGCGCCGCTGCGCCCGGCGGATGACGCCGTGATTGTGTCCACCGATGGATTGAGCATTGAGCAAGTCTTGGAGAAGATTCAGGCTCTGGTCAAAGCGAGGTAAATCATGTGCGATACCCTGGTTGCCACCCCCGAAGTGACTGCCAACGGCAAGATGCTGTTTGCCAAAAACAGCGACCGCGAACCCAACGAGGCGCAGGTGCTGGTGATGGTTCCGGCGGCGGACCACCCCAACGGCAGCCAATTGCGCTGCACGTATATTGACATTCCGCAGGCGGCCCACACCCACGCGGTGCTCTTGAGCCAGCCGTTTTGGATGTGGGGGGCTGAGATGGGGGCCAACGAGCACGGGGTGGTGATCGGCAATGAGGCCGTGTTTTCCAAGATTGCACCCAATCAAAAACCAGCCCTGCTGGGCATGGATTTGCTGCGCCTGGGGTTGGAACGCGGCAGCAGCGCCCAGGAGGCGTTGGGGGTGATCACCCAATTGCTGGAGACTTACGGACAGGGCGGGAACTGCGGTTTAACCCACCCGTTTTACTATCACAACAGCTTTTTGATCGCTGACGCGCACGAAGCCTGGGTGCTGGAGACGGTGGACCGTCTGTGGGCGGCCAAGAAGGTGGTGGGGGTGGCGTCCATTTCCAACGGCTACACCCTGGGGAGCGAGTGGGATATGGCTTCGCCTGGGCTGGTGGAAACAGCCGTGCAAAAGGGCTGGGCGCGCGGCAGAGCGGATTTTGACCTGGCGCGCTGCTACGCAGACGCCCTGTACACCCCGCTGAGCGATTCGCGCCGGCGGCAAAGCTGCACGGTGGGCGCGCTGCAGGCGGAGGCGGGGCGTTTGACAGCGGCCAGCATGATGGCCATCCTGCGCAGCCACGGCAGCGGCGGACCAGACCGCGGCCTGCTGGGGGCGGATGTGTGCATGCACGCCGGGTTTGGCCCGGTGCGCAACAGCCAGACGGTGGCTTCGTGGGCAGCAGAACTGGGCGAACAGCCGGTGCATTGGGTGACGGGCAGTGCCGCCCCCTGCACGGGAATTTTCACGCCGGTGTGGATGGACGCGGGCCTGCCCGATTACGGCCCGGCGCCCAGCGCTAAGGCGGATGAACTCAGCCATTTTTGGCGGCACGAGGCCCTGCACCGCCAGGTGCTGATGGGGTATGAGGAGCGCCTGGGGAGGTATGAGACCCAGCGGGACGCTTTGGAAGCGGATTTTGTGCGGCGGGCTGCCGCTGTGGGGGCAGACAGTTCGGCGCGGCGGCAATTGAGCGCGGCTTGTCTGCGCGAAGCGCAGGCGGCACGGGAAGAATGGCTGCGGGCGGTGCAGCAGCAGCCGGCGATGCAGCGGCCTTCATGGCTGTACCGGCGGGCCTGGGCGGGGTTTAACCGTCAGGCTGGGTGGAAAGAAAGAAAATGAGGTAGGGGGAAAACGCGGCCCACTTGCGGCAGAAATGCTATAATCAGCTCATCGAGCCGCCGCCGGGTTATTCACAGGCTGGCACAAAACTTGCAAGGATGACCGCATGCAATTCCTGCTCACATTGCTGAATGCACAGGCGCGCCTTGACCTGCCTTATGACCTCTTGGGCTGGTTGGGGTGGTTTTTGCTTGCGCTTCTGATTGTGATCGGGCTGTGGCGAAGTTGGGAGCCTGCGCCGTTCACTCCGGCGCGGAAGTGGATTTTCCTGGTGATCCTGGGGGCGATGACGCTGTTCACCAGCCTGTTTTTTGGCATGCGCCTATCAACCGAAAACGTACTGCCCATCCCCGGCATTCCGGTGGAGAGCAGCGCACCGTACTGGATGTTCTTCCAGGCGGTTCCGTGGATGCTGGCGGCCGGCTGGATTGGACCGTGGGGGGCGGTGCTGGTGGGCGGGTTCAACGGCCTGCTGGCGGGCATTTGGGGCACACACCACACCTTCACCATCCTGGAGCTGGCTGCCGCCGCCCTGATCTTCAGTCAGCTTACCCGCCAACGCTACGCATCGCGCTCATATCAAATCTTACGCCATCCTTTTGCGGCCGCTCTGGTGCTGGCCGGGTTCAGCGTTCCGCTGTATTTTGCCACAGCCCTGTTCATCACCGGCGGGTCCCTGGCGGCGCGCCTGGATTATGCGCTGACGCAAACCTGGCCGCTGATCGGCGCGCGTAACCTGGAGATCCTCCTGGGCGGCGTGGTGGCCGAGTTGGCTTCCCTGGTGTGGCGCAAGGGTTGGGGCCGGCAGGATACGCTGCGGCCTTCTCCGGCGGATACCAGCCTGCAAACCCGCTTTCTTTACAGTACCCTGCCGTGGGCGGGGGTCTTGTTCCTGGTGATGGTGCTGACCGACTGGTGGGTGGCGGGGGCCGCGGCGCAGCGCATGGTGCGGCAACAGTTGGAAAGCACAGCACGGGTGGCTTCGGAAAGCCTGCCCTATTTCCTGGAATCCGGCCAAAATCTGATTTTGACTTTGGCGGATGCTGAACTGGTGGATCTGCGCGGTGAAGCGCTGCAAAACGCCCTGGCCCAACGGCTGCGGGCGGTGCCGTATTACCGGCAGCTGTACCTCATGGATGCAGCCGGGCAGCCTTTGGGGGGCTACCCGCTGAATGACTTTGGCCAGCTGGGCGCCTCACGGGAGGAATTGGCCGGCATTGAACTGGCGCTCAATGGGGTGCTGGTGCAGACTTACACCATCCCCCCCTGGGAAGGGGAAAGCACGGCGCAGATCACCTTCTTGGCGGCAGTGCGCGGTGAAGACGGCACGACGCGCGGGGTGCTTTTGGGGCGCACCGACCTGAACTCGAACCCGTTTACCCAACCCGCCATTCAAGCCCTGGAGACCATTCGCTCCATCGGCGGTGAAGGGGTGGTGCTGGATGAAAATAACCGCATCCTGTATCACCCGCTTTCGAGCCTGGTGATGACGGCCTATAAGGGGCAGGTTTCACCGGACGGGCGCAACTTTTATGAAGATTTGTCGGCGCAGGGCGACCGGCAGTATGTGTATTACCAGCCGATGGTGGGCCGCCCCTGGGCAATCTTGCTGGCGGTTCCCGCCTCACACGCCCAGGAACTGGCGCTGTCCATCGCCTTCCCCTTGCTGGGCGTGCTGATGGCCGTGGTGCTCTTGGTGGTCTTTTCCTTGCGCTTCACCCTGGGCCGGGTGGTGGGTTCCATGCATCAGCTGGCGCAGGAAGCGGGGCGCATTGCCCAGGGACAGTTGGACCACCCTGTGCAGGTGCAGGGGGTGGATGAGATTGGGCGGGTCAGCCGCACCTTTGAACAGATGCGGGTGTCGCTGCAGGCGCGCCTGGAAGAACTGAACCGGCTGCTACAAGTGAGCCAGGGGGTGGCGGCCAGCCTGGAAGCCAGCCACGCGGTGACGCCCATTTTGAAGGCGGCCCTGCGCGACAACGCCTGCGCGGCGCGGGTGATTTTGATCCGCGAGGCCTCGCTGGATTTGCAGTCCACCCATCCGGTGGGCGTGGGGGTAGGCCCTTCGGCGGAGTTGTACGCGCGGTTGGACGAGCCGATTTTTGAAATGGCCCGCCAGCAGGACATCATCTCGGTGGCCAATATGCAGCGGGTACGGCGGTTCGCCTTGCCGCACGGCACAGCCCAGCCTGGGGCGCTGATCGCCCTGGCGCTGCACCATGAGGGGCTGTATTACGGAGCGCTGTGGGTGGCGTATGAGGCTGCGCACACCTTTACCGAAGAGGAAATCCGTTTCCTGAGTACCCTGGCGGGGCAGGCGGCGCTGGCAGCGGCCAATGCGCGGCTGTACGCCACGGCGGAAATTGGCCGCCAACGCCTGGAAGCGGTGCTGTCATCCACGCCGGACCCGGTGCTGGTGATTGATGAGCATAATTGCTTGCAGCTTCTGAACCCGGCGGCTTTGCAGCTGGCGGGTCTGCTGGTTTCGCCGACCCCGGGCAAGCCGGTGAAGGAGACCGTGGTTCACCCGGATTTGCAGGATTTGCTGAGCGGGCCGGTGGAACAGCGGGTGGTGTCGCGGGAGATCTCGCTGCCCAACGGGCGCATTTATTCGGCCAGCGTTTCATCGGTGGCGGCGGAGGGTGTACCGGTGGGGCGCATCGCCATCCTGCGGGATATCACCCATTACAAAGAATTGGATACGCTCAAGACCGACTTCGTTTCCACCGTCAGCCACGACCTGCGTTCGCCGCTGACCCTGATGCGCGGGTACGCCACCATGATGCAGATGGTGGGTGAACTGAACGCGCAGCAGAAAGAGTATGTGGCTAAGATCATCTCCGGCGTGGAGAGCATGAGCCGCCTGGTGGGCAATTTGCTGGATTTGGGGCGAATTGACGCCGGCATTGGGCTGCAAATTGAGCCGGTGACGGCCTGGGGTATCGCCTCACACGTGGTGGAAGCCCTGCAGCCGCAGGCAGACAACAAAAGCATTGCGTTGGAGCTGGAACGGCCGGAAGGGTCGCAGGTGGACCTGCTGAAGGCTGATAAGGCTTTGCTGGAACAGGCGGTGTACAACCTGGTGGATAACGCCATCAAATACACGCCGGTGGACGGCAAGGTGAGCGTGCGGCTGGGGCTGCGGGCGCAGACCGTGGTGTTTGAGGTGACGGACACGGGCATTGGGATTGCGCCCTTGGATCTGCCGCACATGTTTGAGAAGTTCTACCGCAGCCGTCGGAGAGAGGCTTATCAACAGCGGGGAACCGGGCTGGGTCTGGCAATTGTGCGTTCAATTGCTGAGCGCCACCACGGGCGGGTGTGGGTGGAGAGTCAGCTGGGCAAGGGCAGCACTTTCTATTTGGAAGTACCGTATGTGCAGCCTGAGGCGGGGAAAAACGGGTAATTCCTAATCCAATTCTTAAAATTGCATCTTCCATTTCAATTGAAGTGTGCTATAATTTACGGTCGCATGTGTGTTAATCGGCTTAGGTAACATTTAATGTTTGCGGGTGCCGGGGCAGTGCGTCCTGTGCGCCCTTTCATGGTTAATCTTTCTTATTCCGGTCAGGAGGCATTCGGTGGAAACTAAGGGTCTGGTGGCGTTACGTATTAGCCTGGCTTCTCCGGAGACCATTCGCAGTTGGTCGTACGGTGAAGTGCTGAAACCGGAGACCATCAACTATCGGCGGCTTCGCCCCGAAAAAGATGGTTTATTTTGTGAAGCGATTTTTGGCCCTGCCCGTGATTGGCAGTGCTACTGCGGAAAGTACAAGAACCCCCGTTACAAAGGCATCATCTGCGATAAATGCGGCGTCGAAGTGACGCGCGCCGCAGTGCGCCGCGAACGCATGGGTCACATTGACCTGGCGACCCCGGTGGCGCACATCTGGTACACTCGCCGCATCCCCTCTTACCTGGGGCTGCTGCTGGATATTTCCCGCCGGAACCTGGACCGCGTGCTGTATTTTGCCCAATATATCGTCACCTTTGTAGACGAAGAAGCCCGCAACAAGGCCTTGAAGCGCCTGGAAGACGAGATCAACGTCTCGGAGCGCGAGGTAGCCGGGCAGATTAACGCCAAGATTTTGGAAATCAAAGTATCCCGCGACCACAAGCTGAACGAGCTTCAGGCTCAGAAGACCGAGCTGCAGGCGCGCGCGGATGAGCAGATTGCCCAGCGGCTGGAGCCGGTGATTCAGGAAGGCCAGCATCTGGAGCGCACCCTGCAGGATTTGCAGGGCAAAGCGACCCGCACCGCGATTGTGTTCAGCGGCACCAGCATTGTGATCGCTGAAGCCGGCGAAACCATCTCTGCGCAGCACATCACCAAGGTGCAGCGGGTGGTGAAAGAACGCCTGGAAGAGCTGGAATCGGAATTCAAAGCGCAGATGGACCGCGACTTGAGCCAGATGGACATCACCAAGGCGCAGATCAAGGCCGAGGCGGATGAGCAGATGGAAGGTCTGCGCAACCAGTTGGAAGATCAATCGGCTGAGTCGCAGAACCAGAATTCACGCATGCGCGACGAACTGCACGAACTGAAGGCTTTGACCTTCATCAGCGAAAGCCGCTACCGCGAACTGAAGCAGCGCTGGGGCCAGGTGTTCCGCGCGGATATGGGCGCCGAAGCCTTTTATGACATCCTCAAGCGCTTGGAGCTGGACCAGCTTTCCAATGATCTGTGGGAAGAGGTGCGCACCTCGAAGAGCAAGCAGAAACGCAAGAAGGCCACCACGCGGCTAAAGATTGTGGAAGCCTTCCGCCGTTCAGGGAACCGCCCGGAATGGATGATTTTGACGGTATTGCCGGTGATCCCCCCCGACCTGCGCCCGATGGTGCAGTTGGACGGCGGCCGCTTTGCCACTTCCGATTTGAACGACCTGTACCGCCGTGTGATCAACCGCAACAACCGCCTGAAGCGCCTGTTGGAATTGGGCGCCCCGGACGTGATTGTGCGCAACGAAAAGCGTATGCTGCAGGAAGCTGTGGACTCCCTGGTGGACAATTCGCAGCGCGGCAAGGCGCTTTCGCGCCGCGGACGCCGCGAGCTGAAGTCGCTGAGCGATATGCTCAAAGGCAAGAAAGGCCGCTTCCGCCGCAACCTGCTGGGCAAGCGCGTGGACTATTCGGGCCGCTCGGTGATCGTGGTCGGCCCGGCGCTGAAGCTGTACCAATGCGGTCTGCCCAAGGCGATGGCTTTGGAACTCTACCGGCCGTTTGTCATTTCTCGCCTGGTGGCGCACAACTACGCCGCCAACGTGAAGGGCGCGCGCCGCTTTATTGAACGCAACCGGCCTGAGGTTTGGGAAGTGCTGGAAGAGGTGATCAAGGACCGCCCAGTGCTGCTGAACCGCGCGCCCACCCTGCACCGCCTGGGTATTCAGGCTTTTGAGCCTACCTTGATTGAAGGCTCGGCCATTCAGCTTCACCCATTGGTTACCACGGCTTTCAACGCTGACTTCGACGGCGACCAGATGGCTGTGCACGTGCCTCTTTCGGAAAAAGCGGTGTGGGAAGCGCGCAACCTGATGCTTTCCTCGCGCAACTTGCTGAAACCTGCGGACGGCGAGCCGATCATCAGCCCGTCGAAAGACATGGTTTTGGGCGTGTATTACCTGACGGTGCTGGACAACCGCCCGCATAAGGGCGACGGCCGCGTTTTTGCCGATTCGGATGAGGTGGAACTGGCCTACAACCTGGGTCAGGTGGACATCCATGCGCATGTCAAAGTGCGCGTGATGACGCACTACGACGAGAACGGCGACTATAAGACCGAAGCTCAGCCGGTGCTGCTGGAAACCACGGTGGGACGGGTGCTCTTTAACCGCATTCTGCCCAGCGAAGTGCAGTTCACCAACGATGTGCTGGATAAGGGCGGTGTGAAAGACCTGATCGCCACGGTGTACGAGCTGTGCGGCCAGGACGTGACCACGGAAGTGGCCGACCGCGTGAAGGATATCGGTTTCGAATATGCCATGCGCTCCGGCTCGACCATCGCGGTGGCGGACATCCTGATCCCGCCTGCCAAGGCCGAGATTTTGGGCGAGGCTCAGCGCGAAGTGGAGAATGTGACCCGTTCCTGGCGGCGCGGTCTGCTGACCGAGCAGGAACGCAACGAGCGCATCATTGATATTTGGCAGGAAACCACCAAGAAGGTGGGGGCTGCCGTGCGCAAGAACATGGATCCCAACGGCAACCTGGCCATCATGGCCAACTCAGGGGCCACGAAAGGTGGTTTCGGCCCGATCTCGCAGCTGGCTGGTATGCGCGGCTTGATGGCCGACCCCTCCGGGCGCATCATCCGCCTGCCGATCCAGTCGAACTTCCGCGAAGGCCTGACGGCGCTGGAATACTTCATCTCCACGCACGGCGCGCGCAAGGGTCTGGCGGATACGGCGCTGCGCACTGCGGACGCGGGCTATCTGACCCGCCGTCTGGTGGATGTGGCCCAGGATGTGATTATCAACGATTATGACTGCGGCACGACCGACGGTGTGTGGATCCGCCGCGCGGATGATGTGGCCGGGCAGTCGTTTGGCACGCGTTTATACGGCCGCCTGGCGGCGGCGCGCATTGTGGACCCGCTGACCGGTGAGGTACTGGCGGAACGCGACGACGTGTTGGATCATGAATTGGTGCGTAAGATCGTGGCCGCTGGCGTGGACCAGGTGAAGGCGCGTTCTCCCATGACTTGCAGTTTGACGCACGGCATGTGCGCGAAGTGCTACGGGTTGGACCTGGGGCGCGGCAAGATGGTGGAATTGGGTTCGGCTGTGGGTATTGTGGCAGCTCAGTCCATCGGCGAGCCGGGCACGCAGCTGACCCTGCGCACCTTCCACACCGGCGGTGTGGCGGCTGGCGGCGATATCACCACCGGTTTGCCCCGCGTGGAAGAGCTTTTTGAGGCGCGGCGCGCTCCGAAGGGTGAGGCAGTCATCACGCGCATCAAGGGTGTGGCGCGCATCATCCAGTCCGACCGCTATACGGACCAGCGCGTGGTGCGCGTGGAAGACAGCGAACTGGCCAGCGATGTGGTGGAAGTGCCGGAAGGCTGGACGATCACGGCGCGTGATGAGTCCACTGTCTCGATGGGTGATATCCTGGCTACCATGGGCGAGGCGCTGATCACCGCTCAGCATGCTGGACAGGTGCGCATTGAAAACCAGAAGGTGATCGTCAGCTACGAAGTGCGCGAGAGTGAAGAGTACGACATTCCTTCGACCTCCCGCTTGCTGATCAAAGACGGCGAGCACGTGAGCGCCGGGCAAGCTCTGACCGAAGGTTCCTTGAATCCGCACACCATTCTGAAGATCAACGGGCGCGAAGCCTGCCAGATGTACCTGATGTCCGAAATTCAAAAAGTGTACCGGGCGCAGGGTCAGAACATCAACGATAAGCACTTCGAGGTCATCATCCGCAAGATGTTGGGCAAGGTGCAGGTGACCCGCCCGGGCGACACGCCTTTCCTGCCGATGGATCTGGTGGACCGGCTGGAAATCCGCCGCCACAACGAGCTGGCTGGCACGGACGGCAAGCAGCCCGCCAAGTTTATGGAAGTGCTCCTGGGCGTGACCAAGGCCTCGCTCAGCACCGACTCCTTCCTTTCGGCCTCTTCCTTCCAGCATACCATTAAGGTGTTGGCGGGCGCGGCGATCGCCTCGACGGAAGATCCTCTCTTCGGTCTGAAGGAAAACGTGATCATCGGCAAGCTGATCCCGGCGGGTACGGGGTTTGTGGCCGGGCGCTTTGATGACGAAGAACAGGCGGCGCGGCGGGCGATGGTGGCGAATTTGCCCAGCTCGGACTGATCGGGCAGCGCCCATCCAATAACGAATCAAAAATCTGCCGAGACGATCGTCTCGGCAGATTTTTTGTGTTTGGGGGAAGGGCTCAGGTGATCTTGAAATACTTGTAGTGATAGGCAATTTTGCCGTCAATCAGGCCGATGGTGTCGTTGCCGTTCTCAATTTTGCCGCGGGAGGGGCTGACCCCTTTCCAGGTGAAGGAGCGGGTGCTGCCTGTGCCGGAGACGGAGGTGATTTCGAATGTAGCGTTGGGGAAGCTGTTGGTCAGAAAATTCTTGTGCCAGGTCTGAATGGCCTCTTTGCCCTGAACCGTTTTCGAGGCGGTGATGTGTACCGCGTCATCCGTGTACAGGTTGGCGATGGCGGCGGGCTTGTTGGCATTGAGCAGGGAGAAATACTGCTCCGGGATGTCTGCGGGCTGGGGGCCGATGGGATGGGGGTAAGCGGCGATCTTGTTCCACAGGGCGATGAGACCCTTGCGGCCGTAATCCCAAGCGAAGAAATTGACGGAGGACAGATTGTGTTCGCGCACAGCGTCTAGGAATTCCACCATCTCGCTCTCCGTAGGCACCCATCCGCCGGCGGAGTAGACCGGGCCGGTGGGCATGATGGGGCGGTAGGGGGCAAGATTTTTGAACTCGTTGACACAGCGCCGCAGCTGATCGGCGGGGTTGTGGGCGGCCTGCCAATACACCTGGGGCATGTTGTAGTCGCAGTAATCCAGGAAAGCTTTCCAGGGCAGTTGGGGATGGAGCACGGGGAAGCGGTAGGAGCACAGGGCGACGGGGGTGTTGGGGATGCGCTTGCGCAGCTCGGCCATGAAGGCTTTGGCGGCCTGTTCGCGCCCCGGCTGTTTGTATTCCACCTCGGCGTCAATCACATAGCCGTCCAGGCCCAATTCGTTGACGCGCTGGGCGGCAATTTGGGCTTCACCTACCGGGTTGGAGCCGTAGACGTAGTGCCAGCCCCAGGCCTGGATGCGGTTCTTCTTCAGCTCCTGCACCACCGGCGGCACCAGATCCACACGGGTGGTGCGGTCCACGTTGTAGGTGTAGGGACCGTCGGCGATTTTGATGAGTACATGCGAAAGCCCCGCGGCGCGGGCCACACGAGCCACCTCAACGCCGTTGCCGTTTTCACAGCGGGCCAACTGCCAGATCATGAAACCTTTTCCGTATAAACTCATGGCATATCTCCAGGGGCGCTCAGGCTGCCCTCCAGTCCCAGCTGCGGGGCAATCTGGCGCATGGCCAGGATGACATGATCCACATGCTCCCACAGTTCAACATTAAACTCCTGTGCTCCGCGGACGATCTCTTCGCGGTTGGCGCCGGCAGCGAAAGCGCGGTCTTTCCACTTCTTCTTGACCGATGCAGCGGTGAGGTCATAAAGGGAATGGGAAGGGCGCACCAGAGCCACGGCGGTGATGAGGCCGGTTATTTCGTCGCAAGCGGCCAGGGCTTTTTGCATGGAGGTGACGCGCGGCACACCGGCATGATCCGCATGGCTGAGGACGGCTTCGATGATGTCTTCGGGGACATTGTGCTGGCGCAGAATGGGCGCGCCCGCCTGGGGGTGCTCTTCGAGAGTGGGGTGAATTTCCCAATCAAAATCGTGCAGCAGGCCGGTGACCGCCCAACGCTCTTCATCTTCGCCCAGCTTGCGGGCGTAAAAGCGCATGGCAGCTTCGACAGCCAACATGTGATTGATTAAATTGGGGGATTTGACGTAGGTGGTGACAATGGCAAGAGCTTGATCGCGGTTCATTCCAGATCTCCGGAAGGGGTTGGCGGGTAAGAGCAGCGGTGAGGGCTAAGTTGATTATACATGAAAGCACACCCCAGCGCAGAGCGCCTGTATGGAGGGGAATATGCAAGATGCGTGCCGCGGGCGGCTCAGGAATCGGGGAAGATCGGTTCGGGGTCGCCCAAGACGGGCAGGGGTTTGCGCACCCACAGATCAATGAAGGCCGTGAAGGTGGCGATGGTTTCGCGAGCGGACCAGATGGCGCGCGAGGAGCGGCGGTAGGTACGCTGGTCGGAGGGGACGCCCTGGGCCTGGATGCCGAGCTGGCTGCACAGCAGGACGGCGCGGGGCAGGTGGAACCTTTGGGTGACGAGGATGGCTTCTTTCAGGCCGAAAATGGCTTTGGCGCGGTAACAGGTGTCGTAGGTGCGGCGGCCGGCAAAATCGAGGACAATGTCATCGCTGGGCACGCCCAGCTCGCGGGCATAGTTGAACATGGCGCCGGGTTCGTTGTAATCCAGAAAGCGGTTGTCGCCGCTCATGAGGATCTTTTCTACTTTTCCGGCGAAATACAGCTCCGCCGCGGCCTGCACACGGTCCTGCAGAACCGGAGTGGGCGAACCATCGCGGCGCAGCCCCGCGCCAAAGACGACGGCTGCGCGGGCGGGGGTGACATCCGCGGTGGTGTGAATGCGCGGGCGGGCGTAGAGAAGGGTACCGGCGCGGAAGAGGAGGATCACCGCGGCACAGGCGGCCAGGCTCAGGAAGACGGTGCGAATCAGCATTTTAAACGTGATCTTTTTGGTTTTTTTCATAGGCTTGTGAAAGCGGTGGGGGTCAGCGGCCCAGGGTGGTTTTCAGGTCAATCCCCAGTTCTTTCACCGCATCTTTGAGCGCGTCGTACTCGCTGTCATCCGCTTCGCGCAGGCCTTGAATATCGTATTGGTTGGCGCGGGTGAGCAGGTCTTGACCTTCGGGCGTTTTCGCGAGAGTGATCAGCGCGCTGTTGAGATTCTGAGCGATCTCCTGCGGCATTTCGGGGATGTAGGATAGGTTGAGGTTGGGAATGACCGGGTCGCTGCGCCAGATGACTTGAATTTGATCCATCAGATAGGGCAGATCCTGCACGTTGGAGGCGGTGCGGGGATCGCCGGAGATGGCAAAGGTGGCGCCGAAGTCGCAGATGTCTTTGACGTACAGGGCGCGGATGACGGCGGTGTGCGATTGGAGCACGGCGCCGGGCTGAAGCTGGACACCGGTTTTGGTGATGGCTCCGGCGGGCAGGATGTAGCCGGAGGGGGAATCGAGGCTGACCCAGCAGGGGCGCAAACCGCGCAGCTGGTCGAAGATGGTTTCGTCGGTGTCGGTGTTGGCCCCCGCGGCGGGGTCATAAAAGGTTTCGAGGTTGGTATTGACGTTGGCGATGATCTGCGCACCGTAGGAATAGACACCGAAATTGTTGCTGAGCAGGGCCACGCGAGCGGCCCCCAGTTGGGCGGCGCGCAGGTAGGTGAGCGGGGGCAGCCAGGCGATGTGCACTTCGCGCCGGTCGAGGGCACGGGTCAGATCGGCGTAGTTGGAAAACTCCATCGATTCAACCGAATAGCCGCTCTGATCGGCCAGGGTTTGGGCTAGCTCAGCCGCGGCCGCGCCCAGGTCTCCGCCGGCGCTTTCATTTTCCAGGTCAACCGGCTCGGTGACCACGGCCAGCAGCAGAGGGTTTTCCGCGGATCCTAAAGGCTCATTGGAGGGAGTGGGGGAGGGCTGGACGGCCGGGG
>NZ_LGCM01000045.1 GCF_001306035.1 Levilinea saccharolytica
CCAAGTTCTGGCAGGACCTGGGCTCCATGGACGGCAAATGGCTGGCCGTGCCCGTCAAGGCCGACATCAAGTCCATCGTCTGGTACTCCCCCGTCCAGTTTGAAGCCTTCGGCTACACGCCTCCCGCCACCTTCGAAGAGCTTGAAGCCCTGGTGGAGAAAATGATCGCCGACGGCAACATCCCCTGGTCGATGGGCATGGAATCCGGCGCCGCCACCGGTTGGACTGGCTCCGACTTCATCCAGGATATCCTCCTCGCCCAGCAAGGCCCGCAGTACGTCATGGATCTCATCTCCGGCAAGGTCGCCTATAACGACGCCGGGGTGGTCAAGGCTTACGAAACCTACGCCAAATGGGCCGCTTCCGACAAGCACACCGTCGGCGGCGCCACCGGCACTGTCTCCACTCCCTTCCTGGATGCCATCTACAAGGTCTTCGCCGATCCCGCCGAGGCCATGATGGTCAAGCAGTCCGGTTTCGCCGGTGGTGAGGTGGCCAAGAAGTTCCCCACCCTCGAATACGGCACCGACTATGATTTCTTCCCCTTCCCCGGCGCCAAGGGCATGCAGGGTGGGGCCGACTACATGATGGCCTTCTCGGACTCACCCGCTGCCAAGGCTCTGGTGGGCTACCTCACCGGTGCCGCCGGTGCCGAGACCTGGGCCTCTGTCGGCTTTGACCTCTCCCCCAACAAGCTGGCCGACGGCAAATACACCGACGCCCAGCTCACCAAGAAGGCCGCTGCCCTCTCCGCCGCCGCGGGTTTCACCCCTGACCTGGGCGACACCATCCCTGCTCCCTTCGGTGAAGCCGAATGGAAGGCCATCATCGCCGTCGTGCAGGGTACCGCCGCCGCTGAGGCGCTGGCCCCTGCCGCCGCCGCGCAGGCCGAAGCCTTGAAATAAACTGTTTTCAGGGGATGGGGCGTTTCCGCCCCATCCCCTCCCCCCGTTCGACTCCAAACCCACTTCACCCCTGTTTCACCCCGCCATACCGCCGCATCGCGAGCGAATGAACCCTTTCAAGCTGCCCCCGCGGGCCGCGAAGGAGAAACCGAATGAACACTCCAACGATCATGAAACAAAGCCGCTGGGTTCCGTGGCTGTACCTGGCCCCGGCTTTGTTGGTCATGGCGGTGTTTGTGCTGTACCCCATGTTCAACACCTTTGTCTTGAGTTTCATGGACAAAACCGGCACGCAGTCGGCTGCGGTGAGCTGCGTCGCGGGTCAGCCCTGCTGGGGCTCCTTTGAAAATTACCGCTACGCCCTCACCAACCCTGAAATGCTGCAAGCCCTGCGCAATAATGCCTTGTGGCTGCTGCTGATGGTTCCCGGCACGGTCATCACCGGCCTGCTGTTCGCCGTGCTGGCCGACCGGGTGCGCTATGAGGCCCTGGCCAAAGCCATCATCTTTATGCCCATGGCCATCTCCTTTGTGGGCGCGGGCATCATCTGGCGCTTCGTGTACTACATCGAAACCGGCTCCGGCCAACAGATCGGCCTGCTCAACGCCGTGCTGGTGGCCTTTGGCGGCCAGCCGGTGGCCTGGCTGAGCAACCCCGCCTTTAACAATTTTGCCCTGATGATCGTGGGCGTATGGCTGTGGGCGGGCTTTTGCATGACGATCCTCTCCGCGGCCTTAAAATCGGTGCCCGCTGAAATCTTAGAGGCAGCCCGCGTGGACGGTGCGCGCGAAGTGGAAGTCTTTTTCCAAATCATGCTGCCCATCATCATGCCCACCATCCTGGTGGTCACCACCACCATGGTCATCAACGTCCTCAAGATCTTCGATATCGTTTTCGTGCTCACCGGCGGCAATTTTGGCACCGAAGTCATCGCCAACCGTATGTTCAAGTTGATTGTCACCGACACCGGCCGCTCCATGGCCATCGCCGTGCTGCTGGTGCTGCTCACCATCCCGGTGCTGATCTTCAACGTCAACCGCTTCCGCCAGCAGGAGGCTTCGCGATGAAACCCTTCCAGCGGCTTAACCGCATTTTCAACCATCTGCCGGTGCATCTGGCTCTGATTTTGATGTGCGTGGCGTGGGTACTGCCTACGATGGGCCTGTTTGTCACCTCCTTTCGCAACAGCGAAGACGTGCGCACCACCGGTTGGTGGACGGCCCTGGCCGCCCGCCAGACCCCCGGCGAGCCGGAATACACCACCTACTGCGCCTCCTGCCACGGGGCCGACGGCAAAGCCCTGCCCGCCGCCGATTTGAGCGACCCGACTTTGATCGAAAAATATCCGCGCTCCAACCGCCTGTTGGCCATGCTGCGCAAAGAAATCAACGGCCAGCCGCATCTAACCGACCCCGCCCTGCCCGAAAACCCTAACGAGGCCCTGGAAAAGCTCTCCCCCATCCTGACCTATATGCAGGACTTCTCCGGCAGCAGTCAGGACCAGTCGCGCTTCACCCTGCGCAACTATGCTGACGCGCTGGTGGGCTATAAAGGCACGCAAAACTACCTCACCGATTGTGAACAGGGGGTCGAAAGCGCCCTGAGCAAGTTCAAATGCACCGCCGCCGACCTGCTTAACCCCGAAGGCATGGGGCGTGCCTTTGTGAACTCGCTGCTGGTGGCCGTGCCCTCCACCCTGCTGCCCATTCTGCTGGCGGCCTTCGCGGCCTACGCCTTCGCCTGGATGGATTTCAAGGGCCGCATGTGGCTGTTTGCCCTGCTGGTGGGGCTGCAAATCGTCCCCCTGCAAATGACCCTGGTGCCCATCGCGCGCATGTACGTCAGCCTGGGCATGGAAGGCAGCTTCATCGGGATCTGGCTTTTCCACACCGGTTTCGGTCTGCCCTACGCCATCTATCTGCTGCGCAACTATCTCAGCGGTCTGCCCAAAGAGGTGTTTGAATCCGTCTATCTGGACGGGGCCAACCATTGGACCGCCTTCTGGCAGCTGGCCATTCCTTTGGCCACCCCCGCCATCGCCTCGCTGGCCATCTTCCAATTCCTGTGGATTTGGAACGACTTCCTGGTGGCCAAGATCTTCCTGTCCAATAACCCCGTGCTCACCGTACAGATCACCAATTTGATTGACCCGCGCGGCGGCAACTGGCATATCCTCACCGGCGCGGCCTTCTTGTCCTTCCTGGTTCCTATGATCGTTTTCTTCGGCTTCCAGCGCTACTTTGTGCGCGGGATGCTGGCCGGCTCGGTAAAGGGCTAGGCCCACTCTACGACTGCCGTCCGTTTGGGCGGCCCCCCGCCGACAGCCTCATCGACCCACAGCCAGTCACCCGGCTGGCTGTGGGCGGGCTGCGCGCGGCAGAAAGGAATTTGTTTCCATGTCTCAAGCCTGGTATAAAAACGCCGTCTTTTATCAAATTTACACCCGCGCCTTCGCCGACAGTTCGGGCAACGGCTACGGCGACCTGCGCGGCGTGATTCAGCACCTCGACCACCTGCAAGCCCTGGGCGTGGACTGCATCTGGCTCATGCCCATCTACCCCTCGCCGCGCAAAGATGACGGTTATGATATCTCCGATTTTTACAGCATTGACCCCCAATACGGCACGCTGGACGACCTGAAAGAGCTGGTGGCCCAGGTGCACGCGCGCGGCATGCACATCATCATGGACCTGGTGCTCAACCACACCTCCGACCAACACGCCTGGTTCCAGAGCGCCCGTTCCGACCCAGCCTCCCCCTACCGCGAATATTACGTGTGGAGCGACACCGATCAGAAATACAGCGACGCCCGCATCATCTTCCTGGACACCGAAAAATCCAACTGGACTTGGGATGAGCAGGCCGGGCAGTATTATTGGCATCGCTTCTACAGTTCACAACCTGACTTAAACTATGACAGCCCGCGCGTGCAGGAAGAAATGCTCAACGTGGTGCGCTTTTGGCTGGAGCTGGGCATTGACGGCTTCCGCGCCGACGCCGTGCCCTACCTCTTCGAACGCGAGGGCAGCAACTGTGAGAATTTGCCCGAAACGCATCAGTACCTCAAACGCCTGCGCGCCTTTATTGACCAGCACTTCCCCCAGGCCATCCTGCTGTGCGAGGCCAACCAGTGGCCCGAAGACGTGCGCCCCTATTTCGGCGACGGCGACGAATTTCACATGGGCTTCCATTTCCCCGTCATGCCGCGCATTTTCATGTCCCTGCGCCAGGGCCGCCGCGACTCGCTGGAATGGATCCTCGACCGCACCCCGCCCATCCCCGAAAACTGCCAGTGGTGCACCTTCCTGCGCAACCACGATGAACTCACCCTGGAAATGGTCACCGAGGAAGAACGCCAGTGGATGTGGCAGGAATACGCTCCCGACCCGCGCATGCGCCTGAACCTGGGCATCCGCCGCCGCCTGGCCCCCCTGCTGGGAAACGACCGCCGCAAAATTGAGCTGGCCTACTCGCTGCTCTTCACCCTCCCCGGCTCGCCCATCGTATACTATGGGGATGAAATCGGCATGGGCGACAACATCTGGCTCTTCGACCGCAACGGCGTGCGCACCCCCATGCAGTGGACCTCTGGCCTCAATGCCGGTTTTTCCAGCGCGCCCGCCGATAAGCTGTACGCCCCCATCATCGCTGAACCGCCCTTCGCCCCTGCCCAGGTGAACCTGGCGGATCAGCGCAGCGATCCCGGCTCGCTGTATAACCTGGTGCGACGCCTCATCCAGGTGCGCAAGCGCACCCCCTCCCTCTCCTGCACCCATTTCGAATGGCTGCGCGCGCTGCCGCCCGCGGTAGCCGCCTACCGCCGCTGCGCCCAGGGTGAAATTGCCCTGATCCTCAACAACCTTTCGGATCAGCCGGTACAGTTTTCTCTGACTGCCGACCTGCCCGCAGGGTCGCTGTGTACCGATCTGATCACCGGCGCGGCTTTCCCCGCACCCTCCGAATGGGTTCTCTCCCCGCACCAATACCGCTGGCTGCGCCTTCACTAATCTTCACCGCAGCCTACCCAACAGAAAGCCCGGCCTTGCTCACCGGGCTTTCTCTTTATTTACCGAGTTGCTTTAAAGCCCAAAAGCGCGTACACTATCCAGATCATTTTGCCTTGAAAGGATCCCCTCACCATGCCCCGAAAAATTACCTTCCGCGAACGGTTTCAGTACTGGCAGGACAACCTCTTCTCCCGCGGCACCGCTGCCCTGATTGGGGCATTGTTCGTCCTTTCCTTCTTGATCATCGCCGTCGGCGCGGCGGCCGTCGTTTTGGGCGGGGACCTCACCTCGCCCCCCGGCGGTGAACGCCTCAGCCTGGGCGAAGCCATGTGGGAAGCCCTCATGCGCACCCTGGACGCCGGAACCATGGGCGGCGATCAGGGCTGGGGCTTTCGCCTGGTGATGCTCTTTGTCACCATCGGCGGCGTGTTCGTCATCTCCAGCCTCATCGGCGTGCTCTCAGCCGGGGTCGAAGAGCGCCTGGCGCAGCTGCGCAAGGGCCGCTCACGCGTGTTGGAAAGCAACCACACCGTCATCCTGGGCTGGTCGGAGCAGGTCTTCACCATCCTGTCGGAACTGGCAATTGCTAACCAAAACCAGAAACGCCCCTGCATCGTCGTCATGGGCGACGAGGATAAAGTCGTCATGGAAGAGGAGATCGCCGCCAAGGTGGCAGACCTGGGCAGCACTCGCCTGGTGTGCCGCAGCGGCAGCCCCATGGAAATGTCGGATCTGCGCATCGCCAACATCAACCAGGCCAAAGCCATCATTGTCGTTTCGCCCAACACCCCCGAAGCCGATGCCGAGGTGATTAAAACCGTCCTGGCCATCACCAACCACCCCGACCGCCGCCCAGAGAAATACAATATCGTCGCTGAAATTCACGATGTTAAAAATATGGACGCCGCCCGCGTGGTGGGCAAAGATGAAGTCGAATGGGTGCTGGTTGGCGACCTGATCGCGCGCATCATCGCCCAAACCAGCCGCCAATCGGGCCTGTCGGTGGTCTACACCGAACTGCTCGATTTTGGCGGGGATGAAATTTACTTCACCCGCCAGCCCAGCCTGACCGGCAAAACCTACGGTGAGGTGCTCAACGCCTTTGAAAAAAACGCCGTCCTGGGCTTGCAGCGCCCCGGTCAACTGGCCCGCCTGAACCCGCCTATGGATACGGTCTTGAGCACGGAGGATGAGCTGATCGTCATTGCTGAGGATGACGACAAAATTGCCCTGGACGGCCGCGCCCAGCCAGACACGAGCCGCATTCTGCAAACCCCCCACAGCCCCCAGGCCCCCGAACACAACCTGATCCTGGGCTGGAACTTGCGCGGGCGCTCCATCCTCACCGAGCTGGATGCGTATGTGGCCCCCGGCTCCGTCGTTCACGTGGTGGCCGACCGCGAGGATTTTGGCGACCTGGAATGGCTCCACGACCAGATGCACAACCAGAAAATCATCTTCCGTTCCGGCGATACCACCGACCGGCGCGTGCTGGAAAGCCTGGGTTTGGATCAGGTGCAGCACATCATCTTACTATGCTATTCCGACACCCTCGAACCGCAGCAGGCCGACGCCCGCACCCTCATCTCTCTGCTGCACCTGCGCGATCTGGCCGACCGCCAGGGCTACACCTATTCCATCGTCTCCGAAATGCTCGACATCCGCAACCGCAACCTGGCGGATGTGACCCGTGCGGACGACTTCATCGTCAGCGATAAGCTCGTCAGCCTGATGCTGGCCCAGGTGAGCGAAAACGCCAATCTCAACGCAGTCTTTGCCGACATTTTTGACCCCGAAGGGGCCGAGATTTACCTCAAGCCCGCTAGCGATTACGTTGCGGCGGGTCAGGGGGTGCAGTTTGCCACCCTGATCGAAGCCGCCCGCCAGCGCGGGGAAACGGCCATCGGCTACCGCCTGGCGGCGCAGTCGAAGGACGCTTCGCAGATGTACGGCGTTCACCTGAACCCGGTAAAATCCCAAACCGTCACCCTGACCGCCGCCGACCGGCTGATCGTCCTGGCCGAATCCTAGGCCGTTTCGCCTATCCCTTGTCCCTCTCAGGAGTTGCCATGACCGCCACACCCCCGCTGTTTGAACCCAACTTGCAGCCCGAGGCGATTCTCTCACCCCAAGCGCCCACCATCGAAAACGGCGGCTCGCCGCGCTATGTGCTGTGTTTTTTCCATGATGTGCTGTCCCGCCTGCACCAAAACGGCCTGCTGCGCCCAGTGGGCTATGTGGCCTCTGAAATCGGCCGCAACCCCATCTACGAGCTGCAGCAGCCCGGCGAGCGCGTGCTGGTGGTGCACCCCGGCGTGGGCGCGCCCCTGGCTGTCGGCTTCCTGGAAGAACTCATCGCCGCCGGGGGGCAGAAGTTCATCGTCTGCGGCGGCTGCGGCGTCATTGACCGCGATATCGCCGCCGGGCATCTGGTGATCCTTACCAGCGCCGTGCGCGACGAGGGCACGTCCTACCACTACCTGCCGCACTCGCGCGAGGCCTTCCCTGCCCCCGCCGCGGTGGCTGCCCTGCAAAGCGTGGTGGAAGGGCGCGGTCTGGATTACAGACTGGGCAAGGCCTGGACCACCGACGCCATTTACCGCGAAACCATCCAACGGCGTGAGCAGCGTCTGGCGGACGGCTGCTGTGTGGTGGAGATGGAAGCCTCGGCTTTGTTTGCGGCGGCCGCCTTCCGCCAGGTGACATTGGGGCAAATTGTCTACGGCGGCGACCTGGTCGTTCCCGACGGTTGGGATAAACGCGCCTGGCACGAGCGTGCCGACGACCGCGAGCTGCTTTTCTGGCTGGCGGTCGAGGCGGTGTTGGCGATCCCGTAATATCCCCCCGAATCAAAAAAACGGCCTGCCGTACACGGCAGGCCGTTTCATGTACGCAATCCGAAATCCCTAGGCTGCCGCCTGCATGGCCGCATCGCCGTACAGCTTGCGGTGCACCACGCTCAGCGCGCGCACCTGCTCGGCGGCATGGTAAGACGACCGCACCAGCGGGGCGCTCTCTACCCAGCGGAAGCCGATCTCCAGCCCGTAGCGCTTGATCTCCGCAAACTCCTCCAGGGTGTAATAGCGCGCAATCGCCAGGTGCTGGCGCGAAGGCTGCAAATACTGGCCGATGGTCAAAATATCCACCCCCCAGGAGCGCAGATCGCGCATCACTTCCTTCACCTCGTCCATCGTCTCGCCCAACCCCACCATCATGCCCGATTTGGTCAGCACCTCGGGATCCATGCGCTTGGCGTTGGTCAGGGTGGCCTGAGACCATTCGTAACGGTCCTGCGGCTGCACCTGCTTAAACAGGCGCGGAACCGTCTCCACATTGTGGTTCAAAATCTCCGGCCGGGCCTGCATGACGATATCCAGGGCGGAAGGGCTGCCCTTGAAATCCGGAATCAGCACCTCAATGGAGCAGCCGGGCTGCAGGGCGCGGATGCGGCGGATGACCATCGCAAAAATCGGCGCGCCGCCGTCTTTGCGCTCATCGCGGTTCACGCTGGTGATCACGGCATGGCGCAGGCCCATGGCCTTCACCGCCTGCCCCACCCGCTCCGGCTCCAGCCAGTCCATGGCCTGCGGCTGGCCGTGCTTAATATCGCAGAAACCGCACGAGCGCGTGCAGATATCACCCATAATTAAAAACGTGGCTGTGCCGCTGCCCCAGCACTCACCCATATTTGGGCAGCCCGCTTCTTCACACACCGTGTGCAGCGCCTTGCGCCGCATCAAGGATTGAAGCCATTCATACGTTTCACCCGACGGCGCGCGCACTTTGATCCAATCCGGGCGGCGCAGAGGGGTGGTATCCAATTTTTGTGGATCCACACGATCACGAGTAGGGTTTGCAGGCATGGTGACCTCCTGGGGGTGATTATAAAGGTAAACGGGAAGAATTTCAAATTACCCCAGTCAGCCCCGCCCGTAATCCGTGATATACTGCAAGCAATCCCACCCTGTGAGGCGCACACGTATGCTCTATCTGGTGGCAACCCCCATCGGCAATTTAGGCGATATCACCCTGCGCGCGCTGGAAGTCCTGCGCACGGTGGACCTGGTGGTCAGCGAAGACACCCGCACCACCGGTTTCCTGCTCAAGCACTTTGAGATCAAAAAGCCCCAGATGGCCTTCCACGAATACAACGAAATCCGCGCCCTGCCGCGCATTTTGGACACCCTGCGCAGCGGCCAATCCGTGGCGGTGGTCACAGACGCGGGCAGCCCGGCGGTCAGCGACCCTGGGTTCGTGCTGGTGCGCAGCGTGCTGGCCGAGGGTCTGCCCGTCACGGCCATCCCCGGCCCCACCGCGGTCATCCCTGCCCTGGTGCTCTCCGGCCTGCCCGTGCACAGCTTCACCTTTCGCGGTTTCCCCCCGCGCAAAAGCGGCGCCCGCCGCCGTTTTTTGGCCGTGGATTTAACCTCCCCGCACACCCTCATCTTTTACGAATCACCCCACCGCCTAGTGAGCTTTTTGGAAGACGCCCAGGCCGTGTTCGGCGACCGGCGCGCCGCCCTGGCCAACGACCTGACCAAAATGTTCGAGGCCGTTTTCCGCGGGCGGCTGAGCGAATGTATCGCCCACCTGCAGGCCGTCCCGCCCCGCGGCGAATACACCGTGGTCATCGAAGGCGCCGCGGCTGAGCCCGAAGCCGAAGGTGAGGACGGGGCCGAACCTGCCCCCAAACCGGGCAAGCGCAACAAATACCCGCGCCAACCGGCCGAGGACTGAGACCCCCATGCACCGCTTTTTCCTGCCGCCCGAAGCCTTCCAGGCCGATACCGTGCATTTCCCCCCCGAAACCGCCCATCAGATCCGGCGGGTGCTGCGCCTGGGGGCCGGGGCCGAGGTGTTGGCCCTGGATAACCAGGGCTGGCAGTACCGCGTGCAGTTAACCGGGGACGACCTGGGGCAGGTGCTCAGCCGCCAGGCAGCCGCGGGCGAACCCGCCCTGCACCTGACCCTTTACCTGGCCCTCACCCAGCGCGAAAAATTTGAATGGGCGCTGCAAAAATGCACCGAAGCCGGGGTTTCGGCCTTTGTGCCCTTTGTCTCCACCCGCTCCCTGGTGCAGGACGCCCAGGACGCGCACAAAAAGCTGCCGCGCTGGCAAAAGATCGTGCAGGAAGCCGCCGAGCAAAGCGGCCGCGGGCGCATTCCCCCCGTGGCGGCCCCCCTGCCCTGGGCTGGCGCCCTGAAAAGCGCCCAGGCAGCCAGCCTGCGCTGGATCGCCTGGGAGGAGGAACAGCAAACCGGCCTACGCGCAGCCCTGCGCGGCCTGTCCCCCGCCCCCGGCCAGACCGCCGCCGTGTTCATCGGCCCCGAGGGGGGCTTTACCCCCGCCGAGGTGGAGCAGGCGCGCCAAAGCGGCTGCCAGCCGCTCAGCCTGGGGCCGCGCATCCTGCGTATGGAAACCGCCGCCCTGGCGGCGGCGGTCTTGTTGGTGTACGAATTGGGCTGAGGCAGCCTCAGGCGCCGTCGTCCTCCGGCGGCGCGGTGGGGCCGTAATCCAACACCTCGCGCACCTGGGTGTTGGGCTGCACCGGGCCCACAATCCCTTTTTCTTCCATCGCGTCAATCAAACGCGCCGCGCGGGTGTAGCCGATGCGCATGCGCCGCTGGAGCATGGTGATGGAGGCCCGCCCCTCGCGCCGCACCAGATCCACCGCGTCCTTCATCAAAGGATCGCCGCCCTCTTCCATATCCTCCCACAGCGCTCCCTGATGCAGCGGTACGCCCGCCGGAATCCATTCGCCGGAGGACATGGGCTGCGGCGTCCCCGAAGTTGAACCCAAACGCGCCGACTCATCCCGCCAATAATCCACCACCCGCTGAATTTCCACATCGGAAACATACACACCCTGCAGGCGCACCGGCGCCGAGGCGTCGGGGGCCTGGAAGAGCATATCCCCGCGCCCCAACAGGCGCTCAGCCCCAGGTTGATCCAAAATGACGCGGCTGTCAATGCCCGAAGCCACCATAAAGGCCACCCGCGCCGGGAAATTGGCCTTGATCAGGCCGGTCACCACGTCCACCGAAGGGCGCTGCGTGGCCAAAATCAGGTGAATGCCGGTGGCGCGCGCCAGCTGCGCCAGGCGGGTGATGGTGCGCTCGGTTTCGTCCGGCGAAAGCATCATCAAATCGGCCAGCTCGTCAATCACCACCACCAGATAGGGCAGCTTTTCGGCAGGGAAGCGGGTGTTAAATTCCTGAATATTGCGCACGCCGCTGCGCGAAAACTTGTGGTAGCGGCTGTCCATCTCGCGCATCATCCACTGCAGCGCGCCGATGACCCGATCGGCCTCCACCACCACCGGAGCCAGCAGGTGGGGGATGCCGTTGTAGCCGGTCAGCTCCACCCGTTTGGGGTCCACCAGCACCAGGCGCAGATCCGAAGGGGTGTTGTTCAGCAGAAAACCGGCCAAAATGGCGTTCACGCACACCGATTTGCCCGAACCGGTGGTGCCCGCGATGAGCAGGTGCGGCATGGCCGACAGGTCGTAGGCCGCCGGGTGCCCGGCCACATCCTTGCCCAGGGCAAAGCGCAGGCCGGAGCGCAGGCGTTGGAAACGTTCCGATTCGATCACCTCGCGCAGGCTCACGCGGCTGATTTCCAAATTGGGCACTTCGATGCCCACATAGCTGCGCCCGGGCACGGGGGCCTGAATACGGATGCGCGGGGCGGCCAAAGCCAGGGCCAAATCATCCGCCAGGCTGGCGATCTTGCCCACGCGCACACGCGTGCGGCCGGTGCGCGTCTCCACAAAATCTGGCTCCACCCCAAACTGGGTCACGGTGGGGCCGGGGTTGACCTCCACCACATGGCAGGGGGCGCCAAAGGAAGCCAGGGTCTCTTCAATCAGCCGCGCCCGCTCCTGGTTGCTGGTGTTCTGCACCGCCGCCGGGGTGGGCGGGTCTAAAATGTCCTCCACTGCGGGCAGAGTCCAGGCGATGGACACCGCCGGAACTGGCGCCGCCGCGGGGCGCGCACCTTCTGCTGTCTGGGATGCCTCGCTCACCGCCCCCGCCGGGGTGGGCTCTGCCGCCGCTGGAAGCGGGCTTTGACCCGCGGGCGCGGGACGGACGCCGCCGCTGCGCTGGGGCAGGGGCGCGTATTCGGGCGGCAGGGGCGTATATACGGGGGGTTCCCCCGCGGGCGTGCTGGCCGCCGTTGAGCGGCTTTCGGCCTCCGGCGCGGGCTGCCGCACCCGTTCCCACAGGGGCCGCAGCCAACCGAGCAGCTCCGGAACAGTCACATCCAGCGCCAGGGCCAGTCCCAAAATGAGCCAGGCGATGAGGGCCACCACCGCCCCCGGCCCGCCCAGGGTGGATACCAGCAGCCGCTCCAGCGCGCCGCCCACATACCCACCGCCGCGGCCCGCGCTGGCCAGTTCCCAGCCGCCGCCAAACAGCAGATGCAGCCAGGTCAGCAGATTCAGGAAGAGCAAAATCAACCCCAGGCTGCGCTCCCCCGAAAGCACCGGCAGGCGCTCCACGTTGCGGAACACCAGCCACAGTCCAAAGCCCACCAGCAGCACCGGCAGCACCAAAGCCCCCCAACCCGCCGCCTTGTATAAGAAAGTCACCCACCAGCCGGTCAGCAGGCCGTTTTCCGAAGAGAGCAGGGCCAGCAGGCTGAGCAGCCCCACCAGGGCCAGCGCGCCCCCCAAAATATCCAGCTTGCGCTCGGCGGAAAGCCCCTGGAACTGCCAGGAGGGCAGCCGGGGCGCAGGGGGGGGTGAAGAAGAGCGGCGTCCGCTGCGGCGTGAAAGCAGCCCCGCGGATTTGCTTTGCCGGGCGGGTTTAGCCGCGCTGCGCGGGCGCACGGCAGGCTTGGCCGCGCCTTTGGAGACCGGTTTGGCCATGGATTTGGGGGCCGCTTTGCGCGGCGTGGGTTTACTGGGAGACACCGCTTCCTCCTTAGGCTGCGCCGTGAGAATCCGCCAGCAGGCGCTGACGCAGTTCATCAATCACGCACAGGCGTTGGTTTTCATCTTCGTAATACCAGGCCAGCCAGCCGTTGGCGGGCGCGCCGCCCGAAAGCTGCGAGGCCAGGCCGTGGATCGAGGCGCACAGCCCGTCCAGCATCAGCCGCCCGTCCGCGCGCACCTGAGCCGCCTGAGCGCGCTCGCCGCGGTAATACAGGCTCTGCCCCGGCTGCAGCAGCCCGGCCTCCAACAGCCGTCCAAAGGGCAGCCGCCGGGTTTTGGCCGGGGCGCGCCCTTCCAGCGCGTACACTGCGTCCTCTTCGCTCAACGGCTGCACCTGCGCCAGCCGTTCTTCGGCCACGCGGATGTATTCCGCCTCGCGCTCAATGCCAATCCAATGGCGGCGCAGTTTTTTGGCCACCGCGCCGGTGGTGCCGCTGCCGAAAAATGGATCCAACACCACATCCCCCGGGCAGCTGGCGGCGGTGAGCACGCGGTAGAGCAGCGCCTCGGGCTTCTGGGTGGAGTGAGCTTTCTGCCCGTTGTGGCGGATGCGCTCCGGGCCGTTGCAAATCGGCAGCAGCCAGTCGCTGCGCATTTGCAGATCGTCATTGAGGGCTTTCAGCGCGTGGTGGTTAAAGGTGTAGCGCGCCCCTTTGAATTTGCTCACCCACAGCAGGGTCTCATGCGCGTTGGTAAAGCGCACCCCGCGAAAATTGGGCATGGGGTTGGTCTTGATCCAGATGACATCGTTGAGGAACCAGAAGCCCAGGTCCTGCAGCAAGGCCCCAATGCGGAAGATATTGTGATACGAGCCGATGACCCACAGCGTGCCCGTGTCTTTCAGCACGCGGCGGCAGGCGGCGATCCACTGGCGGCAGAAGGCGTCATACGCCTCCAGGGAATCATAATGATCCCAATCGTCATCCACCGCGTCCACGCGGGTCTGATTGGGCCGCCAGAGTTCCTTCTGAAGCTGCAAATTGTAGGGGGGATCTGCAAAGATCAAATCTACCGATTTTTCCGGCAGACGTTCGAGGATCTCAACGCAGTCACCCTGCAAAATCTGGTCTAGGGGAAGGTTTGCACACATGCCAGGGCCGCACCGGAACGAGAAGGATTCTCAGAACAAACGTACAACCCTATTGTAACATAAGCAGCCCATTTACAGCTCGGGCGGAGCGGGGCGGCCTTCGTCCTCAGCCCCCAGGCCCAGTACGTGCCGGGTGGCGTAAAAAGCCAGCGGCGGCAGCCCCCCGCGAGGGAAAAAGGCGGCGCTGTCAGCGTCGTCCCCCGCCGCCAGGGTTCCCCCCTGCACCTCCGCGCGGTAAATGATGAAAATATCCGCCCCGCGGCGGTGTTCACGCCCAGCCAAAACCGTCACCAGGCCGGTGACGCGCACGCGCAGGCCGGTTTCTTCCCAACATTCGCGCTCCGCCGCCCGCTGGGGGTCTTCATGCGCGTTGACAAAGCCCGCGGGCAGGCTCCACAGGCCGCGCAGAGGTTCGTTAACGCGCCGCACCAGCAGCACGCCCGCCTCCCCTTCCACCAGCACGCCCACCGCCACTTTGGGGTCCGCAAAATGAATATAGCCGCAGGCCGGGCACACCGGGCGCAGCTCCCCAAAGCGCATTTCCTGCGTTAACGGGGCAGCACAATACGGGCAAAAACGAAAGGGGTCGTCTTGCATCGGTTAACGGCGCCGAACCTGCCAGGCGGCCAGGCCCAGCCCCACCCCCAGAGTCAGCAGACTCAGGGGCAAAACCCACGGCTGCGCAGTGGGGTAGGCGCTCTCCTGGCTTTCGCGGTTCTCACTGGGCGCAGCATAGGCCTCTGCCGCAGCGCTGCTTTGGGGAACCAGCATCTGGCCCTGTTCCTCCGGCGCGGGCAGCCCCAGGATCAGATCCCCACTTTGAAGGGGCACTTCCGTGGGGGCTTCCATCGGCACGGTAGGGGCTTCCTTGGCAGACGGCGGCTCAGCGGGCACCTCCGTGGGGGCTGGTTCCGCGGCAGCCGTTGCTCCCTCAGGCTCAGCGGGCAGCTCCGTGGGGACTGCGTCCGCGGCGGTCATTTCGCCCTCTGGTGCAGCTGGCGCGGCCAACTCGGCGGGGGCGGGCACAGGCATTGCATCTTCCATCTCCGTGCCGCCGCCGCGGCCCATCGTGTCACCACCACCGCCGCCCATGCCAAAGCCCGGAACCCCCTGGAAACCCCAGGTGATGATCATGGGCGTGGGTTCAGCGGCCATTTCCGCGCCCGCCTCAGCCGGGGCCGAGGCAGCATCCATACTTTCCATCATCATCGGCGCGGGGGCCGCCGCGGGGGCGGCCATCAAGTTAGGGGCCGAGAGGGGCAGCAGGCGCAGCCCCATCAGCACCACCGCCGACAGGGTGGCGATGACCGATGAGAAGCTGAGCACCGGGAACCAGCGCGAAACGCGCCGAGCTTCCGCCGCCATAGCGCGCGTCAGGGTGAAATTGTGGGGAACGGGGTGAGGGCGCAGCGCGCGCAGCATGGCGCGCGTGTGTTTTAAGTCTTCCAACCCTTGCCGCAGCTCTGCTGACAGCGACAGGCGGGCTTCCAGCTTTCGCGCGGCCTCAGCTCCCAGCTGGCCGTCCAGATATTCAGAAAGTTGTGCCCAGTCTTGGGGGGTAAGTGTTGGTTTCATGCGCGTCCCTCAAGTACCTGACGAAACTGGGGCGGCAAAAGTTCCCAGAAGCCCTGCAGGCAGTCGCGCAGCCGCACCCGCCCGCGAGCCAGGCGGCTCTTGACCGTCCCCAGGGGCGTGCGCACCGCCTCCGAAACCTCCAGATAGTCCAAACCCTGCACATCCACCAGCACCACCACAGCGCGGAATTCATCCGGCAGCCCCTGCAGGCAGTGTTGGATGGCTTTTTCCAGTTCGCCCTGCGCCACCTGATCCTCCGGCGAAGGGCCGTCATCCGCCAGCCAGGCCGGGGATTCGATTTCTTCTTCGCCGTCGTCCGAAAGCGGCTCCAGAGGGGTGGTGGGCCGCCGCTTGCGCCGCCGCAGCTCGTCGTAGCAGGCGTTGGTGACCATGCGCATGACCCACGCGCGGAAGGACCCCCCGCGGAAGCTGCTCAGGCTGCGGTACGCGGCAATAAAAGCGGTCTGGGTCACATCCTCGGCCGCGGCGTCGTCGCTCAGGATGCGCAGGGCCACGTTATAGGCCAACCCCTGATATTGCAGCACCAGTTGGTTAAAGGCGTCCAAGTCGCCCGCGCAGGCCTGTTGAACCAGGCTGTGTTCATCTGTGTTCATGCGCGTCCCTTCGGTTTGAACAGCCACATCGCTAGAATTCGCCATAAGCCCATTCCCAACGCCGTTGTGCCCGAAAGCACCAGCGCGAACACCGGTATCACCGGCGCGCTCCCCAGCCATAATCCGCGCAAGACGGCGGCCAGGGGGCCCGCGGCGATGCCAGCCAAGACGGCGCGCCAGGCCGTGCTTTTCCAGGTGACCCACCCCGGTTGGTACAGGCCGCCCAGGAAGGCCGTCAGCCCCCAGGCTGCCAGCAGCGGCACGACCATCGCCAGCAGGCGCCCGCCCGCCGGGTTGGATTGGTGGGTGGCAAAACCCGCCAAAGACACCCCCAGCAGCACCAGGGCGTCGCCCACCGCCGTCCACAGCACAGCGCGAATTGTCCACTTCATGGGTCTATTGTAATATGATTTTGGCCGCTTGGGGGTCAGGCCGTCAAGGCCCAATCCACAGCCGCCTCGGCATGGATGCGCGTGGTGGGGAAGAGCGGCAGAGGGCTGTCTTCGGGACGCACCAACAGCTCAATTTCCGTGCAGCCCAAGAGTATCCCCTGCGCCCCCGCCGCGGCCAGGTCCGCGATGATCTCGCGGTAGGCGGCGCGCGATTCTTCGCGGATTTGACCCAGGCACAGTTCATCATAAATCACGCGGTGAACGGTTTCGCGTTGGGCCGGGGGCGGGGTGAGCACGGTAAGCTGGTGCAGCTGTTCCAGGCGGCCGCGGTAGAAATCCTCTTCCATGGTGAAGCGCGTGCCCAGCAGCCCAATGCGCTGAACGCCGGCAGCTTTCACCCGTTCGGCGGTGGCGTCCGCGATGTGCAGGAAGGGAATCTGGATGGCAGCCTGGATGTCGTCTACCAACTTGTGCATGGTATTGGTGCACAGAATGACCACATCCGCCCCGGCGCGCTCCAGGCTGGCCGCCGCCTCTGCCATGCGCTGCCCGCTTTCTTCCCAGCGGCCTTCGCGCTGCAAAACCTCGATCTCGGCAAAATCCACCGAGGTCAGGATGCAGCGGGCCGAATGCAGGCCGCCCAGGCGGGCGTGTACGGTCTGATTGAGGATGCGGTAATATTCCAACGAAGATTCCCAGCTCATGCCGCCGATCATTCCGATGGTTTTCATCCTGCCTCCTGAGGGGATTAAAGGGTTGGGTCAGCGGCGGCGCGCAGAGCCGCCAGCAGTTTCTCGGGGGTCACAGGCAGCTCCGTCATCCACACCCCCACCGCGTCGTGAATGGCGTTCACCACCGCCGGAGCAGTGGGTGAGATGGTCAATTCGCCCATACCCTTGGCCCCAAACGGCCCCAGCACATGCGGGTCTTCAATGATGATGGGTTCAATTTCGGGCAGGTCGCGAAAACGCAGCAGCCCCAGGTCTTTGAATTTCAGCGTTTTCGGCAGGCCGTTTTCCACCACAAAGGATTCGCTCAGGGCGTAGCCCAGGCCCTGCACAATGGCCCCTTCGATCTGGCCAATGACGTTGCGGCGCGAGATGGTGCGGCCCACATCGTGGGCGGCGATCACTTTGAGCACGCGTACCGCGCCGGTTTCGGGCTGCACGGCCACCAGAGCGGCCTGCACGCCGTAATCGTAGGCAAAATGCAGCGGCGGGCGCTTTTCGGTGGGCTGAGCGGGTGAATAGCCAGGTTGGTCGGCGGTGGTGGGGGGGTCGTAGGTGATGCGCGCCTCAAAGCGCGGGCCGCTGGCAGCCAGGGTTTGCAGGTCAATCAGGCGGCGCCCGCTGGAAAGCTGCACAAAGGCCCGTTCGCGCAGGGCCAGGTCCTCCACCGGCACGCCAAATTCTTCCGAGACAGTTTTCCAGAGCTGTTCGCGCACGGCCTCGGCAGCCCGCAAAGCCGCATTGCCGGAGATGAAGGTCTGGCGCGAGGCTGTGGTGACCCCGCCGGGCGGGTCGTAGCGCGTGTCGGCGGTGTGGACGGCCACATCCTGGGTGGGAATGCCCAATGCGCGCGCCGTGATCATGACAATGGCGTCGTTGATGCCCTGACCCATGTCGGTGGCCCCGTGGCGCACCAAAAAACGCCCATCCGCCTCCAGAGACACGCTGGCCCCGGCGGAATCGGGCAGATTCTGCCCCAGGCCCACGTTTTTGTAGGCAGCAGCCACGCCCACCCCCAGTTTTTCCCCCGGCAGCAGTTGCGGGGGCGGGGTTTTGGCCAGGGCCTCGCGCACGGCCAGCAAACAGGCCTTGATGCTCACACCGACTTCGTGGGTGAGGATGTCGCCGGTGATGGTGGCCTGCCCCACTTCCAGGGCGTTGCGCAGGCGAAATTCGATGGGGTCCAGGCCCAGCGCGTCAGCCAGCTTCTGCATTTGAATTTCAGAAGCGAAGGCCACCTGGGGGCTGCCAAAACCGCGAAAGGCCCCGGCGACGGCGTTGTTGGTGTGCACGGCCAGCGAATCCACCTGAGCGTGGGGAACGACATACGGCCCGCAGGAAAATACGCAGGCACGGAAGAGCACCGCCTCGCCTACCGAGGCGTAGGGGCCGGTATCGCCGACAATATAGGCTTCGGCGGCGGTCAGCTTGCCGCTGCGGTCGGCGCCGGTGCGGTAGCGCATGCGCAGGGCGTGGCGCTTGGTGCTGACCGCCAGGGACTCGGCCCGCGTCCACTGCACTTTCACCGGCCGACCGGTGTGATAGGCCCCCAGGGCGGCGTGGATCTGTCCGGCGATGTCCTCTTTGCCGCCAAAACCGCCGCCCATGAACTGGTGGGCGATGCGCACGCGCTCTTCGGGCAGGCCCAGGGCGGCGGCCACCTGATGCCGGTCTTCCATCGGGCCTTGTGTGCCGCAGTACAGGGTGAGGCTCCCGTCGCTTTCGGGCACGGCGGTGCTGCATTCGATTTCCATATAAGCGTGTTCCACAAAGGGCACGCTGTACTCACCTTCCACGATCACATCCGCAGCGGCGAAACCCTCCGCCACATCCCCTTTGCGCGTGCGGTGGTGGGCCAGCACGTTAGCCTCTTCCGGGTGGGCCAGCCGCAGACGTTCATGCAGAACGGGGGCGTCCGCAGCCAGGGCCTGCTGGGGGCTGGTGAGCACTGGCAGCGGCTCCAGGGCAAAATCCACCGCGGCGGCTGCGGCAGCGGCCTGCTCGGGACTTTCGGCCACAACCACCGCCAACACGTCCCCCACATGACGCACTTCGTCGCCGGGGCTGAGGAAAATGGGCTGATCAAAAACAAAAATGCCGAAGGCATTCGCCCCCGGCACTTCTTTGCGGGTCAAAATCTTCGCCACCCCGGGCATGCTCTCGGCCTGCGACACATCCAGGCGGGTGAGGCGGGCGTGGGCAGCTCCGGCGCGCACAGCCTGGGCATAGAGCATATTGGGGAAGCGCAGGTCGGCCGTGTAGGGCATTTTGCCGGTCAGGCGGGCCAACAGGCGCTCTTCGGCGGCGGTGTCAGCGGGGGTCCAGGTGCTGGGCTGGTCGCCGCGCAGAATGGCCGCCGCCCGCTGCACAGAGCGGTCCATGCGGTTGAGTCCGGCGCAGCGGCAGATGACAGTCGAGAGGGCGCGCTCGATCTCTTTTTCGGTGGGGTTCAGGTTCTCGTCCAGCAAAGCCTTGGCCGAAAGCAGGGCGCCGGGGGCGCAGTAACCGCATTGAAAAATGCCGTCCTGCACCACGGTTTGCAGCAGAGGGTGAGGAATCTGCTCTGGGCTTATCTGCAGGGCCTCGATGGTTTCCACCCGCGCCCCAGACAGGTTTTTGATGGGCGTCAGGCAGGCGCGGCGCGCCTTGCCGTTGACAATGAGCGTGCAGGCCCCGCAGGTGCCCTCGCTGTCACAAGACCATTTGGTTCCGGTGAGGCCCAACACATCGCGCAGGTAGCGCAGCAAAGACCAGTTCCAATAGCGTTCGGGGATTTCGAGAGGCTGCTGATTGACCGTCAGGGAAAGGGTGGGGTCTGCCATTCGTCCTCACATAAGGTTAAGGGTCTTCCAGCGGATAAGGGGCGCAAAAAATTATACCTGAGAAACAGGCAGATGAATATCCAGACATCTAGTACACTGGGCGCGGAGTTAAGTCGGGCGGTAGAGGCGCAAGGCGCGTTCGCGGGCAGCGGCATGATCCACGATGGGCGGGGGGTAATTGGCGGCGCGGCGCTCGCCAGGGGTCAAATGGTTGGGGTCGTGCAGGCCCGCCAGCGAGGCGCGGGCCAGTTCCGGCAGCCAGCGGCGGATATACACGCCCTGGGGGTCAAATTTGGCGCTCTGCAGGCTGGGGTTAAAAATGCGGAAATACGGGGCGGCGTCCGTGCCCGTTCCCGCGGCCCACTGCCAGCCGCCGTTGTTGGCGGCCGGGTCGCCGTCCACCAGGTTGCGCATGAACCATCGCTCGCCTGCCTGCCAGTTGATCAGCAGGTCTTTGGTGAGGAAGGAGGCCACGATCATGCGGGCACGGTTGTGCATCCAGCCGGTGGCAGCCAACTGGCGCATGGCGGCGTCCACCACCGGGTAACCCGTGCGGCCTTGCTGCCAGGCTTCCAGCTCAGCAGGGGCGTTTCGCCAGGGCACGCCGCGCAAGCCGGGGTTGAAAGCCGTTTGCATCACAAAGGGGAAGGCGTAAAGAATGGCGTGATAAAACTCGCGCCAGATCAGCTCGTTCAGCCAGGTTTCGGCCCCGCGGCGGGCCTGGGGGTGGGGAGCCAGCCGGGCGGACTCCAGGGCAGCCCAGGCGGCCTTGCGCGCCGAGAGCATGCCGAAGCGCAGGTAGGGCGAAAGGGCAGAGGTGCCCTCCAGATCCATGCGGTCGCGCGTATCAGCATAAGCGGCGATGCGCTCGTCCAGAAAAGCTCCCAGTCGGCGGTTGGCTTCGGCCTCGCCCGCGGGAAAATCCGCTGGGGCGGGGGTGGTGGGGATGGGTAAGGAGGTGAGCGCATCCGGCACGGCGGGCAAGCGCGCCGGAGCAGGCTGGGGCGCGCCGGGGAAGGGCAGGGCTTTCCAGGCTTTACTGTAGGGAGTGAAAACTGTGTAAGGGGAGCCGTCGGCCTTGCGCACCTGCCCGGCGGGGAACACTGTGGCGCCGGTGACCAGGCGCAGGGTGAGGGCCGCGGCCGCCTGGGCGTCGCGGCGGCGGGCGTAGGGGCTGATGTCCTCTTCAGCATACACGGCGCTGGCCCCGCTTTCGGCGCTCAGATGGGCCAGAACTTCCACAGGCGGGCCTTCACGCACCACCAGGCGGCTGCCGCGGTCGCGTAAGTCAGCATCCAGGGCGCGCAGACCGGCAAAGAGGAAGGCCTGACGTTTTTCAGCGGGGCGCGCCATCAGAGTGGGGTCGAGAATGAACACCGGCACAACCCGGCGGTCGCCGTTGAGCGCCAACCGCAAGGCGGGGTTATCTTCCAGGCGCAGATCGCGCCGCAGCCACCAAAGGACAGTATCGGTCATGGGTGCCTCCCAATGCAGTGTAAGAGCCGCGTCCGCGAGCAAACCCGCGGGGGTGGGAATGTGGGCTGTTTAAAAGAAGACCGCCCAAGGTGGGCGGCCTTCCGTTTGGCTGCGGCATCAGTTGGCTAAACAGAAGCCAGGAGGGATGCCGCAGCGCTGGGTTGATAACTACTATCCATTGTTGACATCACCTCCTGTTCGTAAAGATGGCATGCGTGCGGGGGTGTAAAGGCGTGCCCCATTGATAGTAGTATCCCTGATCCGATGCGAAAAGTCAAGTTAACAAAACCTCATGGTTCAGGATGTATAGGGTTTGCCCCCCGCTCCAATCTCCGCTACAATCAAGATGACACCGCTGCGCCGGTGAATTTGTGAACCACAGGATAGCCCCTCATGAAAATCGAACGAGCCGAAATTCGCATTGTCAAATTGCAGCTGCTGCACCCCTTTGAAACCTCCTTTGGCGTGGAAACGGACAAATACGTGCCGCTGCTGCGCCTGTTTGGCGAGGGCTTGGAGGGGCTGGCCGAAGGGGTCATGGATCCCCAGCCCATGTTCCGCGAGGAGTTCATCCCCGGCGCGCTGGCCCTGCTGCGCGAAGTCTTTTTGCCGCGCATTTTGGGGGTGGATTTGCAGCACCCCCAGGAGGTGATGGAGCGTCTGGCGCCGTTTCGGGGCAACCGCATGACCAAGGCCATGCTGGAGATGGGCGTTTGGGACCTGTGGGCCAAGCAGTTGGGCCTGCCGCTCTACCGGCTGTTGGGGGGCACGCGCACGCAAATTCCCGTGGGGGTCAGCCTGGGCATTCAGCCCTCGGCAGAGGCCACCCGCGACCTGGCCGGGGCGCATTTGGCCCAGGGCTACAAGCGCGTCAAGCTCAAAATCAAGCCGGGCTGGGATGTGCATGTGGTGGCGGCGGTGCGCGAGGCTTTTCCGCAGGCCGATTTGACCGTGGACGCCAATTCGGCTTACACCCTCAGCGACCTGCCCACCCTGCGCGCCCTGGATGCCTTTGACCTGGATTACATGGAACAGCCCCTGGCCTATGACGATCTGCACGACCACGCCAAACTGCAGGCCCAAATCCGCACCCCGCTGTGCCTGGATGAATCCATTTTAAGCGCGGCGGATGCGCGCAAGGCCCTCGAATCCGGCGCGGGGCGGGTGATTAACATTAAAGTTGGGCGGGTGGGCGGCCTGTTGGAGGCGCGGCGCGTACACGACGTGGCCGCGGCCTTTGGCGCGCCGGTGTGGTGCGGCGGCATGTTGGAAAGCGGGGTGGGGCGGGCCCACAATATCCACCTGGCCACCCTGGAAAACTTCCGCAAGCCCGGCGACACCAGCTCCAGCAGCCGCTACTGGAAGCGCGACCTGGTCAACGAAGCCCTGGAGACCCAAAACGGGATGATGCCCGTTCCTGCTGGCCCCGGCATTGGCGTGACCCTGGACATGGCCTATGTCGATCAGCTCACCCTGTCGCGCGAGGAATTCCGCCCATGAGAGAGCTGGACACCTCACGGGGCAAATTGACCCTGCGCGAGCTGGCCGGGGCGCGTGAGATGGTGGAGGCCGAACAGGTGCAGTTGGCCGTGTGGGGGGCCGATACCTACCCGGAGTGCAAAGAGGTGCTCATCGCCGTCCAATTCAGCGGGGGGCTGGTGGCGGGGGCTTTTGCGCCGGACGGGCGCATGGTGGGCTTCAGCTTCAGCCTGCCCACGCGTGAGCCGGAGGTGCAGCATTCTCACCGCCTGGCGGTGCTGCCCGAATGGCGCGGCCAGGGCATTGGTGCGGCCCTCAAATGGTTCCAGCGCGATTGGTGCCTGGAGCGCGGCGTGACCCTGGTGCAGTGGACGGTGGACCCGCTGCGGGCGGAGAACGCCGAGCTGAACATCCGCCACCTGGGGGCCTCCAGCCGCGAATATCTGGTGGATTATTACGGCACCATGCAGGGCATTGACAGCGGTGCGCCCACCGACCGGCTGCTGGTGGATTGGCCCTTGGCCAGCCCGCGGACGGCAGCCCTGGCCCTGGGCACCCCGCCGGATGCGGGCTTTGCGGACGCCGAGCCGGTGAACGTGGTGGCCGACGGTCAGCCCACTGCGCTTTATCTGGGCTTGACTGCGCCGCGGCTGCTGCTGCGCCTGCCAGAGCGCTTCACCCGCCTGGCCGACAACGACCCTCAGCTCGCCCTGGAATGGCGCCTGCACAGCCGCCAGCTCTTTCTGCATTATTTTGAGCGCGGCTACGCCCTTACCGGCTTCACCCGTGTGGGCGGCCCGGCCTATTTATTGGAAAAACAAGAGGAGAGACATCATGTCACACCTGCCCATTGAGTTCTTTGCCCGCCGTGAGGCGGAAATGTTGGCGCTGCTGGGCGAGCTGGTGAACTGCGAATCGCCCTCCACCGAGAAACCCGCCGTGGACGCCCTGGGACGGCGGCTGGCGGAGATTTTGGGCGGCCTGCCCGGCACGGTGGAAACCTTTCCACAGACGCAAAGCGGAAACCATCTGCTCTACCGCTGGGGCGGGGATGATCGCCCGCTGCTGATCCTTTGCCACATGGACACCGTGTTTGACCTGGGCACCACCGCGCAAAGGCCCTTCCGCGTGGAGGGAGAGCGGGCCTATGGGCCAGGCGTGCTGGATATGAAGGCCGGCATCGCCATGGCCGTCACCGCGCTGCGCGCGCTGCACGAAACCCCCGGCGGGCCGGGCCTGCCCGTGCAGCTGCTGATCAACTCCGATGAAGAAATCGGCAGCACGTCATCGCGGGCGCTGATTGAAAAACTGGCTGCACAGGCGCGGGCCGTGCTGGTGCTGGAACCGGCCACCCCCAGCGGAGCCATCAAGACCTCGCGCAAGGGGGTCGGCGACCTGAGGATCGAGACCCAGGGGACGGCAGCGCACGCCGGGGCAGCCCACGCCGAGGGGCGCAACGCCATCGAAGAGCTGGCCCACCACATCCTGGCCGCCCAGGCCCTCACGGATTACAGCCGGGGCACCACCGTGAACGTGGGGGTCATCCGCGGGGGCACGCGCAGCAACGTGGTCCCCGATGCGGCTGAGGCCGAGGTGGATTTCCGTGTGACGCAGATGGAAGAGGCCCTCCGCCTGGAGGAATGGGCGCGCAGCCGCACCCCCCAGGTGGTGGGAACCGGAGTGCGCGTGCGCTACGAGCTGAACCGCCCGCCCATGCCGCGCGACACCTTGATGGAAGTCTGCTACGCCAAAGCCTTCGCCCTGGCGGTGCAGCTGGGCTTTTTCCTGAACGAAGAAGCCGTGGGGGGCGCTTCGGACGCCAATTTTGTCGCCCCGCTGGGCGTGCCCGTCTTGGACGGTCTGGGGGCGGTGGGCGACGGCGCCCATTCGGACCGCGAATTCATTATGGTTCCGTCCCTGGCCGAACGCACCGCCCTCGTGGCCGCCCTCATCCAGAGCTGGCAGGAATAACCCGCGGGAAAAATCAAAAAAATCCGAGGGTCTGCGCGTGCAGGCCCTCGGTTGGGTTTAACCTGGGTTTTATTGCATCCGCCAGGGATCAGCGCAAAGCGAGGCTACGGCACCGGTTGGAAAGTGAAAACCCAGTCAGCGCCCTCCTGGCGCACGGCGCTGTCATCCTCCAACAGCGAGAACCAGGTCTGGCCGGGTTTCATGGGCACGGGCTGTCCGCTCTCATCCACCAGACGCAGCACATCTTCCGCCGCGTCACGCTGCCAGCGCACGCGGAAGAGCTGGCCGTCGCGGGCCAGGTCCGCCGGGCCGCTGCCCAGCAGTTCGGCCTGATACACCTCGGCCCCGGCCTTAACGCGCTCATACGGCACCCACAGCACGACCACATTCTCCGCGCCGATCGGCTGACCGTTGGCGCGGTCCACGGCGGCGGTGTACACCGGCTTGTCGCGGTTCAGGTCGTCCTGAGCGTCGGCGAAACGCAAATAGCGCCCGCTGGCGGGGTCGTAATCCCAACGGTTGTACATGCCGCCCGAAAAGCGCACAAACACGCGCTCGGCTTTTTCACCCCCCGCGGGCGGCGCGGCGCTGAAGACCATGCCGTTCAGCTCCTGCGGGCTGTCATCCATGCCGTAGCGCTGGTAAACCTCCGGCAGCAGGCTGAGGTTCACCAGCAGGCTGTTGCGGCCGGTGGGATCGTAACGGAAGAGGGCCGGGGCGGTGTTGGGGCCTTCGCGGATCAGGCGCTCCTGAAAATCAGATTCCAACAGCAGGTCAAACAGCTCATCGTACGCGCCGCCAAAGATCAGAAAGGATTTGTACATCTGCACCAGGGGGATATCAATATGGCGGGCGGAACGGATGGGACCCACGGCGGTGGGCTGCTGGCCGTAAAAGAGGGCCGCAAAGCGCGTGTCGCCGTATTCTATGTAGTATTCAAACACCAGATCGGCCTGCGAAAGGCCCCACTGCGGGCGGTCTTCGCGCGGCACATTCTGCACCTTCACCAGCACCGGGCGGCGCAGCAGCAGCTCTGGCGCGGCCGGGGGCAGGCCGGTGAGGGGGTTCAGCGCTGGGCCGCTGGGCGAGGGCGCAGCCGTGGGGCCCAGGGTGGGGCTGGGCAAAGCGGGGTTGGCGGCGGGTGCGGCGGGCTGGCCGGGGGCGGCGGTGGGGGCAAGAGCGGCGGGCGCGGGGGCACAAGCCCCCAGCAGCAGAGCAGCCGCCAGCATGGTTTTGGCAAAAGTCTGCAGAGGGTTCAAGCGGATCTCCTTTACTGAAGGGGATCATACCCGATTTTGTGGCGCGTGCCAATGCACTTGCGCGCAGGCCCATTCACCTCTATAATGAACCATAATGGAAGAAACGCCAACCCAGCCCCAGCGCCGCACATTCCCATTCCTACGCTACCTCCCGTTTGCGGCGGCCCTTTTGGTTTTGGGGGTGTGGCTGGCGCTGACTCCGCCCGGTTTGCTGGGCAAGGCCGATGCGGTGGGGTATGCCGTCTGCCACCGCATTCCGCAGCGCTCCTTTTTCCTCGACGACCGCCCCGTGCCCCTGTGCGCGCGCTGTTCCGGCATGTACCTGGGCGCGCTGGTGGGCATGATCTACCAGTTCCGGCTGGGAAAACGCGGCGGCATGCCGCCCTGGCGGGTGGTGGCCGTGTTGGGGCTGTTCGTGGCGGCCTTCGGCGTGGACGGGCTGAACTCGTATGTGCAGTTCTTTCCGAACATACCGCAGGTGTACGAGTCGCACAACCTGCTGCGGCTGCTGACCGGTTCGGGCATGGGGTTGGGCATGGCAGCGCTGCTGGTGCCGCTGGTCAACCAGAACCTGTGGGTAGACTGGGACCCGCGCCCGGCATTGACCGGCTGGCGCGACATGGCCGTTCTGACGGCGGCGGTGCTGGTGGTGGACGCGGCGGTGTGGAGCGAGAATCCGATCTTGCTGTACCCGCTGGCGCTGCTCTCGGCGCTAACGGTGGTGATCATCTTGACCCTGATTTACAGTGTGATGTGGACGTTGGTCTTGAAGAAAGAAAACGCCTACACCCGTTGGGGTCAGGCGGCGGGTCTGTTGGCGGCGGGCTTTTTCGTGGCCATGCTGCAAACCGGCGTGCTGGATTACGCCCGCTACTGGCTGACGGGCAGCTGGAACGGGTTCTTTTCCGGCCTGTAAGGGCTGGGGAGGTAGAAGAAGATGGAAGTTTTGGGCATTTTCACCGCTTTTGGCTTATCGGCCAGCGCCGGGCTGAATGCCTACATCCCGCTGCTCATCGTGGCTTTGTTGGCGCGTTTTACCAACTTGATCACCCTGCGCGCTCCGTGGGATACCCTCAGCAGTTGGTGGATCATCGGCATTCTGGTGGTCCTGTCGTTGGTAGAATTTTTTGCGGATAAATTTCCGGCGGTCAATCACATCAACGACGCCATTCAGACCTTCGTGCGCCCGGCGGCGGGGGCGGTGGCCTTTGCGGCCAGCGCCAACGTCATCACCGACATCCACCCCATCCTGGCGATGGGCATGGGCTTGCTGGTGGCGGGCGGCGTACATGCGGTCAAGGCCGGGGCGGTCCGTCCAGCGGTCACCGCAGCCACGGGCGGCGCGGGCAATGTGCCCGTGAGCATTTTGGAAGACCTGACCTCCACCCTGATCTCCATCCTGGCGGTGGTCATCCCAGTGGTGATCGCCTGCCTGTTGGTGCTGTTGACGGCCGGTGTCATCTGGTGGTTCTGGCGGCGCAGTAACCGTACTGCGGCCGCGCATTAATCAATCATCTTAATCAGAGAGGGAGGTGCACGGATGTCACAGGTTCCATATCCGCCCCCAAACGCCCAATATCCCCCGCCCGTGGCGGTGACCACCAGCAGTTCGGCCATCATCAGCCTGATCTGCGGCATTTTGGGCTGGCTGGGTGTGTTCGGCCTGGGAGGGCTGTTGGCGGTCATTTTTGGCCATGTGGCCAAAGGGGAGATCAAAAAATCCTACGGCCGGGTGAGCGGTGACGGCATGGCCACCATTGGCCTGGTTTTGGGCTACGCCAATATCATTCTAGCGCTGATTGGTCTGTGCCTGGGCGTGCTGATCTTCGCCGGGGCCATCTCTGCGCCCCTGTGCATGCTGCCCTTCATGAACGAGATCAACAGCAGTTTTTACTACGTCCCCTAGGAGGAGCCGTGAGCGAGTATAAAGACCCCCGTGATACCGACCCGCCTGTGCCGCCGGAAACGCCCTCCAACAGCAGCCCGACGGTCTTCGCTCCCAAAGTAGAGAAAGCAGCACCGGACGCGGCGGATTCTGCCCCCAAACCCCAATGGGAAGAGCCGCTGCCGCCCGAAGAAGTCCCCCCGGTTTCATCCGATACCCCAAAGGAGAAGGCAAAAATGAATGATTATACTCCCCCCGCTGTTCCGCCCGTTGAAGAGAAGAAAAGCAACAAGACCCTGTGGATCATCTTGATTGTGGTCCTGGTGCTGCTGTGCTGCTGCTGCGTGGTTGTGCCCCTGGTGGTGTTCAGCACGGGCATGATGGATTTCGATCAGCTCATGAACGAATTCAGCCGCGTCGCCCCGCTGTTGGCGTTGATCTAATCCGCTGTCATTCAGAAGATAAAGCCAGGGTCGGGGTCATGCCCGGCCTTTGCTTTTAAGCGCCAAAAAAGGTGTAAAATCAGCCTCATGGACTATCAAGCTCCCCCACGCATTCCCATGTCGTCCCCGGATCTGACCGAGAGCGAACGCCAGGCGGTGCTGAGCGTTTTGCAGACCCCCAATTTAAGCATGGGGCCGCAGATTCGGGCCTTTGAAGAGGCGTTTCGGCGCTTCACGGGCAGCCGCCACGCCCTGGCGGTGAATTCCGGCACGGCCGGGCTGCATCTGTGTGTGCTGGCCTGCGGGGTGGGCGCCGGAGACCGCGTGCTGACCACGCCCTTCTCCTTTGTGGCCTCTACCAACGCGCTGCTCTATGAACGGGCCGTGCCCGTGTTTGTGGATGTGGACCCCGTGACCGGCAACATGGACGTCGAACAGACCGCCCAGGCTGCCCAGGATTTACAGGCGGGCGGGGCGGCGGCCCAGCGCTGGCTGCCGCGCACCGGGGCCGAAGCGCCCGGGGCTTTGAAAAGCCTGCTGGCGGTGGACGTGTTTGGTCAGCCCGCCGATTACGACGCCCTGCGCGGCATCAGCGCCCGCCACGGCCTGAGCCTGATCGAAGATTCCTGCGAAGCCCTGGGGGCCGAGTATAAGGGCCGTCCGGCGGGGACGCTGGGCGACTGCGGGGTGTTTGCCTTTTACCCCAACAAGCAAATCACCACCGGCGAGGGCGGCCTGGTGATCACCGACGACGAGCGCATGAGCACGCTGATGCAGGCCCTGCGCAACCAGGGGCGCGCCCCCGGCGACACCTGGCTGGAACACACCTACCTGGGTTACAACTACCGCCTGGATGAACTCTCGGCGGCCCTGGGCGCGGCCCAGATGGCGCGCATTGACGAGCTGCTCACCTCCCGCCAACAGGTGGCGGATTGGTACGCTGAGCGTCTGGCCGAGATCCCTGGCGTGGAAGCCCCCGTGCTGATCCCTTCCACCACGCGGGTGAGCTGGTTTGTGTATGTCATCCGTCTGGCGCGGGGCGCCGATCGGGCAGCCCTGGCCGAACGGCTGGGGGCGCGCGGCGTACCGGTGCGGCCCTATTTCTCTCCCATCCATTTGCAGCCCTACATGATGGAACGTTTCGGCTACCGCCGCGGCGACTTCCCGGTGACAGAAGACCTGGGCGAGCGCGGTCTGGCCCTGCCGTTTTCCGGCAAGATGAGCGAAGAACAGGTAGACGCCGTCTGCCGCACGTTGGCGAGCTGTCTGTAGGCAAAGCGAGTATGTCCGAAGCACAGATTTTCACCCCCGTTCGCCGCCAGGGCCTGCTGCTGCATTTTGGCCTGGCCCTGCTGCTGTTGGGGGTGAGCGCGGGCAGCCTGTACTTTGCCACCCAGGCTGCCGTGGGGGCCTATTTTGTGCTGCTGCTGCTCCTCTCGGTGCTGCTGCTGCCCCCGGCGGTTCTAGCGGCCTACCGCGGCTACGCCCTGCTGCGGGCCAGCTACACGTTGGAGCGCGACGGGCTGAAGCTGCGTTGGGGGCTGCGCGGCGAGGATATTCCCCTGCCGGAAGTTGAATGGGTGCTTTCCGCGGCGGATTTGGGCTATGCCCTGCCGCTGCCGGGGCTATCGCTGCCGGGGGGCATCTTGGGGCGGCGCATGGTGGAGGGCCTGGGGCTGGTGGAGTACCTGGCCGGGGACGCCGAAACGCTCATCCTGGTGGCCACCCGCCAGCAGGTGTACGTCATCTCTCCGGCAGACCCGCGCGAATTCCTCAGCGCCTTTCAGCGGGTGATGGAAATGGGCAGCCTCTCGCCCATCGAGCCGCTTTCCGCTCGTCCGGCGGCCTTTGTGCAGAACGTGTGGGGCGAGCCCTTTGCGCGCGTTCTGCTGGCCGCGGGGCTGGGGGTGATGGTGGTGATGTTCATCACCGCGGGGGTACTCATCCCTGGGCATGGGCCGGTGGCTTTGGGCTACGACGCTCGCGGCCTGCCCCTGCAAGCCGGGCCGCCGGAACGAGCGCTGCTGCTGCCGGTCTTGGGCGCGCTGACCTACGGCTTTAATTTACTCCTGGGTTTGTTTTTCTTTCGCCTGCCCGAAAATCGCCCGGTAGCCTACCTGCTGTGGATCAGCAGTGTGGCGGCGGGGATTTTGCTCTTCGCGGCGGTGCTGATTCTGCTGCTGTAACCTTCCCCTGGTGACTCATGCCCTCCTTCAGCGCGTGTTTTTTCAGCGCTGTGCTATACTGATTCTGAAGTGTCCAGCCTGCCTTGCCGCCCGCGGACGGGCAGGGTTTAGTCAACAGGGAGGTTGTGGATGTCTGCACCCTATCGTATTGTCAGCCCTGCTGTTACCGCCCGAAGAGAAGCCGCCGCCCGGCGGCACGACCGCCCCGGGTCAGCGGCGGCCGCGGCGCCCGTCACGGCTGCGGCTCCGGCCGCCAGCACCAAAGAGCAGTTCGAATTTTTCCTGGAAAAGCTCACCAAGCTGCTGCCCGGCGAAGCCATCAGCCTCTACCTGGTGGGCAGCGGCCTGATCCCCAGCGAGCAAAAGGTGGGCCTGCTGGTGTGGTCGGTCATTTGCCTCGTCGGCGTGGTGCTGCTGCGCATTTTCGGCACACGAGACCCCAAGAAAAAACTGGCGGTGGATTGGTGGCATGTGGTCATCTCCGCCGTGTCCTTCATCATCTGGGTCTACACCCTGGGCGGCCCCTTCGCCGCCTACGGCGTGCATATTTCCTGGATCGGTTCGCTGGCGGTGCTGGCCTGGACCTTCTTCCTGCCGATTTTCTACAACGGCCCCGCCAACGGCTGACCGATTGTGAACCGACCGACTCCCCCGGCCCAAAACGCCAGGGGAGTTTTTTCATCTCTGACGCTCCGGCCTGTTATAATCGGGCCCGAAAGGTGACACGCCCATGAAGATCAACGCGATACAACTGGTCATCGGTTTGGCAGCCGCCGTGGTCATCGCCCTGGCGGCCTACCGCGCGCGCAGCCTCAGCCGTTCGGGGGCGCTGGCCGCGGCCGTTTTGGGCACGGTGGTGTTTGGCCTGGGTGGTTTGGGCTGGGCGGTGCTGCTGGTGGGCTTTTTTGTGTCTTCCAGCGGGCTGTCGCGCTTCGCGGGCCGCCGCAAGGAAGCCCTCAACGAGAAATTTTCGAAAGGTTCCCAGCGCGATTACGCCCAGGTGGCCGCCAACGGGGGCATCGCCGGTCTGTTCGTGATCCTGCATGTGCTCTTTCCACAGGCGCTTTGGCCGTGGGCCGGTTTTGCCGGGGCGCTGGCCGCCGCTAACGCGGACACCTGGGCCACCGAATTGGGCGTGTTGAGCCGCAGCGCGCCGCGGCTGATCACCACCGGCCAGCGCGTGGAGCGCGGCACCTCCGGCGGCATCAGCGCGGCTGGCACGCTGGCGGCCGGCAGCGGGGCCTTGTTCATCGCCCTGCTGGCGGTGCTGTTTTGGCCTGGGGGTCTTTTGGCCCTGGGCTGGGAGCAGATCGCCGCGGCCCTGGCGGCCGTGACCCTAGCGGGTCTGGCCGGCAGCCTGGTGGATTCGCTCCTGGGCGCCACCCTGCAGGCCATTTATCACTGCCCGGCCTGCGGCAAAGAGACCGAGCGCCATCCCCTGCACCTGTGCGGCACGCCCACCACCCGCCTGCGCGGCCTGAGCTGGCTGGGCAACGACTGGGTCAACACCCTGTGCACCCTCAGCGGGGCGCTGGCCGCTGCCCTGTGGTTTGTCTTTTAAGATCCCATTTTTGGACACATCCTCTTGATAAAACGCACCGCAGCCTACCCCCTGTTCTTAATCTACAGCGGTCTGACCGCTTTCGGTTTTTCAATGGCCTTCACCGTCGCCAGCCTGTACGAGGTGACCGTGGCGGGGCTCAACCCGCTGCAGCTGGTGCTGGTGGGCACCACCCTGGAGGCGGCGGTGTTCCTCTTCGAAGTGCCCACCGGCGTGGTGGCCGACAGCTTCAGCCGCCGCCTGTCCATCATCATCGGCCTGTTTCTGGTGGGAGCGGGCTTCATCACCGAAGGGCTGCTGCCCTTTTTTGTGCCCATCTTGCTGGCCCAGGTATTGTGGGGGGTGGGCTACACCTTCACCAGCGGGGCGCTGCAAGCCTGGATCAGCGATGAGATCGGCGAAGAACGCGCCAACCAGGCCTTCCTGCGGGCGCGCCAACTGGAAATGCTCACCGGCCTGGCGGGCATCGCGGCCGGAACCCTCTTGGGGCGGGTCAACCTGGCCTTTCCGCTGGTGGCCTGCGGTGCGCTGATGGCCTTGCTGGGGCTGGGGCTGATTTTCACCATGCCCGAAAACGGCTTTAAGCCCACCCCCAGCGCCGAGCGCACCACCTGGGGCAATATGTTCGAGACCTTCCGCGGCGGCCTGCGCACGGTTCGTCAGCGCCCGGCCTTGCGCGCCATCTTGTGGATTGGGCTGTTTTACGGCCTGTACAGCGAGGGCTTTGACCGTCTGTGGGTGGCGCACCTGCTGCAAAATTACAGCTTTCCGTGGGCCGAACCGGTGGTGTGGATGGGCCTGCTGCGCGGGACGGCCATGCTGCTTTCGGTGGCCGCGGTGGAGATGGTGCAGCGCCGCGTGGATGTGACCCGCCTGCGCAGTCTGGCGGGTTGGATCGCGGCGGCCAGCGCGGGGATTGTGCTCAGCCTGGCGGGTTTTGCCGTGACGCGTTGGCTTCCAGCCGCGCTGCTGCTGTATTTGATCATTTCGGTGCTGCGCAATTGGGTGGAGCCGCTGTACACCGCCTGGGTGAACCAGCGCCTGGATTCACAGGTGCGCGCTACCGTGCTTTCCATGAGCAGTCAGGTGGACGCCATCGGGCAGATTGGCGGCGGGCCGCTGGTGGGGCTGGTGGCCCAGCAGGTTTCCATCACGGCGGCGCTGCTCAGTTCCTCGGCGCTGCTCACCCCCGTCCTGGGTCTCATCCGCCCCCAACTGCGCGCCCCGAATCCACCCGCCGCCGGGCAGGGGGAAGACCCGCGCGATTAGGTCATTCGGCGGGGCTGCCCAGTTCGTCGCAGGCCGCCACCATCAGGGTGATGTCATCGGATTGGTCCACGCCGCCGCTGTGCGCCGCCACGGCTTCTAAAACCGCCTGGTGAATGGCCGCGGCGCTTTGGCCGCGCAGGGTTTTCAGCAGCTCGTAGAAAGGTTCATCCCCCAAACATTCCTGAGCGGCGTTCTGCGCTTCGGTGATGCCGTCGGTGTACAGCACCAGACGGTCTCCGGCCTGCAAGCGCACGCTGACCTGCTCCCAGGTGACATCCTCATAGATGCCCAGGGGGATGCCTGTGCGGCGCAGCAAGGGTGTATCGCTGGAATCCGCGCGCAGCCAGCAAGGGGGGTTGTGCCCGGCGTTGCAGTAAGTCATTTCGCCGCTGATGGGGTCGAGCACGGCATAAAACACGGTCACAAACAGATCGGCGCGCGTATCTTTGAGGATGCGCTGGTTGGCCACGCGCATGACATAGTCGGGGCGGGTGTGGTAAGCCACGGCATAGGTGCGAATGAGGGTACGGCTGAGGGCCATATACAGGGCCGCGCCCATGCCCTTATCGGCCACGTCGGCGATCACCAGGGCCACCCGTCCGTTGGGCAGAGGGATGATGTCGTAAAAATCGCCTGAGGTTTCGCGGGCGGGCAGCAGGGCGGCGCTGAAATCCCAGCCTTTGAGAGCGGGCAGTTCATCGGGCAGCAGGCTGGCCTGAATCTCCCCGGCCAGCTGTAATTCCTGCTCCACGCGTTGGTGGGCCAGGGTGCGGGCGTAAATGCGGGCGGCGTCCAGCGCAGCGGCAATCTGCGCCGCCAGGGACTGCGCCGCGGGCACGGTGGCGTCAATTTGCTCGGCAGAGCGTTGGCGCGCCAGGAACAGGGCGCCGATAGGCGCGGGGTGATCCTTCAAAACGATCGGCACGGTCACCACCGCCGAACGGGAGCGGGTCTGGTTCCAGGGCAGCACGCTGTCCAGGGGGAACACGCGCGACTGCTCCGCGCTGCGCGCCCAATCCCAAAAGGTCTCATCCGCGGCGGGGCTGTCGTGATCCGAACGGAACAGGGTCTCCCCGTTGAACAAACGAATGTCCACGTAACAGCTGGCGAACATGCTGGGGATATGCTGCTGCAGCACCTGCGGCAGGGTGGAGGCGTCCGGCGGAGCCAGCAGCAAGGCCTGCGATAGGCGTTCCAGCTCACCCAGCTCGCGCGAACGCATGTGGCTGCGGTCAGCGGCGCGGCTGAGCTGATTAGCCATCAGGCTGACCAGCAGGGTGCCGCTGAGCAAATAGAGATAGGCACCCAGGCCGTTTTGCACGAACAGGCCCGCCAGCAGCACCGCGTAGGGCATCACCAGCAGGTGCCAGCCGGTGGTCATGAGCGAAAAACGCCAAAATATCGAGGAACCCTTCTGCATGCGGGCGTTAAAATTGGCGGTCTGCCACAGGTAGGGCAGCCACAGCAGGAAAGACAGGATTTGCCAGATGAGGCTGATGCCCAGGGCCGGGAACACGCTGCGGCGGGTGAGGCCGGTCATGGGCACGCTGCCGCCGATTAAGGGGTAAATGCTCAGGGCCGCCAGGGCCAGCAGCACCGCGCGGGTGAGGTCGAGGGTCAGGTTCCAGGCGATGTTGAGGCTGGAGCGGGTAATGCGGTCGCGGCGCCAGCGCAGAATCTGGCTGAAGATGGCCCACAGCACAAACGGCCACAGCCCGTTGGGGCCAAAAACCAGCACCGCCGGCCAATGCACCAGGCTCCACAGGTTCTCCTGCCACGAGGCGTAGTTGCCGGGCTGGATTTCATAATAGGTGTAGAAATCGTACTGCTCAAAGAGGAAAAATAACGCCAGCAGCCCCAGCAGGTAAAAAATCTGTTCTGGGAGGGCTTCCAGGTCGGTGGCCAGGATCAGCCACACCACACCCGCCAGGGCCAGCGGGGCGGTGTACAGCAGGGCAAAGGCCTCGGTGACGTTTTCCCCTCGCTCCTGAAAGCCTTTTGAAGTTTCGCCGCGGTTGAACAGCCGGGCAATGCGCAGTAAGAAGTTGTGCAACGCTCACCTGTGTTGGGAAAGAGTGCGGTCCGTTGCGGCCGCGAACCTGCCATTGATGTCACTGCTTGCCCTCGCCTTTTGAGGACGAAGCAGTCTCTACCTAAAAAGAGCAGATCCCTTCAGCCTACCATGTCACTGCGAGCCCCCGCCTTTTGGGGGCGAGCCCCCGCCTTTTGGGGGCGAAGCAGTCTCCACCTCAGAAAAGCAGACCGCTTCACATTGACATGTCACTGCGAGACCCGATGGGTTTTCGGGTCGAAGCAGTCTCTACCTAAAAAGAGCAGATCCCTTCAGCCTACTATGTCACTGCGAGGCCGGGTGACCTTCCCGGCCGAAGCAGTCTCTCCCACAAAAGGTACGGATCCCTTTGGGGCGTGGTGCGTTCAGACAACGAACGCACCCTACCGGGGCTTCCCGGCCGAAGCAGTCTCCACCTTGAGGGAAGAGATCACCGCGCCGCTTTGCGGCTCGCGATGACACCAAGAAGTGTCACTGCTTGCCCTCGCCTTTTGAGGGCGAGCCCCCGCTCTTTGGGGGCGAAGCAGTCTCTACCCAGAAAGAGCAGATCCCTTCAGCCTACCTTGTCACTGCGAGGCCGGATGATCTTTCCGGCCGAAGCAGTCTCCACCCTGAGGGAAGAGATCGCCGCGCCCTCGAAGTGCGAGGGCACGCCGCTTCACGGCTCGCGATGACACCAAGAAGTGTCACTGCGAGGCCGGGTGACCTTCCCGGCCGAAGCAGTCTCTCCCACAAAAGGTACGGATCCCTTTGGGGCGTGGTGCGTTCAAAAAGCGAGCGCACCCTACCGGATCAAGGCTGCGAGGACAGGGCTGGGCGAACCGCCAGGGTTAATTATACAATTAACCCCACAAAATGAAACCAACGGATCGAAAAGAGGGGTAGTATACTTCATGGCTGAATTCCACACCCCTGGGAGGCAGTTCGCACACATGCACCACCGTACCGCCTGGAGCCTATATGCCGCCGCAGCCGCCGCCGCGGCGCTGTGGACTGCGGCTGCCTTTTGGGGGCAAGGCCGCACAACCATCGCCTGGGCCGGCGCGGCTGCCTTTGCCCTGCTGACGGCGGGCCTGACCCTGTTCGCCTGGGGGCTGCGCCAGGGCTGGCCGCGGCTGAGCGGCTTTGTGGACCATCTGCGCCCCAGCTGGGTCTGGGCAGGGGCAGCCCTGGGCTGGCTGCTCCATCTGATCACTGTGGTGATCCTCTCCCTGCCGCCGGAAGCCTATTCCGCGGCCGTGCAGCCCTTTGCCCTGCGGCTGCGCCCGGCGGGCGCCTTCCTGACCGTGTGGGGCGCCCTCACCGCCCTCACGGGCTGGCTCCTGGCCTCCGGCGCAGGCCAAACCCCGCTGGGGCCGCAGCCCGCGCAGACCGGCCTGACCCCCGCGCAGCGCCGCATCCTCGCCTGGGGCGGTGGGGGTCTGCTGGTGGGGGTGGGGACGTTGTTTCTCTCCGGTGCGGTCACCCCCCAGCAGATGAGCTATTTCCTCTTCACCCAACATCCCCTCCTGGGCGCGTCCCTGTGGCTGGGCAGCGGGCTGTGGCTGGCCGGGCTGCTCCTTTGGGGCGGTCGCTGGCTGCGCCTCACACCGCTGATCTTCATGGCGGCGGTCTGGGCATTAACTACAACCCATGCGGCGCGCTTCTACGACACCAACACTTTTTCTTACTACCACCTCGACCGCCAGCCCGACAACAGCCTGATGGAGCTGATCACGGATGAGGGCTACGAGTTCGCCACCTACCCGCTGCTGGTCTACCTGAGCGATCACTTTGCGGGCAGCACCTTGGTGGTTCGGCCCGAACTGGCCCGCGAACTGAGCCTGGGCGCAGAAAAACTGACCTACGCCGGGCGTCTGGCCGGTGTGGAAGCTCGCGCCACGGAGGCACCGCCAGTGAGCCGCCTGGAAGCCCTGGCTGAACGCCCCCAGGATACCCTATCCATCCGCAATCCCGACAGCGGCCTATGGCAGCGCTACACCCTGCTGCGCGTGACGCCCGCCGAAGACGCAGTCCGTATCTGCCTGGAGGCGCTGACGGCGGATCATTTGCTGGTGTACCCCTGCGCCTGGGAATGAGGGGGAGGACGCTTTGAACCTGATCGGCTTGAGTGTGGGGTTGTTTCTGGTGGGGCTGAGCCTGGGGCTGGCGGCTGGGCGGCGGCTGCCGCTGGGTGTGCTGGCAGGCTCGGCCTATCTGCTGGGCGCGGCCGCCTGGGCCGCGGTGACGGCAGTGATCCTGGTGCTAGGCATCCCCTACACCCTGATCTCAGCCGGGTTGGGGACGGCGGCGGTGGGGTTGGCGGCGCTGCTCTGGGCGCGGCGGCGCGGCGAGCTGAACCTGAGCCGCGCGCAAGGGCTGGTCCTGGCCGGGAGCGGGCTGCTCTTCACCCTGTTGGCCGCTCTGGGCACACGCTTCAACTTCTCGCAGGCCACCGGCGACAGTGTAGTCAAAATTCTGACCGGCCGTGCCCTGGTGCTCGACGGCCTTTCCGCGTCGGTGCAGGCCAATTTGCAGGGCAACAGCCTGCTGCCCGTGTCGCTGCAAGCCGCGGCCTATTGGGTGGGGGCGGAATATCACGTTCTGCACCAGCCGCTGACGGCCCTGTCGCTGTGCACCCTGTTTTTGACCCTGGGCGTGCGCAGCCTGCGCGCGCTGGGCGCACAGGCGGGCACGGCCCGCACGGCGGCCGGGTTGACCCTGGGGGGCTTTGCCGCCAGTTACCTGTTTCTCTTCCACAGCGGGCACATTCACGACAATCTGACGGCCGCCGCATTCCTGTTCACCGGCATGGTCAGCCTGTGGTGGGCGCAGCGCGAACCCGAGGCGGGTTGGCTGGGGCTGGCCGCGGCGGCCTTCACCGGCCTGAGCCTGACGCGCATTGACGGAGCCCTCTACGGGCTACTTTCGCTGGCGGTCTTCCTCAGCCTGGGCGCGGTGCCCCCCGCACGGCTGCTGCGGGTATGCGCGCCGTTTTTAGCGCTGGCGGGCCTGTGGATGGGGCGCATCCTGTTTTTTGGCCCCAGCGGCACGAACTACCTCAATGCTGGGAACGCGGCCTTCATCCTGGCTGCGCTGGCGGGCTTTGCCCTGCTGCTGGCAGCGGCGCAGCGCTGGCCCAGCCTGGCGCGCGTCTGGCTGCCGCGCCTGCATTGGGTGGAACTGGCCGCGGTGGGGCTGGCCTTTGCTGTCTTCACCCTGGCCGCGCCGCAGACCATGCTCCAGAGTTTGCGGGTGACGGCCGATAACCTACTCTTCAAAGGCTGGTGGTGGGGGCCGCTGTGGCTGGTGGTGTTGGGCCTGGGTCTGCTGGCCCTGACCCAGCCCGCGCTGCCCGCCGAGCGCATCTTCAGCCTGGGGATCGGCGTGTTTTTCCTGTTCCTGATGACGGAGAGCGGGCTGCGCGACCCCTACCGCTACGGCATCGGCGATTCGGCCAACCGCGCCGTTCTGCACATCCTGCCGGTGGTGATGTTCTACCTGCTGCTGAAATTTTCCCCGGGACGCGCCCCCGACCCGTCCGCCGAAGCTCGTCTGCGTTCCGGCGGACGCTACGCAGCCGCCCTGCTGATGGCAGGCGGGCTTTTCGCCGGGGTCAGCCTGCTGTGGGCCTTCCAGCCCCAGGATTACGCCCGGAGCGCCCAGGTGGCGGAGGGGGCAGCGGCATTTACGGAAGAGACGGGGATCGAATGGGCGCTGCGCGGCTTCGCGGATGAGCGCTTTGCCCAGGCGGGCAACAGCGGGCCGCTGACCCTGACCCTCGATTTAGGGCATGTGCGGCGGGCCAGCGTGTTGGAAGTGAAATCCGGTTATCAGGGCGAGGGGCGGGGCATCGCGGCGGTGTTCAGCGATTACCGCTGGGAGACTTCGGCCGACGGGCGAGCCTGGCAGGTGGTTTATGATTCACGCGCCGGGGATGCGGGCCGCCGGCGCACCGTGTCGGAGACGGTCTACCAGTACCCGCTGGCCCAGCAGGGGGAATTTCGTTATGTGCGTCTGCGCTACCGCGGCGGGCCCGATCAGCGCCTGATGCTGTGGCGGCTGAGCGTGTACTCGCATTCACCCGACGGCTTTTTCCGGCCTTAGCGCGGCTGCGCCCAGATCACCCGCTGCACACGGAAAAGGAAGGGCTTTTCGGCGCTGTCGGGGGTCTCCAGCAACGACCCGCACACGCCCAGCCAGGCGGCCTGTTCCGGCGCGGGCGGCGGTTCGTCCAGCACCACCCACACCCGTTTCAGCGTGCGCCGGTCCACATCCAGCCATACCCAGGCCGGAGCCTTCAGGCTTTCAAAATGCAGCGCGGCTTCGCTGTTGGGCAGGTTGTGCACCTGACGGCGGAACAGCTCCGTGTGGAAGCTGGGCAGCACGTCCGGGCGCAAGTCGCTTTTGGGGATGAGCTGAATGAATGTCCCCGGCTGGTAACGCACCACCGCCGACTCCTGCGGGGCGGGGCAGGTCAATTCCGGCAGGGGAGCAGGCGCATGCCCCATCAGCAGGCTGAGCGGCCCCGCCAGCACCACCAGCCCCGCCAGGGCCAGCACCGCGCCGGGCAGTCGGTTCATGGGCGGGGTTTCGCCCAGGGCGCGGCTTTCCCAGGCCTCCAGGCGCAGCCAGCGCAGCAGCTCGGCGGTTCCCAGGGCGGGCAGCCAGGCAAACACGGCGATGGTGGCGGCGTAGGGGCGCATTTTGTGCGCATCTTCCGGGGGCACAAAGGGCACCGAGAGCAGCACCCCCACCCACACCGCCAGCACCAACCAGGGGATGGGCTGCGGCGGGCGGCGCAGAGCGCGCACCAGGGCCAACCCCCACAGCACATACAGTCCCAGCCAGGCGGCCGTCTGCAGGCGCGGGTTCTCGCCGCCCACATAGGAATACACCCCAAACCAGGGATCGGTAAAGAATAATTGCCATTGGCGCAGCGCGCCGCGCGCAAAATTCAACGGTTGGCGGCGAATTTCATCCAGGGCCAGGGCGTACACCGTCTGCGAACGCTGCGGCTCCGGCAGGTTGGCCACCTCTGGGTGATCGCGGAAGACCTGCGTCCAGCCCTTGCCCCCCACCGACACGCCGTAGAGCGAAAACGAAAAGTTGGAAAAAGCCGCCGAGGTGGGCGAGGCCACCACCCGCAGCACGGCGAAATTGAGGGCAAAGCCCAAAGCCACCGCCAGCCCGCCCCACAGCACGGGTCTCCAGGCAAAGCGGCGCACCCCGCGGAAAGCCCAGCCCAGCCACAGCAGCAGCAAGGGCAGCACAAAGAAGGTTCCAGCGCGGGCGTTGAGGGCCAGGGTCAGGGTCAGCAAACCCGCCGCGGCGTGCCAGAGGCGTTGGTGGGCCGCGCCGCGCCACAAAAGGGCCAGCCCCAGCACCCCCAGCGAAAAGCCCACCGATTCGGTCAGGGCGATGCCGGTGAAGCGCCGGGCAAACAAGAACAGCACCGCCCAGGAGGCCGCCGCAGCGGCCGGGCCGTGGGTGCGCTGAATTTCGCGTGTGAAGGCATGGGCGCTGAGGGCCATCAGCAAGGTCAGCGCCGCCAGGGCCGCTTGCAGATGCCCGCCGGTGACGGTCAGCAGCAGGGCCAGCGTCCCCGCGAAGAGCGGACGGCGCGCCGAAAAACTGGTGACGGGGCTGCCTTGCAGCAGGCGCAGCGCGTCCTGATAATACGAAGCGGCGTCGTTCCAGGGCAGCAGCCCGCTGACCACGGCGGTTTCGCTGAGACCGTTGGCCCACAGCCCCACCAGCGCCAGGGCGTACGCCGCCAGGGTGACGGACAGGCTGAGGGCGTTTCGCCAGCGCCCCGGCAGGCGCAGGGCACCGTAGAGCAGGGCAGCGCTGAGCAGCAAAGGCACGCTGAAATCGGTGCGCGCTGCCCCTCCGGCGGTTTTCAGCCAGGGCAGGGGCGCCGCCAGCAAAGCGGCGAAGAGCAGCAGCGGGGCAAGGCTTTCCAGGGGCCAACGGGCGAGTCGCGTTTTCATCGGCTCCAATTGTACCGTGTTTTCCGGTCGGCGAGAATCAAACGACCCGCCGGGGGTGGGCGGGCCGTTGTGAGTCAACGCAGAGTCCTCAGCGCAGCAGCATCAGCGCGGCCGAGGCGTAATCCAGCAGAGGGCCGGGGAACAGGCTCAGCGCCACCACCAGGAAAGCCGACACCAGGGCGGTGAGCTGAATCCAGGGGTCCTGGGTGAGGGTGGGTTCGCCGGGTTTCATGAACATGTACACCACCACGCGCAGGTAGTAGTAAGCCGAGATCAGCGAGGTCAGCAGGCCCACCAGGGCCAGGCCGGTGAAACCGCCTTCCACCGCGGTGCTGAACAGGTAAAATTTGCCCCAGAAGCCCAAAGTGAGGGGCATGCCGGTGAAGGACAGCATGAAGACCGTCATGGCCGCGCCCAGCCAGGGGTATTTGCGCCCCAGCCCGGCGTAATCGGCGATCTCCAGGTCTTTGTTTTCCTCTTTTTCCAGAGCAATCACCACCGCCCAGGCCCCCAAGGTGGCCAGCGAATAGGTCACCAGGAAGAAGAGCATGGCGGCGATGGTGTCTTTGAGCACGGCTCCCTGCCCGTAAGGCACAAAGGCCATCAGCATGTAGCCAGATTGGGCGATGCTGGCATAGGCCAACATACGTTTGATGTTGGATTGGGCGATGGCCAGGATATTGCCGCCAAACATGGTCAGGGCGGCCAACGCCCACAAGATGGGGGTCATATCTGCTGAGATGCTTTGGAAGGCCACCACAAACACGCGCAGCAGCGCGGCGAAACCAGCGGCCTTGGCCCCCACGGTCATGAAGGCCGTCACGGAGGAGGGCGAACCCTGGTACACGTCCGGCGCCCACATGTGGAAGGGCATCACCGCGGATTTGAAGCCAAAGCCCACCAGCAGCATGGCCGCACCCACCAAGAAGAAGACCGGGTTGGCCGTTCCGCCCTGCACCGCCGCCACCACCCCCGGCAGATCGGTGCGGGCGGTGGCGCCGAAGATGAGGGCCACGCCGTAGAGCACAAAGGTGGAGGAGAAGGCCCCCATGAGGAAGTACTTGAGGGCGGCTTCTTCAGACAAAAGCTGCAAGCGCGCAAAGCCAGCCATAACGTACAGGGGCAGCGAGAGCAGCTCCAGGGCCAGGAAGACGATGACCAGATCGTTGGCGTAGGTCATCAGCATCATGCCCGCCACGGTGAAGAGCAGCAGGGAGTAATACTCGCCGCGTTCGATGTGCGTGCGCTTGAGGTAGTCATAAGCCAGGGCAATGCCCGCCAGGCCGCTGCCCAGGAAGATTACATCCAGGAAGACGGCAAAGCCGTCCACAGAGACCATGCCGTTAAAGGCTTCCAGGCTGTGCTGCCCGCGCGCCAGGGTCAGGCCCAGGGTCACGGCCAACCCGCCCGCCGCCAAGATAGCGGTGAGGCCCTTGCGGTTGGCGGGGATCCACAGATCCACCAGCAGCAGCAGCACACCCCAGGCCGCTAAAAAGGCCAGAGGAAGGATCGTGATCAGATCGTTCAGTGTCATCGCGTCACTCTCCGTTAATGCAGCGCCAGGGCCGCAGATTGAACCGCCGCGAGGATCTGGGCGACGCCGGGTTCGATCAGCCCAAAGAAGGGCTTAGGATACAGGCCAATCCAGAAAATCACCACCAGCAGCGGCAGGATCACCGCCAGTTCGCGCGGGCTGAGATCGGGCAGGCTGCGGTTTTCCGCGTGGGTGATGGGGCCGAGGAAGACCTTTTCCATCATGTGCAGCAGGTAGACCGCTGCCAGGATGACGCCTAGGGTGGACAGACCCGCAAACCAGGGGCTGCCCAACGCCGCCGAGCCAAAGGCCCCCGTCAGAATGGTGAACTCGCCCACGAAGCCGTTCAGACCCGGCAGGCCCATCGAGGACAGGCTGACGATGAGGGCCAGGGCCGCCAGAACGGGGACGCTCTTCCACAGGCCGCCAAAGGACTCCATCAGGCGGGTGTGGCGGCGCTCGTAGAGGAAGCCCACCATCAGGAACAGCGCGCCGGTGCTCAGACCGTGGTTCACCATCTGCAAAATGGCCCCGCTCAGGCCTTCAGCGTTCAGGGCGAAGATGCCCAGCATGACGAAGCCCAGATGGCTGACCGAGGAATAGGCCACCAGCTTTTTGACATCCTTTTGGGTGTACGCCACCGCCGCGCCGTAGAGGATGCCGATCACAGCCAGCCCCGCCATCCAGGGAGCCAACTGCAGGCTGGCCTGGGGGAAGAGCAGCAAATTGAAGCGCAGGAAACCGTATGCGCCCATCTTCAGCAGCACGCCCGCCAAAATGACCGAACCGGCGGTGGGCGCTTCCACATGCGCATCGGGCAGCCAGGTATGCAGCGGCCACATGGGCACTTTGATGGCGAAGGCCAGGGCAAAGGCCGCAAACAGCGGGATCTGCGCGGCGGCGAAGCTGTCGCGAGCGGCCAGCAGGGCCGGCAGATCAAAGGTCTTGGCGTTCCACCCCAGGTACAGGATGGCCAGCAGCATGATCACCGATCCGGCCATGGTGAACAGGAAGAACTTGACGGCGGCGTAGATGCGCCGTTCGCCGCCCCACAGGCCGATGAGGAAGTACATGGGGATGAGGGTGAATTCCCAGAAGATGTAGAACAGCACCAGATCCAGCGCCAGGAACACGCCCAGCATGCCCACTTCCAGCAGCAGGAAGAAGATCATGAAGCCTTTGACCCGTTCTTCCACCGCTTTCCAGGTGGAAAGCACAGCCAGCGGGGTCAGGAAGGTGGTCAGCAGCACCATGAGGATGTTGAGGCCGTCCACGGCCATGTGGAAGTGGATGGGCAGACCGGCGATGCGGAACCACAGGCGGTGAATGCCCACGTCCTGGCGGCCGTATGCGGCCAGCACCCACAGCGACAGCCCAAAGGTCACCAGGCTGGTGATCAGAGCGGTCCAGCGGATGGCCGATTTTTGCTCCGATTTGAAGAACAAAATGACGGCAGCCCCCACCAGCGGGAAAAAGGTCATCAAAAGGATTGGATTCAAAACCATAGTCATCGGTTCGCTCTCCCGCGGCCTAGTTGAACGCCAGGAAGGCCAGCATGAGCACCACGCCAAAGAGAACCACCAGAACGTAGGTGCGCACATAACCAGTTTGAATGCGGCGCAGGCTGCCCGCCGCCCAATGGGTCAACTGCCCCAAACCGTTGGCAATGCCGTCAATGCCGGTGCTGTCCACCGGACCCGAAAGCCAGCTCGCCAGGGCGTGGTAGGGGCGCACAATAACGGCTTGATAGAGTTCATCCACCCACCATTTGTTTTGCAGGGCGCGGAACAGGCCGCCCAGCGGCGCCGCCAGGGGATCGGGGTCGCTGGCGCGCATCTGCCGTTTGCCGTACAGCCACCAGGCCAGGGCGATAGCCGTCAGCGCCAGCAGCACCGAGCCAACCGCCACGGTCAGGTTAAATTCCACCACCAGGCTGTGCTGGAGGGAATGTTCCAGCCAGTGTTCCAGGGTGTAAATCTTAGGCAGGTTGAGCGCGCCGCCCAAGGCCGAGAGCAGCGCCAGCAGGATAAGCGGCACGGTGATGAGGGCCGGGCTTTCGACGGCATGTTCGGCAGCGGTGCTGCGCGGGCGGCCAAAAAACACCAGGAACACCTGACGGCCCATGTAAAAGGCAGTCAGGAAGGCGGCCGCGATCAGCAGGGCAAAGATCGCCGGAGAGGTGTGCAGGGCAGCAGCCAGAATTTCATCCTTGGAGAAGAAGCCCGAGAGCGGGGCAATCCCCGCCAGGGCCAGCGCGCCGATCAGATACACCCAGAAGGTGGTCTTCATGCGCCCCTGCAGCCCGCCCATGTTGCGCATGTCCTGCGGGTCGAAATGGTCTTCCTCGTGCCCATTGTGCCCGTTGTGGGAGTGGGCATGGCCGTGTTCCAGGCCGAGGATGACGGAACCCGCCGAGAGGAAGAGCAGCGCCTTGAAGAAGGCGTGGGTGATGAGGTGGAACATGCCCGCCACATAGGCCGTCATGCCCACCGCGGCCACCATGAAGCCCAGTTGGCTGATGGTGGAATAGGCCAGCACCTTCTTGATGTCATTTTGCGCCACGGCGATGGTGGCGGCGAAGAGGGCTGTCAGCGCACCCACCCACATCACCGCCTGCTGCGCCGCCGGCACTTCCAGATACAGCGGACTGGAACGAGCCACCAGATACACACCCGCGGTGACCATGGTGGCGGCATGGATGAGGGCCGAGACGGGGGTGGGGCCGGCCATCGCATCGGGCAGCCACACAAACAGGGGCAGCTGCGCCGATTTGCCCGCCACGCCCAGCAGCATGAAGAGGGTCACGGCCAGCACCACGCCGGGGGCCGCCTGCGCCAGGGCCGGGGCCTGGGCGAAGATTTCGTCAAAGCTGAGCGATTTGAAGTTCCAGAAGAGCAGGAACATGGCCAGCAGCAGGCCGAAATCGCCCACGCGGTTGACCACAAAGGCCTTTTTAGCCGCCTTGGCGTTGGCGGTGCCGTCCGCGCCTTTTTCAAACCAGAAGCCAATCAACAGATAAGAGCATAAGCCCACGCCTTCCCAGCCCACAAACAGCATCAGGTAGCTGTCGGCGCTGACCAGGATCATCATGGCGAGGATAAAGAGGTTGAAATAGACGAAGAAGCGGCGGTAACGGCTGGGGTCGCCGTTGTGGCGCACATCGCTGTGCATGTAAGCCGTGGCGTAGATGTGGATGAGGGAGCCGACGCCCGCCACCACCAGCATCATCGTCACCGACAGGGTGTCCACGCGGAAATCCCACCCCAGGTTCAGCCCGCCCACCTGAATCCAATCCAGCAGGTGGAATTTTCCCACCCCCGGCTCGCCCGCCAGGGTGACAGCCAGCACCACCGCCACCCCAAAGGCCGCCAGGGCAGCCAGGCTGGCCACCGCACCGACAAATTTTTCACCGAGACGCTGGCCCAGCACCAGGTTGATCACCAAACCGATCAACGGCAGGAAGACCACCCAGGGCACCAGACTTACGGCAGGGTTTTGAAGGGTTTCACTCAGAAGCATGTTCCTCTCCCGTGTCCAAGACACCCGCCGCAGCGGGTGCAGTTGGATCAGCCTTTCAGGCTGCTCATCTGGTCCACATCAATGCTGTGCTTGGTGCGGAAAATAGCCACCATCAGCGCCAGCCCCACCGCCACCTCCGCCGCGGCCACGGTCATCACGAAGAAGACTGAAATCTGGCCGATGATGGTGCCGTAATAGGCGGCAAAGGTGACAAACAGCAGGTTCGCGGCGTTAAACATCAATTCCAAGGACATGAAGACGATCAGGGCGTTGCGGCGCACCAGCACGCCCACAATGCCGATGACGAACATGACAGCCGACAAAGCCAGGTAGTAACCCAACGGCATGGTTTTAGCCCTCCTTCTCGCTCACAGCGGTGATCAGGTCTTTGCTGGCGGGCTTATCGCCGCGGGTCAGCAGGATGGCGCCGACGGTGGCCACCAGCAGGATGAAGCCGGTGACTTCAAAAGGCAGGGCGTATTGGGTGAAGAGGGCCATGCCCACGGCTTCGGGCGCGCCCGCGGTAGCCGCAGCGGGGGGCACGGGGGTAGTCATGTACCCGGCTTTCCACACCCCGAACAGGCCCAATTCCACCAGGAAAACCACGCCCAGGATGACGGCCAGCAGGCGCTGACCTTGCAGCTTTTCTTTGGCGGCCAGGCGTTCTGCGCCCAAGAGCATGATCACGAACAGGAACAGCACCATGATGGAACCGGCATACACCGAGATCTGCACCACAGCGATGAACGGTGCGCCCAAAATCAGATACAGCAGGGCCACGGTGGTGAAATTGCTCACCAGGAAGAGGGCCGAGTAGATGGCGTTGCGGCTGATGACCATCCCCACCGCGGTGATCACCACCACCAGGCCGATAAAACCAAAGAGGATTTCGCCAGGCAGCATGGGATTCCTTCCTTTTAGTCGCTGGGGTCTTGCATGGCCGGCACCGAACGGGTGAACACACCCGGCGGGGTCTCTTGGGGGGTCAGTTGGCCGCCTTCCGCCACCGGCTCCAGAAGCAGATCTTTGGTGTAAATGGAGGCGGCGCGGTCCACAAAAGACAGCTCGTAGTTATCCCCCAGCACAATGGCTTCGGTGGGGCAGGCGTCTTCGCAAAAGCCGCAGAAGATGCAGCGCAGCATATTGATTTCATAGGTGCTGGCGTAGCGCTCACCCGGGGAATAGCGCGCCGCATCCGTGTTTTCGGCGGCTTCCACAAAAATGGCGTCCGCGGGGCAGGCGGCAGCGCACAGGGCGCAGCCGATGCATTTTTCCAGCCCGTTGTCATAGCGCTTCAGCGTGTGGCGTCCCTTAAAGCGCACGCGCACGGGGCGCTTCTCTTCAGGGTATGAGATCGTCACCGGCTTGCTGAAAAAGGCTTTCAGCGTGGTCCACAGTCCTTCGATCATCGCTTAACCTCCTACCAATACAATCACAACGGCTGTGATCACAATGTTGACCAGGGCGACCGGGAAGAGCACCTTCCAGCCGTAGAACATCAGCCGGTCGTAGCGGATGCGCGGCAGGGTGGCGCGCAGCCAGATGATGACAAACAGCCACACCAATACCTTGGCCAACAGGTTGATCGGCCCGGCAAAGCCCCCCAACCATTCGGGCGGCAGCGGCCAGGCATAGCCCCCCAGGAAGAGGGTGGAGCCGATCATGGCCACGGCGATCATCTTGATGTATTCAGCCATGAAGAACAGGGCGAACTTCATGCCGGAATATTCGGTGTGATACCCGGCGGTCAGCTCCTGCTCGGCTTCGGGCATATCAAAGGGGGCGCGGTTGATCTCCGCCAGGGAGGACATGAAGTAAATCAGAAAGGCCACCGGCTGGAGGACGATGAAGGGCAGGGTGCGCTGACTTTCCACCACGTCCACCATGCTCATCGAGCCGGCCATCATCACCGGCGCCAGCATGGCCAGACCCAGGGCCAATTCGTAGCTGATCATCTGCGCTGTGGCGCGCAGACCGCCCATCGTGGCGTATTTGTTGTTGGAAGACCACCCCGCCAGGGCGATGCCGTACACGGAGATGGAGGTGACGGCCACGATGTAGAGCACGCCGATGTTAAGGTCCACCAGATACAGGGGCACAGGCCGCCCAAAGAGCATCACCTGCGGCCCCCAGGGGACCACGGCGGTGATGATCAGCGCGGGGATGACGGTGAGCACCGGCGCAAGGACGAAGACAAATTTGTCGGCGTAGGCCGGGATCAATTCCTCTTTGAAGATCAGCTTAACCCCGTCTGCCACCGGCTGCAGCAGGCCAAACGGCCCGGCGCGGTTGGGGCCGATGCGCACCTGCATGCGCGCCAGCACGCGCCGTTCCAGCAGGGTGACGTAGGCGAAGCCCGCGGTCATGAAGAGGATGATGAAAAGGGACTTGATGACCCATTCCCAGATTAATGCAGCATCCATGCGCACCTCACTCCTTGTTAGCCTGCCCGCTGGGGACAGGCGCCGGTACACGCACGACCACCCACGGCACATTGGGGGTGGGGAAACCCGCGCTGCGCGGCAGGCCAGCCGCATTCAGCGGCAGGTTTTCATCCGCCGCCGCGGGCAGCCGCAGGATCTCATCCCCGGCGGTTATTTCCACTTCCTCGCCGGGCTGAACGCCCAACTGCACCAGCAGGCTGGGGTGCAGCCAGACGGCGCGGGCCGCCAGGCGCTGACCGATCAGCGGGGAATGCCGCACCAGGCTGCCGTGGTCGTACAGGCGGCTGAAGCGCACCAGGCGCAAAGCCCCGGCAGGGACCGGCGCGGGCGCGTAAGCCTTGGGCGCGGGCAGGCTCACCATCTCCGGCAGGGGCAGAGACACGCCCAACCCCTGGGTATTCTCATACGACGTGCCGCCGTAATACAGGTCTTTGCGCCCGATGATGGGCCACTGCTCCTGGGTTTCGGCCAGGCGCTGGTAGCTGATCGCGGCGTAGGCGGGGATCTGAGCGGCGATGCGCTGCATCACCAGGGCGGCGGCGCGGCCTTCCACATCCGTCAGCAGACCCGTGCCCAACTGGGCGGCGATGACGAAATCGGGGCGGGCATTGGCGCGCGGCGGGGTGACGGGGTAAAAGCGCTGCACGCGCCGTTCGCCGGAGGTGTAGGTGCCTTCGCGCTCGGTATAAGCCGCGGCGGGCAGCACCACATCAGCCCGGCGCGCGCTTTCCGTCAGGAACAGCTCCTGCACCACCACAAACCCGGCCTGCTCCAGGGCAGCCGCCAGCGCGGGGTCGTCGCCCGCCGGGTCGGCCCCAGCCAAAAGCACCCCGCCCGCGCCCGCCAGGCTGTGCGCCAGTTCGGCGGGGGCCTGCGGGTGGAAGCCCATGTCCCAGGCGCCCTGGGTGTTGCCGTGCGGCCAAACCCCCACCAGCCCGTTGTTGGGGCGGGCGGTGTGGCCGGTGTGCACCAGCAAATCGGCGGCGGCGCGGGCCAAAGCCTCGGATTCGGCCAGTTCAACCCCGTCGCTGCCGAAGAAAATGACCACATTTTCGGCGCTGCGCAGGGCTTCGGCGGCCTCGCGGAAATCCCCTTCCAGCCCAGCCGGTTCCAGCAGGCTGGCCAGGGCCTGGGCTTGCTGGCCGTAATCGGCGCGCAGGCGCAGGCTGGCAAATGCCTCCAGCCGGGTCGGGCGGGCGCCCAGGGTGATCAGCCGCGCTCCGCGCTGGGCGGCCTGCTTGATGCGCAGCCACCACAGGGGGGCCTCTTCGTGCAGATCGCTGGCGGCCACCAGCACCACCGAACCCGCGCCCAGATCGGCCAGGTTGCTGCCGGGGGCCAGGCCCACTTGAGCGGTCAGGTCGCCGCCGGCCATATCGCTGTACAGCACGGCGCGGCCTTTGCGTGCGGCGGCCAGGGCGTGCAGGTTGAACAGGTCTTCGTTGCTCAGCCGCCCGCCCGCCAGCACCACCAGCTTTTCACCGGCGCTGCGCAGACCCTGGGCAGCGGCCTCCAGGGCTTCGTCCCACGAGGCGGGGGTCAGCTCGCCGTTCCTGCGCACCAGGGGCGTGGAAAGGCGTTCGGGGCTTTCGGTGTAGTGATACACAAAGCGGGCCTTGTCGCAGATCCAAATCTCGTTGACGGCCTCGTTTTGGCGCGGCAGGGCGCGCTTGATGACGGACTTGCCGTCCGAACGGGCCTCGCGGCGTACGTTGTAGGTCAGGTTGCAGCCCACCGGGCAGTGGTTGCACAGCGAGGCGGCGGATTTCAGTTCCCAGGGGCGGGCGCCAAAGCGGAAATCGGCGGTGGTCAGCGCGCCCACCGGGCAGATGTCGGTGGTGTTGCCGGAGAAGATCGAATCAAAGCCCGGCTCAGAATGGGTCATGATCTCCAGCGAGCGCCCGCGCTGGCTGAAGCCCAACACAGGGTCGGCGGCGATGTCGCTTTGGAAGCGCACGCAGCGCGCGCATTGGATGCAGCGTTCGCGGTCGAGGAAGATCAGCTCGCCCAGGGGCACATGCTTCTGCTGGCGCATTTTCTCGTCAAAGAGGAAGCGGCTTTCGCCGGGGCCGTGGGCCAGGGTCAGGTTTTGCAGCGGACATTCGCCGCCCTTGTCGCAGATGGGGCAGTCCAGGGGGTGCGAGGTGAGCAGAAATTCCAACACCTCTTTGCGGGCCGCGGTCACCTTTTGGTTTTCGGTGAGAACCACCATGCCCTCCGAAACGGGGGTGGTGCAGGCCGTCTCCAGCTTGGGGGCAAACTGGATGCGGGGCTTGCCGTCCGGCTCCAGCACGGGCTGTCCGCTGGCGCGGTCCATCACCGGGCGGCCGATTTCCACCAGGCACATGCGGCACATGCCCACCGGTTCCATCTTAGGATGGTAGCAGAACACGGGGATGTCGTTGCCAATCTTCTTGGCCGCATCCACCACCAGCGTTCCGGCGGGGACGGTTACGGTCTGATCATCTATGCTGAGCGTTACCATTTTCGCCATTAATTCTCAACTCCTTCGCGCTCCGGTCAGCGCCGGTGGGCGCGCGGTGGGCTTTATTTGTGCAGAAAATCCTCGCGGAATTTCTCGATGCCAGAAACGACCGCCATGGTGGAAAATTCACCCAGGGCGCACAGGCATTTGCCTTGCATCTGACGGGCAACCGCCGCCAGCAGATCCACATCCTTTTCGCTGCCCTGCCCCGCGGCGATGCGGGTGGCCAGGCGGTTCATCCAGAAGGTTCCTTCGCGGCAGGGGGTGCATTTTCCGCAGGATTCGTGCTTGAAGAAATGCACCGTCTTCTGCACCAGGTCGGCCATGTTCACGGTGTCATCCAGGATGATGACCGAGGCCGAACCCAGGGGGGCGTTAAGATTGTTCTGCGTGGATTCGTAATCCATGGGCGTGTCCAGGGCGGCGTCATCCGCGGCCACGATGGTGGACGAAGCCCCGGCGGACATGAAGGCCTTCACCTGGCCGCCGTTGGGGATGCCGCCGCCGTGCTGGAAGATCAGCTCACGGAAGGGCGTGCCCAGGGGCAGCTCATAGTTGCCCGGCTTGTTCACGCAGCCCGACAGCGAGAAGATCTTGACCCCGGGGCTTTTCTCGGTGCCGAAGGAGCGGTACCAATCCGGGCCGTGTTCCACAATCAGGGGCACATTCGCCAGGGTTTCCACGTTGTTGACCACGGTGGGGCTGTTGTACAGGCCGTGGGTGGCGGGGAAGGGCGGGCGCAGCCGCGGCTGACCCAGCTTGCCTTCCAGCGATTCCAGCAGGGCGGTTTCTTCACCGCAGATATAGGCTCCGGCCCCCAGGTGGGTGGCCAGGCGCAGGTGGTAGGCCGTGCCGAAGAGGTTTTCGCCCAGCAGCCCGGCCTTTTCCAGCTCGGCGATACAGCCGTCCAGCTTTTGGGCCAGCGCCCAGAATTCGCCGCGCAGGTACACGTAAGATTGGTTGGCCTGCACCGCGTAAGAAGCCAGCATCAGCCCTTCCAGGAACTGGTAAGGGTTGGATTCCAGCAGCTCGCGGTCTTTAAACGTGCCCGGTTCGGATTCGTCCGCGTTGGCCACCACGTAATGCGGCCAGCGGTCGTTGGGCAGAAAAGCCCATTTCATGCCGGTGGGGAAGCCCGCACCGCCGCGCCCGCGCAGGCCCGAATTTTTGACCGCCGCCAGCACATCCGCGGGGGTCATGCTGGTGACGGCTTTGCGGAAAGCCTCAAAACCGCCGTGGGCGCGGTACACGTCCAATTGGTGCAGGTTGGGTATTTCTCGGTGGCGCAGGAGGAGATATTGACCCATGCCTAGGCCTCCTTTCCAGCCCGCGCGCGCAGCTCTTCCACCAGGGCGCGCACGGTTTCGAGGGTTTGGTCTTCGTGGTAGGTGATTTGCCCATCCCCTTGCAGCTGGAACATGGGCGCGCGGTGGCAGGCCGCCAGGCACTTGACCTCTTCCAGGCTGAACATGCCGTCAGCGGTAGTCTGGCCGACCTCAATGCCCAGGTAGGCCTTCAGTTCCTGCAAAAAACGGTCTGCGCCGCGCAGCACACAGGGCAAATCGGTGCACACCTGAATGCGGTAACGCCCGCCCGGCTCTTCGTGGAAGAGGGTGTAAAAACCAGCCACCGAAGCCACCTCGGTGGCAGAAACCTCCGCAATTTCGGCGATTTCCGCGATGGCCTGCGGGGTGATGTAGTTCTTCTCGGCCTGCGCCAGGAAGAGGAGCGGCATAACCGCCGAGCGTTTACGCTCAGCCGGGTAGCGCGCCAGGATGCGCTGGACTTCTTGGGGGTATTTGCTCAGCAGCTCGTTCACCGGTCAGCATCTCCCAGAACAATATCAATGGAACCAATGATCGCCACCACGTCCGCCACAAAATGACCGCGGCTGAGCAGCGGCATAATTTGCAGGTTGGGGAAGGTGGGGGTGCGGAAGTGCACCCGGTAGGGCTTGGGGCCGCCGTCGCTTTCTAAGAACACGCCCAGCTCGCCGCGGGGCGATTCAATGGTGGCGTACACCGACCCCTGCGGGGCCGAAAAGCCTTCCGTCCACAACTTGAAGTGGTGGATGAGGGCTTCCATGCTGACGCCGATCTCAGAGCGCGGTGGGGGCACGTATTTGCGGTTGTTGGAGCGCACCGGCCCGTAGGGCAGGCGGTCCATGCCCTGCTGAATGATACGCAGGGACTGGCGCATCTCGGCCATGCGCACCAGGTAGCGCGCGCGCACATCCCCGGCGGTCTCGGTGGGGATGTCGAAATCGTAGGTCTCATAGCCGCTGTAGGGGCGGGCTTTGCGCAGGTCATAGGCCATGCCGGCGGCGCGCAGCACCGGGCCGGTAGCGGCATAGCGCAGGCAGTCCTCTTTCGAGATGATCCCAATCTGGCTGGTGCGTTCCAGGAAGAGGGGGTTATTGTTCAGCAGGCGCTCGTATTCGTCCAACCGGGCGGGCATGAGGGCCAGAAAATCGCGCACAGCGGCCTCAAATTCCACCGGCACATCCCGCCACAAACCGCCCGGCCGCACGTAGGTGGTCATCATGCGCTGGCCCGCGCACATCTCAAAGATGTCCAGAATCAGCTCGCGCTCGCGCATGGCGTACAGGAAGAGGGACATGGCCCCCAGATCCAGAGCCGAAGTGCCCACCCACACCAGGTGCGAGTTGATGCGGGTCAGCTCGGCCAGGATCACACGGATCACCTGGGCGCGCTCCGGCACGTCCAGATCCAGCAGCTTCTCCACCGCCAGGCTGTACACCAGGTTGTTGCCGATGGGGTTGAGGTAATCCAACCGGTCTGTCATCACCTCAGCCTGCTGGTAATTCTTGGATTCCATGTTCTTTTCCACACCGGTGTGCAGGAATCCAATGTCGGGAATACAGCTGACCACCGTTTCGCCGTCCAGCTCCAACAGCAAACGCAGCACACCGTGGGTGCTGGGGTGCTGCGGGCCCATGTTGAGCAGCATGGTCTCGCCGCTGCGGGCGCGGTCGGATACCAGATGGCGGAGTTCATCCACACTGACTTCGCGGATTTCGGTCATGAACGCTCCTCCAGCCTATTCTTTGGGGTGCGGCTTGCGCAGGCTGATGTCGTCAAAATTAAAGGTAAACTGGACTTCTTCATAGCCCAGGGGGTAATCTTTGCGCAGGGGGTGGCCCACCCAGTCGTAGGGCATGATGATGCGGCGCAGATCGGAATGCCCCTCAAATTGGATCCCGAACATGTCCCACACCTCGCGCTCATACCAGTTGGCGCCGGGGTACACGCCCTCCAGCGTGGGCACTTTCGGTTCTGCCGCCGAAAGGGGCACACGCACGCGCAGCAGGCCGTGGTGGCTGACGGAGTTGAACTGGTAAATGACGTGGAAGCGCGGTTCTTCTTGGGGCCAATAATCCACCGCGGTCACATCCACCAGCATCTCAAATTGGAAGCGGTCGCGCAGGGCCTGGGCAGCAGCCGCGATCTGTTCGCGGGCGAGGATCAGGGTGTGCTCGCCGCGAAAGGTTTGCAGACTGGCGCCGAACTCGGCCTGAATCGCATCAACAGCAGCTTGGAGATTTTCGTTCATCGGCATCATCCATCTTCGATCGGGAGAAGGGTGCAGGCAGGGGTATTAAGCCCAGGTTTTGAGCTTTTCTTGTTTGATCTTTTCGTGCAGGGTCATCACCCCGTGAATCAGGCCTTCGGGGCGCGGCGGGCAGCCGGCCACGTACACATCCACCGGCACAATTTCGTCCACCCCCTGCACCACGGCGTAATTGTTGAACACACCGCCGCAGGAAGCGCAGTCGCCCATGGCGATGACCCATTTGGGCGAGGGCATCTGGTCGTAGAGCTGGCGCAGCACGGGGGCCATCTTGCGGCTGACGCGCCCGGCCACAATCATCAGGTCGGATTGGCGCGGGCTGGCGCGCATCAGCTCCATGCCGAAGCGGCTCATATCATAATTAGCGGCCTGTGCAGCCATCATCTCGATGGCGCAGCAGGCCAGCCCAAACAGCATCGGCCACATGGAATTGGTGCGGGACCAGTTGATCACATCTTCCAGGCGGGCGGTGACCACGCCCATGTTTCCGGCTTTTTGCTCTATTCCCATTCGAGCGCTCCTTTCTTCCAGGCGTACACGTAGGCTACCTCTAAAACCAGCAGGAAGACGATCATCAGCCACAGGCCGGGCATGCCCAGGTCGCGGAAGGTGACCGCCCAGGGTAAGACAAAGATGACCTCAATATCGAACAGGATGAAGAGCACCGCCACCAGGTAGTAGCGCACAGACATGCGGCGGCGGCCGGGGCCGTAGGGAACCATGCCGGATTCATAGGGGGAGGATTTGCGTTCGGTGGGGCGTTTGGGGCCGAAAATGGTCCCTAAGACGACCACCAAAACCCCGACGAAGACCGCCAGGCCCAAGATGACAAACAGGGGGAGATAATGTTCGATCATAGGAATCCTTACCGGATAGGTCTTATTTGTGTGTAATGAGTATATCACATGTCCAGATTGGTGGCAATTTTCACATACAAGGGAAATGGAATCATGAATAAATTTCGCGGATTAACCCCGTAAGGGCGAGGTAGTACCTCGCCCTTACGCTCATTTTTGCGCTGCCTCAGCCCGCTACGGCAGCACCTCGATCCAATCCAGGTTAACCTCACCGCTGACGCTTTCCAGGGTGAGGGTGTGCTCCCCGGCTTTGAGCAGCTTGCTGGTCCATACCAGGCCGTCCTCCTGCACCAGCGAACTGGATTGATTCAGGGTGGTCAGGGTCACGCCGTCCACCTTGACGCGCAGCTTGCCCAGCCCCAGGGGCAGGCGGCTGTAGGCCAGGCGGATCTGGCGGCCCTCAAAATTCAACCCGGCGCTGGCGCGCGGGGCCGAAGAGGTCAGCAAAGCCCCGCTGTCCTCCCACAGCCCCAGGGTGGTCAGGTTCCCCAGGTCGGCTTCGTAATGGTTCTCGGTCAGCGCCGCGGCGGGCGCAAACTGGAGTTGGAAGTTCAGATTCGAGCCCAGCGCGCCAGGGGCGGCGGCCACTTCGATATAATACGTGACGCGGCCGACCAGATCCACCGACAGGCGGGAAGTGCCCTCCGCGCCGCCGTTGTCATCCCAGGCCACCAGCTGCGGGGCGCTGCGCGAGCCGTACCACACCCCCAACAGGGTATCATACTGGCTGCCCTCCGTGCTGACGGTCAGCGTGCCGCTGCGCAGTGGGGTAAAGCGGTACCACACGCTGCGCTGGCCCTGGCCGATACCGGGGAAAACCGGGTCGAGCAGGCTGGTGGTGGCGGCGTACACGTCGTCACTGCGCTGGAAATCCGTTCCCGTCAGGCTGTCGCGCACCAGGCGGCCGTAGGCGATGAGGTTGTTGGAGGCCTTGCGCGGCGTGAATTTGGTGCTGACCACCAGGTTCTTGGCGGTGTCGCTCTTGGCGGCAATTTCCACATAGTAGGTCGTGCCCGGGTTCACCGTCAGGCTCACCGAAGAATTCTTCTTCTGGTTGGGGCGGTTGTCATTCCATGCCACCCGCGTCCATTGGTCCGCGGTGCGCGTCCACACCCCCAAAACCGTGTCGTAGTCGCTGCCGAAGGTATTCACCTTCAGCGTCCCGCTGGCGAAAGGTGAAATCTGATACCAGACGGTGCGGTAGCCCTGGAATGGTTTCTTCTGGATGGTGTAGGTGGGGTCGCCCGGGTCAGCCGTGGCAAAATCCACCGACTGCACAAAGCGCGATTCGCGAATCCCGCCCGGCGTTTCCAGCAGCACCGCCCCCGCAGGGGTGTCGTTATCCGGAGGCAGGCCAAAGGCGGCCGTCACGGCGGCGTCGCTGTTCAAAATCACCTGGAAGGGGTTGTTAAGGGACTGATACGTGCCGCTCCAGCCGCCAAAGCGGTAATCCTCCGCGGGCACGGCGGTGAGGGTGAGGGTGGTGTTCTTCAGATATTTGCCTGCAATAGGGCAATTGGGCTCAGGGCTGACCTGCACCTGCCCGCCCTCCAGCGGCTGAACGCTGGTGGTGAGGGTGTAACATTCCAAGGCCGGGCCGCTCGCGCTGAATTTCAGCGCACCGCCCACCCCATTCAGGCCGTACGCGCCGATGCGGAAGTAATAGGTGCTGCCGGCCGCGGCCTGGAAGGAGATGCGCGAGGTGGGGTCGCTGCTGCTGACGTCGTCATTCTCACCTATTTTCACCAGGCTGTCATTTTCCATGCGGAACAAAGCCAGAACGGTGTCGTAATCACTGCCGCTGGTGTGGACGGTGGTGGTTCCGCTGGCGTAGGCGGTGAATTTGTACCAGACGGTGGCCGAAATGGGGATGGTATTGTCGTTGGCGGCGCCGGAATCTTCAACCCCCGCCCCGTAGGTGACCTGGTTGGCCGTGTAGGGCAGGGTGGTGAAGACCGCGGCGTTGGCCGGCAGGTCGTTGGCCGGGGCCGGCAGAGGGGTGTCGTAGAAGGTGTGCAGCCATTCATCCCAGGCGGTGTTGGCGGTGAACTGCAAGATACCCGCCGAGCCGTCGTAATGGATGATGGACGAGGTTTCGCGGACGGGGAAGAAAATGCTGATTCCGTGCGCCGCGGCGTATTGGGCGCGGTTGTGAATGACCGCCGCGCTGACGGCCGTCTGCACGGCCTGGGCGGCGTTTTGCACCGCCGTGTCCGTCACCTTAGCCTGCACCTGGGCGGCGAAATCGTAGAGGTCAATGTAACCGTCCAGGTCAAATTCCAGGGCGGCCAGACGGGCTTCCATGATCTCCCCGGCGTGGTCGGGCGCGGCCGTGATGAGCGCCTGGGCCAGGTTGTGCGTGGCGGTGTTCAGGGCGGTGTAGGGCGCACCCAGGTCCACCGCCGCCTGGGTTTCGGAATTCAAGTAGGAGGTGTAGTAACTCTCCGCAATCTGGGTTCCCAAAGCAGCGGCGGTGATGGCCGGGTTGCTGGTGATGGCGCTGAGGATGGGGGTGTAGGGCCAGCCGTTGCCGGGTTCGGTTTTCTCTGAGCCCACGCGCACCGAAGCGTAGGGGATGATCTGGTTATCCACTTCGGTCATGGCCATCAAGCAGGCGTCAAAGCCCAGCAGATCTATGGGATGCCCGATTTGAGCCGCCGCGGCCGAAAGCACCTGGCGCAGCTCCGGCATTTGCAGATGGTCGCCGTCGGTGGAGTCGCTCAGAATGGATTTGAGCACCACTTCGGGAGAAGCCTGCAGCCAGCCGTCGCCGTGATCCCACAGCACCACGGCGTAATGTTCTGCGGGGTAATTAGTGACCGCCCAGGAGATAAAATCGGTCAGCGCCTCGGGGCTGCCCATGTTCACCTCGCCCAAACTGGTGCCGTTGGCGGCCAGGGGGGTCATGCCGGGGGTGACGTAGAAACGGCGCGTGTCGGTCCAGTTGCCGTAGGTGGTGTCGTAACCGCTGATACGGTCCATCTGCACCACGATGTTAAGATCGGCGTTGGAACCCACCGCTGACATCTCCAAAAAGTCCGCGATGGCGTAAGGCTCCAGGTTGTTGTCGCCGTCCAGGAAGACCATGAAGGTCCAGTCCTTGGGGGCGGCGGGTTCGGCGGTGAATTGGGCGCTCACCGTGCGCGCGGCGTTCATGGTCACGCTGGCGGTGGCCTCCGTGCCGCTGGCGTCGCCGCCCCAGCTGGTGAAGGTGTAGCCGTCCGCCGGGCTGGCGCTGAGGGTCACCACGGTGCCCTCGGTGTATTTGCTGCCGCAGTTGGGGGCGGGGTTGGCCTGCACGCTGCCGCCCAGGGCGGGGTTGGCGCTGGCGCTCAGGGTGTAACAAGGAGCCCCAGCGGGCACAAAGCTGGCGTTAAGGGTCAGCGAACCGCCGGCATCGCTGTAATTGGCGACCTCAATCTGGTAGGGGGTGTCTGCGGTGACGGCCAGTTCCACACGCGACTGTAGGTTGGAGCCCGAAGTGATGTCATCATTAAACGCCCGCAGGGTCAAACTGCCACGGCTGCCCGTCCACACCCCCAGCATGGTGTCATAATTGCTGCCCTGAGTGTCCACGGTGAGGGTGCCGTCCTGGCTGGGGGTGTAGCGGAACCAGAGGGTCTTGTAGCCTTTGATGCCGTAGGCCATGATGGGGTCGTCGGCGGCGGTGGAGGCGCTGTCCACGGTCTGGGTGTGGGTGTAGGGGAAGCTCTGGATCAGCTCCGGCGAGTCGAAATCGTCATTACTGGGAGCGGGAGGCTCCTCATAGAGGATGTAGGCCGCGCCGTAGCCGACGTTGTTCACCCCCCAGCGGATGCGCATGTAGCCGCTGTCGCCCCAGGTGGTGCCCCAGGAGTTGCGTAAAATCCAGCTTTGGGTGGCGTCTTCCCAGCCCACCAGGACGATGCCGTGGTTAACAGCCACCTCCTGCCCGCTGCTGTTGTAACAGGTGTAATTGGTGTCAAACACGCCGTTAGAATAGCCGCCAAAGCCCTCGGCGCACACACTGGCGCTGATGGGACCGTATTCATAAATGGCCTGCTTGATCTTTTCGACCGAAGGGATATAGGCATAGGGATCCACTTCGTTCCAACTGTAAAGCGTATAGGGGTGGTTATACACCGCGCCGCAGGTGCCGTTGGTGGCGGTGTAGGGCTTGGCCGATTCCAACACCGCGCCGGGGGGGTTGCTGTTGGCCCCGTAGGTATCCATGTGATAGTCATGCGCCCACCAGCCGCCGCTGCAGCTCCAACCGCTCTGGTTGCAGGATACCAGGTACTGCTCAGAAAGATCGGTGGTGAGGTTTTCATGGATCAGCAGGGCTGATTCCAACGGTCCAACAGTGCCAAAGGCCCAGCAGCTGCCGCAGCCGCCCTGGTTACGCACAGCGGTGACCACCCCCTGGGTGCGCCAATCGAAAGAGGCGGGAAGGGACCGGATGCTGTCCCCGTCCTGGGCTTCAACCGAAGGTTTCGCGGCCGGCGCGGTCAGCGGAGGCACGGAGAAATCGGGGGCGGGCAGCGGGCTGGTCAGGTTGAGGGTTTCGGGCAAGGCCGCGGCCTCGATCCACAGGCGGCGGGTGGCGTTTTGGGCTTCGAAAGAACGGCGGTACTGCAAGCTCAGCGGGCGGCCGCCAAACCCAGCTGCCTTAATGGAAAGGGTGCTCACGGCGGGCGCGCCCAGCGAGCCGCTGCGGTAGGCGTTCTGCGGCGGCTGGCGCAAAGCCCAGCTTTCCTGCGCGCTGGCGGTCAGATCCCAGGCGTAGCCGGTGGTGGGGCGGCTTTCCAACAGCAACTCCACCCGGCGCACGCTGCCTTCGGGCAGCGCCAGGCTCAGGTCAATCGGCCCGCCCAAGAAGTCAAACTCGCTGCCCAGTTGGGCGTAAAGCAATTGGCGCAGGGCCTCGAAATCGCTCTGCCCTTCCATGCGCAGGGTATATTCCCAGCCTTCCGCAGTTTCACGCGGGCTGCTGACGGCCAGAGAGGCCGCGAAACCGTCCGCGCGCTCGGCGGCCAGGTCGTAGAGCATCTGGCGGGCGGCCTCAGCCCCGCCGCGCTCCTCGGCTTCGGCCTGCGGGATGGGCAGATCCATCTCCAGCACCCAGGTGGGCAAGGCGGCTTGCGCTGGGCCTGCCGCGGGCTGCGGCTGGGCGGATACGTTGATGGTAGAGAAAAGCAGGGCGGCCAGAGCTCCAAAGAGCACGGCTTTACGCAGCAGGGAAGTTTTCATGACCCCTCACAGGTTAGATAGAATGATCAAGCTGATCATATCGCGCGCGTTGGGCGCGGGGTATCCAAGGTGGGTGCTGCAAATCATAGCCATTTGTCATTGCAAACCGCCGTCAGGCGTCGTAGGGGCACGTCGTAGGCGCACGTCGTAGGGGCGCGTCGTAGGGGCGCGTCTGAGACGCGCCCATTACATTCCCGCGCCCATTACATTCCCGCGCCCATTTCATTCCCGCGCCCGCCCAACCATCTTTAATTGTATGCCCGCTAAGTGCAAGCCAACATTACAAATCTGCAAATTGACCCACCGCAGGCGATAAAAAAGCCGCACTCTCGGTGAAGTGCGGCTTTGAGAGGACAAAATCAGATCAAATATTCGCGCAGATGCCGGCTGCGGGTGGGGTGGCGCAGCTTGCGCAGGGCCTTGGCCTCAATCTGGCGGATGCGCTCGCGGGTCACGTTGAAATAGCGGCTGACCTCTTCCAGAGTGTGATCCTTGCCGTCAATCAGCCCAAAGCGCAGCTCCAACACCTGGCGCTCGCGCTCCGAAAGGGCCGCCAGGGCGTTTTGCACCTGTTCACGCAGCATCTCGCGGGCGGCGGCGTCCATCGGTTCCAGGGCGTCGTCATCTTCAATGAAATCGCTCAGCTGGCTGCTGTCTTCGTCACCCACAGGGCGCTCCAGCGAAACCGGCTCCTCCGCCGACTGCAAAATGCGCTGCACCTTGGCAGAAGCCCAGGTGAGGCGGCGCTGCAGCTCAGGATCCAGCGGCAGCCCCTCAGCGCGGCTGCGCATGACCTCGGCCGTGTCCGCATCCGAAAGCATACCGGCTTCGACGGCCAGCTCTTCCTGGGTAGGCTCGCGCCCCAACCCCTGCACCATCGAGCGCTGCACGCGCAGCAGGCGCGTGATGGCCTCAAAGAGGTGCACAGGGATGCGGATGGTGCGCGCCTGTTCGGCGATGTAGCGGCTGATGGATTGGCGAATCCACCAGGTGGCGTAGGTGCTGAACTTGAAACCGCGGGTGGGGTCAAACTTGGTCACCGCGCGCAGCAGCCCCAAATTGCCCTCCTGGATCAGATCCAGGAAAGAGATGCCGCGCCCCAGGTAGCGTTTGGCGATGCTGACCACCAGGCGCAGATTGGCGCGGATGAGGGTCTGGTTGGCTTCTTCGGCCCGCCAGCGGATTTCTTCCAGGTCAATTTCAATCTGCGATTCGGTGGGCGGATTGGCCTCAAAGAAGGCCAGATCCGGCAAAGTGCCTTCCTTTTGCAGGTAGCTGAGCAGCTCAGCGGCCTTATAGGTGGGGAACAGGTACAGGTGAATAAACACCGCGAAGAGCAGCCGCACCAGGGTTTCCCAGGCGGCGTCTTTGCCCCATTGGCCGTTATCCAAAAAGTGGCGCAGGTACGAAGGCGTCTCGCTGTGCCATTGGCGGCGCAGCATCTGCGCTTCGGAAAGCATCAGGCTTAAATCCGGCAGATCCTGCCGCGATTGAATCATAGCCTCCTGGGCAGCCGTCCAACTGGCCAAAAGCTCTTCCACCACGGCCGTATATACGCTCAGGTAGTGCCCCGCCACGCCAGCCGTGGGCTGCACGCGCTTGCGCAGTACGATGAGCACCTGTTCAGCCTCAATGCGCGTGGCCAGGCGGAATTCGCTGTCGGCGTCCAGCAGGTTGATCTGCCCGATCTCTTTTAAATAGAGGCGGACGGGGTCCTCAGACAGTTCCACCGCCAGATTGGGGTCTTCCAGAATGTTTAACGGGTCTTCCAACCCCACTTCGGCCCAATCTTCGCTGGTTTGGGCCAGAGACTGCTCATCGGGCTCTTCTTTTTCCAGAATCTCTTCGTCACCCAGGGCGGTTTTTGGCTTGGCGGCGGCTTTTGCACCGGCGCGTGCTGGGCGGCGGGCCTGACCGGCGGCGGGCGCTTTTTTGCGCTGGCCGGGCTTCGCAGGGGTAGGGGGAGTTTCGGAAGCGGTTCGTTTTCGCGGCATGGCTTAACTATACCATAACACTTTGTAAAGGATTTAATCGGGCTGGATTGGCTTTTGCAGGGCGCTGTCCAGCAGTTGGCGGGTGCGGTGATACTGCACCACAATGGCGTAATAGGTGCGCAGGCTGTCGTCGCCCTGCTCTTCCAGATCGCGCTGCATGAGCTGAATTTGATCAATGGCGCTGTTGATGCGCACCAGGCGCAGGCTGAGCAGCGAGCGGGCCAGGTCTTCCAGACACTCTTCGGCGGTGGGTTCTCCAAAGGGCAGCGGGCGGAGCATATCCTCCAGGGTTTCGCCCAGGCTCTCCGGCGCGTGTTCGCGCACATAGTGATGGGCGTCCATTTGATCCTGCTCCACCCCTTGCAGCAGCAGGCGCGAAAGGGTCTGAAAATCGCCGCGCTCAAAATCTTCGGGGGCCAGGGGGGGCAGCTTGGAGGCATGCAGGTGGCGGTTGAGCAGGAACAGGGTTTCGGGCTGGCGCATCAGCAGGCGCAGGATATGATGTTCCAACTCCTGGGCGCGCAGGGCCGAGGTGGGCAGCAGCACGGGGGTCTGCGGGCGGGCGCTTTGGGCCGGGGAGGACTTGCGGCGGCGGCCAGAGGGGGCTGGACGCGCAGCAGGCCGCCCGCCCAGCAGGGAACGCTCGTCCACACGCAGCAGGCGCGCCAGGCGCTGGCGGTAAGCCTCGCGTTCCACCATATCGGGCACGTCCTCCACCAGGGGCAGCACCTGGGCAGCAATTTCGCTCTTGACTTTGGCGTCGTCCAGATCGCGGCCAGCGGCCAGGGTATCCATCACGTGCACCACAATGGGCTGAGCCGCATCCAAAATGGCCTGCCACTCCGCCGGGTTGCGCAGCACCACCTCATCCGGGTCCATGCCGGGGGGCAGGCGCGTGACGCGCACATCCGCGCTGAGGCGAGCCTCCTGCCGGATCAGCCCGCGGGCATCAAAAACCAGCTCGGTTTCGTGATCCAGAGCCTGACGGGCAATCTCCAGCCCGCGCAGGGTGGCTTTTTCACCGGCGGCGTCGGCATCCAAGGCCAGGACGATGCGGCGGGTGAGGCGTTTGAGCAGGTGCAGCTGAGCCTCGCTCAGGGCCGTGCCCATGGGGGAGACGGTGTTGCGGAAACCCGCCTGGTGCAGGGCGATGACATCCAGATAGCCTTCCACAATCACCGCCTGATCCTTGACGCGGATGTCTTTGCGGGCCAGGTCGAGGGCGTAGAGCAGGCTGCCCTTGTCAAACAGGGGCGTTTGCGGCGAATTGAGGAATTTGGGGATGTCGTTGGGGTCCAAAATGCGCGCGCCGAAGCCGGTCATGCGCCCGCGCGAATCGCGAATGGGGAAGGTCACGCGGTTGCGGAAGCGGTCGTACACCCGACCGGTGTCGGGCGATTCGCTCAGCAGGCCGGCCTGCAGCATCTCGGCCTGGCTGAAGCCCAGGGCCATGAAATGCTGGCGGGCGGCGTCCCAACTGGCGGGGGCGTAGCCCAGCCCAAAGGTCTGGATGGTCTCGTCGGTCAGCCCGCGCTTATGTAAATAGTCCAGGGCGGGGCGCCCGGCGTCGCTGTGCAGCAGGTGGTGGTTGAAAAATGCGGCGGTCTGCTCCAGCAGATCGCGCAGGCGGTCGTTCTGCTCATCGGCGGCTTCGCGTTCGGGGGTGCGCGCTTCGAGGGTGACGCCCGCGCGCTGAGCCAGAAATTCAAGGGCCTGGCTGAAATCCCAGCCCTCTTTCTTCATAACGTATTTGAAGATGTCGCCGCCCTCGTTGCACTGGCCGAAGCAGCGCCAGGTGCCTGAATCGGGGAAGACCACAAAGGCAGGGGTGCGCGTGTTTGGATGGAAGGGGCAGAAGCCGGTGTAGCTCTTGCCAGACCGGCGCAGCTTCACCGATTCGGAGACCAGGTCCACGATATCCAAACGCGCTTTGATCTCGTCCACAGCCGTCATGCGCAGCGCCCCTCCAGAGAGCGCCTTGGGAATTATAGACTCGCGCTGCCGGACATGCAAGCCCCAAACGTCGTGCGCGCTCCCTGCTCTAAAAGAGTGTTCTCCCCACCATCTGCGGATCAATAGATTTATGGTTTCATCTGCGAAATCTGCGTAATCTGCGGATCAATAGATTTACGGTTTTATATGCGTCATCTGCGTAATCTGCGGATCAATAGGTTTAAGGTTTCATCTGCGTCATCTGCGTAATCTGCGGATGATTAGGTTATTGGTTTTATCTGCGAAATCTGCGAAATCTGCGGATGATTAGATTTAAGGTTTAATCTAGGTCATCTAGAAAATTGATCGCACCGCGGGCTTTGTGTACAATGGTCGTATGCCCAAACAATCCCCCCTCCAAACCCTGATCCTCTCCCTGGCGGCCTGCCTGCTGGCGGCCAGCTGCGTCCCCAGCGTCCCCTGGCCGGAGGACGCGCCCACCGCGCCCCCTGCCCAAACCAGACCCGTCACCCAGCCGCCAAACAGCCTCCCCCCACAGCCCCAGGAAAGCCCCACCCCGGCCCCCACAGCCGACCCGCAGTCCTGGGTGTGGACGGTGAACGAAGCTGAAATGACCGTCCTGCGCGTGGACCCCGCCAGCAATCAGGTGGACGGCGTGGTGGAATTGAACGGCGTCCCCGCCCTGGTGGCGGCGGGCGAGGGCAGCGTTTGGGCGCTGGAACAGGGCTGGCAGGAGCGCAGCCATGTGGTGCGCATGGATCCCGGCCGCCCAGATGTGATCGGTCGCTTCCCCGTGGCGCAGGGCAGCGCCGTCAGCCTGGCGGTGGGCCGCGGGGTGGTGTGGGTGGGGGTGGCCGAGCCGCTCACCGGCACGCGCGCCCCGGATGAGCCGGATTACAGCCTGCCGGGCGGCCTGCTGCGTTTGGATGCTGCCACCGGCCAGGAGATGGGCTATTCGCGGCGCTATTCGGTGCCCATGCAGATTCTGATCGAAGACCCCTTTTTATGGACTCTGGAATGGTTCAGCGTGCACACCCAGCTGCAGCGCGTGGATTTGACCAACGGCCAGCTGATCACCCTGCCCTCCGCGGTGGATTCACCCGCGGCGGTACACCAGTTCGCCCGCATGGCGCGCGGCCCGCTGGGGCTGTGGGCGCTTTCCATGGACCCGCGCTCGCGCTTTGTGTATGAATTGGACCCCCTCACCGGCCGCATGGTGCGCCTGCTGCCCGTGGGCGCGCAGGAGAACGATAACCCCCTGGATCTGCTGGCCGTGGACGGCTCGCTGTGGGTGGTGCTGCGCAGCGGGAAACTGGTGCAATTGGACGCCGCCCGCGGGGATCTTCAGCGCACGGTGCAGATTCGCGACGGCATGGAAAGCGTGCAGTACGCCGCCGGTGCGCTGTGGCTGGAGAACCGCACAGAAGCCGAGCTGTACCGCGTGAACGTTCAGAGCGGCCAGTTGGAAGCCGTCATCTCCACCGGCCCCAAGCAGCCCGCCACCCCCACGCCCTTGCCGCGCGAACGGCCTGGCCCATCCTGCAAACCGGCCAAACCCACCCGCCTGCAGGTGGGCGGGCGCGCCGTGGTGAAGGACGAACCGCCCCTGCCCAACCGCGTGCGCTCTGAACCCAGCCTGGGTTCCAAGATCATCGGGGAGATTGCCCCAGGGGACGGCATGGTGCTGTTGGAAGGGCCGGTGTGCGCGGGGAATTGGCTGTGGTGGAAGGTGCAGGCCGACGGCAGCGGGCTGGTGGGTTGGACCGCGGAAGGGGACGATCAGGACTATTGGCTGGTTCCCGTGAAGCAGCCGTAACGCGCGGCGGGGTGCGACCTAATCCGGGCCGTCTTCGGCCTGCGGCCCGCCCATGGGACAGCGCGGCTGGATGCGCTGCGGGTCGCAAAAAGCCCCAAAGGCCTGACGCAAATTCTCCAGCGCCTCCGGGTTGGGTGAATAGTACACCCAGCGCGCATCGTGCGCGTCGCGTTCCACCGTCACCAAACCGGCTTCACGCAGCACTCCCAAATGGTGCGAGATCAAATTGGGCGCAATTTGCAGCGCTTCTCCCAGGTCGTGGTTCGACTGTACCCCCTCGATGATCTTTTCCAGCAGCAGCAGCCGGTTTGGCTCGCTGATAGCTTTCAGCTCGCGGGCAAACTGGTTGATGTCCTCTGAAGAAAAAACGGATGATTCCATGCGCAGCCCCTGAACGGTGGTCATTACAAGGGTTATAGCGCGTTTGGGCGTGTTTCTCTAGTGAGCTTATTAACCCCAAAAGCGGTTATTGTTCCTGATCTTCGCCCCGCGAGTCTTCATCCCCATGCTGGTGATGCAGCAGGCTTTCCGGGTTTTCAGCCACAGCCTGACGCATGGCCTCGGTCATGGCCGCCCCGTTGCGGTATTGGAAAGGCCACATGGATTTGAGATCAAACAAGGCCACGCGGTCGCCGTCTTCAAAGACATGTCCCAGATCCGGCTGGAAACCCGGCAGGGCCGAGAGATTCCCATTAACAAAGGTGATGCCGCGCTCCTGCGTGGGCAGGTGCAGCATCGCTAGCAGGTCGCCCATACTGGCTCCCGCGGGCAATTCAGCATTGACCCGGGCAAAGCCGATCTGGCTGGGATCCGTCCCATATTTACGCAGCACCCCATACAACCACACATCCAGTTTCATACTGGGTTAGCCTCCTCCAACGGGTGGAAACAGCCCAATTTCATCTTGATCGTGCAGGACAAAATCCGGCTCTTGATAAATGCCGTTGACATAGGCCAGCTTGACCTCGTCTTCCGGCAGGCGGTAATGGGCCATGACGTCGCGCACCCGCGCCCCTTCGGGCAGCTCCAGCGAGAGGGTCACGCCGATTTTGGCTTCGGGCACGAAGCGGCGTAAGGTAGCGAACAGGCGCACATAAACTTGCACAGTTCAGGCCTCACGGACAGCGGACAATATCCTGCGCCCACAGACAGTCGGCGCAGGAGGGGTTCGGCCCCCAACAGGCATTGTTTTCCAGGCGCAGATCGCAGGTCTCGCGCAGGTCGCAGTCGGGGCAGGAGGGGAAATGAAAGGCACGCACGGCGCTGCGGTAGCGGGTGTACTCCTCGCTCATCCAAATATCCGCCAGAGACGACTGGTGCACATTGCCGAAGGTGTGGCGGCGCACCTCTTTTTCGATGCCGTCAATGGTGTAGTAGTGATAGCTGTGCGACAGGGCATAGCAGGGCGAAACGCCCCCATCCCAGCCGATGACGATGGAATAATCGTGGACAAAGCGGCAGTGGGGCTCGCCCCCCCAGTGCATGCGCGGCAGCTCGGTGATGCCCCATTTCATCCAGGCGTCCGAACGCACCGGCCACCCGCCGGATTTGAGCGGCGCGATGGGTTCATAGCCGTAGAGCTTTTCCTGGTTCATCTCCGCCGTGTAGGGCAGCACGTTGGAAACCACCGCGCGCGCCACCCCCAGCCGTCCGGCCAACTCGGCCAGGCTGTCCAGCTCGGCCACATTGCTTTTCATGGCCACAAATTCGACCCCCAGTGTGGGCTGAACCGCCCCGGCCTGACGCTTGGCTTCGTTCAGGCGCTGAATATTTTCCAGCACCTCGGCCAGCTGCGCCCCGCGCACATCCGCATAGGTGTCCGGCTGGATGCCGTCAATGGAAACCACCACCTGGCTGACCCCCAGCCGCACCAATTCGCGGGCGATGCGGTCGTCCAGCAGCAGCCCGTTGGTCCCCAAAGTGACCATCAAATTGCGCTCGCGCAGCTTTTCGATGATCTCCAGAATGCGCGGGTGCACCAGAGGTTCGCCAAAGCTGGTCAGCACCACCTGATCGAGAGCGGGGAAAGCGGGCAGGTCCGCCAAAATGCGCTCGAAGGTGTCGCGCTTCATGTGTGCGCTGGGATCCACCCAGGAATGGCGGATGCAGGTCTGGCAGTTGAGATTGCAGGCGGTGGTGACTTCGATATACAGCTTGCGGACATCTGGGCGGCGAGGGTGCAGGATGAGATCGCCGTCGCGCTCATCCAGCCAGTATTCAGCCTGAGGCTCCAGGCGGCGGCGGTTGAGAAAATCCGCTGGAAGGTGAAAACGGCCGTGTTCATCGGGGGTCAATTTGGGCATGGAGCGCTCCTGAGTCTACCGGTAAAATGCGCGTGGAAAGGAGAGGGGCTGGTGCGCCCCTCTCCTTTCCCGGAGGGTATACAGCAGCTTACATTTCTTTAAAGACCGAATCCAGAGCCTCATCCGGCACATCAAAGACCTGATTATGCGGGGGCAGCGGTTCGAGGTGCATGAATTCGGGCAGGCGGTCAGCTTCGGCTTTGATGCCGGCAGCTTCGTTGAAGGCGCGTTCCACCTTCAGCACTTCGGCGCCGTAAGCCACCACATCGTCTGCGCTCCAGTTGGTACCCAGCACGCCGTTGCACTCCTGGATGAAGCCTTCGAAGCCGCTGGCGATGTCGAGGATGGGGAAGGCGATGAACAGGCAGTGGCCGGAAGAGTCAATGAAGGCGGTGGTGGCCTGGAAAGCGCGGCTGAGGGCGGCTTTGCCTTCGGGGCTGAGCGGATCCTGCTTGCCGCTGACGCCCAAAATTTCAGGGCAGATGGTGTAACCAGCGGTGTGGTCAGCGCCCATGGTGGTGGTGGCGTAAGTGATGCCAATGCCCTTCACGGCGCGCGGCTCATAGGCGGGCATGGCCTGGCCTTTGACGGTGGGCACGCGGCGCACGCCCAGCAGTTTGCCTGCCACTTCGGCCCCGCCGCCCAGCATCTTGCCGGTAGGCGTGCCTTTGCCCATCTCATGAATCAGCTGGATGGCGCCCTTGCTGTCGCCGAAGGGGATCACCCCGCCTTCCATAGCCACGCCCAGGGTCACGCCGGTTTCGATAGTGTCCAGGCCGTACGCGTTGCACAGATGCACCATGGTGGCGATGTCGTCCAGGTCGTCCACGCCCAGGTTGGCGCCCAACGCCCAGGTGGATTCGTACTCGATACAGGAAGCGCGCTCGCTCTTGTCGGGGTTGAAGAGGGTATTGGAACATTGGATGATGCAGCCGGGGGAACAGGCGTGGTTGTACACCTCTTTGCCGGTGCGCTCTTTGTTGGTTTCAAAGATGGCTTCGCCAGCGGTCTTGGGGGCGCCGTCAAAGCGGCCCGCCGAGAAATTGCGGGTGGGCAGGCCGCCCGCTTCATTAAGAATGTTGACCAACACAGCCGTGCCGTAGGTGTTCAGGCCGCCCTTGGGCTTGGAGATGGGGTGCGTGCGGATGGCGTCAATCATCTTCTTGCGGCCTTCGTCAAAGAGGGCCTTATCGACAATTTCCACACCCGGCGAACCTTTTTCGTTCAGCACAATGAATTTGAGCCGCTTGGAGGCCATCACCGCACCCACGCCGCCGCGTCCGGCGTAACGGCTGGGGCGCTTGGCCTGGTCGTTGAAGACGATGCCGGAGTTACCGTAGCCGTATTCGCCCGCGTTGCCGATGCTGGCAATAGAAATGCGGCCCTCAAAGCGCTGGTAAATCATCGGGTAGGATTCGTACACATCCTTGCCGGTGTATTCGCTGGCGTCAAAGAATTCCACCACCGGTTTTTGAGCGTCTTTATCCCAATGGATAAAGGTTCCCCAGAATTTGTCTGTATCTTGGGGCAGACCTTCCACAATCAGGGCGCGAATGCGCATGCTGGCCAGATCGGGTCCCCAGGAGGTTCCGGCATTGGCTTCTTTAATACCGCCGGTGAGCGGCGATTTGCAGCCGACCGAGATGCGGGCAGAGGTGGGAGCCGGCGTGCTGGTGACGATGCCCGCCGAAAAGACCAGTTTGTTGTTGGGGCCGAGCGCGTGGCACAGCGGCGGCACTTCTTCCGCCACAATTTTTGAGGTCAGGGCGCGTCCGTAAAGAGTACGGAAGCGTTCTGGGACGGCTTCCCATTTGGACGTGCGGTCTGTCATGTTAATGCGTAAGATCCACATAGCTTCCTCCACTGGATGGAACATAAAAAGAGGGGCTTTCTTTTGGGCGGGGATGGAGCGAGGGAAAAGAAAAAGCGCGCCTCCTGGGGTGGGCAGGGCGCGCAAAAAAACGCAAAGTGACCCTGCTCCGCAGCAGTTGGGGGTCTCCTTTGCACACTGGCAGGCGATGAGAATTGCTCCTCATGCCCTATCGTTCTCCTATCCGAGACGGAATCAGAGAATCGGAGAGTTTTCAATTGAAGCTCACTACTGTTTCATTATACAGACGAAGAGACACAAATGTCAACCGAAATTGAATCAATTTTGGTTGATCATTGCTGTCGGGCGGTATGCGGAGCAGCCTTACGCCTTCCAGGGTACAATACTATCAAGACCGCATGGACGAAGGAGGAAGAAGAGGCTCATGAGACCCTGGTACCGTTCGCTCATCAAGCCCCTGCCGCCGGAGGATTGCAACGCGGTGATCGCCGAAGTCACACCGGCGGCCTCGCCCGGTTTTGATTACTTCCTGCTGGTGGTGCTGTCCTGCAGCATCGCCACCCTGGGGTTGATTACCGATTCGCCTGCGGTGATCATTGGGGCCATGCTCGTGGCTCCGCTGATGTCGCCCATTATCGGTATCGGCCTGGCTTCGCTGACCGGCAACACGCGGCTGCTGCGCAATGCGGCCTCGGCCCTGCTGCGCGGGGCGCTTTTAGCAGTGGCGCTGGCCGCGCTGATGACCCTGCTCAATAACCTGCTGCCCTTTTTCAGCATCCAAGAGCTGCCGCGCGAGGTGATGGCCCGTACCCGTCCCAGTCCCATTGATCTGGTGATCGCCTTCGCCGGCGGGGTGGCGGCGGCTTATGCCATGACCCAGCCAAATATCTCTGCGGCCCTGCCGGGGGTGGCCATTGCCACGGCCCTCATGCCCCCGTTGTGCACGGTGGGGATTGGGCTGGCTTTGCAGCGCTGGGATGTGGCGGGAGGGGCGCTGCTGCTGTTCATCACCAACGCCGTGACCATCGCATTTGCCTCGGTTTTGGTGTTTTTCCTGCGCGGCTTTTCATCCAATTTGCGGCTAAAAAACGGCTCTCTCCCCCGCAGCCTGGTGCTTTCGGCCGCCCTCACCGGCCTGCTGCTCATCCCCCTCACCTTTTTCAGCGTCAAATTCTTCCGCGAGGCCTCCGCCAACCGCCTGATCCAATCCGTGGTCATGCGCGAGGTGGAAAATTTGAGTGGGGCGGAGCTGGTGGAACTGGAGGTGAACCGCAACGGCACCAAACTGGATATGCTGCTGACTGTGCGCACGGGATCTTCGCTGCGCTATGAGCAGGTGGTGGCCCTGCAGAAGGCCATCGTGGAGGGCCTGCATCAGCCGGTATCTTTAAAGGTCAGCCAGGTGATCGCCGAAAATTTAGATCCGCTTATCCCGCCCACGCCGACCTTCACCTTCACCCCTGGCCCCAGCCCAACTGCCACGTACACGCCCACCGCCACCGCCACGTCCCTGCCCACGGCCACCGCCCTGCCCACGCACACCCTCACACCCCTGCCCAGCGGCACACCCACGGCCACAGCTACCCCCGCCGAGGGCTTGGTGGTGCGGGTGGGGCTGCCGGAGATGCGCATCGTGCAGTTCCCTGGCGGGCCGAGCATTGGTCCTTTGCTCCCCGGACAAAAACTGACTCGGTTATACGGGCGCGAGACGTTCAACGGGCTGACCTGGGTGGAAGTGCGCGACGCAGAAGGGCGAATCGGCTGGATTCCAGAAATTTACCTGCGCCTGATCCTCCCCACTCCCACCCGCACGGTCACAGCCAGCACACCTTAGCGTTACGGCCCCGCCGCGGGACGGGCAAACACCAGGGTGTAATAGCCTTTAAAGGGGCTGCCGGGCACATAGGCATAGGCCATGCCAACCTCGGTCACTTTGGCGCTGAGGATATTGCCGCGGTGCACGGGGCTGTTCATCCACCACTCCCAGGCTCCCTGGGCGTCGCCGCCAAAAGCCGGGTCGCCCACATAGATATTTTCAGCGGCGGCAGCGGCCTTGTAGCCCTGATCGCGGATGCGCGTGTTCCAGGTGGAGCCGTTGGAGCCGGTGTGATCCACAAATTGATTGCAGCCCATATCGGCGCTGTGCACGGCGGCGGCGGCGTCTAACGCGCTTTGGCGGGTCAGCCCGGCCAACCCCTCGGCGGCGCGGGCGGCGTTGATCCAGGTCAGCAGGTTGGCTTCTGCCTGGGGGTCGGTTTGCGGGCTGCACCCCGGGGGCAAAATCACCGGGCTGTCCCCGCCCACCACGGGCACGAGTGCGCCGTTTTCATCATAGATGCTCACCCCAATTTTGACCCAAAACAGATCCTTCCCGCCGCTGTTGGTGCCAAAGCGCGTGCCGTAGGGGTCCTGGAACTGCCAGTAACCGGTGAAGGCGCCGCCGCTGGCGGGCGAAACCATGTTCACCGACACCTCCACCACCTCCCCCGGCGCAGCGGGCGGCAGGGGGTTGGTGAAGGCCGCGCCCATGGGGTCGCCGGAGTGAAATACCACCGCGTAATTGGCTCCCCAGGTACAGGTTCCCTTGTTTTGAAAGCGCCAGGTTTTGACAAAGGGCACATTTTGTTTAAAAGCGGTCCCATCGGGGATGGTGACATCCTCCAAATAAACGGCCATATCGGTGCAGCCTTTGGGCGGCAGGCTGGTGGAGGTGGGTTGGGCGGGAAGGATCTGTTTTGGGTCAAAATTGGGGTGAGCATCTATGATGAAAACGGCGCACTCGTGCCCGTGGTGGGCGGGGACAGCCCGGTGATTTTGCCCCCGGGGTGCAGCCCGCAAACCGACCCCCAGGCAGAAGCCAACCTGCTGACCTGGATCAACGCCGCCCGCGCCGCCGAGGGGTTGGCCGGGCTGACCCGCCAAAGCGCGTTAGACGCCGCCGCCGCCGTGCACAGCGCCGATATGGGCTGCAATCAATTTGTGGATCACACCGGCTCCAACGGCTCCACCTGGAACACGCGCATCCGCGATCAGGGCTACAAGGCCGCTGCCGCCGCTGAAAATATCTATGTGGGCGACCCGGCTTTTGGCGGCGACGCCCAGGGAGCCTGGGAGTGGTGGATGAACAGCCCCGTGCACCGCGGCAATATCCTCAGCGCCAAAGTGACCGAGGTTGGCATGGCCTATGCCTATGTGCCCGGCAGCCCCTTTAAAGGCTATTACACCCTGGTGTTTGCCCGTCCCGCGGCGGGGCCGTAACGCTAAGGTGTGCTGGCTGTGACCGTGCGGGTGGGAGTGGGGAGGATCAGGCGCAGGTAAATTTCTGGAATCCAGCCGATTCGCCCTTCTGCGTCGCGCACTTCCACCCAGGTCAGCCCGTTGAACGTCTCGCGCCCGTATAACCGAGTCAGTTTTTGTCCGGGGAGCAAAGGACCAATGCTCGGCCCGCCAGGGAACTGCACGATGCGCATCTCCGGCAGCCCCACCCGCACCACCAAGCCCTCGGCGGGGGTAGCTGTGGCCGTGGGTGTGCCGCTGGGCAGGGGTGTGAGGGTGTGCGTGGGCAGGGCGGTGGCCGTGGGCAGGGACGTGGCGGTGGCGGTGGGCGTGTACGTGGCAGTTGGGCTGGGGCCAGGGGTGAAGGTGAAGGTCGGCGTGGGCGGGATAAGCGGATCTAAATTTTCGGCGATCACCTGGCTGACCTTTAAAGATACCGGCTGATGCAGGCCCTCCACGATGGCCTTCTGCAGGGCCACCACCTGCTCATAGCGCAGCGAAGATCCCGTGCGCACAGTCAGCAGCATATCCAGTTTGGTGCCGTTGCGGTTCACCTCCAGTTCCACCAGCTCCGCCCCACTCAAATTTTCCACCTCGCGCATGACCACGGATTGGATCAGGCGGTTGGCGGAGGCCTCGCGGAAGAATTTGACGCTGAAAAAGGTGAGGGGGATGAGCAGCAGGCCGGTGAGGGCGGCCGAAAGCACCAGGCTGCGGGGGAGAGAGCCGTTTTTTAGCCGCAAATTGGATGAAAAGCCGCGCAGGAAAAACACCAAAACCGAGGCAAATGCGATGGTCACGGCGTTGGTGATGAACAGCAGCAGCGCCCCTCCCGCCACATCCCAGCGCTGCAAAGCCAGCCCAATCCCCACCGTGCACAACGGGGGCATGAGGGCCGTGGCAATGGCCACCCCCGGCAGGGCCGCAGAGATATTTGGCTGGGTCATGGCATAAGCCGCCGCCACCCCGCCGGCGAAGGCGATCACCAGATCAATGGGACTGGGACGGGTACGGGCCATCACCTCGCGCGGCAGCTCTTGGATGCTGAAAAAGGGCAGCAGGTTATTGAGCAGGGTCATCAGCGCGGCCAGCGCCACTGCTAAAAGCGCCCCGCGCAGCAGGGCCGAGGCCGCATTGCGCAGCAGCCGCGTGTTGCCGGTCAGCGAAGCCAGGCCGATACCGATAATGGGCGACATCAGCGGAGCCACGAGCATGGCCCCAATGATCACCGCAGGCGAATCGGTAATCAACCCCAGGGTGGCGATGCTGCAGGACAGCACCACCAGCAGGAAGTAATCAAAACCGGGCGAGGCCGCCGGTGTGACTTCGGCGATCACCGCGTTGCAATCCTCCGGCGGCAGGGGCTTGATGAGCGAACGGTACCAGGGTCTCATGAGCCTCTTCTTCCTCCTTCGTCCATGCGGTCTTGATAGTATTGTACCCTGGAAGGCGTAAGGCTGCTCCGCATACCGCCCGACAGCAATGATCAACCAAAATTGATTCAATTTCGGTTGACATTTGTGTCTCTTCGTCTGTATAATGAAACAGTAGTGAGCTTCAATTGAAAACTCTCCGATTCTCTGATTCCGTCTCGGATAGGAGAACGATAGGGCATGAGGAGCAATTCTCATCGCCTGCCAGTGTGCAAAGGAGACCCCCAACTGCTGCGGAGCAGGGTCACTTTGCGTTTTTTTGCGCGCCCTGCCCACCCCAGGAGGCGCGCTTTTTCTTTTCCCTCGCTCCATCCCCGCCCAAAAGAAAGCCCCTCTTTTTATGTTCCATCCAGTGGAGGAAGCTATGTGGATCTTACGCATTAACATGACAGACCGCACGTCCAAATGGGAAGCCGTCCCAGAACGCTTCCGTACTCTTTACGGACGCGCCCTGACCTCAAAAATTGTGGCGGAAGAAGTGCCGCCGCTGTGCCACGCGCTCGGCCCCAACAACAAACTGGTCTTTTCGGCGGGCATCGTCACCAGCACGCCGGCTCCCACCTCTGCCCGCATCTCGGTCGGCTGCAAATCGCCGCTCACCGGCGGTATTAAAGAAGCCAATGCCGGAACCTCCTGGGGACCCGATCTGGCCAGCATGCGCATTCGCGCCCTGATTGTGGAAGGTCTGCCCCAAGATACAGACAAATTCTGGGGAACCTTTATCCATTGGGATAAAGACGCTCAAAAACCGGTGGTGGAATTCTTTGACGCCAGCGAATACACCGGCAAGGATGTGTACGAATCCTACCCGATGATTTACCAGCGCTTTGAGGGCCGCATTTCTATTGCCAGCATCGGCAACGCGGGCGAATACGGCTACGGTAACTCCGGCATCGTCTTCAACGACCAGGCCAAGCGCCCCAGCCGTTACGCCGGACGCGGCGGCGTGGGTGCGGTGATGGCCTCCAAGCGGCTCAAATTCATTGTGCTGAACGAAAAAGGTTCGCCGGGTGTGGAAATTGTCGATAAGGCCCTCTTTGACGAAGGCCGCAAGAAGATGATTGACGCCATCCGCACGCACCCCATCTCCAAGCCCAAGGGCGGCCTGAACACCTACGGCACGGCTGTGTTGGTCAACATTCTTAATGAAGCGGGCGGCCTGCCCACCCGCAATTTCTCGGCGGGCCGCTTTGACGGCGCCCCCAAGACCGCTGGCGAAGCCATCTTTGAAACCAACAAAGAGCGCACCGGCAAAGAGGTGTACAACCACGCCTGTTCCCCCGGCTGCATCATCCAATGTTCCAATACCCTCTTCAACCCCGACAAGAGCGAGCGCGCTTCCTGTATCGAGTACGAATCCACCTGGGCGTTGGGCGCCAACCTGGGCGTGGACGACCTGGACGACATCGCCACCATGGTGCATCTGTGCAACGCGTACGGCCTGGACACTATCGAAACCGGCGTGACCCTGGGCGTGGCTATGGAAGGCGGGGTGATCCCCTTCGGCGACAGCAAGGGCGCCATCCAGCTGATTCATGAGATGGGCAAAGGCACGCCTACCGGCAAGATGCTGGGCGGCGGGGCCGAAGTGGCAGGCAAACTGCTGGGCGTGCGCCGCGTGCCCACCGTCAAAGGCCAGGCCATGCCCGCCTATGAGCCGCGCGCCGTGAAGGGCATTGGCATCACTTACGCCACCACCACCATGGGCGCTGACCACACCGCTGGTTACACCATCTGCCCTGAAATTTTGGGCGTCAGCGGCAAGCAGGATCCGCTCAGCCCCGAAGGCAAAGCCGCCCTCAGCCGCGCTTTCCAGGCCACCACCGCCTTCATTGACTCTTCCGGCCACTGCCTGTTCATCGCCTTCCCCATCCTCGACATCGCCAGCGGCTTCGAAGGCTTCATCCAGGAGTGCAACGGCGTGCTGGGTACCAACTGGAGCGCAGACGATGTGGTGGCTTACGGCGCCGAAGTGCTGAAGGTGGAACGCGCCTTCAACGAAGCTGCCGGCATCAAAGCCGAAGCTGACCGCCTGCCCGAATTCATGCACCTCGAACCGCTGCCCCCGCATAATCAGGTCTTTGATGTGCCGGATGAGGCTCTGGATTCGGTCTTTAAAGAAATGTAAGCTGCTGTATACCCTCCGGGAAAGGAGAGGGGCGCACCAGCCCCTCTCCTTTCCACGCGCATTTTACCGGTAGACTCAGGAGCGCTCCATGCCCAAATTGACCCCCGATGAACACGGCCGTTTTCACCTTCCAGCGGATTTTCTCAACCGCCGCCGCCTGGAGCCTCAGGCTGAATACTGGCTGGATGAGCGCGACGGCGATCTCATCCTGCACCCTCGCCGCCCAGATGTCCGCAAGCTGTATATCGAAGTCACCACCGCCTGCAATCTCAACTGCCAGACCTGCATCCGCCATTCCTGGGTGGATCCCAGCGCACACATGAAGCGCGACACCTTCGAGCGCATTTTGGCGGACCTGCCCGCTTTCCCCGCTCTCGATCAGGTGGTGCTGACCAGCTTTGGCGAACCTCTGGTGCACCCGCGCATTCTGGAGATCATCGAAAAGCTGCGCGAGCGCAATTTGATGGTCACTTTGGGGACCAACGGGCTGCTGCTGGACGACCGCATCGCCCGCGAATTGGTGCGGCTGGGGGTCAGCCAGGTGGTGGTTTCCATTGACGGCATCCAGCCGGACACCTATGCGGATGTGCGCGGGGCGCAGCTGGCCGAGGTGCTGGAAAATATTCAGCGCCTGAACGAAGCCAAGCGTCAGGCCGGGGCGGTTCAGCCCACACTGGGGGTCGAATTTGTGGCCATGAAAAGCAATGTGGCCGAGCTGGACAGCCTGGCCGAGTTGGCCGGACGGCTGGGGGTGGCGCGCGCGGTGGTTTCCAACGTGCTGCCCTACACGGCGGAGATGAACCAGGAAAAGCTCTACGGCTATGAACCCATCGCGCCGCTCAAATCCGGCGGGTGGCCGGTGCGTTCGGACGCCTGGATGAAATGGGGCATCACCGAGCTGCCGCGCATGCACTGGGGGGGCGAGCCCCACTGCCGCTTTGTCCACGATTATTCCATCGTCATCGGCTGGGATGGGGGCGTTTCGCCCTGCTATGCCCTGTCGCACAGCTATCACTACTACACCATTGACGGCATCGAAAAAGAGGTGCGCCGCCACACCTTCGGCAATGTGCACCAGTCGTCTCTGGCGGATATTTGGATGAGCGAGGAGTACACCCGCTACCGCAGCGCCGTGCGTGCCTTTCATTTCCCCTCCTGCCCCGACTGCGACCTGCGCGAGACCTGCGATCTGCGCCTGGAAAACAATGCCTGTTGGGGGCCGAACCCCTCCTGCGCCGACTGTCTGTGGGCGCAGGATATTGTCCGCTGTCCGTGAGGCCTGAACTGTGCAAGTTTATGTGCGCCTGTTCGCTACCTTACGCCGCTTCGTGCCCGAAGCCAAAATCGGCGTGACCCTCTCGCTGGAGCTGCCCGAAGGGGCGCGGGTGCGCGACGTCATGGCCCATTACCGCCTGCCGGAAGACGAGGTCAAGCTGGCCTATGTCAACGGCATTTATCAAGAGCCGGATTTTGTCCTGCACGATCAAGATGAAATTGGGCTGTTTCCACCCGTTGGAGGAGGCTAACCCAGTATGAAACTGGATGTGTGGTTGTATGGGGTGCTGCGTAAATATGGGACGGATCCCAGCCAGATCGGCTTTGCCCGGGTCAATGCTGAATTGCCCGCGGGAGCCAGTATGGGCGACCTGCTAGCGATGCTGCACCTGCCCACGCAGGAGCGCGGCATCACCTTTGTTAATGGGAATCTCTCGGCCCTGCCGGGTTTCCAGCCGGATCTGGGACATGTCTTTGAAGACGGCGACCGCGTGGCCTTGTTTGATCTCAAATCCATGTGGCCTTTCCAATACCGCAACGGGGCGGCCATGACCGAGGCCATGCGTCAGGCTGTGGCTGAAAACCCGGAAAGCCTGCTGCATCACCAGCATGGGGATGAAGACTCGCGGGGCGAAGATCAGGAACAATAACCGCTTTTGGGGTTAATAAGCTCACTAGAGAAACACGCCCAAACGCGCTATAACCCTTGTAATGACCACCGTTCAGGGGCTGCGCATGGAATCATCCGTTTTTTCTTCAGAGGACATCAACCAGTTTGCCCGCGAGCTGAAAGCTATCAGCGAGCCAAACCGGCTGCTGCTGCTGGAAAAGATCATCGAGGGGGTACAGTCGAACCACGACCTGGGAGAAGCGCTGCAAATTGCGCCCAATTTGATCTCGCACCATTTGGGAGTGCTGCGTGAAGCCGGTTTGGTGACGGTGGAACGCGACGCGCACGATGCGCGCTGGGTGTACTATTCACCCAACCCGGAGGCGCTGGAGAATTTGCGTCAGGCCTTTGGGGCTTTTTGCGACCCGCAGCGCATCCAGCCGCGCTGTCCCATGGGCGGGCCGCAGGCCGAAGACGGCCCGGATTAGGTCGCACCCCGCCGCGCGTTACGGCTGCTTCACGGGAACCAGCCAATAGTCCTGATCGTCCCCTTCCGCGGTCCAACCCACCAGCCCGCTGCCGTCGGCCTGCACCTTCCACCACAGCCAATTCCCCGCGCACACCGGCCCTTCCAACAGCACCATGCCGTCCCCTGGGGCAATCTCCCCGATGATCTTGGAACCCAGGCTGGGTTCAGAGCGCACGCGGTTGGGCAGGGGCGGTTCGTCCTTCACCACGGCGCGCCCGCCCACCTGCAGGCGGGTGGGTTTGGCCGGTTTGCAGGATGGGCCAGGCCGTTCGCGCGGCAAGGGCGTGGGGGTGGCGGGCTGCTTGGGGCCGGTGGAGATGACGGCTTCCAACTGGCCGCTCTGAACGTTCACGCGGTACAGCTCGGCTTCTGTGCGGTTCTCCAGCCACAGCGCACCGGCGGCGTACTGCACGCTTTCCATGCCGTCGCGAATCTGCACCGTGCGCTGAAGATCCCCGCGGGCGGCGTCCAATTGCACCAGTTTCCCGCTGCGCAGCACCACCCACAGCGAGCCGTCCACGGCCAGCAGATCCAGGGGGTTATCGTTCTCCTGCGCGCCCACGGGCAGCAGGCGCACCATGCGGCCGGTGAGGGGGTCCAATTCATACACAAAGCGCGAGCGCGGGTCCATGGAAAGCGCCCACAGCCCCAGCGGGCCGCGCGCCATGCGGGCGAACTGGTGTACCGCCGCGGGTGAATCCACCGCGGAGGGCAGGGTGATCAGCTGGCCGTTGGTCAAATCCACGCGCTGCAGCTGGGTGTGCACGCTGAACCATTCCAGAGTCCATAAAAAGGGGTCTTCGATCAGAATCTGCATGGGCACCGAATAGCGCCGCGAATAGCCCATCTCCTGGCCGGTGGCAGCATCCAAACGCAGCAGGCCGCCCGGCAGGCTGTAATCCGGCTCATCCGGGGCGCGCGTGCCGGTGAGCGGCTCGGCCACCCCCACCCACACCACCCCGCGGCCCACCGCCAGGCTGACGGCGCTGCCCTGCGCCACGGGGAAGCGACCGATCACATCTGGGCGGCCGGGATCCATGCGCACCACATGGCTGCGCTCCTGCCAGCCCTGTTCCAGCGCCCAAACGCTGCCCTCGCCCGCCGCCACCAGGGCGGGGACGCCGTTCAATTCCACCACGCCGTCCACCTGATTGCTGGCGGGGTCCACGCGCAGGACGGTCATTTCAGCTTCGTTCACCGTCCACACCCAGGACTGCGGGTCGGCTGTGGGGGCCGGGGTGGGGCTTTCCTGGGGCTGTGGGGGGAGGCTGTTTGGCGGCTGGGTGACGGGTCTGGTTTGGGCAGGGGGCGCGGTGGGCGCGTCCTCCGGCCAGGGGACGCTGGGGACGCAGCTGGCCGCCAGCAGGCAGGCCGCCAGGGAGAGGATCAGGGTTTGGAGGGGGGATTGTTTGGGCATACGACCATTGTACACAAAGCCCGCGGTGCGATCAATTTTCTAGATGACCTAGATTAAACCTTAAATCTAATCATCCGCAGATTTCGCAGATTTCGCAGATAAAACCAATAACCTAATCATCCGCAGATTACGCAGATGACGCAGATGAAACCTTAAACCTATTGATCCGCAGATTACGCAGATGACGCATATAAAACCGTAAATCTATTGATCCGCAGATTACGCAGATTTCGCAGATGAAACCATAAATCTATTGATCCGCAGATGGTGGGGAGAACACTCTTTTAGAGCAGGGAGCGCGCACGACGTTTGGGGCTTGCATGTCCGGCAGCGCGAGTCTATAATTCCCAAGGCGCTCTCTGGAGGGGCGCTGCGCATGACGGCTGTGGACGAGATCAAAGCGCGTTTGGATATCGTGGACCTGGTCTCCGAATCGGTGAAGCTGCGCCGGTCTGGCAAGAGCTACACCGGCTTCTGCCCCTTCCATCCAAACACGCGCACCCCTGCCTTTGTGGTCTTCCCCGATTCAGGCACCTGGCGCTGCTTCGGCCAGTGCAACGAGGGCGGCGACATCTTCAAATACGTTATGAAGAAAGAGGGCTGGGATTTCAGCCAGGCCCTTGAATTTCTGGCTCAGCGCGCGGGCGTCACCCTCGAAGCGCGCACCCCCGAACGCGAAGCCGCCGATGAGCAGAACGACCGCCTGCGCGATCTGCTGGAGCAGACCGCCGCATTTTTCAACCACCACCTGCTGCACAGCGACGCCGGGCGCCCCGCCCTGGACTATTTACATAAGCGCGGGCTGACCGACGAGACCATCCAGACCTTTGGGCTGGGCTACGCCCCCGCCAGTTGGGACGCCGCCCGCCAGCATTTCATGGCCCTGGGCTTCAGCCAGGCCGAGATGCTGCAGGCCGGCCTGCTGAGCGAATCGCCCGACACCGGTCGGGTGTACGACCGCTTCCGCAACCGCGTGACCTTCCCCATTCGCGATTCGCGCGGGCGCATGACCGGCTTCGGCGCGCGCATTTTGGACCCCAACGACATCCCCAAATTCCTCAATTCGCCGCAAACGCCCCTGTTTGACAAGGGCAGCCTGCTCTACGCCCTCGACCTGGCCCGCAAAGACATCCGCGTCAAGGATCAGGCGGTGATTGTGGAAGGCTATCTGGATGTCATCGCCCTGCACCAGGCGGGTTTCCGCAACACCGTCTCCCCCATGGGCACGGCCCTGAGCGAGGCTCAGCTGCACCTGCTCAAACGCCTCACCCGCCGCATCGTCCTGGCCTTGGATGCCGACGCCGCCGGTGAAAAAGCCACCCTGCGCGGGCTGGAGATTGCCCGTCAGGCTCTGGATCACGAAACCGAGCTGGTTTTTGATGCCCGCGGGCTGATCCGGCAGGAGGCTCGCCTCAGCGCGGATGTGCGCGTCACGCGCCTGCCCCCCGGCATGGACCCGGATGAGGTGGTGCTGCGCAACCCGGCGGAGTGGCAGGCCATTTTGGATGCGGCTCAGCCCATTGTGGTGCACGTGATGGATACCCTGGCCGCTGGCCGCGATCTGGACGACGCCAAAGTCAAGAGCGAAATTGCTGCCCAGGTGCTGCCCCTGGTGGAGGACGTGCCCGATATGGTGGAACGCGAGGCTTACCGCCAGCGCCTGGCGCGCCTGCTGCGTGTGGACGAGCGTTCCCTGCTGGGCGGGCGGCCTGCTGCGCGTCCAGCCCCCTCTGGCCGCCGCCGCAAGTCCTCCCCGGCCCAAAGCGCCCGCCCGCAGACCCCCGTGCTGCTGCCCACCTCGGCCCTGCGCGCCCAGGAGTTGGAACATCATATCCTGCGCCTGCTGATGCGCCAGCCCGAAACCCTGTTCCTGCTCAACCGCCACCTGCATGCCTCCAAGCTGCCCCCCCTGGCCCCCGAAGATTTTGAGCGCGGCGATTTTCAGACCCTTTCGCGCCTGCTGCTGCAAGGGGTGGAGCAGGATCAAATGGACGCCCATCACTATGTGCGCGAACACGCGCCGGAGAGCCTGGGCGAAACCCTGGAGGATATGCTCCGCCCGCTGCCCTTTGGAGAACCCACCGCCGAAGAGTGTCTGGAAGACCTGGCCCGCTCGCTGCTCAGCCTGCGCCTGGTGCGCATCAACAGCGCCATTGATCAAATTCAGCTCATGCAGCGCGATCTGGAAGAGCAGGGCGACGACAGCCTGCGCACCTATTACGCCATTGTGGTGCAGTATCACCGCACCCGCCAACTGCTGGACAGCGCCCTGCAAAAGCCAATCCAGCCCGATTAAATCCTTTACAAAGTGTTATGGTATAGTTAAGCCATGCCGCGAAAACGAACCGCTTCCGAAACTCCCCCTACCCCTGCGAAGCCCGGCCAGCGCAAAAAAGCGCCCGCCGCCGGTCAGGCCCGCCGCCCAGCACGCGCCGGTGCAAAAGCCGCCGCCAAGCCAAAAACCGCCCTGGGTGACGAAGAGATTCTGGAAAAAGAAGAGCCCGATGAGCAGTCTCTGGCCCAAACCAGCGAAGATTGGGCCGAAGTGGGGTTGGAAGACCCGTTAAACATTCTGGAAGACCCCAATCTGGCGGTGGAACTGTCTGAGGACCCCGTCCGCCTCTATTTAAAAGAGATCGGGCAGATCAACCTGCTGGACGCCGACAGCGAATTCCGCCTGGCCACGCGCATTGAGGCTGAACAGGTGCTCATCGTACTGCGCAAGCGCGTGCAGCCCACGGCTGGCGTGGCGGGGCACTACCTGAGCGTATATACGGCCGTGGTGGAAGAGCTTTTGGCCAGTTGGACGGCTGCCCAGGAGGCTATGATTCAATCGCGGCAGGATCTGCCGGATTTAAGCCTGATGCTTTCCGAAGCGCAGATGCTGCGCCGCCAATGGCACAGCGAGACGCCTTCGTACCTGCGCCACTTTTTGGATAACGGCCAATGGGGCAAAGACGCCGCCTGGGAAACCCTGGTGCGGCTGCTCTTCGCGGTGTTTATTCACCTGTACCTGTTCCCCACCTATAAGGCCGCTGAGCTGCTCAGCTACCTGCAAAAGGAAGGCACTTTGCCGGATCTGGCCTTCTTTGAGGCCAATCCGCCCACCGAATCGCAGATTGAAATTGACCTGGAAGAAATCCGCTGGCGGGCCGAAGAAGCCAACCAGACCCTCATCCGCGCCAATCTGCGCCTGGTGGTCAGCATCGCCAAACGCTACCTGGGGCGCGGCATCTCTTTCCTGGATCTGATCCAGGAGGGCAATTTGGGGCTGCTGCGCGCGGTGACCAAGTTTGACCCCACCCGCGGTTTCAAGTTCAGCACCTACGCCACCTGGTGGATTCGCCAATCCATCAGCCGCTACATCGCCGAACAGGCGCGCACCATCCGCATCCCTGTGCACCTCTTTGAGGCCATCACGCGCCTGCTGCGCGTGCAGCGCTCGATGGTGCAGGGGTTGGGGCGCGAGCCTACCCAGGAAGAGCTGGCCGTCGAAGCCGGTATGCTTTCGGATGCGGACACGGCCGAGGTCATGCGCAGCCGCGCTGAGGGGCTGCCGCTGGATCCTGAGCTGCAGCGCCGCCTCACCTGGGCTTCTGCCAAGGTGCAGCGCATTTTGCAGTCGGCGGAGGAGCCGGTTTCGCTGGAGCGCCCTGTGGGTGACGAAGACAGCAGCCAGCTGAGCGATTTCATTGAAGATGACGACGCCCTGGAACCGATGGACGCCGCCGCCCGCGAGATGCTGCGTGAACAGGTGCAAAACGCCCTGGCGGCCCTTTCGGAGCGCGAGCGCCAGGTGTTGGAGCTGCGCTTTGGGCTGATTGACGGCAAGGATCACACTCTGGAAGAGGTCAGCCGCTATTTCAACGTGACCCGCGAGCGCATCCGCCAGATTGAGGCCAAGGCCCTGCGCAAGCTGCGCCACCCCACCCGCAGCCGGCATCTGCGCGAATATTTGATCTGATTTTGTCCTCTCAAAGCCGCACTTCACCGAGAGTGCGGCTTTTTTATCGCCTGCGGTGGGTCAATTTGCAGATTTGTAATGTTGGCTTGCACTTAGCGGGCATACAATTAAAGATGGTTGGGCGGGCGCGGGAATGAAATGGGCGCGGGAATGTAATGGGCGCGGGAATGTAATGGGCGCGTCTCAGACGCGCCCCTACGACGCGCCCCTACGACGTGCGCCTACGACGTGCCCCTACGACGCCTGACGGCGGTTTGCAATGACAAATGGCTATGATTTGCAGCACCCACCTTGGATACCCCGCGCCCAACGCGCGCGATATGATCAGCTTGATCATTCTATCTAACCTGTGAGGGGTCATGAAAACTTCCCTGCTGCGTAAAGCCGTGCTCTTTGGAGCTCTGGCCGCCCTGCTTTTCTCTACCATCAACGTATCCGCCCAGCCGCAGCCCGCGGCAGGCCCAGCGCAAGCCGCCTTGCCCACCTGGGTGCTGGAGATGGATCTGCCCATCCCGCAGGCCGAAGCCGAGGAGCGCGGCGGGGCTGAGGCCGCCCGCCAGATGCTCTACGACCTGGCCGCCGAGCGCGCGGACGGTTTCGCGGCCTCTCTGGCCGTCAGCAGCCCGCGTGAAACTGCGGAAGGCTGGGAATATACCCTGCGCATGGAAGGGCAGAGCGATTTCGAGGCCCTGCGCCAATTGCTTTACGCCCAACTGGGCAGCGAGTTTGACTTCTTGGGCGGGCCGATTGACCTGAGCCTGGCGCTGCCCGAAGGCAGCGTGCGCCGGGTGGAGTTGCTGTTGGAAAGCCGCCCCACCACCGGCTACGCCTGGGATCTGACCGCCAGCGCGCAGGAAAGCTGGGCTTTGCGCCAGCCGCCGCAGAACGCCTACCGCAGCGGCTCGCTGGGCGCGCCCGCCGTGAGCACCCTTTCCATTAAGGCAGCTGGGTTTGGCGGCCGCCCGCTGAGCTTGCAGTACCGCCGTTCTTTCGAAGCCCAAAACGCCACCCGCCGCCTGTGGATCGAGGCCGCGGCCTTGCCCGAAACCCTCAACCTGACCAGCCCGCTGCCCGCCCCCGATTTCTCCGTGCCTCCGCTGACCGCGCCGGCCGCGAAACCTTCGGTTGAAGCCCAGGACGGGGACAGCATCCGGTCCCTTCCCGCCTCTTTCGATTGGCGCACCCAGGGGGTGGTCACCGCTGTGCGTAACCAGGGCGGCTGCGGCAGCTGCTGGGCCTTTGGCACTGTTGGACCGTTGGAATCAGCCCTGCTGATCCATGAAAACCTCACCACCGATCTTTCTGAGCAGTACCTGGTATCCTGCAACCAGAGCGGTTGGAGCTGCAGCGGCGGCTGGTGGGCGCATGACTATCACATGGATACCTACGGGGCCAACAGCAACCCCCCCGGCGCGGTGTTGGAATCGGCCAAGCCCTACACCGCCACCAACGGCACCTGCGGCGCGGTGTATAACCACCCCTATACGCTTTACAGTTGGAACGAAGTGGATCCCTATGCCTATATCCCTTCGGTCGAAAAGATCAAGCAGGCCATTTATGAATACGGTCCCATCAGCGCCAGTGTGTGCGCCGAGGGCTTTGGCGGCTATTCTAACGGCGTGTTTGACACCAATTACACCTGTTACAACAGCAGCGGGCAGGAGGTGGCTGTTAACCACGGCATCGTCCTGGTGGGCTGGGAAGACGCCACCCAAAGCTGGATTTTACGCAACTCCTGGGGCACCACCTGGGGCGACAGCGGCTACATGCGCATCCGCTGGGGGGTGAACAACGTCGGCTACGGCGCGGCCTACATCCTCTATGAGGAGCCTCCCGCTCCCAGTAATGACGATTTCGACTCGCCGGAGCTGATCCAGAGCTTCCCCTACACCCACACCCAGACCGTGGACAGCGCCTCCACCGCCGCCGACGACCCCATCATGGCCTACGGCATCAAAGGCTACAAGACCCTCTGGTTCCGCTACACCCCCAGCCAGGACGGCACCCTCACCGTGGACACTCAGGGCAGCAATTATGACACCATGCTGGGGGTGTGGACGGGCAGCCGTGGCAGTTTGACCCTGCGGGCGTTTAATGATGACATCACTTCGGGCTCCAACCTACAGTCGCGTGTGGAACTGGCCGTCACCGCAGACACCCCCTACCAGATTGAGGTCGCCAATTACAGCGATGCCGGCGGTTCGCTGACCCTTAACGCCAGCTTTGTGCCCGCTGGGGCTCCTTGTTACACCCTGAGCGCCAGCGCCAACCCCGCCCTGGGCGGCAGCGTGCAGGCCAACCCCGCCCCCAACTGCGGCAGCAAATACACCGAGGGCACCGTGGTGACCCTCAGCGCCAGCCCGGCGGACGGCTACACCTTCACCAGCTGGGGCGGCGACGCCAGCGGCACGGAGGCCACCGCCAGCGTGACCATGAACGCCGCGCGCACGGTGAGCGCCCAATTCACCGCCGAACCCGCCGCCCCCAAGGACTGGACCTTCATGGTCTTCCTGGACGGCGACAACAACCTGGAGCCTTACGCCATCGCGGACTTTTTGGAGATGTCAGCGGTGGGTTCCAACGCCGATCTTAACATCGTGGTGCAGATGGACCGTATCAGCGGTTACGACACCACCTACGGCAACTGGACCGACACGCGCCGTTTCTACGTCACCCCCGGCATGACCCCCCTGGCCGCCAACGGCACCAGTTTGGGCGAGGTGAACATGGGCAGCCCCGAGGCGCTGACCGATTTTATCTCCTGGGCGGTCACTAATTACCCCGCAGAACATTACGCCGTGGTGCTGTGGGATCACGGCGACGGCTGGCTGCAGGCTTCTCCCGAAGTGGTGCTCAAATCCATTCTGAGCGACTCCACCGACGGCGACCATCTGCAAATGCCGGAGCTGCGCCAGGTGCTTTCGGCCGCGGCGGCTCAAATCGGGCATCCCATAGATCTGCTGGGCTTTGACGCCTGCTTGATGGCCATGACCGAAGTGGATAACCAGATCATCCCCTACGCTTCGGTGCGCGTGGGCTCAGAGAAAACCGAACCCGGCAACGGCTGGCCCTACACCCCCATCCTCAGCGCCATCACCAGCAACCCGGCCATCACCGCCGCTGCTTTGGGAACCCAGATTGCGGAGAGTTACTACACCTCCTACTTGAATTCCGAAACCCAGGCGGCGGTGGACCTGGGTGCGCCCTACACCGCCCTGAACACCGCCACGCACAACCTGGCCCAGGCGCTCATCACGGCCGCGCCCGACCACGCCGGGGAGATCATGGAAGCCCGTCTGGCCGCCCTGGAATTTGACCTGGACGGTTACATTGACCTCTACGATTTCGCCGCCCAGGTGCAGGCTAAGGTGACGGACACGGCGGTGCAAAACGCCGCCCAGGCCGTGCAGACGGCCGTCAGCGCGGCGGTCATTCACAACCGCGCCCAATACGCCGCGGCGCACGGAATCAGCATTTTCTTCCCCGTCCGCGAAACCTCGTCCATCATCCATTACGACGGCTCGGCGGGTATCTTGCAGTTCACCGCCAACACCGCCTGGGATGAATGGCTGCACACCTTCTACGACACCCCTCTGCCGGCCCCGGCCAACGACCTGCCGGCCAACGCCGCGGTCTTCACCACCCTGCCCTACACGGCCAACCAGGTCACCTACGGGGCGGGGGTTGAAGATTCCGGCGCCGCCAACGACAATACCATCCCCATTTCGGCCACCGTCTGGTACAAATTCACCGCCTACGCCAGCGGAACCACCACCGTCCACACCAGCGGCAGTGATTACGACACCGTTCTGGCTTTGTTCCGCATGGAAAATGACAGCCTGGTGAAAATAGGTGAGAATGACGACGTCAGCAGCAGCGACCCCACCTCGCGCATCTCCTTCCAGGCCGCGGCCGGCAGCACCTATTACTTCCGCATCGGCGCGTACGGCCTGAATGGGGTGGGCGGTGCGCTGAAATTCAGCGCGAGCGGCCCGGCCTTGGAATGTTACACCCTCACCACCAGCGTTCAGCCGCTGGAGGGCGGGCAGGTGCAGGTCAGCCCTGAGCCCAATTGCCCTATTGCAGGCAAATATCTGAAGAACACCACCCTCACCCTCACCGCCGTGCCCGCGGAGGATTACCGCTTTGGCGGCTGGAGCGGCACGTATCAGTCCCTTAACAACCCCTTCCAGGTGATTTTGAACAGCGACGCCGCCGTGACGGCCGCCTTTGGCCTGCCTCCGGATAACGACACCCCTGCGGGGGCGGTGCTGCTGGAAACGCCGGGCGGGATTCGCGAATCGCGCTTTGTGCAGTCGGTGGATTTTGCCACGGCTGACCCGGGCGACCCCACCTACACCATCCAGAAGAAACCATTCCAGGGCTACCGCACCGTCTGGTATCAGATTTCACCTTTCGCCAGCGGGACGCTGAAGGTGAATACCTTCGGCAGCGACTACGACACGGTTTTGGGGGTGTGGACGCGCACCGCGGACCAATGGACGCGGGTGGCATGGAATGACAACCGCCCCAACCAGAAGAAGAATTCTTCGGTGAGCCTGACGGTGAACCCGGGCACGACCTACTATGTGGAAATTGCCGCCAAGAGCGACACCGCCAAGAACCTGGTGGTCAGCACCAAATTCACGCCGCGCAAGGCCTCCAACAACCTCATCGCCTACGGCCGCCTGGTGCGCGACAGCCTGACGGGAACGGATTTCCAGCGCAGTGACGACGTGTACGCCGCCACCACCAGCCTGCTCGACCCGGTTTTCCCCGGTATCGGCCAGGGCCAGCGCAGCGTGTGGTACCGCTTTACCCCACTGCGCAGCGGCACGCTGACCGTCAGCACGGAGGGCAGCCAGTATGATACCCTGTTGGGGGTGTGGTACGGCTCGCGCAGCGCCCCGCAGCTGGTGGCCTGGGATGACAACGGCGGCGCGGAGGGCACTTCCCGCCTGTCGGTGGATCTGGTCGGCCGCGTCACGTATTATATCGAAGTGGCCGCCGCCCCTGGCGCGCTGGGCTCGAATCTGAACTTCCAACTCCAGTTTGCGCCCGCCGCGGCGCTGACCGAGAACCATTACGAAGCCGACCTGGGGAACCTGACCACCCTGGGGCTGTGGGAGGACAGCGGGGCTTTGCTGACCTCTTCGGCCCCGCGCGCCAGCGCCGGGTTGAATTTTGAGGGCCGCCAGATCCGCCTGGCCTACAGCCGCCTGCCCCTGGGGCTGGGCAAGCTGCGCGTCAAGGTGGACGGCGTGACCCTGACCACCCTGAATCAATCCAGTTCGCTGGTGCAGGAGGACGGCCTGGTATGGACCAGCAAGCTGCTCAAAGCCGGGGAGCACACCCTCACCCTGGAAAGCGTCAGCGGTGAGGTTAACCTGGATTGGATCGAGGTGCTGCCGTAGCGGGCTGAGGCAGCGCAAAAATGAGCGTAAGGGCGAGGTACTACCTCGCCCTTACGGGGTTAATCCGCGAAATTTATTCATGATTCCATTTCCCTTGTATGTGAAAATTGCCACCAATCTGGACATGTGATATACTCATTACACACAAATAAGACCTATCCGGTAAGGATTCCTATGATCGAACATTATCTCCCCCTGTTTGTCATCTTGGGCCTGGCGGTCTTCGTCGGGGTTTTGGTGGTCGTCTTAGGGACCATTTTCGGCCCCAAACGCCCCACCGAACGCAAATCCTCCCCCTATGAATCCGGCATGGTTCCCTACGGCCCCGGCCGCCGCCGCATGTCTGTGCGCTACTACCTGGTGGCGGTGCTCTTCATCCTGTTCGATATTGAGGTCATCTTTGTCTTACCCTGGGCGGTCACCTTCCGCGACCTGGGCATGCCCGGCCTGTGGCTGATGATCGTCTTCCTGCTGGTTTTAGAGGTAGCCTACGTGTACGCCTGGAAGAAAGGAGCGCTCGAATGGGAATAGAGCAAAAAGCCGGAAACATGGGCGTGGTCACCGCCCGCCTGGAAGATGTGATCAACTGGTCCCGCACCAATTCCATGTGGCCGATGCTGTTTGGGCTGGCCTGCTGCGCCATCGAGATGATGGCTGCACAGGCCGCTAATTATGATATGAGCCGCTTCGGCATGGAGCTGATGCGCGCCAGCCCGCGCCAATCCGACCTGATGATTGTGGCCGGGCGCGTCAGCCGCAAGATGGCCCCCGTGCTGCGCCAGCTCTACGACCAGATGCCCTCGCCCAAATGGGTCATCGCCATGGGCGACTGCGCTTCCTGCGGCGGTGTGTTCAACAATTACGCCGTGGTGCAGGGGGTGGACGAAATTGTGCCGGTGGATGTGTACGTGGCCGGCTGCCCGCCGCGCCCCGAAGGCCTGATTCACGGGGTGATGACCCTGCACGAAAAGATCAAACAAGAAAAGCTCAAAACCTGGGCTTAATACCCCTGCCTGCACCCTTCTCCCGATCGAAGATGGATGATGCCGATGAACGAAAATCTCCAAGCTGCTGTTGATGCGATTCAGGCCGAGTTCGGCGCCAGTCTGCAAACCTTTCGCGGCGAGCACACCCTGATCCTCGCCCGCGAACAGATCGCGGCTGCTGCCCAGGCCCTGCGCGACCGCTTCCAATTTGAGATGCTGGTGGATGTGACCGCGGTGGATTATTGGCCCCAAGAAGAACCGCGCTTCCACGTCATTTACCAGTTCAACTCCGTCAGCCACCACGGCCTGCTGCGCGTGCGTGTGCCCCTTTCGGCGGCAGAACCGAAAGTGCCCACGCTGGAGGGCGTGTACCCCGGCGCCAACTGGTATGAGCGCGAGGTGTGGGACATGTTCGGGATCCAATTTGAGGGGCATTCCGATCTGCGCCGCATCATCATGCCCTACGACTGGGTGGGCCACCCCCTGCGCAAAGATTACCCCCTGGGCTATGAAGAAGTCCAGTTTACCTTTAATTTTGACGACATCAGCCTGCGCAAGCCGCACCCCAAAGAATAGGCTGGAGGAGCGTTCATGACCGAAATCCGCGAAGTCAGTGTGGATGAACTCCGCCATCTGGTATCCGACCGCGCCCGCAGCGGCGAGACCATGCTGCTCAACATGGGCCCGCAGCACCCCAGCACCCACGGTGTGCTGCGTTTGCTGTTGGAGCTGGACGGCGAAACGGTGGTCAGCTGTATTCCCGACATTGGATTCCTGCACACCGGTGTGGAAAAGAACATGGAATCCAAGAATTACCAGCAGGCTGAGGTGATGACAGACCGGTTGGATTACCTCAACCCCATCGGCAACAACCTGGTGTACAGCCTGGCGGTGGAGAAGCTGCTGGATCTGGACGTGCCGGAGCGCGCCCAGGTGATCCGTGTGATCCTGGCCGAGCTGACCCGCATCAACTCGCACCTGGTGTGGGTGGGCACTTCGGCTCTGGATCTGGGGGCCATGTCCCTCTTCCTGTACGCCATGCGCGAGCGCGAGCTGATTCTGGACATCTTTGAGATGTGCGCGGGCCAGCGCATGATGACCACCTACGTGCGGCCGGGCGGTTTGTGGCGGGATGTGCCGGTGGAATTTGAGGCCGCTGTGCGCGATTTTCTGGCCCTCATGCCCGCCCGGTTGGACGAATACGAGCGCCTGCTGAACAATAACCCCCTCTTCCTGGAACGCACCAGCCAGATTGGGATCATCTCGAAAGAGGACTGCCTGCGCTATGCCGCTACCGGCCCGGTGCTGCGCGCCGCCGGCATGGCCTATGACCTGCGCAAAGCCCGCCCCTACAGCGGCTATGAGACCTACGATTTCGACATCCCCACCGAGACCGCCGGGGATGTGCGCGCGCGCTACCTGGTGCGCATGGCCGAGATGCGCCAGTCCCTGCGTATCATTCAGCAGGGCATGGACCGCCTGCCCTACGGGCCGGTGCGCTCCAACAACCGCAAATACGTGCCCCCACCGCGCTCTGAGATCGGCGTCAGCATGGAAGCCCTCATCCACCACTTCAAGTTGTGGACGGAAGGCTTTTCGGCCCCGCAGGGGTCGGTGTACGCCACCATTGAATCGCCCCGCGGCGAGCTGGGCGTGTTCTTAGAAAGCGACGGCGGCCCCAAGCCCTACCGGGTGCACTTCCGCACCCCCACCTTCCCCAACCTGCAAATTATGCCGCTGCTCAGCCGCGGTCATTTTGTGGCGGACGTGGTGGCGATCATTGGTTCCATTGATATTGTTCTGGGAGATGCTGACCGGTGAACGAGCTGCTGAGCAAATACCCCCAAGAAGTCCAGCGCATCCTGGCGCGCTACCCGGCTGAGCGTAAACGCTCGGCGGTTATGCCGCTCCTCTTCCTGGCGCAGGCCGAGAAGAACTACATCACCCCGCAGGCCATCGCGGAAATCGCCGAAATTGCGGAGGTTTCTGCCACCGAGGTGGCTTCGGTGGCTGGTTTTTACACCCTCTTCCACGAAGAGCCGGGCGGGCGTTACCGCATTCAGGTGTGCACCGATTTGCCCTGTGTGCTGCGCGGCGCAGACCGTTTTTTGCAGGAACTGAAGGCCTACCTGGGCATTGAGGTCGGCCAGACTACCGCTGACGGCATGTTCAGCCTGGAAGAGGTCAAGTGCCTGGCGGCCTGCCACCGCGCGCCCATGTTCCAGCTGCAAGGGGATGGGCAAATCACCTACCACGAAGACCAAACCCTCGAAACCGTGCGCGCCCTGGTGGAAGAGCTGCGCGCGCGGGCTGGAAAGGAGGCCTAGGCATGGGTCAATATCTCCTCCTGCGCCACCGAGAAATACCCAACCTGCACCAATTGGACGTGTACCGCGCCCACGGCGGTTTTGAGGCTTTCCGCAAAGCCGTCACCAGCATGACCCCCGCGGATGTGCTGGCGGCGGTCAAAAATTCGGGCCTGCGCGGGCGCGGCGGTGCGGGCTTCCCCACCGGCATGAAATGGGCTTTTCTGCCCAACGACCGCTGGCCGCATTACGTGGTGGCCAACGCGGACGAATCCGAACCGGGCACGTTTAAAGACCGCGAGCTGCTGGAATCCAACCCTTACCAGTTCCTGGAAGGGCTGATGCTGGCTTCTTACGCGGTGCAGGCCAACCAATCTTACGTGTACCTGCGCGGCGAATTCTGGGCGCTGGCCCAAAAGCTGGACGGCTGTATCGCCGAGCTGGAAAAGGCCGGGCTGCTGGGCGAAAACCTCTTCGGCACGGCCTACCACCTGCGCCTGGCCACCCACCTGGGGGCCGGAGCCTATATCTGCGGTGAAGAAACCGCCCTGCTGGAATCGCTGGAAGGCAAGCTGGGTCAGCCGCGGCTGCGCCCGCCCTTCCCCGCCACCCACGGCCTGTACAACAGCCCCACCGTGGTCAACAACGTGGAAACCCTGGCGAATGTGCCCCTGATTGTGGAACACGGCCCGGATTGGTACCGCTCCTTCGGCACCGAGAAAAGCCCCGGGGTCAAGATCTTCTCGCTGTCGGGCTGCGTGAACAAGCCGGGCAACTATGAGCTGCCCCTGGGCACGCCCTTCCGTGAGCTGATCTTCCAGCACGGCGGCGGCATCCCCAACGGCGGCCAGGTGAAGGCCTTCATGTCCGCCGGGGCTTCGTCCACCATCGTGGCCGCGGATGACGCCGCCCTGGACACGCCCATGGATTACGAATCCACGCAGAACAATCTTAACGCCCCCCTGGGTTCGGCCTCGGTCATCATCCTGGATGACACCGTGAACATGGCCGACCTGGTGCAGAAGACGGTGCATTTCTTCAAGCACGAATCCTGCGGAAAATGCACCCCCTGCCGCGAAGGAACCTTCTGGATGAACCGCCTGGCCACCCGCATCGCCGCGGGGCAGGGCAGCGAAAAGGATGTGGATCTGCTGGCGGCGGTTGCCCGTCAGATGCAAGGCAAATGCCTGTGCGCCCTGGGTGAATTTTCCACCATGGCGGTCGTTTCTGGCATCGAGAAATTCCGCGAGGATTTTCTGCACAAATAAAGCCCACCGCGCGCCCACCGGCGCTGACCGGAGCGCGAAGGAGTTGAGAATTAATGGCGAAAATGGTAACGCTCAGCATAGATGATCAGACCGTAACCGTCCCCGCCGGAACGCTGGTGGTGGATGCGGCCAAGAAGATTGGCAACGACATCCCCGTGTTCTGCTACCATCCTAAGATGGAACCGGTGGGCATGTGCCGCATGTGCCTGGTGGAAATCGGCCGCCCGGTGATGGACCGCGCCAGCGGACAGCCCGTGCTGGAGCCGGACGGCAAGCCCCGCATCCAGTTTGCCCCCAAGCTGGAGACGGCCTGCACCACCCCCGTTTCGGAGGGCATGGTGGTTCTCACCGAAAACCAAAAGGTGACCGCGGCCCGCAAAGAGGTGTTGGAATTTCTGCTCACCTCGCACCCCCTGGACTGCCCCATCTGCGACAAGGGCGGCGAATGTCCGCTGCAAAACCTGACCCTGGCCCACGGCCCCGGCGAAAGCCGCTTCCTCTTTGACGAGAAAATGCGCCAGCAGAAGCATGTGCCCCTGGGCGAGCTGATCTTCCTCGACCGCGAACGCTGCATCCAATGCGCGCGCTGCGTGCGCTTCCAAAGCGACATCGCCGCCGACCCTGTGTTGGGCTTCAGCCAGCGCGGGCGCTCGCTGGAGATCATGACCCATTCTGAGCCGGGCTTTGATTCGATCTTCTCCGGCAACACCACCGACATCTGCCCGGTGGGCGCGCTGACCACCGCCGATTTCCGCTTTGGCGCCCGCCCCTGGGAACTGAAATCCGCCGCCTCGCTGTGCAACCACTGCCCGGTGGGCTGCAACCTGACCTACAACGTACGCCGCGAGGCCCGTTCGGACGGCAAGTCCGTCATCAAGCGCGCCCTGCCGCGCCAAAACGAGGCCGTCAACGAGATTTGGATCTGCGACAAGGCCCGCTTTGTGTATCACTACACCGAAAGCCCCGAACGCCTTTCCACGCCCCTGGTGCGCAGGAACGGCGAGCTGACCCCCGCCTCGTGGGACGAAGCCCTGGAGGCCGCTGCCCAGGGTCTGCGCAGCGCCGGTGAAAAGCTGGTGGTGCTGGCGGGCGGGCGGCTGAGCAACGAAGACCTGTTCAACCTGCACGCCCTGGCCGCCGCACGCAAAGGCCGCGCCGTGCTGTACAGCGATATGGCCGGCGGCGACCTGACCGCTCAAGTGGGCCTGGCCCCCGGCAGCAACCTGGCCGATCTGGGCGCGGGTTCGGTGGTGCTGGTGGCCGCCAGCGATCTGCACGAAGAGGCCCCCCTGTGGTGGCTGCGCATCAAGCAGGCCGCCCAGCGCGGAGCGCGGCTGATCACCCTGGGCGCCCGCCCGACCCGGCTGGAGGCATTTGCCAGCCTGCGCCTGCGCGCCGATTACGGCCAGCAAGCCCAGGCCCTGGCCAGCCTGCTGGAACCGGCTGGGCTGGAAGGGGATTTCCGCGAGGCCGCCGAAGCCCTGCGCAGCGCCGAAAATGTGGTCATTTTCTTCGGCAGCGACGGGGTTGAACTGGCCGAATCCGAGGCTTTGGCCCGCGCCGCCGCCGATTTGCTGGTGCACACCGGCCACACCGCCCGCCCCAACAACGGGCTGGTGGGGGTTTGGCCGCACGGCAACACCCAGGGCGCCTGGGACATGGGCTTCCACCCGCAGGCCCCCGCCGAACTGGCGCACAGCCTGGCGGGCGCGGGCGGGGTGCTTTTGGCTGGGGCCGACCCGGCGGGCGACGACCCCGCGCTGGCGGCTGCCCTGGAGCAGGCCGGGTTTGTGGTGGTGCAGGAGCTGTTCCTGACGGAAAGCGCGCGCCGGGCTGATGTGGTGCTGCCCGCCGCGGCTTATACCGAGCGCGAAGGCACCTACACCTCCGGCGAACGGCGCGTGCAGCGCTTTTACCCCGTCACCCCGCCGCGCGCCAATGCCCGCCCCGATTTCGTCATCGCCGCCCAGTTGGGCACGGGTCTGCTGACGGATGTGGAAGGCCGCGCCGCCGCCCTGGTGATGCAGCGCATCGCCGCTCAGATCCCCGCCTACGCCGCGATCAGCTACCAGCGCCTGGCCGAAACCCAGGAGCAGTGGCCCATCATCGGGCGCAAAGACCTGTATTACGGCGGCACGTCGTATGAGAATACCCAGGGGTTGGGCGTGTCTCTGCCCCTGCCGGAGATGGTGAGCCTGCCCGCGCCCAAGGCTTACGCGCCCGCGCCGGTCCCTGCCGGGGCTTTGCGCCTGGTGCGCTTCAGCCGCCTGTACGACCACGGCAGCCTGGTGCGGCATTCCCCGCTGATCGGTCAGCGCCTGGCGGCCCGCGCCGTCTGGCTGCACCCCAGCCTGCTGGTGCAGTTGGGCGTTCAGCCCGGCGAGGAAGTGGAAATAACCGCCGGGGATGAGATCCTGCGGCTGCCCGCGGCGGCGGATGAAAACCTGCCGCTGAATGCGGCTGGCCTGCCGCGCAGCGCGGGTTTCCCCACCCCCAATGTGCCGTGGGTGGTCGTGCGTGTACCGGCGCCTGTCCCCAGCGGGCAGGCTAACAAGGAGTGAGGTGCGCATGGATGCTGCATTAATCTGGGAATGGGTCATCAAGTCCCTTTTCATCATCCTCTTCATGACCGCGGGCTTCGCCTACGTCACCCTGCTGGAACGGCGCGTGCTGGCGCGCATGCAGGTGCGCATCGGCCCCAACCGCGCCGGGCCGTTTGGCCTGCTGCAGCCGGTGGCAGACGGGGTTAAGCTGATCTTCAAAGAGGAATTGATCCCGGCCTACGCCGACAAATTTGTCTTCGTCCTTGCGCCGGTGCTCACCGTCATCCCCGCGCTGATCATCACCGCCGTGGTCCCCTGGGGGCCGCAGGTGATGCTCTTTGGGCGGCCTGTGCCCCTGTATCTGGTGGACCTTAACATCGGCGTGCTCTACATCGTGGCCGTCACCTCCATCTCCGTGTACGGCATCGCCCTGGCGGGGTGGTCTTCCAACAACAAATACGCCACGATGGGCGGTCTGCGCGCCACAGCGCAGATGATCAGCTACGAATTGGCCCTGGGTCTGGCCATGCTGGCGCCGGTGATGATGGCCGGCTCGATGAGCATGGTGGACGTGGTGGAAAGTCAGCGCACCCTGCCCTTCATCGTCCTCCAGCCGGTGGCCTTTCTGATTTACTTCATGTCCTCCCTGGCGGAGATCAACCGCGCCCCCTTTGATATGCCCGAAGCCGAGCAGGAGCTGACCGCCGGGTATCACACCGAATATTCCGGCATGAAGTTCGCCCTGTTCTTCATGGCTGAATACATCAAGATGATCGCCGTGGCCATGATCGGCTCCACCCTCTTCCTGGGGGGCTATGCCTGGCCGCTGCCGCCCGAATGGTTGGGGGGCTTTGCCGGGCCGATCAACCTGTTGGCCAAGGTATTGGTGTGGCTGTTTGTCATCATCTGGCTGCGCGCCACCCTGCCGCGCATCCGCTACGACCGGCTGATGTTCTACGGCTGGAAGGTGCTCTTCCCGGTCGCCCTGGTCAACATTGTGATCACAGCCGTTGTGATTGTATTGGTAGGAGGTTAAGCGATGATCGAAGGACTGTGGACCACGCTGAAAGCCTTTTTCAGCAAGCCGGTGACGATCTCATACCCTGAAGAGAAGCGCCCCGTGCGCGTGCGCTTTAAGGGACGCCACACGCTGAAGCGCTATGACAACGGGCTGGAAAAATGCATCGGCTGCGCCCTGTGCGCTGCCGCCTGCCCCGCGGACGCCATTTTTGTGGAAGCCGCCGAAAACACGGATGCGGCGCGCTATTCCCCGGGTGAGCGCTACGCCAGCACCTATGAAATCAATATGCTGCGCTGCATCTTCTGCGGCTTTTGCGAAGACGCCTGCCCCACCGAAGCCATTGTGCTGGGGGATAACTACGAGCTGTCTTTTGTGGACCGCGCCGCCTCCATTTACACCAAAGATCTGCTTCTGGAGCCGGTGGCGGAAGGCGGCCAACTGACCCCCCAAGAGACCCCGCCGGGTGTGTTCACCCGTTCGGTGCCGGCCATGCAAGACCCCAGCGACTAAAAGGAAGGAATCCCATGCTGCCTGGCGAAATCCTCTTTGGTTTTATCGGCCTGGTGGTGGTGATCACCGCGGTGGGGATGGTCATCAGCCGCAACGCCATCTACTCGGCCCTCTTCCTGGTGAGCAATTTCACCACCGTGGCCCTGCTGTATCTGATTTTGGGCGCACCGTTCATCGCTGTGGTGCAGATCTCGGTGTATGCCGGTTCCATCATGGTGCTGTTCCTGTTCGTGATCATGCTCTTGGGCGCAGAACGCCTGGCCGCCAAAGAAAAGCTGCAAGGTCAGCGCCTGCTGGCCGTCATCCTGGGCGTGGTTTTCCTGGTGGAATTGGGCCTGTTCGGGGTGTGGAAAGCCGGGTACATGACTACCCCCGTGCCCCCCGCTGCGGCTACCGCGGGCGCGCCCGAAGCCGTGGGCATGGCCCTCTTCACCCAATACGCCCTGCCTTTTGAAGTCACCGGCTTCATCCTGCTGGTGGCCACCGTCGGCGCCATCCTGCTGACCCGCGGCGATAAGCCCGCCAGCAAAGACCTGATCACCGCTGTGAGCGAGAAGGAGGGCTAAAACCATGCCGTTGGGTTACTACCTGGCTTTGTCGGCTGTCATGTTCGTCATCGGCATTGTGGGCGTGCTGGTGCGCCGCAACGCCCTGATCGTCTTCATGTCCTTGGAATTGATGTTTAACGCCGCGAACCTGCTGTTTGTCACCTTTGCCGCCTATTACGGCACCATCATCGGCCAGATTTCAGTCTTCTTCGTGATGACCGTGGCCGCGGCGGAGGTGGCGGTGGGGCTGGCGCTGATGGTGGCTATTTTCCGCACCAAGCACAGCATTGATGTGGACCAGATGAGCAGCCTGAAAGGCTGATCCAACTGCACCCGCTGCGGCGGGTGTCTTGGACACGGGAGAGGAACATGCTTCTGAGTGAAACCCTTCAAAACCCTGCCGTAAGTCTGGTGCCCTGGGTGGTCTTCCTGCCGTTGATCGGTTTGGTGATCAACCTGGTGCTGGGCCAGCGTCTCGGTGAAAAATTTGTCGGTGCGGTGGCCAGCCTGGCTGCCCTGGCGGCCTTTGGGGTGGCGGTGGTGCTGGCTGTCACCCTGGCGGGCGAGCCGGGGGTGGGAAAATTCCACCTGCTGGATTGGATTCAGGTGGGCGGGCTGAACCTGGGGTGGGATTTCCGCGTGGACACCCTGTCGGTGACGATGATGCTGGTGGTGGCGGGCGTCGGCTCCCTCATCCACATCTACGCCACGGCTTACATGCACAGCGATGTGCGCCACAACGGCGACCCCAGCCGTTACCGCCGCTTCTTCGTCTATTTCAACCTCTTTATCCTCGCCATGATGATCCTGGTCAGCGCCGACAGCTACCTGATGCTGTTTGTGGGCTGGGAAGGCGTGGGCTTATGCTCTTATCTGTTGATTGGCTTCTGGTTTGAAAAAGGCGCGGACGGCACCGCCAACGCCAAGGCGGCTAAAAAGGCCTTTGTGGTCAACCGCGTGGGCGATTTCGGCCTGCTGCTGGCCATGTTCCTGCTCTTCTGGAACTTCAAATCGCTCAGCTTTGACGAAATCTTCGCCCAGGCCCCGGCCCTGGCGCAGGCGGCCCCCGGCGTGGTGCTGGCCGTGACCCTCTTCATGCTGCTGGGCGTGGCGGGCAAATCGGCGCAGCTGCCCCTGTTTGTGTGGCTGCCCGATGCGATGGCCGGCCCCACCCCCGTCTCGGCCCTCATCCATGCCGCCACCATGGTCACCGCGGGTGTGTATCTGGTGGCTCGTTCCAGTCCGCTGTATCTGGAAGTGCCGGCGGCGCAGCAGGCGGTGATGTGGGTGGGTGCGCTGACAGCCCTCTTCGCCGCCACCATCGCCGTGGCGCAAAATGACATCAAGAAGGTGCTGGCCTATTCCACCATCAGCCAACTGGGCTTCATGGTGGCCGCGGTGGGCATGACGGCCTATGTGGCGGGCATGTTCCACCTCATCACCCACGCCTTCTTCAAGGCGCTGCTCTTCCTCTCGGCGGGTTCCGTCATCCTCGGCCTGGAACACGGCCATGCCCACTCCCACAACGGGCACAATGGGCACGAGGAAGACCATTTCGACCCGCAGGACATGCGCAACATGGGCGGGCTGCAGGGGCGCATGAAGACCACCTTCTGGGTGTATCTGATCGGCGCGCTGGCCCTGGCGGGGATTGCCCCGCTCTCGGGCTTCTTCTCCAAGGATGAAATTCTGGCTGCTGCCCTGCACACCTCTCCGGCGATCTTTGCCCTGCTGATCGCGGCCGCCTTCCTGACTGCCTTTTACATGGGCCGTCAGGTGTTCCTGGTGTTTTTTGGCCGCCCGCGCAGCACCGCTGCCGAACATGCCGTCGAAAGCCCGGCCCTCATCACCGTGCCGCTTATCCTGCTGGCGCTGCTCTCGGCCTTGGGCGGCGCGCTCAACCTGCCTAAGATTTACACCCTGGAACACTGGCTGGAACATTCCCTCCAGCACAGCCTGGTGGTGGAATTTAACCTGACCGTGGCGGTTGGCTCGGTGCTGCTGGCGCTGACGGCTATCGCCCTGGCCTGGTGGCTGTACGGCAAACGGCAGATGCGCGCCAGCGACCCCGATCCCCTGGCGGCGCCGCTGGGCGGCCTGTTCCGCGCCCTGCAAAACAAATGGTGGGTGGATGAACTCTATCAAGCCGTTATTGTGCGCCCCTACCACGCCCTGGCGAGCTGGCTTTCGGGTCCGGTGGACAGCACCGGCATTGACGGCATTGCCAACGGTTTGGGGCAGTTGACCCATTGGGCGGCGGGCAGCCTGCGCCGCATTCAAACTGGTTATGTGCGCACCTACGTTCTGGTGGTTCTCTTTGGCGTGGTGCTCATGCTGGCCTTCCTGGCGTTCAACTAGGCCGCGGGAGAGCGAACCGATGACTATGGTTTTGAATCCAATCCTTTTGATGACCTTTTTCCCGCTGGTGGGGGCTGCCGTCATTTTGTTCTTCAAATCGGAGCAAAAATCGGCCATCCGCTGGACCGCTCTGATCACCAGCCTGGTGACCTTTGGGCTGTCGCTGTGGGTGCTGGCCGCATACGGCCGCCAGGACGTGGGCATTCACCGCCTGTGGTTCCGCATCGCCGGTCTGCCCATCCACTTCCACATGGCCGTGGACGGCCTCAACATCCTCATGGTGCTGCTGACCACCTTCCTGACCCCGCTGGCTGTGCTTTCCACCTGGAAAGCGGTGGAAGAACGGGTCAAAGGCTTCATGATCTTCTTCCTGCTGCTGGAAGTGGGCATGCTGGGCGTGTTCCTGGCGCTGGATCTGGTGCTGTTCTACATCTTCTGGGAATTCACCCTCATCCCCATGTACTTCCTCATCGGCCTGTGGGGCGGCGAACGGCGCATCTACGCCGCCGTCAAGTTCTTCCTGTTCACCATGGCCGGATCGGTGATCATGCTGCTGGCCATCCTGTACCTGGGGTGGAACGCCAAGACCTTTGATCTGCCGGCCCTGCTGGCCGCTCGCGACAGCTTCGCCGCCGCGCAGATCCCGCTGTTTGCGGCCTTTGCCCTGGCCTTCGCCATCAAAGTGCCCATGTGGCCGCTGCATACCTGGCTGCCCGATGCGCATGTGGAAGCGCCCACCGCCGGTTCGGTCATTTTGGCGGGCGTGCTGCTGAAGATGGGCGCATACGGTTTCCTGCGCTTCAATTTGCTGCTCTTCCCCCAGGCCAGCCTGCAGTTGGCTCCCTGGATGGCGGGGCTGGCTGTGATCGGCATCCTCTACGGCGCGGCGGTGGCGTACACCCAAAAGGATGTCAAAAAGCTGGTGGCCTATTCCTCGGTCAGCCATCTGGGCTTCGTCATGCTGGGCATCTTCGCCCTGAACGCTGAAGGCCTGAGCGGGGCCATTTTGCAGATGGTGAACCACGGTCTGAGCACCGGCGCGCTGTTCCTGATGGTGGGCTTCCTCTACGAGCGCCGCCACACCCGCCTGATGGAGTCCTTTGGCGGCCTGTGGAAGAGCGTCCCCGTTCTGGCGGCCCTGGCCCTCATCGTCAGCCTGTCCTCGATGGGCCTGCCGGGTCTGAACGGCTTCGTGGGCGAGTTCACCATTCTGACGGGGGCCTTTGGCTCGGCGGCGTTGGGCAGCCCCTGGTTTGCGGGTCTGTCCACCCTAGGCGTCATCCTGGCAGCGGTCTACCTGCTGCACATGATGGAAAAGGTCTTCCTCGGCCCCATCACCCACGCGGAAAACCGCAGCCTGCCCGATCTCAGCCCGCGCGAACTGGCGGTGATCCTGCCGCTGCTGGTGGTGATTTTCTGGATTGGCCTGTATCCTAAGCCCTTCTTTGGGCTGATCGAACCCGGCGTCGCCCAGATCCTCGCGGCGGTTCAATCTGCGGCCCTGGCGCTGCATTAACGGAGAGTGACGCGATGACACTGAACGATCTGATCACGATCCTTCCTCTGGCCTTTTTAGCGGCCTGGGGTGTGCTGCTGCTGCTGGTGGATCTGTGGATCCCCGCCAACCGCAAGGGCCTCACCGCTATCTTGGCGGCGGGCGGGTTGGCCGTGACCCTGGGCCTGACCCTGGCGCGCGGGCAGCACAGCCTGGAAGCCTTTAACGGCATGGTCTCTGTGGACGGCTTTGCCGTCTTCCTGGATGTAATCTTCCTGGGCAGCGGCCTGGCGGGCATTGCCCTGGCTTATGACTACCTCAAGCGCACGCACATCGAACGCGGCGAGTATTACTCCCTGCTGCTCTTCACCGTGGCGGGCATGATGCTGATGACCTACGCCAACGATCTGGTCATCGTCTTCCTGGCCCTGGAGCTGCTCTCGCTGCCCCTGTACGTTATGGCTGGCTTTGCGCGCTTGCAGCTTTTGTCTGAAGAAGCCGCCCTCAAGTACTTCCTCATGGGGGCCTTCTCCTCCACCTTTGTGCTCTACGGCGTGGCCCTCATCTTCGGCGCCACCGCCCGCACCGATCTGCCGGGGGTGGTGGCGGCGGTGCAGGGCGGAACGGCCAACCCGGTCTTCTTCTTGGTGGGTGCGGCCATGCTGCTGGTGGGCTTTGGCTTCAAATCCGCGGTGATGCCCTTCCACATGTGGGCGCCGGACGTGTACCAGGGTTCGCCCTCCTCCGTGACGGCCTTCATGACCGTGGGGGCCAAGGCCGCTGGTTTCGCCGCGCTGCTGCGCGTGTTTGTGGTGGCCTTCCAAAGCATCTCAGCAGATATGACCCCCATCTTGTGGGCGTTGGCCGCCCTGACCATGTTTGGCGGCAATATCCTGGCCATCGCCCAATCCAACATCAAACGTATGTTGGCCTATGCCAGCATCGCCCAATCTGGCTACATGCTGATGGCCTTTGTGCCTTACGGGCAGGGAGCCGTGCTCAAAGACACCATCGCCGCCATGCTCTTCTTCCTGGTGACCTATTCGCTGGCCACCTTGGGGGCCTGGGCGGTGGTGATTGCTCTGGAAAAAGAGGAAAACAAAGACCTGGAGATCGCCGATTACGCCGGGCTGGGGCGCAAATACCCCTGGCTGGGCGCGGCCATGACGGTCTTCATGCTGTCCTTCACCGGCATGCCCCTCACTTTGGGCTTCTGGGGCAAATTTTACCTGTTCAGCACCGCGGTGGAAGGCGGTTTCACCGGCCTGGCCCTGGTGGGCCTGCTGACCTCGCTGATCTCGGCTTACTACTACCTGCGCGTGGTGGTGTACATGTTCATGAAACCCGGCGAACCCACCCTCACCCAGGACCCCTGGATTCAGCTCACCGCCCTGGTGTCGGCTTTCCTGGTGGTGGCGCTGAGCCTGTTCCCCGGCCCTCTGCTGGATTACGCCTCGGCCGCGCTGATGCTGCTGCGCTGAGGACTCTGCGTTGACTCACAACGGCCCGCCCACCCCCGGCGGGTCGTTTGATTCTCGCCGACCGGAAAACACGGTACAATTGGAGCCGATGAAAACGCGACTCGCCCGTTGGCCCCTGGAAAGCCTTGCCCCGCTGCTGCTCTTCGCCGCTTTGCTGGCGGCGCCCCTGCCCTGGCTGAAAACCGCCGGAGGGGCAGCGCGCACCGATTTCAGCGTGCCTTTGCTGCTCAGCGCTGCCCTGCTCTACGGTGCCCTGCGCCTGCCGGGGCGCTGGCGAAACGCCCTCAGCCTGTCCGTCACCCTGGCGGCGTACGCCCTGGCGCTGGTGGGGCTGTGGGCCAACGGTCTCAGCGAAACCGCCGTGGTCAGCGGGCTGCTGCCCTGGAACGACGCCGCTTCGTATTATCAGGACGCGCTGCGCCTGCTGCAAGGCAGCCCCGTCACCAGTTTTTCGGCGCGCCGTCCGCTCTTCGCGGGGACGCTGGCCCTGCTGCTGACCGTCACCGGCGGGCATCTGCAAGCGGCCCTGGCGGCGCTGACCTTGCTGATGGCCCTCAGCGCCCATGCCTTCACACGCGAAATTCAGCGCACCCACGGCCCGGCCGCTGCGGCGGCCTCCTGGGCGGTGCTGTTCTTGTTTGCCCGGCGCTTCACCGGCATCGCCCTGACCGAATCGGTGGGCTTTTCGCTGGGGGTGCTGGGGCTGGCCCTTTTGTGGCGCGGCGCGGCCCACCAACGCCTCTGGCACGCCGCGGCGGGTTTGCTGACCCTGACCCTGGCCCTCAACGCCCGCGCTGGAACCTTCTTTGTGCTGCCCTTGCTGCTGCTGTGGCTGGGCTGGGCTTTCCGCGGGGTGCGCCGCTTTGCCTGGAGACCCGTGCTGTGGGGCGGGCTGGCGGTGGCTTTGGGCTTTGCCCTCAATTTCGCCGTGCTGCGGGTGGTGGCCTCGCCCACCTCGGCGGCTTTTTCCAACTTTTCGTTTTCGCTCTACGGCGTGTCGGTGGGGGGCAAGGGCTGGACGCAGGTCTTCCGCGATCACCCAGAGGTGGCCAACCTGCCGGAGCCGCAGCGTTCGCAGACGGTGTACGCCCTGGCCCTGGATGAAATTCGCCGCCAACCGTTGAATTTTGCGCGCGGCGCGCTGCGCCAATGGCAATTATTCTTTACCGATCCCTGGTTTGGGGTGTATTCCTATGTGGGCGGCGAGAACCCGCGCCTGCAGACGGCCGCCTGGCTGGGACTGTATGTGCTGTGGGGGTTGGCCCTGGTGCGCGCTCTGCGCCGCCCGCCGCAGCCCATCCCCTGGTTGGTGCTGGCGGTGTGGGTGGGGGTGCTGCTCTCGGTGCCCTTTGTGCCCCCGGAAGATGCGCACAAAATGCGCCCCTACGCCGCCACCATCGCCGTGTTTGCCTGGCTGCCCGCCCTGGGAACCGCCGAGCTGCTGCGCTGGCTGCGCCTGGAGGCCTGGGAAAGCCGCGCCCTGGGCGAAACCCCGCCCATGAACCGACTGCCCGGCGCGGTGCTGGCCCTGGCGGGGCTGGTGGTGCTGGCGGGGCCGCTCAGCCTGCTGATGGGGCATGCGCCTGCTCCCCTGCCGGAATTGACCTGCCCCGCCCCGCAGGAGTCGGCGGTGGTGCGTTACCAGCCGGGGACATTCATTCAGCTCATCCCCAAAAGCGACTTGCGCCCGGACGTGCTGCCCAGCTTCCACACGGAGCTGTTCCGCCGTCAGGTGCACAACCTGCCCAACAGCGAAGCCGCGCTGCATTTTGAAAGCCTGAAGGCTCCGGCCTGGGTATGGCTGGATGTGGACCGGCGCACGCTGAAACGGGTGTGGGTGGTGCTGGACGAACCGCCGCCCGCGCCGGAACAGGCCGCCTGGCTGGGCGTGTGCGGGTCGTTGCTGGAGACCCCCGACAGCGCCGAAAAGCCCTTCCTTTTCCGTGTGCAGCGGGTGATCTGGGCGCAGCCGCGCTAAGGCCGGAAAAAGCCGTCGGGTGAATGCGAGTACACGCTCAGCCGCCACAGCATCAGGCGCTGATCGGGCCCGCCGCGGTAGCGCAGACGCACATAACGAAATTCCCCCTGCTGGGCCAGCGGGTACTGGTAGACCGTCTCCGACACGGTGCGCCGGCGGCCCGCATCCCCGGCGCGTGAATCATAAACCACCTGCCAGGCTCGCCCGTCGGCCGAAGTCTCCCAGCGGTAATCGCTGAACACCGCCGCGATGCCCCGCCCCTCGCCCTGATAACCGGATTTCACTTCCAACACGCTGGCCCGCCGCACATGCCCTAAATCGAGGGTCAGGGTCAGCGGCCCGCTGTTGCCCGCCTGGGCAAAGCGCTCATCCGCGAAGCCGCGCAGCGCCCATTCGATCCCCGTCTCTTCCGTAAATGCCGCTGCCCCCTCCGCCACCTGGGCGCTCCGGGCGTAATCCTGGGGCTGGAAGGCCCACAGCAGGCTGACCCCGGCGAAAAGCCCGCCTGCCATCAGCAGGGCGGCTGCGTAGCGTCCGCCGGAACGCAGACGAGCTTCGGCGGACGGGTCGGGGGCGCGTCCCGGGGAAAATTTCAGCAGCAGGTAGAACATCACCACCGGCAGGATGTGCAGAACGGCGCGGTTGGCCGAATCGCCGATGCCGTAGCGGTAGGGGTCGCGCAGCCCGCTCTCCGTCATCAGGAACAGGAAAAACACGCCGATCCCCAGGCTGAAGATGCGCTCGGCGGGCAGCGCGGGCTGGGTCAGGGCCAGCAGACCCAGGCCCAACACCACCAGCCACAGCGGCCCCCACCACCAGCCTTTGAAGAGTAGGTTATCGGCCGTCACCCGCAAACTCTGGAGCATGGTCTGCGGCGCGGCCAGGGTGAAGACAGCAAAGGCCAGCCCCACCGCGGCCAGTTCCACCCAATGCAGGCGCGGCAGCCAGACGCGCGCCAGGCTGGGCCAGCGCTGCGCCGCTGCCAGCAGCAGGGCAAAGCCCGCCAGCGCAGCCAGGATGAAGGCCGCGTTCCCAGCATTGAGGTAGTTCGTGCCGCTGGGGCCAAAAAACAGGATGCGCCCCATCCACAGGCCCGCCAGCGCTAAAAACGGCGCGCATACCCGCAGCAGCCGTGCGGGGGGCACCGCGCCCAGGCTGAGGAAGACCGCCAGCGAAAGTAGCCCGTAGAGGGCTCCGTCAATGCGCGTCAGGCTCAGGCCGGTGAAGGCCGCCGCGGCCAGCCCCAGCCAACCCGCCTCGGGTTCGCGCTGCGCCCACCACAGGCTGACCATGCCGGTGAACAGGAATGCGGCGGCCGTCAGATTGTCGTGAATGTGCCCGCTGTGGAAGAGAAACAGGTAACTGGCGGCAAAGCCCCCCAGGGTCAACCCGGCCGCCGTGCGGGCCGTGCCCGCCTGTGCGCCCAGCGCGCGCAGGCTGCGCACGCCCAGGGTCAAAAACAGGGTGCACAGCGACAGGGCCGTCAGCGGCTGGTGCAGAACGTGATATTCCGCCCCCACCCAATAGGCCGCGGCTTGCAGCGACACGGGCAGCAGGCTGTTGCCCTGCAAATTGGCCTGCACCGACGCGGAAAGGCCGTCGAGCACCAGGGCACGGCCGGTCAGAATTTTGACTACACTGTCGCCGGTGGCCTGCGAGAAGTTGAAGCGTGTGCCCAGAGCGGCCAACAGGGTGAAGAGCAGCCCGCTCCCGGCCAGGACCAGCCCTTGCGCGCGGCTCAGGTTCAGCTCGCCGCGCCGCCGCGCCCAGAGCAGCGCCGCCAACCCCACCGCCGCCGTCCCCAACCCGGCTGAGATCAGGGTGTAGGGGATGCCTAGCACCAGGATCACTGCCGTCACCGCGGCCCAGGCGGCCGCGCCCAGCAGATAGGCCGAGCCTGCCAGCACACCCAGCGGCAGCCGCCGCCCAGCCGCCAGCCCCAGGCTCAGCCCCACCAGAAACAACCCCACACTCAAGCCGATCAGGTTCAAAGCGTCCTCCCCCTCATTCCCAGGCGCAGGGGTACACCAGCAAATGATCCGCCGTCAGCGCCTCCAGGCAGATACGGACTGCGTCTTCGGCGGGCGTCACGCGCAGCAGGGTGTAGCGCTGCCATAGGCCGCTGTCGGGATTGCGGATGGATAGGGTATCCTGGGGGCGTTCAGCCAGGGCTTCCAGGCGGCTCACTGGCGGTGCCTCCGTGGCGCGAGCTTCCACACCGGCCAGACGCCCGGCGTAGGTCAGTTTTTCTGCGCCCAGGCTCAGTTCGCGGGCCAGTTCGGGCCGAACCACCAAGGTGCTGCCCGCAAAGTGATCGCTCAGGTAGACCAGCAGCGGGTAGGTGGCGAACTCGTAGCCCTCATCCGTGATCAGCTCCATCAGGCTGTTGTCGGGCTGGCGGTCGAGGTGGTAGTAAGAAAAAGTGTTGGTGTCGTAGAAGCGCGCCGCATGGGTTGTAGTTAATGCCCAGACCGCCGCCATGAAGATCAGCGGTGTGAGGCGCAGCCAGCGACCGCCCCAAAGGAGCAGCCCGGCCAGCCACAGCCCGCTGCCCAGCCACAGGGACGCGCCCAGGAGGGGATGTTGGGTGAAGAGGAAATAGCTCATCTGCTGGGGGGTGACCGCACCGGAGAGAAACAACGTCCCCACCCCCACCAGCAGACCCCCACCGCCCCAGGCGAGGATGCGGCGCTGCGCGGGGGTCAGGCCGGTCTGCGCGGGCTGCGGCCCCAGCGGGGTTTGGCCTGCGCCGGAGGCCAGGAGCCAGCCCGTGAGGGCGGTGAGGGCGCCCCACACGGTCAGGAAGGCGCCCGCCGGGCGCAGCCGCAGGGCAAAGGGCTGCACGGCCGCGGAATAGGCTTCCGGCGGCAGGGAGAGGATCACCACAGTGATCAGATGGAGCAGCCAGCCCAGGGCTGCCCCTGCCCAGACCCAGCTGGGGCGCAGATGGTCCACAAAGCCGCTCAGCCGCGGCCAGCCCTGGCGCAGCCCCCAGGCGAACAGGGTCAGGCCCGCCGTCAGCAGGGCAAAGGCAGCCGCGCCGGCCCAGGCGATGGTTGTGCGGCCTTGCCCCCAAAAGGCAGCCGCAGTCCACAGCGCCGCGGCGGCGGCTGCGGCGGCATATAGGCTCCAGGCGGTACGGTGGTGCATGTGTGCGAACTGCCTCCCAGGGGTGTGGAATTCAGCCATGAAGTATACTACCCCTCTTTTCGATCCGTTGGTTTCATTTTGTGGGGTTAATTGTATAATTAACCCTGGCGGTTCGCCCAGCCCTGTCCTCGCAGCCTTGATCCGGTAGGGTGCGCTCGCTTTTTGAACGCACCACGCCCCAAAGGGATCCGTACCTTTTGTGGGAGAGACTGCTTCGGCCGGGAAGGTCACCCGGCCTCGCAGTGACACTTCTTGGTGTCATCGCGAGCCGTGAAGCGGCGTGCCCTCGCACTTCGAGGGCGCGGCGATCTCTTCCCTCAGGGTGGAGACTGCTTCGGCCGGAAAGATCATCCGGCCTCGCAGTGACAAGGTAGGCTGAAGGGATCTGCTCTTTCTGGGTAGAGACTGCTTCGCCCCCAAAGAGCGGGGGCTCGCCCTCAAAAGGCGAGGGCAAGCAGTGACACTTCTTGGTGTCATCGCGAGCCGCAAAGCGGCGCGGTGATCTCTTCCCTCAAGGTGGAGACTGCTTCGGCCGGGAAGCCCCGGTAGGGTGCGTTCGTTGTCTGAACGCACCACGCCCCAAAGGGATCCGTACCTTTTGTGGGAGAGACTGCTTCGGCCGGGAAGGTCACCCGGCCTCGCAGTGACATAGTAGGCTGAAGGGATCTGCTCTTTTTAGGTAGAGACTGCTTCGACCCGAAAACCCATCGGGTCTCGCAGTGACATGTCAATGTGAAGCGGTCTGCTTTTCTGAGGTGGAGACTGCTTCGCCCCCAAAAGGCGGGGGCTCGCCCCCAAAAGGCGGGGGCTCGCAGTGACATGGTAGGCTGAAGGGATCTGCTCTTTTTAGGTAGAGACTGCTTCGTCCTCAAAAGGCGAGGGCAAGCAGTGACATCAATGGCAGGTTCGCGGCCGCAACGGACCGCACTCTTTCCCAACACAGGTGAGCGTTGCACAACTTCTTACTGCGCATTGCCCGGCTGTTCAACCGCGGCGAAACTTCAAAAGGCTTTCAGGAGCGAGGGGAAAACGTCACCGAGGCCTTTGCCCTGCTGTACACCGCCCCGCTGGCCCTGGCGGGTGTGGTGTGGCTGATCCTGGCCACCGACCTGGAAGCCCTCCCAGAACAGATTTTTTACCTGCTGGGGCTGCTGGCGTTATTTTTCCTCTTTGAGCAGTACGATTTCTACACCTATTATGAAATCCAGCCCGGCAACTACGCCTCGTGGCAGGAGAACCTGTGGAGCCTGGTGCATTGGCCGGCGGTGCTGGTTTTTGGCCCCAACGGGCTGTGGCCGTTTGTGCTGTGGGCCATCTTCAGCCAGATTCTGCGCTGGCGCCGCGACCGCATTACCCGCTCCAGCCTCAACATCGCCTGGAACCTGACCCTCGACCTCACCCGCGCGGTGCTGCTGGCCCTGGCGGCCCTGAGCATTTACCCCTTAATCGGCGGCAGCGTGCCCATGACCGGCCTCACCCGCCGCAGCGTGTTCCCGGCCCTGGGCATCAGCCTCATCTGGCAAATCCTGTCTTTCCTGCTGTGGCTGCCCTACCTGTGGCAGACCGCCAATTTTAACGCCCGCATGCAGAAGGGTTCCTCGATATTTTGGCGTTTTTCGCTCATGACCACCGGCTGGCACCTGCTGGTGATGCCCTACGCGGTGCTGCTGGCGGGCCTGTTCGTGCAAAACGGCCTGGGTGCCTATCTCTATTTGCTCAGCGGCACCCTGCTGGTCAGCCTGATGGCTAATCAGCTCAGCCGCGCCGCTGACCGCAGCCACATGCGTTCGCGCGAGCTGGGTGAGCTGGAACGCCTATCGCAGGCCTTGCTGCTGGCTCCGCCGGACGCCTCCACCCTGCCGCAGGTGCTGCAGCAGCATATCCCCAGCATGTTCGCCAGCTGTTACGTGGACATTCGTTTGTTCAACGGGGAGACCCTGTTCCGTTCGGATCACGACAGCCCCGCCGCGGATGAGACCTTTTGGGATTGGGCGCGCAGCGCGGAGCAGTCGCGCGTGTTCCCCCTGGACAGCGTGCTGCCCTGGAACCAGACCCGCTCCCGTTCGGCGGTGGTGACCGTGCCGATCGTTTTGAAGGATCACCCCGCGCCTATCGGCGCCCTGTTCCTGGCGCGCCAACGCTCTGCCGAGCAAATTGACGCCACCGTGCCCGCGGCGCAGTCCCTGGCGGCGCAGATTGCCGCTGCGCTGGACGCCGCCCGCATTTACGCCCGCACCCTGGCCCACCAACGCGTGGAGCAGGAATTACAGCTGGCCGGGGAGATTCAGGCCAGCCTGCTGCCCGATGAACTGCCCGCTCTCAAAGGCTGGGATTTCAGCGCCGCCCTGCTGCCCGCCCGCGAAACCTCAGGCGATTTTTACGACATCATCCCTCTGCCCAACGGACGGGTGGCCCTGGTGATCGCCGACGTGGCCGATAAGGGCATGGGCGCGGCCCTGTATATGGCCCTCAGCCGTACCCTCATTCGCACCTATGCCGTGGCTTACCACACCCGCCCCGACTATGTCATGCGCGTGGCCAACCAGCGCATCCTCAAAGATACGCGCGCCGATCTGTTTGTGACCGTGTTTTATGCCGTGCTCGACCCCATCAGCGGCGAAATGACTTACTGCAACGCCGGGCACAACCCCCCTTGCTGGCTGCGCGCGGATTCCAGCGATACACCCTTGCTGCGCCGCACAGGCATCCCCCTGGGCATCTATGAGGATGTCACCTGGGAGCAGGTCAGCGTGCGCTTGCAGGCCGGAGACCGTCTGGTGCTGTACACCGACGGCATCACCGAAGCGCAGAACGCCGCTCAGGAATGTTTGGGGGATGAACCTTTCTACGAGCTGCTGAAAACCCTGCGCGGCCAAAGCGCCGCGGCCATTCACCAGGCGGTTTTAGAAGCCGTGGCGGCGCACAGCGGCGGCGTGGACCAATCCGATGACATCACCCTGATGGTGGCGGCCTGCGACGAACTGGGCAGCCCCGCCGAATGACCTAATCGCGCGGGTCTTCCCCCTGCCCGGCGGCGGGTGGATTCGGGGCGCGCAGTTGGGGGCGGATGAGACCCAGGACGGGGGTGAGCAGCGCCGAGGAACTGAGCAGCGCCGCCGTGATGGAAACCTGCTGGGCCACCAGCCCCACCAGCGGCCCGCCGCCAATCTGCCCGATGGCGTCCACCTGACTGCTCATGGAAAGCACGGTAGCGCGCACCTGTGAATCCAGGCGCTGGTTCACCCAGGCGGTGTACAGCGGCTCCACCCAATTGCGCAGCACCGAAATGATCAAATACAGCAGCAGCGCGGCTGGAAGCCAACGCGTCACGGCAAAACCCGCCAGGCTGAGCACAATCCCCGCGCTGGCCGCCGCGATCCAACCCGCCAGACTGCGCAGGCGGGTCACATCCACGCGGCGCTGCACCATCTCCACCGCGGCCACCGAAAGCAGCATGGCCGTCCCGCGCAGCAGGCCCATCCACACCACCGGTTCGGCCCACGGAAAGCTGTAATTTTGCAGCAGGTGCGCCACCCACAGACGGTCAAAGCCCTCGCTGTACAGGCCGTAAAACAGCCCAATCCACAAGATGGCGCGCAAGGCCGGGCGCTGACGAACCGTGCGCAGGCCGCCGCGGAAGGTCTCGAACATATTGCCCCAGGTGGTGCGCTCGGCGCTGGGGGTGGGCTTAAAGCCGTTTTCGGGCATGGTGAAAATCAGCCCCAGCCCCAGCAAGGCCATCAGCGCACCGCAGGCCACCAGCGGAAAGGCCAGGTTGACCCGCCCCAAGAGGGTTCCGGCCGCGATGCCCGCCAGGCCGGTGAGCATTTCCAGTTGGCGCGCCCGCAGGAAGGCCTGGTTGGCGCGTTCTTCGCCGATCTCATCGCTGATCCAGGCTTGCAGCGCCCCGCTGGTGAAGGTGTAGCCCACCCCCCACAATACCTGGGCCAGCAAGATGGGCACAAAAAAGGGCAGCAGCCCTTCGGTGATGAAGCCCGCTCCCACCAGAAACAGGCCGATGATGATGGACAGGCGGCGGCTGAAGCTGTCGGCCACCACGCCGGTGGGCACTTCGAAGAGGAACACCGCCGCCTCCAGGGTGGTGCCCACCAGCACCAGCTGCAGCGGGTTGAGCCCCGCCACGGTCACCTCGTACAGGCTGGCGACGGTGAAGGCCATTGAAAAACCGAAAGCGGTCAGACCGCTGTAGATTAAGAACAGGGGGTAGGCTGCGGTGCGTTTTATCAAGAGGATGTGTCCAAAAATGGGATCTTAAAAGACAAACCACAGGGCAGCGGCCAGCGCCCCGCTGAGGGTGCACAGGGTGTTGACCCAGTCGTTGCCCAGCCAGCTCAGGCCGCGCAGGCGGGTGGTGGGCGTGCCGCACAGGTGCAGGGGATGGCGCTCGGTCTCTTTGCCGCAGGCCGGGCAGTGATAAATGGCCTGCAGGGTGGCGCCCAGGAGCGAATCCACCAGGCTGCCGGCCAGACCCGCTAGGGTCACGGCCGCCAGGGCCGCGGCGATCTGCTCCCAGCCCAGGGCCAAAAGACCCCCAGGCCAAAACAGCACCGCCAGCAGGGCGATGAACAAGGCCCCGCTGCCGGCCGCCAGCGTGCCAGCCGCGCTGATGCCGCCGGAGGTGCCGCGCTCCACGCGCTGGCCGGTGGTGATCAGCCGCGGCGCGCTGCGGCTCAACACGCCCAATTCGGTGGCCCAGGTGTCCGCGTTAGCGGCGGCCAGCGCCCCGGCAAAACCGGCCCACGGCCAAAGCGCCTGTGGAAAGAGCACATGCAGGATCACGAACAGACCGGCGATGCCCCCGTTGGCGGCCACCTGGGCGTAATCGCGCTGGGAACCTTTCGAAAATTTCTCGTTGAGGGCTTCCTTGCGGCGGCCCGCGAAGCGCGACAGCCCGCTGGAAGACACAAAAAAGCCCACCAGCAGCACCGCCCAGCCCAAACCACCCAGGCCAAACACCACCGTGCCCAAAACGGCCGCGGCCAGCGCCCCCGAACGGCTGAGGCTGCGCGCGCGGTAGGCCGCCAGGGCGATGACCACGGCGGCTGCCAAACCGATGACCAGTTGTATCGCGTTGATCTTCATGGGCGTGTCACCTTTCGGGCCCGATTATAACAGGCCGGAGCGTCAGAGATGAAAAAACTCCCCTGGCGTTTTGGGCCGGGGGAGTCGGTCGGTTCACAATCGGTCAGCCGTTGGCGGGGCCGTTGTAGAAAATCGGCAGGAAGAAGGTCCAGGCCAGCACCGCCAGCGAACCGATCCAGGAAATATGCACGCCGTAGGCGGCGAAGGGGCCGCCCAGGGTGTAGACCCAGATGATGAAGGACACGGCGGAGATGACCACATGCCACCAATCCACCGCCAGTTTTTTCTTGGGGTCTCGTGTGCCGAAAATGCGCAGCAGCACCACGCCGACGAGGCAAATGACCGACCACACCAGCAGGCCCACCTTTTGCTCGCTGGGGATCAGGCCGCTGCCCACCAGGTAGAGGCTGATGGCTTCGCCGGGCAGCAGCTTGGTGAGCTTTTCCAGGAAAAATTCGAACTGCTCTTTGGTGCTGGCGGCCGGAGCCGCAGCCGTGACGGGCGCCGCGGCCGCCGCTGACCCGGGGCGGTCGTGCCGCCGGGCGGCGGCTTCTCTTCGGGCGGTAACAGCAGGGCTGACAATACGATAGGGTGCAGACATCCACAACCTCCCTGTTGACTAAACCCTGCCCGTCCGCGGGCGGCAAGGCAGGCTGGACACTTCAGAATCAGTATAGCACAGCGCTGAAAAAACACGCGCTGAAGGAGGGCATGAGTCACCAGGGGAAGGTTACAGCAGCAGAATCAGCACCGCCGCGAAGAGCAAAATCCCCGCCGCCACACTGCTGATCCACAGCAGGTAGGCTACCGGGCGATTTTCGGGCAGGCGAAAGAAAAACAAACCCAGGAGTAAATTAAAGCCGTAGGTCAGCGCGCCCAAGACCGGCAGCAGCAGCGCTCGTTCCGGCGGCCCGGCTTGCAGGGGCAGGCCGCGAGCGTCGTAGCCCAAAGCCACCGGCCCATGCCCAGGGATGAGTACCCCCGCGGTGATGAACATCACCACCATCACCCCCAGCCCCGCGGCCAGCAGAACGCGCGCAAAGGGCTCGCCCCACACGTTCTGCACAAAGGCCGCCGGACGAGCGGAAAGCGGCTCGATGGGCGAGAGGCTGCCCATTTCCATCACCCGCTGAAAGGCGCTGAGGAATTCGCGCGGGTCTGCCGGAGAGATGACGTACACCTGCTGGCGGGTGGCCACCAGGATGAGCGTTTCGGCGTCCCCGGCCAGGTACTCCACCAGCCCCAGGCCCTCCACCATGCGCCGCCCCAAGATGCCCCCCGGCAGCGATAGCCCCGGCAGCGGCAGGGCATAGCCCAAATCCGCCGCGGAAAGCACCCATTCAACTTCCGGCAGGGGAATATCCTCGCCGCGCAGCCCCCAACGCAGCTTCAGCCCGTCGCGCTCCAACGTGTAGCTGGCCCGCAGCAGGGCGTAGCCGCGGTAGGCCGCTAGAACCGCCGGGGGCAGCAGCAGCACCGAGAGGAGCAGCAGCAGCACAAAATAGGCCCCCACGGCAGCCTGGGTGGCAAAGTACAGGCTGCCCGCGCTCACCCCCAACAGCAGCAGGGCCAGGCCAAAATGCAGCAGCAGGCCCTGGCGGCGAACGGGGGTGAAAATCTGTGCTTCGGACATACTCGCTTTGCCTACAGACAGCTCGCCAACGTGCGGCAGACGGCGTCTACCTGTTCTTCGCTCATCTTGCCGGAAAACGGCAGGGCCAGACCGCGCTCGCCCAGGTCTTCTGTCACCGGGAAGTCGCCGCGGCGGTAGCCGAAACGTTCCATCATGTAGGGCTGCAAATGGATGGGAGAGAAATAGGGCCGCACCGGTACGCCGCGCGCCCCCAGCCGTTCGGCCAGGGCTGCCCGATCGGCGCCCCGCGCCAGACGGATGACATACACAAACCAGCTCACCCGCGTGGTGGAAGGGATCAGCACGGGGGCTTCCACGCCAGGGATCTCGGCCAGACGCTCAGCGTACCAATCCGCCACCTGTTGGCGGGAGGTGAGCAGCTCGTCAATGCGCGCCATCTGGGCCGCGCCCAGGGCCGCCGAGAGTTCATCCAGGCGGTAGTTGTAACCCAGGTAGGTGTGTTCCAGCCAGGTGTCGCCGGGGGCGCGCCCCTGGTTGCGCAGGGCCTGCATCAGCGTGCTCATGCGCTCGTCGTCGGTGATCACCAGGCCGCCCTCGCCGGTGGTGATTTGCTTGTTGGGGTAAAAGGCAAACACCCCGCAGTCGCCCAGCGTCCCCGCCGGACGGCCCTTATACTCGGCCCCCAGGGCTTCGCAGGAATCTTCGATCAGGCTCAGGCCGTGGCGGGCGCTGATGCCGCGCAGGGCGTCGTAATCGGCGGGCTGACCAAACACGTCCACCGCCAGCAGGCTTTTCAAAGCCCCGGGCGCTTCGGCCCCGGTGCGCGGCAGCCAGCGCTGGGCCGCCGCCCCGCCCGCCTGTAAATCCTGGGCAGCCTGGGCGGTCTGTTCGACGTCCATGTTGCCGGTCACGGGGTCCACATCCACAAACACGGGCACGGCCCGTTCATAGAGCAGCGCGTTGGTAGAGGCCACAAAGGAGAAGGGCGTGGTCAGCACGCGGTCTCCGGCGCCCACCCCGCAGGCCAGCACACACAGATGCAGCCCGGCCGTGCCGGAATTCACCGCCAGGGCGTGGCGGCTGCCCGTGAAGCGCCGAAACGCCTCTTCAAAGGCCCGAATCTGCGGCCCCATGCTTAAATTGGGGGTCTGCAAAACGCTCAGCACCGCCTGGCGTTCGCTCTCGGTCAGATCCGGGGACGACATGGGAATGCGTGGGGGAGCTTGATAGTCCATGAGGCTGATTTTACACCTTTTTTGGCGCTTAAAAGCAAAGGCCGGGCATGACCCCGACCCTGGCTTTATCTTCTGAATGACAGCGGATTAGATCAACGCCAACAGCGGGGCGACGCGGCTGAATTCGTTCATGAGCTGATCGAAATCCATCATGCCCGTGCTGAACACCACCAGGGGCACAACCACGCAGCAGCAGCACAGCAGCACCAGGACCACAATCAAGATGATCCACAGGGTCTTGTTGCTTTTCTTCTCTTCAACGGGCGGAACAGCGGGGGGAGTATAATCATTCATTTTTGCCTTCTCCTTTGGGGTATCGGATGAAACCGGGGGGACTTCTTCGGGCGGCAGCGGCTCTTCCCATTGGGGTTTGGGGGCAGAATCCGCCGCGTCCGGTGCTGCTTTCTCTACTTTGGGAGCGAAGACCGTCGGGCTGCTGTTGGAGGGCGTTTCCGGCGGCACAGGCGGGTCGGTATCACGGGGGTCTTTATACTCGCTCACGGCTCCTCCTAGGGGACGTAGTAAAAACTGCTGTTGATCTCGTTCATGAAGGGCAGCATGCACAGGGGCGCAGAGATGGCCCCGGCGAAGATCAGCACGCCCAGGCACAGACCAATCAGCGCTAGAATGATATTGGCGTAGCCCAAAACCAGGCCAATGGTGGCCATGCCGTCACCGCTCACCCGGCCGTAGGATTTTTTGATCTCCCCTTTGGCCACATGGCCAAAAATGACCGCCAACAGCCCTCCCAGGCCGAACACACCCAGCCAGCCCAAAATGCCGCAGATCAGGCTGATGATGGCCGAACTGCTGGTGGTCACCGCCACGGGCGGGGGATATTGGGCGTTTGGGGGCGGATATGGAACCTGTGACATCCGTGCACCTCCCTCTCTGATTAAGATGATTGATTAATGCGCGGCCGCAGTACGGTTACTGCGCCGCCAGAACCACCAGATGACACCGGCCGTCAACAGCACCAACAGGCAGGCGATCACCACTGGGATGACCACCGCCAGGATGGAGATCAGGGTGGAGGTCAGGTCTTCCAAAATGCTCACGGGCACATTGCCCGCGCCGCCCGTGGCTGCGGTGACCGCTGGACGGACCGCCCCGGCCTTGACCGCATGTACGCCGCCCGCCACCAGCAAGCCCATGCCCATCGCCAGGATGGGGTGGATGTCGGTGATGACGTTGGCGCTGGCCGCAAAGGCCACCGCCCCCGCCGCCGGGCGCACGAAGGTCTGAATGGCGTCGTTGATGTGATTGACCGCCGGAAATTTATCCGCAAAAAATTCTACCAACGACAGGACCACCAGAATGCCGATGATCCACCAACTGCTGAGGGTATCCCACGGAGCGCGCAGGGTGATCAAGTTGGTAAAACGCGCCAACAAAGCCACGATGAGCAGCGGGATGTAGGCATTCAGCCCGGCGCTGGCCGATAAGCCAAAAGCGGTGAAAATGCCCAAAACTTCCATCTTCTTCTACCTCCCCAGCCCTTACAGGCCGGAAAAGAACCCGTTCCAGCTGCCCGTCAGCCAGTAGCGGGCGTAATCCAGCACGCCGGTTTGCAGCATGGCCACGAAAAAGCCCGCCGCCAACAGACCCGCCGCCTGACCCCAACGGGTGTAGGCGTTTTCTTTCTTCAAGACCAACGTCCACATCACACTGTAAATCAGGGTCAAGATGATCACCACCGTTAGCGCCGAGAGCAGCGCCAGCGGGTACAGCAAGATCGGATTCTCGCTCCACACCGCCGCGTCCACCACCAGCACCGCCGCCGTCAGAACGGCCATGTCGCGCCAGCCGGTCAATGCCGGGCGCGGGTCCCAGTCTACCCACAGGTTCTGGTTGACCAGCGGCACCAGCAGCGCTGCCATGCCCAACCCCATGCCCGAACCGGTCAGCAGCCGCAGCAGGTTGTGCGACTCGTACACCTGCGGTATGTTCGGAAAGAACTGCACATACGAGTTCAGCCCGTCCACGCCGAAGGCCGCCACGAACAGCCCCAACACGGCCACCACCCGCCAGGGCGGCATGCCGCCGCGTTTTCCCAGCCGGAACTGGTAGATCATGCCCACCAGCGCGCCCAGGTACATGCCGGAACAGCGCGCGCACAGGGGCACGGGGCGGTCGTCGAGGAAAAAGGAGCGCTGCGGAATGCGGTGGCAGACGGCATACCCCACCGCATCGGCCTTGCCCAGCAAACCGGGCGGAGTCAGCGCCAGCCACACCCCCAAAACCAAAAGGGCCGCCGCAAACGGGAGGTAGCGTAGGAATGGGAATGTGCGGCGCTGGGGCTGGGTTGGCGTTTCTTCCATTATGGTTCATTATAGAGGTGAATGGGCCTGCGCGCAAGTGCATTGGCACGCGCCACAAAATCGGGTATGATCCCCTTCAGTAAAGGAGATCCGCTTGAACCCTCTGCAGACTTTTGCCAAAACCATGCTGGCGGCTGCTCTGCTGCTGGGGGCTTGTGCCCCCGCGCCCGCCGCTCTTGCCCCCACCGCCGCCCCCGGCCAGCCCGCCGCACCCGCCGCCAACCCCGCTTTGCCCAGCCCCACCCTGGGCCCCACGGCTGCGCCCTCGCCCAGCGGCCCAGCGCTGAACCCCCTCACCGGCCTGCCCCCGGCCGCGCCAGAGCTGCTGCTGCGCCGCCCGGTGCTGGTGAAGGTGCAGAATGTGCCGCGCGAAGACCGCCCGCAGTGGGGCCTTTCGCAGGCCGATCTGGTGTTTGAATACTACATAGAATACGGCGACACGCGCTTTGCGGCCCTCTTTTACGGCCAGCAGCCCACCGCCGTGGGTCCCATCCGTTCCGCCCGCCATATTGATATCCCCCTGGTGCAGATGTACAAATCCTTTCTGATCTTTGGCGGCGCGTACGATGAGCTGTTTGACCTGCTGTTGGAATCTGATTTTCAGGAGCGCCTGATCCGCGAAGGCCCCAACACCGCCCCGGCCCTCTTCCGTTACGATCCCACCGGCCGCAACAGCCTGCTGGTGAACCTCAGCCTGCTGCCGGAGGTTTACCAGCGCTACGGCATGGATGACAGCCCGCAGGAGCTGAACGGCATGGTCTTCAGCGCCGCGCCGCCCGCGGGGGGTGAAAAAGCCGAGCGCGTGTTTGTGCGCTTTTCGGGCGGCATGTACAACCGTTGGGATTACGACCCCGCCAGCGGGCGCTATTTGCGTTTCGCCGACGCTCAGGACGACCTGAACCGCGACAAGCCGGTGTACACCGCCGCCGTGGACCGCGCCAACGGTCAGCCGATCGGCGCGGAGAATGTGGTCGTGCTGTGGGTGCCGTATGAGCGCGTTAAGGCCGGGGCCGAGGTGTATCAGGCCGAACTGCTGGGCAGCGGCCCGGCGGACCTGGCCCGCGACGGCCAGCTCTTCCGCGTGCGCTGGCAGCGTGACGCGGCGGAAGATGTGCTGCGTCTGGTGGATGAGAGCGGACAGCCCGTGCCCATGAAACCCGGCCAGACCTGGTTCTCGCTGTTGGAGGATGACAGCGCCGTGCGCCAGGAGGGCGCTGACTGGGTTTTCACTTTCCAACCGGTGCCGTAGCCTCGCTTTGCGCTGATCCCTGGCGGATGCAATAAAACCCAGGTTAAACCCAACCGAGGGCCTGCACGCGCAGACCCTCGGATTTTTTTGATTTTTCCCGCGGGTTATTCCTGCCAGCTCTGGATGAGGGCGGCCACGAGGGCGGTGCGTTCGGCCAGGGACGGAACCATAATGAATTCGCGGTCCGAATGGGCGCCGTCGCCCACCGCCCCCAGACCGTCCAAGACGGGCACGCCCAGCGGGGCGACAAAATTGGCGTCCGAAGCGCCCCCCACGGCTTCTTCGTTCAGGAAAAAGCCCAGCTGCACCGCCAGGGCGAAGGCTTTGGCGTAGCAGACTTCCATCAAGGTGTCGCGCGGCATGGGCGGGCGGTTCAGCTCGTAGCGCACGCGCACTCCGGTTCCCACCACCTGGGGGGTGCGGCTGCGCGCCCATTCCTCCAGGCGGAGGGCCTCTTCCATCTGCGTCACACGGAAATCCACCTCGGCCTCAGCCGCATCGGGGACCACGTTGCTGCGCGTGCCCCCGCGGATGACCCCCACGTTCACGGTGGTGCCCCGGCTGTAATCCGTGAGGGCCTGGGCGGCCAGGATGTGGTGGGCCAGCTCTTCGATGGCGTTGCGCCCCTCGGCGTGGGCTGCCCCGGCGTGCGCTGCCGTCCCCTGGGTCTCGATCCTCAGGTCGCCGACCCCCTTGCGCGAGGTCTTGATGGCTCCGCTGGGGGTGGCCGGTTCCAGCACCAGCACGGCCCGCGCCTGTGCAGCCAGTTTTTCAATCAGCGCCCGCGATGACGTGCTGCCGATTTCTTCATCGGAGTTGATCAGCAGCTGCACGGGCAGGCCCGGCCCGCCGGGGGTTTCGTGCAGCGCGCGCAGCGCGGTGACGGCCATGGCGATGCCGGCCTTCATATCCAGCACGCCTGGCCCATAGGCCCGCTCTCCCTCCACGCGGAAGGGCCTTTGCGCGGTGGTGCCCAGGTCAAACACGGTGTCCATGTGGCAAAGGATCAGCAGCGGGCGATCATCCCCGCCCCAGCGGTAGAGCAGATGGTTTCCGCTTTGCGTCTGTGGAAAGGTTTCCACCGTGCCGGGCAGGCCGCCCAAAATCTCCGCCAGCCGCCGTCCCAGGGCGTCCACGGCGGGTTTCTCGGTGGAGGGCGATTCGCAGTTCACCAGCTCGCCCAGCAGCGCCAACATTTCCGCCTCACGGCGGGCAAAGAACTCAATGGGCAGGTGTGACATGATGTCTCTCCTCTTGTTTTTCCAATAAATAGGCCGGGCCGCCCACACGGGTGAAGCCGGTAAGGGCGTAGCCGCGCTCAAAATAATGCAGAAAGAGCTGGCGGCTGTGCAGGCGCCATTCCAGGGCGAGCTGAGGGTCGTTGTCGGCCAGGCGGGTGAAGCGCTCTGGCAGGCGCAGCAGCAGCCGCGGCGCAGTCAAGCCCAGATAAAGCGCAGTGGGCTGACCGTCGGCCACCACGTTCACCGGCTCGGCGTCCGCAAAGCCCGCATCCGGCGGGGTGCCCAGGGCCAGGGCTGCCGTCCGCGGGCTGGCCAAGGGCCAATCCACCAGCAGCCGGTCGGTGGGCGCACCGCTGTCAATGCCCTGCATGGTGCCGTAATAATCCACCAGATATTCGCGGCTGGAGGCCCCCAGGTGGCGGATGTTCAGCTCGGCGTTCTCCGCCCGCAGCGGGTCCACCGTCCACTGCACCAGGGTCACGCCGCGCTCCAGGCACCAATCGCGCTGGAACCATTTGAGGGCCGCACCAATGCCCTGGCCGCGCCATTCGGGCAGCACCGCCAGGCGGTGAGAATGCTGCACCTCCGGCTCACGCGTGGGCAGGCTGAAGCTGAAGCCCACCATGCGCCCGTCCGGCGCAAAAGCCCCCGCCACCAGCCCCCCGCTGAATTGGACGGCGATGAGCACCTCTTTGCACTCCGGGTAGGTATCGGCCCCCCACACGGCCAACTGCACCTGTTCGGCCTCCACCATCTCACGCGCCCCGGCCAGCTCGCGCAGGGTCAATTTGCCCCGTGAGGTGTCCAGCTCTCTCATGGGCGGAATTCCTCGCGCGACAGGGTGAGCTGATCGACATAGGCCATGTCCAGGGTCACGCCAATGCCGGGGCCAGCAGGAACGGGCATCATCCCGTTTTGGGTCTCCAGGGCTTCGTTGACCAGGTCGCGCTTCCAGTAGCGGCTGCTGGAGCTGGTGTCGCCGGGCTTGCGGAAGTTTTCCAGGGTGGCCAGGTGGATATTGTGGGCCCGCCCCACCCCGCTTTCCAACATGCCGCCGCACCACACCGGCGCGCCAAAGGCCGCGGCCACGTCGTGTACGCGCCGCGCCTCCAACAGGCCGCCCACCCGCCCAACTTTAATGTTAATCACCCGCCCCGCGCCGGATTCGAGGGCCTTGCGCGCATCCGCCGCGCTTAAAATGGATTCATCCAGGCACAGCGGGGTGCGGATTTGGGCCTGCAGTTTGGCGTGGTCGTGCAGATCGTCATAGGCCAGGGGCTGTTCCATGTAATCCAGGTCAAAGGCATCCAGGGCGCGCAGGGTGGGCAGGTCGCTGAGGGTGTAAGCCGAATTGGCGTCCACGGTCAAATCGGCCTGCGGAAAAGCCTCGCGCACCGCCGCCACCACATGCACATCCCAGCCCGGCTTGATTTTGAGCTTGACGCGCTTGTAGCCCTGGGCCAAATGCGCCCCGGCCAGGTCGCGGGTGGCCTCTGCCGAGGGCTGAATGCCCAGGCTGACCCCCACGGGAATTTGCGTGCGCGTGCCCCCCAACAGCCGGTAGAGCGGCAGGCCCAACTGCTTGGCCCACAGGTCCCAAACGCCCATCTCCAGCATGGCCTTGGTCATGCGGTTGCCCCGAAACGGCGCCAGACGCTCCATCACCTCCTGGGGGTGCTGCAAATCCACCCCCAAAATGCGCGGCAAAAAGACTTCGCGCAGCAGGGCCAGCGCGCCGGGGATGAACTCCTCGCGGAACATGGGCTGGGGATCCATGACCCCTTCGGCCAGCCCCTCCAAGCCCTCGCCAAACAGGCGCAGCAGCGGCACGTATTTGTCCGTTTCCACGCCAAAGGAGGTTTCAAAGGGGTGCAGCAGCTGCAATTTGACAATGCGAATTTCGGCTCGTTCGATTTTCATGAGGGGCTATCCTGTGGTTCACAAATTCACCGGCGCAGCGGTGTCATCTTGATTGTAGCGGAGATTGGAGCGGGGGGCAAACCCTATACATCCTGAACCATGAGGTTTTGTTAACTTGACTTTTCGCATCGGATCAGGGATACTACTATCAATGGGGCACGCCTTTACACCCCCGCACGCATGCCATCTTTACGAACAGGAGGTGATGTCAACAATGGATAGTAGTTATCAACCCAGCGCTGCGGCATCCCTCCTGGCTTCTGTTTAGCCAACTGATGCCGCAGCCAAACGGAAGGCCGCCCACCTTGGGCGGTCTTCTTTTAAACAGCCCACATTCCCACCCCCGCGGGTTTGCTCGCGGACGCGGCTCTTACACTGCATTGGGAGGCACCCATGACCGATACTGTCCTTTGGTGGCTGCGGCGCGATCTGCGCCTGGAAGATAACCCCGCCTTGCGGTTGGCGCTCAACGGCGACCGCCGGGTTGTGCCGGTGTTCATTCTCGACCCCACTCTGATGGCGCGCCCCGCTGAAAAACGTCAGGCCTTCCTCTTTGCCGGTCTGCGCGCCCTGGATGCTGACTTACGCGACCGCGGCAGCCGCCTGGTGGTGCGTGAAGGCCCGCCTGTGGAAGTTCTGGCCCATCTGAGCGCCGAAAGCGGGGCCAGCGCCGTGTATGCTGAAGAGGACATCAGCCCCTACGCCCGCCGCCGCGACGCCCAGGCGGCCGCGGCCCTCACCCTGCGCCTGGTCACCGGCGCCACAGTGTTCCCCGCCGGGCAGGTGCGCAAGGCCGACGGCTCCCCTTACACAGTTTTCACTCCCTACAGTAAAGCCTGGAAAGCCCTGCCCTTCCCCGGCGCGCCCCAGCCTGCTCCGGCGCGCTTGCCCGCCGTGCCGGATGCGCTCACCTCCTTACCCATCCCCACCACCCCCGCCCCAGCGGATTTTCCCGCGGGCGAGGCCGAAGCCAACCGCCGACTGGGAGCTTTTCTGGACGAGCGCATCGCCGCTTATGCTGATACGCGCGACCGCATGGATCTGGAGGGCACCTCTGCCCTTTCGCCCTACCTGCGCTTCGGCATGCTCTCGGCGCGCAAGGCCGCCTGGGCTGCCCTGGAGTCCGCCCGGCTGGCTCCCCACCCCCAGGCCCGCCGCGGGGCCGAAACCTGGCTGAACGAGCTGATCTGGCGCGAGTTTTATCACGCCATTCTTTACGCCTTCCCCTTTGTGATGCAAACGGCTTTCAACCCCGGCTTGCGCGGCGTGCCCTGGCGAAACGCCCCTGCTGAGCTGGAAGCCTGGCAGCAAGGCCGCACGGGTTACCCGGTGGTGGACGCCGCCATGCGCCAGTTGGCTGCCACCGGCTGGATGCACAACCGTGCCCGCATGATCGTGGCCTCCTTCCTCACCAAAGACCTGCTGATCAACTGGCAGGCAGGCGAGCGATGGTTCATGCGCAACCTGGTGGACGGCGACCCGGCCGCCAACAACGGCGGCTGGCAGTGGGCCGCGGGAACGGGCACGGACGCCGCCCCGTATTTCCGCATTTTTAACCCCAGCCTGCAGAGCGCCAAATTTGACCCCCAGGGCGTGTATATCCGCCGCTGGCTGCCGGAACTGGCCCGCGCCTCGCTGGCGGGCCTGCACGACCCCAACCATTTGACCCCTGGCGAGCGCCGCGCCGCCAATTACCCCCCGCCCATCGTGGATCATGCCGCTGCCCGCGAACGCGCCTTGCGCCTCTACCGCCCGACTTAACTCCGCGCCCAGTGTACTAGATGTCTGGATATTCATCTGCCTGTTTCTCAGGTATAATTTTTTGCGCCCCTTATCCGCTGGAAGACCCTTAACCTTATGTGAGGACGAATGGCAGACCCCACCCTTTCCCTGACGGTCAATCAGCAGCCTCTCGAAATCCCCGAACGCTATTGGAACTGGTCTTTGCTGCGCTACCTGCGCGATGTGTTGGGCCTCACCGGAACCAAATGGTCTTGTGACAGCGAGGGCACCTGCGGGGCCTGCACGCTCATTGTCAACGGCAAGGCGCGCCGCGCCTGCCTGACGCCCATCAAAAACCTGTCTGGGGCGCGGGTGGAAACCATCGAGGCCCTGCAGATAAGCCCAGAGCAGATTCCTCACCCTCTGCTGCAAACCGTGGTGCAGGACGGCATTTTTCAATGCGGTTACTGCGCCCCCGGCGCCCTGCTTTCGGCCAAGGCTTTGCTGGACGAGAACCTGAACCCCACCGAAAAAGAGATCGAGCGCGCCCTCTCGACTGTCATCTGCCGCTGCGCCGGACTCAACCGCATGGACCGCTCTGTGCAGCGGGCGGCGGCCATTCTGCGCGGCGACCAGCCCAGCACCTGGACCCCCGCTGACACCGCCGCCGAAGAGCGCCTGTTGGCCCGCCTGACCGGCAAAATGCCCTACACGGCCGACCTGCGCTTCCCCAATATGCTCTATGCCCAGGCTGTGCGCGCCGGAGCTGCCCACGCCCGCCTCACCCGCCTGGATGTGTCGCAGGCCGAGAGCATGCCCGGGGTGGCGAAGATTTTGACCCGCAAAGAAGTGCCGGGGGCGAATGCCTTCGGCATTTTTGTTTTTGATCAGCCCATTTTCCTCAGCCCCGGCGACGAAGTGCGTCATGTGGGGGACGTGTTGGCGGTGGTTGTGGCCGAAAGTCCCGAGCAGGCCGCTGCCGCAGCCGCCGCGGTGGATTTTGCCCTGGAGCCGCTGCCAGTGCTCACCAGCCCCCAGCAGGCCCTGGCTGCGGACGCCCCCGTTCTGCATGAACGTCTGCGGCTGGCCCACCCGGAAGAGGCTAACGTGCTGGCCCACCACCGCACGCGCAAAGGGGATGTGGCGGAGGGTTTCGCCGCTGCGGATGTGATCGTGGAAGGTGAGTACAGCGTGCCCTTTGTGGAACACGCTTATATGGAAATCGAATGCAGCACCGCCGTGCCCGAAAGCGACGGGAGCCTCACCCTGTACTGCGGCACACAAGGCCCGATGGAAGACCGGCATCAGGTGGCCGCCGCCCTGGGCCTGCCCGAAGAGCGCGTGCGCATCGCCCACCAGTTCATGGGCGGCGGTTTTGGCGGCAAAGAGGACATCGCCGGACAGATCCACGCCGCCCTGGGGGCCTATCACACCGGTCGGCCGGTGAAAGTGCAGTGGACGCGGGCCGAGTCCCTGGCGGTCAGCACCAAGCGCCACGCCCTGCGCATGCGCTACCGCACCGGCGCCGACCGCAGCGGCAAGCTGACCGCCGCCGAAGCCTATATTGTCGGCGATACCGGCCCCTACGCCTCGGTAGGCGAGGCGGTGCTCTTCCGTGCCTGCGTATTTTCCTGCGGGCCGTATGTCGTTCCCCACGCTCAGGTGGATTCGCTGGCCGTGCACACCAACAACGCCGTCGCCGGGGCCTTTCGCGGTTTTGGCAGCCCCCAGGTGGCCTTCGCTTCTGAAATTCAAATGCAGAAGCTGGCTGACGCGCTGGGCCTGGACCCCATCGAATTTCGCCTGCGCAACGCCCTGGAAGTGGGGCAGGCCACCATCACCGGCGACATCCTCACCCACGAAGTCGGTGTGAGCATCAAGGCCTGTTTGCTGGCCGTGCGCGAGGCCCTGGCCAAAACCCCGCCCCCGCAACTGCTGCCGGGGGAAAAACTGGGGGTGGGCGTGGCTGCTGCCTACAAAAACGTGGGCCTGGGGCAGAATCTGCCCGATTCCGCCGGGGCCAGCGTGTCTCTGGAGGCGGATGGGCGTTTTTTGGTGCGCCACGGGGCCACCGACATGGGTCAGGGCATCAACGACGCCATTGTCATGATCACGGCGCGCGCATTGGGCATTCCCACCCAGGATGTGGCCGTCCACACCGCCGACACGCGCTACGACCCGCCCGGCGGGGTCACCACAGCCTCGCGCCAGACCTTCATCTCCGGCAATGCGGCTTTGCGGGCTGCCGAGGCCGTGCGCGAACAGCTCTGGAAAACTGTCTCGGAAGAATTTGGCGTGCCGGTGGAGGACCTGGCCCTGCGCGAACGGGCCTTTGTGCAGCTTTCCAGCGGGCGCCGCCTGATTGACCTGCAAACCCTGGCTGCCAGCGGCCCGCGCTTTGAGGCGCGCATCACCTACGACCCCCCCACCACCGCCGACCAACCTGGCTATTCACCCGCTCAGCCCACCGAAAAGCGCCCGCCGCTGCATTTTGCCTACGATTACGGCGTGCAGGCCGCTCTGGTGGCCGTGCAGCCCGAAACCGGCGCGGTACGCGTGCTCAAAGTGATCGCCGCCCACGATGTGGGCCGCACCATCTCGCGCCGCAACGTCATTGGCCAGATCGAAGGGGCCATTGTGCAGGGCCTGGGCTACGCCCTGAGCGAATCCTTTGTGGTGGAAAACGGCCTGCCGAAAACGCTGAAATTCAAAGACCTGGGGCTGCTGCGTTTTCGCGACCTGCCCGAAATTGAACCCATCATCATTGAAGACCCGCATGTGCTGGGGCCGTTTGGGGCCAAGGGTATGGGCGAATTGACCATCTCACCCACTGCTCCGGCGGTGGTGAACGCCATTCACGACGCGGTGGGGGTGTGGATGACGGAGCTGCCTGTGACCCCCGAGAAACTGCTGGCGGCTCTGCGCGCCGCCGCTGACCCAACCCTTTAATCCCCTCAGGAGGCAGGATGAAAACCATCGGAATGATCGGCGGCATGAGCTGGGAATCTTCGTTGGAATATTACCGCATCCTCAATCAGACCGTACACGCCCGCCTGGGCGGCCTGCATTCGGCCCGCTGCATCCTGACCTCGGTGGATTTTGCCGAGATCGAGGTTTTGCAGCGCGAAGGCCGCTGGGAAGAAAGCGGGCAGCGCATGGCAGAGGCGGCGGCCAGCCTGGAGCGCGCCGGGGCGGATGTGGTCATTCTGTGCACCAATACCATGCACAAGTTGGTAGACGACATCCAGGCTGCCATCCAGATTCCCTTCCTGCACATCGCGGACGCCACCGCCGAACGGGTGAAAGCTGCCGGCGTTCAGCGCATTGGGCTGCTGGGCACGCGCTTCACCATGGAAGAGGATTTCTACCGCGGCCGCCTGGAACAGCTGCACCAGCTTACCGTGCTCACCCCGCCCCCGGCCCAACGCGAAACCGTTCACCGCGTGATTTATGATGAACTGTGCCTGGGTCAAATCCGCGAAGAATCGCGCGCCGCCTACCGCGAGATCATCGCGGACCTGGCCGCGGCGGGGGCGCAGGGGATACTCTTGGGCTGCACGGAAATTGAGCTGTTGGTGCGTCCCGAAGACAGCCCTCTGCCGCTCTTCCCCACCACGCGCATCCATGCCGAGGCGGCTGTGGATTGGGCCTTGACGGCCTGACCCCCAAGCGGCCAAAATCATATTACAATAGACCCATGAAGTGGACAATTCGCGCTGTGCTGTGGACGGCGGTGGGCGACGCCCTGGTGCTGCTGGGGGTGTCTTTGGCGGGTTTTGCCACCCACCAATCCAACCCGGCGGGCGGGCGCCTGCTGGCGATGGTCGTGCCGCTGCTGGCAGCCTGGGGGCTGACGGCCTTCCTGGGCGGCCTGTACCAACCGGGGTGGGTCACCTGGAAAAGCACGGCCTGGCGCGCCGTCTTGGCTGGCATCGCCGCGGGCCCCCTGGCCGCCGTCTTGCGCGGATTATGGCTGGGGAGCGCGCCGGTGATACCGGTGTTCGCGCTGGTGCTTTCGGGCACAACGGCGTTGGGAATGGGCTTATGGCGAATTCTAGCGATGTGGCTGTTCAAACCGAAGGGACGCGCATGAACACAGATGAACACAGCCTGGTTCAACAGGCCTGCGCGGGCGACTTGGACGCCTTTAACCAACTGGTGCTGCAATATCAGGGGTTGGCCTATAACGTGGCCCTGCGCATCCTGAGCGACGACGCCGCGGCCGAGGATGTGACCCAGACCGCTTTTATTGCCGCGTACCGCAGCCTGAGCAGCTTCCGCGGGGGGTCCTTCCGCGCGTGGGTCATGCGCATGGTCACCAACGCCTGCTACGACGAGCTGCGGCGGCGCAAGCGGCGGCCCACCACCCCTCTGGAGCCGCTTTCGGACGACGGCGAAGAAGAAATCGAATCCCCGGCCTGGCTGGCGGATGACGGCCCTTCGCCGGAGGATCAGGTGGCGCAGGGCGAACTGGAAAAAGCCATCCAACACTGCCTGCAGGGGCTGCCGGATGAATTCCGCGCTGTGGTGGTGCTGGTGGATGTGCAGGGTTTGGACTATCTGGAGGTTTCGGAGGCGGTGCGCACGCCCCTGGGGACGGTCAAGAGCCGCCTGGCTCGCGGGCGGGTGCGGCTGCGCGACTGCCTGCAGGGCTTCTGGGAACTTTTGCCGCCCCAGTTTCGTCAGGTACTTGAGGGACGCGCATGAAACCAACACTTACCCCCCAAGACTGGGCACAACTTTCTGAATATCTGGACGGCCAGCTGGGAGCTGAGGCCGCGCGAAAGCTGGAAGCCCGCCTGTCGCTGTCAGCAGAGCTGCGGCAAGGGTTGGAAGACTTAAAACACACGCGCGCCATGCTGCGCGCGCTGCGCCCTCACCCCGTTCCCCACAATTTCACCCTGACGCGCGCTATGGCGGCGGAAGCTCGGCGCGTTTCGCGCTGGTTCCCGGTGCTCAGCTTCTCATCGGTCATCGCCACCCTGTCGGCGGTGGTGCTGATGGGGCTGCGCCTGCTGCCCCTCTCGGCCCCTAACTTGATGGCCGCCCCCGCGGCGGCCCCCGCGCCGATGATGATGGAAAGTATGGATGCTGCCTCGGCCCCGGCTGAGGCGGGCGCGGAAATGGCCGCTGAACCCACGCCCATGATCATCACCTGGGGTTTCCAGGGGGTTCCGGGCTTTGGCATGGGCGGCGGTGGTGGTGACACGATGGGCCGCGGCGGCGGCACGGAGATGGAAGATGCAATGCCTGTGCCCGCCCCCGCCGAGTTGGCCGCGCCAGCTGCACCAGAGGGCGAAATGACCGCCGCGGACGCAGTCCCCACGGAGCTGCCCGCTGAGCCTGAGGGAGCAACGGCTGCCGCGGAACCAGCCCCCACGGAGGTGCCCGCTGAGCCGCCGTCTGCCAAGGAAGCCCCTACCGTGCCGATGGAAGCCCCCACGGAAGTGCCCCTTCAAAGTGGGGATCTGATCCTGGGGCTGCCCGCGCCGGAGGAACAGGGCCAGATGCTGGTTCCCCAAAGCAGCGCTGCGGCAGAGGCCTATGCTGCGCCCAGTGAGAACCGCGAAAGCCAGGAGAGCGCCTACCCCACTGCGCAGCCGTGGGTTTTGCCCCTGAGTCTGCTGACTCTGGGGGTGGGGCTGGGCCTGGCCGCCTGGCAGGTTCGGCGCCGTTAACCGATGCAAGACGACCCCTTTCGTTTTTGCCCGTATTGTGCTGCCCCGTTAACGCAGGAAATGCGCTTTGGGGAGCTGCGCCCGGTGTGCCCGGCCTGCGGCTATATTCATTTTGCGGACCCCAAAGTGGCGGTGGGCGTGCTGGTGGAAGGGGAGGCGGGCGTGCTGCTGGTGCGGCGCGTTAACGAACCTCTGCGCGGCCTGTGGAGCCTGCCCGCGGGCTTTGTCAACGCGCATGAAGACCCCCAGCGGGCGGCGGAGCGCGAATGTTGGGAAGAAACCGGCCTGCGCGTGCGCGTCACCGGCCTGGTGACGGTTTTGGCTGGGCGTGAACACCGCCGCGGGGCGGATATTTTCATCATTTACCGCGCGGAGGTGCAGGGGGGAACCCTGGCGGCGGGGGACGACGCTGACAGCGCCGCCTTTTTCCCTCGCGGGGGGCTGCCGCCGCTGGCTTTTTACGCCACCCGGCACGTACTGGGCCTGGGGGCTGAGGACGAAGGCCGCCCCGCTCCGCCCGAGCTGTAAATGGGCTGCTTATGTTACAATAGGGTTGTACGTTTGTTCTGAGAATCCTTCTCGTTCCGGTGCGGCCCTGGCATGTGTGCAAACCTTCCCCTAGACCAGATTTTGCAGGGTGACTGCGTTGAGATCCTCGAACGTCTGCCGGAAAAATCGGTAGATTTGATCTTTGCAGATCCCCCCTACAATTTGCAGCTTCAGAAGGAACTCTGGCGGCCCAATCAGACCCGCGTGGACGCGGTGGATGACGATTGGGATCATTATGATTCCCTGGAGGCGTATGACGCCTTCTGCCGCCAGTGGATCGCCGCCTGCCGCCGCGTGCTGAAAGACACGGGCACGCTGTGGGTCATCGGCTCGTATCACAATATCTTCCGCATTGGGGCCTTGCTGCAGGACCTGGGCTTCTGGTTCCTCAACGATGTCATCTGGATCAAGACCAACCCCATGCCCAATTTTCGCGGGGTGCGCTTTACCAACGCGCATGAGACCCTGCTGTGGGTGAGCAAATTCAAAGGGGCGCGCTACACCTTTAACCACCACGCGCTGAAAGCCCTCAATGACGATCTGCAAATGCGCAGCGACTGGCTGCTGCCGATTTGCAACGGCCCGGAGCGCATCCGCCACAACGGGCAGAAAGCTCACTCCACCCAGAAGCCCGAGGCGCTGCTCTACCGCGTGCTCACCGCCGCCAGCTGCCCGGGGGATGTGGTGTTGGATCCATTTTTCGGCAGCGGCACCACCGGCGCGGTGGCCAAAAAACTGCGCCGCCATTGGATTGGCATTGAGCGCGAGGCGGAATACATCCGCGTGGCCGAAGAACGGCTGGCGCAGGTGCAGCCGTTGAGCGAAGAGGACGCAGTGTACGCGCTGGAAGGGCGCGCCCCGGCCAAAACCCGGCGGCTGCCCTTTGGACGGCTGTTGGAGGCCGGGCTGCTGCAGCCGGGGCAGAGCCTGTATTACCGCGGCGAGCGCGCTCAGGCGGCTCAGGTGCGCGCGGACGGGCGGCTGATGCTGGACGGGCTGTGCGCCTCGATCCACGGCCTGGCCTCGCAGCTTTCGGGCGGCGCGCCCGCCAACGGCTGGCTGGCCTGGTATTACGAAGATGAAAACCAACGCCTGTGCGTGATTGATGAACTGCGTCAGCGCCTGCTGGCGGATTCTCACGGCGCAGCCTAAGGAGGAAGCGGTGTCTCCCAGTAAACCCACGCCGCGCAAAGCGGCCCCCAAATCCATGGCCAAACCGGTCTCCAAAGGCGCGGCCAAGCCTGCCGTGCGCCCGCGCAGCGCGGCTAAACCCGCCCGGCAAAGCAAATCCGCGGGGCTGCTTTCACGCCGCAGCGGACGCCGCTCTTCTTCACCCCCCCCTGCGCCCCGGCTGCCCTCCTGGCAGTTCCAGGGGCTTTCCGCCGAGCGCAAGCTGGATATTTTGGGGGGCGCGCTGGCCCTGGTGGGGCTGCTCAGCCTGCTGGCCCTGCTCTCTTCGGAAAACGGCCTGCTGACCGGCTGGTGGGTGACTTTCTTATACAAGGCGGCGGGTTGGGGGGCTTTGGTGCTGCCGGTGCTGCTGGTGGGCTTTGGACTGTGGCTGGTGTTCCGCAACGTGGAGCGCCTGCCGGTGCTTTCGGGGGAGCGCAGCCTGGGGTTGATTTTGCTCTTCCTGAATCTGCTGACCTGGCTGCATCTGCTGTTTGGCGGCGGCTGGGAACTGGCCAGCGCGGGCCGCGGCGGTGGGTATGTGGGCGGCGCGCTGGAGCGGCTGCTGGTATCCACCCTGGGCGGGCCGGGGGCGGTGGTGGCCCTCATCGCCTGGCTCATTTTGGGACTGGCCCTGGCGCTGGATGTGACTGTTCCGGAGCTGCTCGGTTGGCTGCGGCCCCTGTGGGAACGGGTGCGGCAGCCCGCGCCGGAGGCCGAAAGCCGCTCAACGGCGGCCAGCACGCCCGCGGGGGAACCCCCCGTATATACGCCCCTGCCGCCCGAATACGCGCCCCTGCCCCAGCGCAGCGGCGGCGTCCGTCCCGCGCCCGCGGGTCAAAGCCCGCTTCCAGCGGCGGCAGAGCCCACCCCGGCGGGGGCGGTGAGCGAGGCATCCCAGACAGCAGAAGGTGCGCGCCCCGCGGCGGCGCCAGTTCCGGCGGTGTCCATCGCCTGGACTCTGCCCGCAGTGGAGGACATTTTAGACCCGCCCACCCCGGCGGCGGTGCAGAACACCAGCAACCAGGAGCGGGCGCGGCTGATTGAAGAGACCCTGGCTTCCTTTGGCGCCCCCTGCCATGTGGTGGAGGTCAACCCCGGCCCCACCGTGACCCAGTTTGGGGTGGAGCCAGATTTTGTGGAGACGCGCACCGGCCGCACGCGTGTGCGCGTGGGCAAGATCGCCAGCCTGGCGGATGATTTGGCCCTGGCTTTGGCCGCCCCGCGCATCCGTATTCAGGCCCCCGTGCCCGGGCGCAGCTATGTGGGCATCGAAGTGCCCAATTTGGAAATCAGCCGCGTGAGCCTGCGCGAGGTGATCGAATCGGAACGTTTCCAACGCCTGCGCTCCGGCCTGCGCTTTGCCCTGGGCAAGGATGTGGCCGGGCACCCGGCGGCCTACGACCTGTCGGCCATGCCGCACCTGCTCATCGCGGGCACCACCGGTTCGGGCAAATCGGTGTGCGTGAACGCCATTTTGGCCGGTTTTCTGCTGAACAACACCCCTTCGGATCTGCGCCTGGTGCTGGTGGACCCCAAACGGGTGGAGCTGACCGGCTACAACGGCATCCCCCACCTGCTGGCTCCGGTGGTGGTGGAGGCCGATCGGGTCATCGGCGCGCTGCAGTGGATGATGCGCGAGATGGACAGCCGCTACCACAAGTTTTCGCGCAGCGGCGTGCGCAATATTCAGGAATTTAACACCCGCTTCCCTGCCGAAAAGCTGCCCTATCTGGTGGTGGTGATTGACGAGCTGGCCGATTTGATGATGCTTTCGCCGGACGAAACCGAGCGCACCATCACCCGCCTGGCGCAGCTGGCGCGCGCCACCGGCATTCACCTGATTTTGGCCACGCAGCGCCCTTCGGTGGACGTGGTGACCGGCCTGATCAAGGCCAATTTCCCGGCGCGGGTGGCCTTTATGGTGGCTTCGGGCATTGACAGCCGCGTCATTTTGGATCAACCTGGGGCTGAGCGCCTGTTGGGGCGCGGGGATATGCTCTTCCAGGCCCCCGACGCCTCGGCGCCGGTGCGCCTGCAGGGTGTGTATGTTTCCGATGTGGAAATTCAGCGGGTGGTGGATTATTGGCGGGATGAGTCGGCGCGTTTGGGTTCAACTTCGGGGACGCCGCAGCCCATGTCCTCCGGCGAATGGATTCCGGCGGGCGTACCGCTGCATCAGGGAGCGCTGTGGGAGGATATGGAAGAGGGCGGCGATCCTTTGATGAAGGACGCGGTGGATCTGGTGCGGCGCGAGGGGCGGGCCTCCATCACCATGCTCCAGCGGCGCATGCGCATCGGCTACACCCGCGCGGCGCGTTTGATTGACGCGATGGAAGAAAAAGGGATTGTGGGCCCGGTGCAGCCCAACACCCAGGTGCGCGAGGTGTTGGATTACGGCCCCACCGCGCCGCCGGAGGACGACGGCGCCTGAGGCTGCCTCAGCCCAATTCGTACACCAACAAGACCGCCGCCGCCAGGGCGGCGGTTTCCATACGCAGGATGCGCGGCCCCAGGCTGAGCGGCTGGCAGCCGCTTTGGCGCGCCTGCTCCACCTCGGCGGGGGTAAAGCCCCCCTCGGGGCCGATGAACACGGCGGCGGTCTGGCCGGGGGCGGGGGACAGGCCGCGCAGGGCTGCGCGTAGGCCGGTTTGCTGTTCCTCCTCCCAGGCGATCCAGCGCAGGCTGGCTGCCTGGGCGCTTTTCAGGGCGCCAGCCCAGGGCAGGGGGGCCGCCACGGGGGGAATGCGCCCGCGGCCGCTTTGCTCGGCGGCTTCCTGCACGATCTTTTGCCAGCGCGGCAGCTTTTTGTGCGCGTCCTGGGCGTCCTGCACCAGGGAGCGGGTGGAGACAAAGGGCACAAAGGCCGAAACCCCGGCTTCGGTGCATTTTTGCAGCGCCCATTCAAATTTTTCGCGCTGGGTGAGGGCCAGGTAAAGGGTCAGGTGCAGGGCGGGTTCGCCCGCGGCTGCCTGGCGGCTGAGCACCTGCCCCAGGTCGTCCCCGGTTAACTGCACGCGGTACTGCCAGCCCTGGTTATCCAGGGCCAACACCTCGGCCCCGGCCCCCAGGCGCAGCACCCGCCGGATCTGATGGGCGGTTTCGGGGGGGAAATGCACGGTATCGGCCTGGAAGGCTTCGGGCGGCAGGAAAAAGCGGTGCATGGGGGTCTCAGTCCTCGGCCGGTTGGCGCGGGTATTTGTTGCGCTTGCCCGGTTTGGGGGCAGGTTCGGCCCCGTCCTCACCTTCGGCTTCGGGCTCAGCCGCGGCGCCTTCGATGACCACGGTGTATTCGCCGCGGGGCGGGACGGCCTGCAGGTGGGCGATACATTCGCTCAGCCGCCCGCGGAAAACGGCCTCGAACATTTTGGTCAGGTCGTTGGCCAGGGCGGCGCGCCGGTCGCCGAACACGGCCTGGGCGTCTTCCAAAAAGCTCACTAGGCGGTGGGGTGATTCGTAAAAGATGAGGGTGTGCGGGGAGGTTAAATCCACGGCCAAAAAACGGCGGCGGGCGCCGCTTTTGCGCGGGGGGAAACCGCGAAAGGTGAAGCTGTGCACGGGCAGGCCGGAGAGCACCAGGGCAGGGATGACCGCGGTGGGGCCGGGGATGGCCGTGACGGGCAGACCCTCGGCCAGCACGCTGCGCACCAGCACGAACCCAGGGTCGCTGACCGCCGGGCTGCCCGCGTCTGTGACCACCGCCACGGATTGGCCGCTGCGCAGGGTGTCCAAAATGCGCGGCAGGGCGCGGATTTCGTTGTATTCGTGGAAGGCCATCTGGGGCTTTTTGATCTCAAAGTGCTTGAGCAGGAAACCGGTGGTGCGGGTGTCTTCGCTGACCACCAGGTCCACCGTGCGCAGGACTTCCAGCGCGCGCAGGGTGATATCGCCTAAATTGCCGATGGGGGTTGCCACCAGATAGAGCATACGTGTGCGCCTCACAGGGTGGGATTGCTTGCAGTATATCACGGATTACGGGCGGGGCTGACTGGGGTAATTTGAAATTCTTCCCGTTTACCTTTATAATCACCCCCAGGAGGTCACCATGCCTGCAAACCCTACTCGTGATCGTGTGGATCCACAAAAATTGGATACCACCCCTCTGCGCCGCCCGGATTGGATCAAAGTGCGCGCGCCGTCGGGTGAAACGTATGAATGGCTTCAATCCTTGATGCGGCGCAAGGCGCTGCACACGGTGTGTGAAGAAGCGGGCTGCCCAAATATGGGTGAGTGCTGGGGCAGCGGCACAGCCACGTTTTTAATTATGGGTGATATCTGCACGCGCTCGTGCGGTTTCTGCGATATTAAGCACGGCCAGCCGCAGGCCATGGACTGGCTGGAGCCGGAGCGGGTGGGGCAGGCGGTGAAGGCCATGGGCCTGCGCCATGCCGTGATCACCAGCGTGAACCGCGATGAGCGCAAAGACGGCGGCGCGCCGATTTTTGCGATGGTCATCCGCCGCATCCGCGCCCTGCAGCCCGGCTGCTCCATTGAGGTGCTGATTCCGGATTTCAAGGGCAGCCCTTCCGCCCTGGATATCGTCATGCAGGCCCGGCCGGAGATTTTGAACCACAATGTGGAGACGGTTCCGCGCCTGTTTAAGCAGGTGCAGCCGCAGGACCGTTACGAATGGTCTCAGGCCACCCTGACCAACGCCAAGCGCATGGATCCCGAGGTGCTGACCAAATCGGGCATGATGGTGGGGTTGGGCGAGACGATGGACGAGGTGAAGGAAGTGATGCGCGATCTGCGCTCCTGGGGGGTGGATATTTTGACCATCGGCCAGTATTTGCAGCCTTCGCGCCAGCACCTGGCGATTGCGCGCTATTACACCCTGGAGGAGTTTGCGGAGATCAAGCGCTACGGGCTGGAGATCGGCTTCCGCTGGGTAGAGAGCGCCCCGCTGGTGCGGTCGTCTTACCATGCCGCCGAGCAGGTGCGCGCGCTGAGCGTGGTGCACCGCAAGCTGTACGGCGATGCGGCCATGCAGGCGGCAGCCTAGGGATTTCGGATTGCGTACATGAAACGGCCTGCCGTGTACGGCAGGCCGTTTTTTTGATTCGGGGGGATATTACGGGATCGCCAACACCGCCTCGACCGCCAGCCAGAAAAGCAGCTCGCGGTCGTCGGCACGCTCGTGCCAGGCGCGTTTATCCCAACCGTCGGGAACGACCAGGTCGCCGCCGTAGACAATTTGCCCCAATGTCACCTGGCGGAAGGCGGCCGCCGCAAACAAAGCCGAGGCTTCCATCTCCACCACACAGCAGCCGTCCGCCAGACGCTGCTCACGCCGTTGGATGGTTTCGCGGTAAATGGCGTCGGTGGTCCAGGCCTTGCCCAGTCTGTAATCCAGACCGCGCCCTTCCACCACGCTTTGCAGGGCAGCCACCGCGGCGGGGGCAGGGAAGGCCTCGCGCGAGTGCGGCAGGTAGTGGTAGGACGTGCCCTCGTCGCGCACGGCGCTGGTAAGGATCACCAGATGCCCGGCGGCGATATCGCGGTCAATGACGCCGCAGCCGCCGCAGACGATGAACTTCTGCCCCCCGGCGGCGATGAGTTCTTCCAGGAAGCCGACAGCCAGGGGCGCGCCCACGCCGGGGTGCACCACCAGCACGCGCTCGCCGGGCTGCTGCAGCTCGTAGATGGGGTTGCGGCCGATTTCAGAGGCCACATAGCCCACTGGGCGCAGCAGGCCGTTTTGGTGCAGGCGGGACAGCACATCATGGAAAAAACACAGCACATAGCGCGGCGAGCCGCCGTTTTCGATGGTGGGCGCTTGGGGTGAGAGAATCGCCTCGGGCTGCAAGTTGGGTTCAAACAGCGGGGGTGTGGCGGTCATGGCAACTCCTGAGAGGGACAAGGGATAGGCGAAACGGCCTAGGATTCGGCCAGGACGATCAGCCGGTCGGCGGCGGTCAGGGTGACGGTTTGGGATTTTACCGGGTTCAGGTGAACGCCGTACATCTGCGAAGCGTCCTTCGACTGCGCCGCCAGGCGGTAGCCGATGGCCGTTTCCCCGCGCTGGCGGGCGGCTTCGATCAGGGTGGCAAACTGCACCCCCTGACCCGCCGCAACGTAATCGCTAGCGGGCTTGAGGTAAATCTCGGCCCCTTCGGGGTCAAAAATGTCGGCAAAGACTGCGTTGAGATTGGCGTTTTCGCTCACCTGGGCCAGCATCAGGCTGACGAGCTTATCGCTGACGATGAAGTCGTCCGCACGGGTCACATCCGCCAGGTTGCGGTTGCGGATGTCGAGCATTTCGGAGACGATGGAATAGGTGTAGCCCTGGCGGTCGGCCAGATCGCGCAGGTGCAGCAGAGAGATGAGGGTGCGGGCGTCGGCCTGCTGCGGTTCGAGGGTGTCGGAATAGCATAGTAAGATGATGTGCTGCACCTGATCCAAACCCAGGCTTTCCAGCACGCGCCGGTCGGTGGTATCGCCGGAACGGAAGATGATTTTCTGGTTGTGCATCTGGTCGTGGAGCCATTCCAGGTCGCCAAAATCCTCGCGGTCGGCCACCACGTGAACGACGGAGCCGGGGGCCACATACGCATCCAGCTCGGTGAGGATGGAGCGCCCGCGCAAGTTCCAGCCCAGGATCAGGTTGTGTTCGGGGGCCTGGGGGCTGTGGGGGGTTTGCAGAATGCGGCTCGTGTCTGGCTGGGCGCGGCCGTCCAGGGCAATTTTGTCGTCATCCTCAGCAATGACGATCAGCTCATCCTCCGTGCTCAAGACCGTATCCATAGGCGGGTTCAGGCGGGCCAGTTGACCGGGGCGCTGCAAGCCCAGGACGGCGTTTTTTTCAAAGGCGTTGAGCACCTCACCGTAGGTTTTGCCGGTCAGGCTGGGCTGGCGGGTGAAGTAAATTTCATCCCCGCCAAAATCGAGCAGTTCGGTGTAGACCACCGACAGGCCCGATTGGCGGCTGGTTTGGGCGATGATGCGCGCGATCAGGTCGCCAACCAGCACCCATTCGACTTCATCTTTGCCCACCACGCGGGCGGCGTCCATATTTTTAACATCGTGAATTTCAGCGACGATATTGTATTTCTCTGGGCGGCGGTCGGGGTGGTTGGTGATGGCCAGGACGGTTTTAATCACCTCGGCATCGGCTTCGGGGGTGTTGGGCGAAACGACAATGATGGCTTTGGCCTGGTTGATGTTGGCGATGCGCAGATCCGACATTTCCATGGGGCTGCCGCTGCGGCACACCAGGCGAGTGCTGCCCAGGTCTGCCACCTTGGCGGCGATCTCCTCTTCCATGACGACTTTATCCTCGTCGCCCATGACGACGATGCAGGGGCGTTTCTGGTTTTGGTTAGCAATTGCCAGTTCCGACAGGATGGTGAAGACCTGCTCCGACCAGCCCAGGATGACGGTGTGGTTGCTTTCCAACACGCGTGAGCGGCCCTTGCGCAGCTGCGCCAGGCGCTCTTCGACCCCGGCTGAGAGCACGCCGATGAGGCTGGAGATGACGAACACGCCGCCGATGGTGACAAAGAGCATCACCAGGCGAAAGCCCCAGCCCTGATCGCCGCCCATGGTTCCGGCGTCCAGGGTGCGCATGAGGGCTTCCCACATGGCTTCGCCCAGGCTGAGGCGTTCACCGCCGGGGGGCGAGGTGAGGTCCCCGCCCAAAACGACGGCCGCCGCGCCGACGGCGATGATCAAGAAGGAAAGGACGAACAATGCCCCAATCAGGGCAGCGGTGCCGCGGGAGAAGAGGTTGTCCTGCCAGTACTGAAACCGTTCGCGGAAGGTAATTTTTCGGGGCATGGTGAGGGGATCCTTTCAAGGCAAAATGATCTGGATAGTGTACGCGCTTTTGGGCTTTAAAGCAACTCGGTAAATAAAGAGAAAGCCCGGTGAGCAAGGCCGGGCTTTCTGTTGGGTAGGCTGCGGTGAAGATTAGTGAAGGCGCAGCCAGCGGTATTGGTGCGGGGAGAGAACCCATTCGGAGGGTGCGGGGAAAGCCGCGCCGGTGATCAGATCGGTACACAGCGACCCTGCGGGCAGGTCGGCAGTCAGAGAAAACTGTACCGGCTGATCCGAAAGGTTGTTGAGGATCAGGGCAATTTCACCCTGGGCGCAGCGGCGGTAGGCGGCTACCGCGGGCGGCAGCGCGCGCAGCCATTCGAAATGGGTGCAGGAGAGGGAGGGGGTGCGCTTGCGCACCTGGATGAGGCGTCGCACCAGGTTATACAGCGAGCCGGGATCGCTGCGCTGATCCGCCAGGTTCACCTGGGCAGGGGCGAAGGGCGGTTCAGCGATGATGGGGGCGTACAGCTTATCGGCGGGCGCGCTGGAAAAACCGGCATTGAGGCCAGAGGTCCACTGCATGGGGGTGCGCACGCCGTTGCGGTCGAAGAGCCAGATGTTGTCGCCCATGCCGATTTCATCCCCATAGTATACGATGGGCGAGCCGGGGAGGGTGAAGAGCAGCGAGTAGGCCAGCTCAATTTTGCGGCGGTCGTTTCCCAGCAGGGGGGCCAGGCGGCGGCGGATGCCCAGGTTCAGGCGCATGCGCGGGTCGGGAGCGTATTCCTGCCACATCCACTGGCGTTCTTCCTCGGTGACCATTTCCAGGGTGAGTTCATCGTGGTTGCGCAGGAAGGTGCACCACTGGCAGTTTTCGGGGATGGGCGGGGTGCGGTCGAGGATCCATTCCAGCGAGTCGCGGCGGCCCTGGCGCAGGGACATGAAAATGCGCGGCATGACGGGGAAATGGAAGCCCATGTGAAATTCGTCGCCGTCGCCGAAATAGGGGCGCACGTCTTCGGGCCACTGGTTGGCCTCGCACAGCAGGATGGCCTGGGGGAAGTGCTGGTCAATAAAGGCGCGCAGGCGTTTGAGGTACTGATGCGTTTCGGGCAAATTCTCACAGTTGCTGCCCTCGCGTTCGAAGAGGTAGGGCACGGCGTCGGCGCGGAAGCCGTCAATGCCCAGCTCCAGCCAAAAGCGCACCACGTTGAGCATTTCTTCCTGCACGCGCGGGCTGTCATAGTTTAAGTCAGGTTGTGAACTGTAGAAGCGATGCCAATAATACTGCCCGGCCTGCTCATCCCAAGTCCAGTTGGATTTTTCGGTGTCCAGGAAGATGATGCGGGCGTCGCTGTATTTCTGATCGGTGTCGCTCCACACGTAATATTCGCGGTAGGGGGAGGCTGGGTCGGAACGGGCGCTCTGGAACCAGGCGTGTTGGTCGGAGGTGTGGTTGAGCACCAGGTCCATGATGATGTGCATGCCGCGCGCGTGCACCTGGGCCACCAGCTCTTTCAGGTCGTCCAGCGTGCCGTATTGGGGGTCAATGCTGTAAAAATCGGAGATATCATAACCGTCATCTTTGCGCGGCGAGGGGTAGATGGGCATGAGCCAGATGCAGTCCACGCCCAGGGCTTGCAGGTGGTCGAGGTGCTGAATCACGCCGCGCAGGTCGCCGTAGCCGTTGCCCGAACTGTCGGCGAAGGCGCGGGTGTAAATTTGATAAAAGACGGCGTTTTTATACCAGGCTTGAGACATGGAAACAAATTCCTTTCTGCCGCGCGCAGCCCGCCCACAGCCAGCCGGGTGACTGGCTGTGGGTCGATGAGGCTGTCGGCGGGGGGCCGCCCAAACGGACGGCAGTCGTAGAGTGGGCCTAGCCCTTTACCGAGCCGGCCAGCATCCCGCGCACAAAGTAGCGCTGGAAGCCGAAGAAAACGATCATAGGAACCAGGAAGGACAAGAAGGCCGCGCCGGTGAGGATATGCCAGTTGCCGCCGCGCGGGTCAATCAAATTGGTGATCTGTACGGTGAGCACGGGGTTATTGGACAGGAAGATCTTGGCCACCAGGAAGTCGTTCCAAATCCACAGGAATTGGAAGATGGCCAGCGAGGCGATGGCGGGGGTGGCCAAAGGAATGGCCAGCTGCCAGAAGGCGGTCCAATGGTTGGCCCCGTCCAGATAGACGGATTCAAACACCTCTTTGGGCAGACCGCTGAGATAGTTGCGCAGCAGATAGATGGCGTAGGGCAGACCGAAACCGGTGTGGAAAAGCCAGATCCCGATGAAGCTGCCTTCCATGCCCAGGCTGACGTACATGCGCGCGATGGGCACCAGGGTCATTTGCAGGGGGACGATTTGCAGCCCCACCAGCAGGGCAAACAGCCACATGCGGCCCTTGAAATCCATCCAGGCGAAGGCGTAGGCCGCGAAGGCCGCCAGCAGAATGGGCAGCAGGGTGGAGGGCACGGCCACCAGCAGCGAGTTCACAAAGGCACGCCCCATGCCTTCGGGGTTAAGCAGGTCGGCGGCGGTGCATTTGAACTTGCTCAGGGCGCTTTCGACCCCCTGTTCACAATCGGTGAGGTAGTTTTGCGTGCCTTTATAGCCCACCAGCGCGTCAGCATAGTTGCGCAGGGTGAAGCGCGACTGGTCCTGACTGCTGCCGGAGAAGTCCTGCATATAGGTCAGGATGGGGGAGAGCTTTTCCAGGGCCTCGTTAGGGTTTTCGGGCAGGGCGGGGTCGGTTAGATGCGGCTGGCCGTTGATTTCTTTGCGCAGCATGGCCAACAGGCGGTTGGAGCGCGGATATTTTTCGATCAAAGTCGGGTCGCTCAAATCGGCGGCGGGCAGGGCTTTGCCGTCGGCCCCGTGGCAGGAGGCGCAGTAGGTGGTGTATTCCGGCTCGCCGGGGGTCTGGCGGGCGGCCAGGGCCGTCCACCAACCGGTGGTGCGCACGTCTTCGCTGTTGCGAAAGGAGGTGACAAACAGGCCCATCGTAGGCAGTACCCACGCCACGCACATCAAAATCAGAGCCAGATGCACCGGCAGATGGTTGAAAATGCGGTTAAGCCGCTGGAAGGGTTTCATCGCGAAGCCTCCTGCTGGCGGAAGCGGTTGACGTTGAAGATCAGCACCGGGATGGTGAGCAGCACCAGCAGCACGGCGATGGCCATGGAGCGGCCGGTGTCGGTGACAATCAACTTGAACATACGGTTGGCGATGACTTCGGTGCCAAAATTGCCGCCGGTGAGCACGAAAACGATATCGAAGATCTTGAGGACGTTGATGACCATGGTGGTGGTGACCACCAGGATGGTGGGCATGATGATGGGCAGCATGATTTGGAAAAAGACTTCCACTTCGCGCGCACCGTCCACGCGGGCTGCCTCTAAGATTTCAGCGGGCACCGATTTTAAGGCCGCGGAGAGGATCGTCATGCAAAAGCCCGCCCACAGCCATACGCCCACGATCATCAGGGCAAAATTGTTAAAGGCGGGGTTGCTCAGCCAGGCCACCGGCTGGCCGCCAAAGGCCACCAGCACGGCGTTGAGCAGGCCGATCTGTTGGCCGGAGCCGGTTTCGATGTAGTACACGAAGCGCCAGATGATGCCCGCGCCCACAAAGGAGATGGCCATGGGCATAAAGATGATGGCTTTGGCCAGGGCCTCATAGCGCACCCGGTCGGCCAGCACGGCGAACAGCAGGCCGGTGATGACCGTGCCGGGAACCATCAGCAGCAGCCACAAGGCATTATTGCGCAGGGCTTGCAGCATTTCAGGGTTGGTGAGGGCGTAGCGGTAATTTTCAAAGGAGCCCCAGCAGGGCTGACCCGCGACGCAGCTCACCGCAGCCGACTGCGTGCCGGTTTTGTCCATGAAACTCAAGACAAAGGTGTTGAACATGGGGTACAGCACAAACACCGCCATGACCAACAAAGCCGGGGCCAGGTACAGCCACGGAACCCAGCGGCTTTGTTTCATGATCGTTGGAGTGTTCATTCGGTTTCTCCTTCGCGGCCCGCGGGGGCAGCTTGAAAGGGTTCATTCGCTCGCGATGCGGCGGTATGGCGGGGTGAAACAGGGGTGAAGTGGGTTTGGAGTCGAACGGGGGGAGGGGATGGGGCGGAAACGCCCCATCCCCTGAAAACAGTTTATTTCAAGGCTTCGGCCTGCGCGGCGGCGGCAGGGGCCAGCGCCTCAGCGGCGGCGGTACCCTGCACGACGGCGATGATGGCCTTCCATTCGGCTTCACCGAAGGGAGCAGGGATGGTGTCGCCCAGGTCAGGGGTGAAACCCGCGGCGGCGGAGAGGGCAGCGGCCTTCTTGGTGAGCTGGGCGTCGGTGTATTTGCCGTCGGCCAGCTTGTTGGGGGAGAGGTCAAAGCCGACAGAGGCCCAGGTCTCGGCACCGGCGGCACCGGTGAGGTAGCCCACCAGAGCCTTGGCAGCGGGTGAGTCCGAGAAGGCCATCATGTAGTCGGCCCCACCCTGCATGCCCTTGGCGCCGGGGAAGGGGAAGAAATCATAGTCGGTGCCGTATTCGAGGGTGGGGAACTTCTTGGCCACCTCACCACCGGCGAAACCGGACTGCTTGACCATCATGGCCTCGGCGGGATCGGCGAAGACCTTGTAGATGGCATCCAGGAAGGGAGTGGAGACAGTGCCGGTGGCGCCGCCGACGGTGTGCTTGTCGGAAGCGGCCCATTTGGCGTAGGTTTCGTAAGCCTTGACCACCCCGGCGTCGTTATAGGCGACCTTGCCGGAGATGAGATCCATGACGTACTGCGGGCCTTGCTGGGCGAGGAGGATATCCTGGATGAAGTCGGAGCCAGTCCAACCGGTGGCGGCGCCGGATTCCATGCCCATCGACCAGGGGATGTTGCCGTCGGCGATCATTTTCTCCACCAGGGCTTCAAGCTCTTCGAAGGTGGCGGGAGGCGTGTAGCCGAAGGCTTCAAACTGGACGGGGGAGTACCAGACGATGGACTTGATGTCGGCCTTGACGGGCACGGCCAGCCATTTGCCGTCCATGGAGCCCAGGTCCTGCCAGAACTTGGCGTAGTTATCCGCAGAAGCGCCCAGGGAGGCCAGGTCTTTCAGCTGCGCCCCGTAGAGGTTGAGGGGGGCGGTGGAGGGCCAGAAGAGGACATCCGGCGGGGTGGACTTGGCTTTGGTGTCCAGCACAGCCGCGTCGCGGGTGGATTCAGCCACGATCTCAATGCCGCAGGCATCCACCAGGGGCTTGAAGATGGTGTTGATTTTTTCTTCTTCACCGCCAGACCACTGGTACAGGACGGTGACTTTGTCGCCAGCCTTGGCGCCCATGCAGTCAATCACGGCGGCGGCGGGCTTGGCGCCCAGGGCTTCCATCTGCGCGGCGGCGGCGGGGGCCAGCGCCTCAGCGGCGGCGGTACCCTGCACGACGGCGATGATGGCCTTCCATTCGGCTTCACCGAAGGGAGCGGGGATGGTGTCGCCCAGGTCGGGGGTGAAACCCGCGGCGGCGGAGAGGGCAGCGGCCTTCTTGGTGAGTTGGGCGTCGGTGTACTTGCCGTCGGCCAGCTTGTTGGGGGAGAGGTCAAAGCCGACAGAGGCCCAGGTCTCAGCGCCCGCGGCACCGGTGAGGTAGCCCACCAGAGCCTTAGCAGCCGGGGAGTCCGAGAAGGCCATCATGTAGTCGGCCCCGCCCTGCATACCCTTGGCGCCGGGGAAGGGGAAGAAATCGTAGTCGGTGCCGTATTCAAGGGTGGGGAACTTCTTGGCCACCTCACCGCCGGCGAAACCGGACTGCTTGACCATCATGGCCTCGGCGGGATCGGCGAAGACCTTGTAGATGGCATCCAGGAAGGGGGTAGAGACAGTGCCGGTGGCGCCGCCGACGGTGTGCTTGTCGGAAGCGGCCCATTTGGCGTAGGTTTCGTAGGCCTTGACCACCCCGGCGTCGTTATAGGCGACCTTGCCGGAGATGAGATCCATGACGTACTGCGGGCCTTGCTGGGCGAGGAGGATGTCCTGGATGAAGTCGGAGCCGGTCCAACCGGTGGCTGCGCCGGATTCCATGCCCATCGACCAGGGGATGTTGCCGTCAGCGATCATTTTCTCCACCAGGGCTTCAAGCTCTTCAAAGGTAGCGGGAGGCGTGTAGCCGAAGGCTTCAAACTGGACGGGGGAGTACCAGACGATGGACTTGATGTCGGCCTTGACGGGCACGGCCAGCCATTTGCCGTCCATGGAGCCCAGGTCCTGCCAGAACTTGGCGTAGTTGTCCGCAGAAGCGCCCAGGGAGGCCAGGTCTTTCAGCTGCGCGCCGTAGAGATTGAGGGGGGCGGTGGAGGGCCAGAAGAGGACATCCGGCGGGGTGGACTTGGCTTTGGTGTCCAGCACAGCCGCGTCGCGGGTGGATTCGGCCACGATCTCAATGCCGCAGGCGTCTACCAGGGGCTTGAAGATGGTGTTGATTTTTTCTTCTTCACCGCCGGACCACTGGTACATGACGGTGACTTTGTCGCCAGCCTTGGCGCCCATGCAGTCAACCGCAGGGGCAGACGGGGCGGCGGGGGGCTGGGCGGCGGGCGGCTCAGCCGGGGGCTGAGTGGGGGCCGGGGTGGCGGCAGGCGTGCATGCGCCCAGGGCGATCGCCAATACCATCACCAGGCTCAGCCAGGAAACAAAACGCTTACTCATGGGGGGTTCCTCCTTGAAATAGAGAACGTAAATCCGGACGACCGGTTGCATCAATCGGACGCTGTTGCGGTGAAGCTAAAATTGGCTGCGACTAAAGTTTTATTGAGCGTTCAGACCGCAGGAGCGGCGAATGACCAGATGGGTGTCCAACAGCATATTGGCCGGTTCGGGCTGTTGGCCTTCAATCAACTGAAAGAGCATTTCGGTGGCCGCGCTCACCAGCGCGGTGACCGGCAGGTGCACGGTGGTGAGGGGCGGATCCAGGTAGCGCGCCAGGGGGATATCATCAAAGCCGACCAGGGCCAGATCGCGGGGGATATTCAGCCCGGCCTGACGGGCGGCGGCCAGCGCTCCGGCAGCCAGCACGTCGCTGGCCACGAAAACGGCGGTGGGGCGTTCGGCTTCCTGCAGCAGGCTGGTCATCTGGTGATAGCCGGATTCGAGGTCGAAATCGCCAAAGCGCACCAGGCGGTCGTTGAGGGGGATGCCCGCTTCGCTGAGGGCGTCTTGATAACCCGATAGGCGCTGCATGGAGGCGGTGTAGGTGGGCATGGCGTTGGTGATGCAGCCCACGCGCTGGTGACCCAGGCGGATAAGGTGCTCGGTGGCGCGTTTGGCGGCGGCGCGGCTGTCCACGTCGACCCAGCAGAAGGGCGCGCCGGGGAATTGGCCCATGAGCACGGTGGGGAATTTGTGTTTGTGGATGATCTCCAGGGCGGTGTCGTCGAAGCGCGGCCCGGAATAGAGGATGCCGTCCATGCGCTTGGAGCGGATCAGGTTCAGGAAGCGCTCCGCGGGGCTGTTTTCGTCCAGCACCTCCAGCAAGATGCGCATGCCGCAGCGGTTGGCCTCACGCACGAGATTGTCGAGCATCTGCGAGAGGAAGGCATCGGAGGCGATCTGGCGGGGGTGGCGCGACATGACCAGGCCCAGGGCGTGGGCGCGGCCGGAGGCCAGGGATTGGGCGGAGGCGTCGGGGATGTAATTCAATTCGGCGGCGGCCTGCAGGACGCGCTGGCGGGTTTCGGGGCTGATTTGCACGCCGTCCACGTTGTTTAGCACAAAGGAGACGGTGGTGCGAGAGACCCCGGCCCGTTGGGCAACGTCTTTGCTGGTGATGCGTTTGGCTGCGGTCATGGATAGGCTCCTGGATAACGCGCGTTAGTAACGCGTGTTAATAATATAGCAAGTTTTAAAGCGAGAGTCAAGAGGGAGTTTTGAGTCGTCATTTATCCGCAAATTGCGCAGATTGCGCAGATGGGAAAAACCTAAACCGGAATTGCACGTGTAGGGGCACGGGCGCGGTTTGCCCGTGCCCTCGCACTACGAATTTATCCGCAGATTGCGCAGATTACACAAATGAGAAAACCTAAACCGGAATTGCACATGTAGGGGCACGGGCGCGGTGTGCCCGTGCCCTCGCGCTTCGAGGGCGTGCCCTCATAATGTATCCGCAGATGACGCAGATTTCGCAGATAAAAACCAAAAAACCGGAACGAACCCTTATCCGCAGATTGCGCAGATTTCGCAGATGGGAAAACCTAACCTGGAACCGCGTGTGTAGGGGCACGGGCGGGAATGATCCGCGGAAGACGCAGAAAGAATGATCCGCAGATGACGCAGATTGCGCAGATGGGAAAAACCTAACCCGGAATCGCACGTGTAGGGGCACGGGCGAGGTGTGCCCGTGCCCTCGCTACGAATTTTTCCGCAGATGACGCAGATTGCGCAGATTTCGCAGATGGGAAAACCTAAACCGGAATTGCACGTGTAGGGGCACGGGCGCGGTTTGCCCGTGCCCTCGTACTTCGAGGGCGTACCCTCGTCCTTCGAGGGCGTGCCCTCGTCCCATTCCGAGAAGAGATCGCCACGGCCCCAAACGGCGGGGCCTCGCGATGACATCCTTACGGCAGGGGCGGGAACTCGGCAGGCGAAATGGGCAGGGCGTTTTCGGTGCTGCCCGCCAGGGTGCGCAGGATCAGCGTCCACAGGCTGGCCTGCCCGGCCGCGCTCTTGAACACCAGCTTCTCCTGCATGCGCAGGGTCTCTTCCAGGCGCTCAAAGGCGCGCGCATCCCCATTCCACTCCGTCCCGCGGGCTACAAACACCTGATAGCTGCCGTTAGGGATGCCGCTCAGGTCAAAGGTCTCCATGCTGCGCACATAAAAGGCCAGTTGGGGCGTTCCCGAATCCTCATTGAGGAACACCAGGGCATCGGCTGAGGTCTGGTTTTGCAGTGACAAAAAACCCATGCCCGGGCGGGTGCGCGTATCAGCCAGCAGGCTGCCGTTGAGGGGGCGGAAAGTGCCGGAGGGCAGGTTGGCGCAGGCCAGCGGGAAGGTGAGGAAACCGTCGCCCCCCTTCACCCAGCCTTCCTGCTGTCCCTCCACGCGGATTTTGATCCACTCACACTGGTTATACTGCCCGGCCAGGTCCACCAACATGCCGCGCTGCAAGCTGAGCAGGGATTCATACTGCGTGCCCGGCCCGGCGCGCAGATTGAGCACGCTGGCCTGCACCTGTCCCTGGGGCAGCGGCGTGGGGCTGGAGGTGGGGGTGGGGCTGGGCGGCGGGGGCGGGGTGATGGTGGCCTCGGGGGTGATGGTGGGGGCCGAGGCGGTCAGGGTGGCGTAGATGCGCGCCGCGATGGCTGTTTCGGTGGCGGGCAGAGACTGGGGGTCGGGGCCGCAGGCCGCCAGACAGGCGCATAGACAGATGGCGATGAGGATCCAGGCAGGTTTCATGAAGGGTCTTCCCGGCGGGCTGAGATCAGAATTGCACGATTCCATTATACAAGAGCTTGAGGCCCAGCGCGGCCCCGCAGCGGCATTTTCCCCGTGGAATGCAGCTTGAAACCGCAAAAATGGATGGGGCGCGGGCACAAAAAAGCGGCGGCCAGATGCCTGGCCGCCGCTGCCTTACTGTACAAAGCTCAAGCGAAGACTAGTTCTCCATCCCGTAGGTGGAGTTCCACATCTTGATGATGGCCTTGTTGCCGGGCTTGTTGACGCCCAACAGCTCGATCATCACACCGTACTGCTGACCTTCGTCGCCGGGGTTGCCGCTGCCGAAGTAATGCGGCAGTATCGATAGAAGCGTCGAGCCGTACTTCGCTGTCAAGGGATTGCCGTCGAAGTCGGTGACGCGGGTGGAGTACATATCCACCGCGGGGATCACCGCGGAGCCGTCGCGGTTGCTTAAATACCAGCGGCCGTCGGCATAAAAGAAGCCGGGGTAGTAGCCCTGGCGGTCGTCGAAGACGGTCGTGGCGGGCTTGCCAGGATACTCCAAATTCTCCACATACGCGTATATCGGCTTACCATTTTCATCGTAGTCTGCAATATACTTCGCTCGGCTGATTTCAAAGCCTTCCACCGGCTGCATGGTCAGGCCGGCGTCATAGGAACCCACGCGGGCGTTGAAGGAGAAGAGCCAGCTGTCGAAGTTCTGCACAGGCGCAGCCGGGTCAAAGGCGCGCACGGCTTCTTCGTTCACGTCCACCAGCAGCAGCTGGTATTTGGGGCCGTAGGAGGGCAGGTCGCCGTAATAACCGCGCTGGGCGTAGGTGCTGCCGTACTTGGTGTTGCGGTAGTAGATCAGCGCCGCAGGGATGTTGTAGGGCACGCGGTCCACCATCCAGATGTCAGCGGGGGTGTCATAGGTGCCGTCGCCGTCGGGGTCGATCATGGTCTCTTCATGGGTCGTGACATAGGCCGTGCGGGCGCTGCCGTCATAGCGGCCGTTGTTGCGCAGTTCCACCAGGTAATACTGGCTGTAGGATTTGGTGGTGGGGACTGTCATCCAACCCGGATCGGAGTTGGTCCACTCATCCAGCGTGCCGACGGTGTCGAAGTCGGCCAGGACTTCGGTGTCGAGCATGATGTCGTCCACGAACCAACCGTTCTGCGAAACAGCCGCATCGGTTTCGTAGCGCAGGCGCAGGGTCACGTTCTTGCCCGCATACGCCGCCAGGTCAAATTGCAGGTCAGCCCTGCCCGAGCCGGTCAGGCCGTAGGCCCCGGGGTCGAGGTTGCCGTTGGGGTTGCTGTCGGTGAGGATGCCGTCCAGGTCGTTCAAAGAGACGAACGGGTTGGCCGGGTCGCTGTTGTCTTTGATCATGACATAGCCGTAGTCCCAATCCTCTTCGATGTCGTAATTGCTGGGGATGGTGAGGATGTTGGTGGCGGGGGCGGCCGGTACGTCAAAGGTGAAATCCATGGTCACGTCGGTCATATCGCGGCCAGCGCCAGAATGAATGGCGATGCCGGTGCCGACCGGGTTGGGGATGGTCTCCCACATGCGGGGCAGGTTAATACGCGCGCCCTTGATGGCACCGCGCGGGGCGCCTTCGAGAGCAGCGATGGTGGTTTTCTCTTCAGGATCCGCATACATCCGGTTGAAGAGGGGTTTGTCCCAGTTGCAGGCCACGCCGCCGCAGTCCGCGATCATGCGGAACCACAGGGGCATACCCAAAGGCTGGGTACCGCCCAGCCAACCACCCCAGGCGCCCGATTCCATGATGCTCCAGAAAGCGATGGAGCCCTGGGCGCCGTCGGTCACGTACAGATCGGGGAGGCCAAAGACGTTGTGGCCGAACTCTTCCGAGAAGACGCCCACTTCAGCGTTTTCGGGCTGGAAGGTGTAGGGGCCAACCTGGATGGACCAGTCATTGGGGTTGGCGGGATCATCTTCGTAGGCGTAGAGAGCTTCGGGCAGGTAATAGCGCACATCCGAGGAGTGCGACCAGATGGAGTCGTCGCCCTGGGCGCCGCCGCCAGCTTCCTGGCCCATACCGGCATGGATCATCCAGAAGGTGTCCACCAGGCCGTCTTTGTTGGCGTCATATTGCTTCCAGAACTTCCAGGCAGCCGCGGGGGTGGCGAAGGTGGCGTTGTATTTCTCAACGCTTTCCTTGACCAGGTGGGCGGGATAGACGCGCGTCTTGGGGGTATCGGGGTTGTCATCCAGATCCGCCCAGGTGCCGCCCGCGTGTTCCTCAGCGCAGTTGTCGGCGCCGTAGAAGGCTTCGGAGTGGTCGGATTGGATCCAGCCCACGACCTTACCGGAGAGTTTGACGTTGCCCTTGCCAGCGACTTTGTCGTAGTAATCCTGAACAGTGACGCCCTTCAGGTTGATGCCGGGCTTGCCGTCGCGGGGGTCAATCAGGTCCATGCGGACACGACCAGCGCCCTTGTAGCCGAAGATCATGCTTTCGTAGAACTTCATGCTGGCGGTCTGAGCGGGGGTGTACCACACGGTGTTGTTGTCGTAGGGCATGCCTTCTTCCACATCATCCGGGCCGACGGGCTCTTCGATTTCGCCCTGCTGGGGGCCGGAGTGGATTTCATCGAACCTCACGCATATTTTAGGGGTGTCGGGGTCATTGTCGTGGTCTATCGCGCGTTCCACATCAATTTGTTCATTCTCATCGGTGAATTGCACAGCCATGGCCAGGATTTTGACGGAGACTTTTTGGACTTTGCCTTTGAGGATGCCGCCCTGGGAGTCGATCTGGCTGTTCACGCCGGCTTCGTACTGCAGGGCGCGCTCGGCCATCTCGGGGTTGACCCAGGTGTCCGATTTTTTGGAGAAGGCCTTGATGACATTCTCTTTGGCTTTGTCAGTGTCACCACCAACGCGAGCTTCTTCTTTTTCGATGATTTGCTTCATCTGATCGCCGCGGGGCGGAACCAGGTGAATGCCGGCGATTTCTTGCGCGCCGATGGCCTTGACGGCCGCAGGTTCGGGCATGACGGCAGGCAGGCCAATGACCAGCGCTGCGATCATAACGACATAAAACAACTTACGAAGCATGTTTCCCTCCATTGGGTAAATAAGGTTCGTGGTTCTCGGTCGAGAAGCCTGTCTACAACGGAACATCTGTGCGGATTACGCTTATTACCAGGGTCACCTCCTCTTAGTAAATAGCATGCTACCCATGCTTGCATCCCCCATTTGAAAGCAAGAGGATCACAACCCAAAGGCGGGCTGTGCCTGAGCTTCTATAACCAGCGCTTGCGTTGCTGTTTCTCGTGTTAGGCTCGCGGCGTTATGAAATTACCGTTAAATATGAGGACAGATGGATTACGAACAGATTAATGTGAATTAATCTTAGCACCGAAAATCTAAAAAAGCAATACTTTTGATGCCCGCGGAACAGGTGCTGAAAGGGGGGACGATGGTGGTCGTACGGGCACGTTCGCACCCCTGCTAAACCTGTCACCGCGGCAACCGAAAACCGGCGGCTTGGGCGGCGTTTTTTGCCCGTGCCTCGCACTTCGAGGGCGCGGCGATCTCTACGCCAACCATGTCATCGCGAGCCGCGAAGCGGCGTGCCCTCGCACTTCGAGGGCGCGGCGATCTCTACCTTTCGGGGTGGAACCGGTAGGGTGGCGTCCCCGACGCACCAGCAGGGCAAAATCAAAAGGTGCGTTCGATGAACCGAGCGTTTTCCCCCAGTTCTGCTTTGCGTCCTTGGCGCCTCCGCGGTTCAAAGACACGTTTCACCGCCAAGGCGCAAAGGGTGCCAAGAAAACGAGGCAACGAACCCCACCCACCTTTGCGTCCTTGGCGTCTCTGCGGTTCAAAGACACGTTTCACCGCCAAGGCGCAAAGGGTGCCAAGAAAACGAGGCAACGAACCCCACCCACCTTTGCGTCCTTGGCGCCTCCGCGGTTCAAAGACACGTTTCACCGCCAAGGCGCAAAGAACGCCAAGAAAACGAGGCAACGAACCCCACCCACCTTTGCGTCCTTGGCGTCTCCGCGGTTCAAAGACACGTTTCTTCACCGCCAAGGCGCAAAGAACGCCAAGAAAGCAATTAAACGAATCCCTGTCTAAGCGGTGCATTCGATGAAGCTGAATGCACCCTACCGCCGCTGCCCGCCCCTGCACCCAATGCTCTGGTATAATCAAAGCCGATCTTTAGCCCCAGGAGCCTCGGCCATGTCTCAACCTCTCGATTTTCAATCGATCATCCTCACCCTGCAGCAGTACTGGAACGCGCAGGGCTGTTTAATCTGGCAGCCGTATTACACCCAGGTGGGCGCCGGAACTTATAACCCCGCCACCTACCTGCGCGTCATCGGCCCGGAGCCGTGGAACGTGGCCTATGTGGAACCTTCGGTGCGGCCGGATGACGGGCGCTACGGCGAAAACCCCAACCGCCTGCAGCAGCACACCCAATTTCAGGTGATCCTGAAGCCCGATCCGGGCAACCCCCAGGAACTGTACCTCAAATCCCTGGAGGCCCTGGGGATTGACCCGCGTCAGCACGACATCCGTTTTGTGGAAGACAACTGGGAATCCCCCGCTTTGGGCGCCTGGGGCCTGGGCTGGGAAGTCTGGCTGGACGGCCAGGAGATCACCCAGTTCACTTATTTCCAGCAGGCGGGCGGCATGCCCGTGGACCCGGTGGCGGTGGAGATCACCTACGGGTTGGAACGCATCGCCATGGCCCTGCAAAACGTGCGCAACTTCCGCGACATCCGCTGGAACGGGCAGCGCACCTATGGGGATGTGCATTTGCAGGGGGAACGCGAACACAGCCAGTATTACTTCGAAGTGGCCGACGTGGAACGCCTGCGGCAGATGTTCGCCCTGTTCGAGGCCGAATGTGAACAGGCCCTGGCGCAGGGTCTGGTGCTGCCGGCCCACGATTACGTCTTAAAATGCTCGCACACATTTAACATCCTGGATACGCGCGGGGCCATCGGCGTGACCGAACGCCAGGCCTTCTTCTCGCGCATGCGCGACCTGGCGCGGCGTGTGGCCGAGGCCTACGCCGCCCAACGGCAAAGCATGGGATATCCCTGGCTGGTGGATGAGCCCGCCGCCCAAACGCAGCCGTCCGCCCCGGCGGCGGCCGCCCCCCAGGCGCACCCGGCTGGCCCGGCGGATTTCCTGCTGGAGATCGGCAGCGAAGAACTGCCCGCGGCGGATCTGCACGGGGCTTTAGAGCAGCTGCGCGCGCGCGTGCCGGCCCTTTTGGACGATCTGCGCCTGACTCACGGTGAGGTCAAGGTGTGGGGCACGCCCCGCCGCCTGGTGGTGATGGCGGCGCAGGTGGCCGAACGCCAGCCCGACCGCGAGGTGGTGCATAAAGGCCCGCCCGCCAGCCGCGCCTTTGACGCGCAGGGACAGCCCACCCCCGCCGCGGCCGGTTTTGCGCGCGGCAAGGGGCTGGATGTGTCGGCGCTGGAAGTGCGCGAGATGGACGGCGGAACTTACGCTGTGGCGCGCGTGTTTGAACCCGGCCGCCCGGCCCTGGAGGTGCTGGCCGAGGCGCTGCCCAAACTGGTGGCCGATATTCGCTTTGATAAGGTCATGCGCTGGAACGCCAGCAATGTGGCCTTTTCGCGCCCGCTGCGCTGGCTGCTGGCTTTGCTGGGCGGCAGCGTGGTTCCCTTCACCTACGCCGGGCTGCAAAGCGGCCGGGTGACGCGCGGGCTGCGCTTCCACACTCCCGCCGAGATGGAAATTGCCAATCCGCAGGCCTATCTGCCGGTTTTGGCGGCCCAGGGCATTCTCTTAGACCCGGCGGAGCGCCGGGCGGCCATCGCTGCGCAGGTGGGGCAGCTGATGCGCGAGGCGGGCGGGGTGGAACAGGTGGACGAAGACTTGTTGGACGAGGTCACCGCCCTGGTGGAAGCTCCCACGGCTCTGCGCGGTTCGTTTGAAGAATCGCACCTCAGCCTGCCGCAGGAGGTCTTGGTTTCGGTGATGAAGAAGCATCAGCGCTACTTCCCGGTGCGCAAGGCGGACGGCAGCCTGCTGCCCTATTTCATCGCAGTGCGCAATGGGGACGGTCAGCATGTGGATGTGGTGGCCGACGGCAACGCCCAGGTGATCCGCGCGCGCTTTGCGGACGCGCATTTCTTCATCGAAGAAGATTTGAAAGGCCGTCTGGAAGATCTGCGCCCGCGCCTGAAGACGCTCACCTTCCAGTTTAAACTGGGCTCCATGTTCGACAAGAGCGAGCGTATCGGGCGCATCGTGGAACGCCTGGCCGGGCAGCTGCATCTGCAGCCTGCCGACGCCGCCGCTGCCCAGCGCGCCGCGGCCCTGTGCAAGGCCGATCTGGTTTCGCACATGGTGGTGGAGATGACCTCGCTGCAAGGGGTGATGGGGCGCTTTTACGCCCGCCACGACCAGGAGCCCGAAGCTGTGGCCCAGGCCATTTACGAACATTACCTGCCGCGCTTCACGGGCGACGCTTCGCCGCGCGGCCTGCCGGGGCTGGTGGTGGGGTTGGCCGACCGGCTGGACAGCCTGGCGGGTCTGTTTGCGGCTGGGCTGGCCCCCAGCGGCACCAAGGACCCCTTTGCCCAGCGGCGCGCGGCCCTGGGGCTGGCGCAGATGCTGATGGATTGGGATCTGGATTTTGACCTGGAAGAGGGGCTGCGCCTGGCGGCGGAATTTTTGCCCATTCCGCTCAGCCCGCAGGGGCAGGGCGAGTGCCTGGAATTCATTGTGGCCCGCCTGCGCGGCATGCTGCTGGAGCAGGGCTACCGCTTTGATGTGGTGGACGCGGTGTTGGCCGAGCAGAAGCGCAACCCGGCGGGCTGTTTGCGCGGGGTGAAGGAGCTGACGGCCTGGGTGCAGCGCCCGGATTGGGCCAGCATTCTGCCCACCTATTCGCGCTGCGTGCGCATTACCCGCGATCAGAAAGAGCGCTTCAGCATTGATCCGCAGGCCTTCTGCGAAGAAGCAGAAACCGAGCTGTGGCAGGCACTGCAGGCGGCCGAGGCCGCGCCGCGCCGGGCCGGGTCGGTGGAGGATGTGCTGCAGGCCTTTGTGCCGCTCATGCCGGTGATTAACCGCTTCTTCGAGGCCGTGCTGGTGATGGCCGAGGAGCCGCAGGTGCGCGCCAACCGCTTGGGGCTGCTGCAGCGGGTGGCGGCTTTGCCCGCGGGGGCGGCGGACCTTTCGCCTCTGGAAGGCTTCTAGACACCGGTTGGATTGGGATATTTCAACCGCCCCGTGCAAGTTCGCGGGGCGGTTTTGTTTCTACTGGGGTGTAGGGGAACGTCTTTTTAATGCGGGCGGCACATCCTACCCCGCCATCAGCTTTTTCACATCCCCGGCGTGTTCGATCTCATGCTCGCTGAAAATTTCCACCGCGTCAGCCATGCTGCCCGCCGCACCCCAGGGCAGGGTGGAGGGCTGGAAGAGCAGTTCGTCAGGAATTTCCTTCAGCAGTTCAATCAGCTTGGCGCGAGTTTCGACATACTCGCGGTAGATATGGTCGTAATCCAACCCCTCACGGGTGGCCACGGTCTCGGCGTTGTACACATCCACGCCGCGCATGGCGGGCGTGGCGGGCACATCCTGGGCCTTCAGCGAGGCAGCCATCGCGATCAGGCTGTCATCCCAACCGCAGATGTGCGCCAGGATTTCGCGGATGGTCCACAGGGGGTACACCTTGCGGTTCAGGTCCACCTGATCCAGGAGGGTCATCATCTGGCGGCGAGAGTCCTGCAAACTGGCGATTAGATCGGAGCGTGATTTCATGGGTGAGTCCTCACATGGATGATCGAAACAGGAAGGCGAAGCACCGGCGTAAATCAACTGGTGCTGCAAGGGTTGAACGATTTAATAGGTGCAGTTGATGGCCACCATGTACACATTTTCCAGACGAGCCGGCCCGGCGATGGAGCGCATTTCCATACTGGTGCCGACCACCACATACCCGGCGGTCATTTTCTCCGGCACATACACCGAAATGGGGTCGGTGCCGATGATGACCCAGCCGTTGTTGTTGGAGGTCCAGCGCTGGGCAGGCCCGCCAAAGAGAGCCGCGGCGTCTTCGGATGTGCGCGGGCAGCCGCTGGAGACGGGGGCCTCGCCGGTGGGCAGAGTCTGCACGGCGGGGGTGGGCGGCAGGAGCAACTCGGTGCCGGAGGGCACCAGGGTCTGCAATTGGGGAGGCAGGCTTTCGCGCGGCAGGGTATTGGCGGGCGCGGTGCCTTCGACGGCATCAGTGATTTGCCCCGGGACGGCCAGCAGGCTGCGCAGGACGAACGAGCCGCCGATGACGCAGGCCAACACCAGCACCACCGCTACCAGGCCGATGATCAGGCTGCGCGAGGCGCGGGAGCGGCGCTGGGTTTCGCGGGTCTCATAGGGGGCCATCAGGCGGTCCAATTGCTCGGGGGTCAGTTTGTGGCTGCGGCTGACGATATCGCGGATGGCAGCCGGGCGGTTGCCCAACTGATAGAGCTTTTCGGCGCTCTGCACAGCGGCTTCCGGCAGGGGCGGGGGCGGTGGGGGAGTGGGGCGGGGCTGAACCGTCGCTCACCGCCACGTTGACGGTGACCCCCACCGCGGACAACGTTTTCAGCCGGGTGGCTAACTTTCAGAACATGAACCGACGAGGCTTTGGCATCGGCATCATCGTGGTGTGCGCCCTGGGC
>NZ_LGCM01000035.1 GCF_001306035.1 Levilinea saccharolytica
CGTGTCCCCCCCAACAGCAAAACACCCCCACCCAGCAGCATATACAGGGCAAAGGTCTCCGTCAAGGTCATATACGCGGCGTAAAAACCAGGGGCCAGTCCCAAAGCGCCCGCCAACCAGGCCAACCCGCGCCGGCCCGTCAGGCGGTACCCCAACGCCGCGCTCACCACCGGCACGCCGGCCGCCAGGAGCAAAAAGGGCAGCTTCGCCGCCCAAAAAGAGGTTGTCCCGGATACCAACATGCCCCCCGCCGCCAAGATCGAGGCCAACGGCATCCAATATGCGTGCGAAGGGTGCGGCAGCCCCGCCGGATCATCCAGATAATTCCACAGCACATTCTCCCAGAAGCCCTTCCCTTCGGCCAGATGCACCCCCCCCAGATAATAATAATCCGCATCCATATACCCCGGGGCAGCTTGAAAGCTCGCCCAGGCTGCTGCCAGGATCAGGCCAATCAGATATAGGATGCAGTAGTCTCTTCGTGTCATTCCCACCCGCCCTGCTTCAGGGTTTTTGGTAGCGGCGAATAATCAAATCGTTAAACCGAATTTGTTGCACTTCCTGATACTGCTCCTCCAGCCAGGCCAAAGAGGGGTGTGCGGCCCCTGCGGTCTGGTATTCGGCTTCCACCAAGGCAAACGTCACATAAAAAACATCGTCCGCGTCGCCCACCGCTGTTTCCACAGCCGCCTCCGGCATCAGGTTCATCGCGTTCTGAGTCGCATACGCCAGCGTGTCATTATGCGATCCCGGCTCATCCGCCAGGAATTTCTGCGGCAGGGTAGGGTCGTACACACGGCTGGGGAAAAAGCTCAGTTTATTGTCGTGCACAATCACCGCTCCCGCCGGTGCCTGTTCCCGCAGCCAGGCAGTAGCCTCACGGAATGGTGAGCGCGGAAAAGATGCATAAGTCATTTGATACGGCAGCGAGATTATCACCGCCGCCCCCGTCAGCCCAACCAGAATTGCCGATGCCCCCTTTGGCCATCCTCTTGCTATCACCCATCCACACAATCCGCAATAAAGTAAACCAGAGATCAAAAACCCACGGGTCACAAAGATCGGCCGCATCACATAAGAAACCAGAAACATCACCACCGGTGGCGTCAGGCAAGCTGCAATCAAAAATCCCCGTTCCGCCCCTTCCCCTTTGCTGCGCGCCAGTTCCAAAACCAATAGTGCAGCAATTTGCAGGCTGATGACCGCAGCGGCTGCCATTTGCCACCCCGGCAGCGGCAGCGAAGCGTTGAACAGGATCAGCGTTTGCAGGATTTCAATCAGCCCCGGCCGCGGCGTCCAAAAGGCCCTTTGAATTTTCTCCACCTGCCCTGGGATCATCCACAACCAGGGTGTCGCCAGCAGCCCCACCACAAGCTGTAGGGCTGTCAGCCGCAGCAGCAGCCGCCAATCGCGCCGCACCAGCAAAAACAGGCTGGGCGCCGCCAGGCCGAAGATGGCCAGATTGTGGCTGTACATAGCCGCCGTCCCCATTCCCACCAACCCCGCGCCCGCCCAACCTAAAACGCGTTGATGGGCCTGCCAATGCTGCCAGATGCGGATGAAAAACCACAAATATCCAATCTGGCAGAAAGCCAGCAGCGCGTACATGCGCACATCCTGCGCATGAAAAATTTGCAGGGGTGACATCGCTGCCAGCCCCACCGACCATAAAGCTGCCCGCCGTCCCACCAGGTCGCGCATCAGCAGGTACAGGAACACCAGGCTGCCCAGGTTCAGCAGCGTGGGCAGCAGCCGCAGCCACAGCATCTCGCGGCTCACCATCCCCCAAAAATGCAGCATGAAGTAAAACAGAGGCGGCATGGTATCCGCCGCGGTTCCCGCCACAATATTCGCTAAAGGCTGTTCAGCCAACAGAATCGTAAAAGCATCATCATATTGAATACTGCGCGTCTGGGCAAACAGCAGCCTCAGAACCAAACCGGCCGCCAGTTCCAACCCCAAGATCACCCGTGCGCTCTTCATGGCTCAGAAAATATCTTCGTCGGCAGCGATGGGTTCGTATAAGGTCGCCGGAGGGCTAACCGCCCACCAGCGGATCCAATACAAGGTCACCAGCAGGTAAGCCGGCAGCGGCAGAAAAAGCAGCGCGCTCTGCTGCGGCTGATCCCCATAAGACACCGTGCTGATGAATAACCACCAGATCCCCACCAGCAAAATCAGCAAATTCACACCAGTCAAAGTTTTCCCCGTATTCCGCCAGCGCGCTTCCCAGGTCGCATACACCAGCGCAAGGGCTGGTAAGAGAACAATAAAGTTGCCCGGGTCGGTTTGAATGCCAATCCATTGGCTGACGGTCAGCGTTAAGAAGAACACCCACAAAAAAGCGTGGTAAGGTTTGCTGCGGCCGTAGTTCCATTCCACCAGGAGTACCAGGGCCAGCACGCCCGAAACCACCATGCCGATACGCCGGCCCACGCTGGGAAACCAGCTTGCCAGGGCAGCGGTCAAGGTCCCCGGCGGGTTATACCCTGGGTAACGCAGCACCTCGCGCAGGTTCTCCAGCAGCCAATTGGGCAGCAGCAAGAAGCCCACCGCGATCAAGATCACCTCAGTGCCCACCAGCCAACTCACCAGCCGCCAACGCCGCTGGGTGATGCCCCACACCAGCACCCACGCCACCACCAGCACTACCACCTGCGGCTTGATCGTGGTCAGAGCGAACAGAATCCCCGCCAGCTCATCCATTCGCGCCCGCAAAGCCACCAATCCCCCCACCAGCCCCAAAGCCACCAGGATGACCGCGTTCCCGTTGATCAACGGCCGCACCGAGTGATACCACAGCACGCCAAACACAAAAAAAGCCGCCAATGACAGCAGGCTCGGTTTCCAATTTACCAGGCGAATACTGAAATAAGTCAGCAGCAGCAAAGCCGCCTCCAGCAAAGTCATCCATAACGCCCGCGCCAGGTTAAAATCGTTGACCAAGGCAAATGGGAAAAAGACCGCCACCGAATATACCGGATACGCCACCCGCAGTTCGTGCTCTCCCGGGCGCGCAGGCCGTCCATATGCCATCTCTTGAATCTGCAGCGCCGTTTCATCGCTGTAAGGGCTGATGCCGTCCAATAAAAGGGCTCTCGTCCCCACCCAATGCACCATAAAATCATTTCCCCCCGGGTTCTGGCGCGAAAAATTCAAGTTAACCACCGTCAGACCGGTGAGGATGATCAAAACAAAACCAGCAATACCCAGCACCATCCACAGCTTTTTTGGTTTCGGTTTCAAAGGCTTCTCCTTGTGTTTGGCTGAAATCTATTATATCATTCAGCTATGAACCATCTTGTGGCATTGTTCCAGTTTCAAATCCACCTCGGCCGTCCAGAAGAAAACTTCGCCCGCGCAGCCGAAGCCGCCCAGCAGGCCGCAGAGAACGGCTGCCAGCTGCTGCTCTTGCCCGAACTGTGGAGCAGTGGGTATGACTTACCCAACCGTGCCGCTTATGTCGAGGAAAACGCCCGGCTGCTGCCGCGCCTGCATGCCCTGGCCCAGCAGCACCAGCTTTGGATCGCCGGCTCCATCCTCACCCAGCGCAGCGGCAAATTCTTCAACACGCTGCACTGTCTTTCCCCGGACCCCCTGAGTGTTACGTTCACCTACGACAAATTGCACCCCTTCCCCCTCATGCAGGAGGACGTTTACCTTACTCCCGGCGCGGCGCCCGTACTCGCCGATCTAAATTGGGCGTCTGCGGGCTGCGCTGTGTGTTATGACCTGCGTTTTCCCGAACTTTTCCGACGCTACGCCCTCTCCGGCGCGAACCTCTTCCTGCTCCCCGCAGAGTGGCCTCAAGCCCGCGTTGAAAATTGGAGAACCCTCATCCGCGCCCGCGCCATCGAAAATCAGGCCTTCATGGTAGCCTGCAACACGGTTCAGCAAATCGGCACCGAACGCTTCGGGGGCTTCTCCGCAGTCATCTCCCCTAATGGGGATGTCTTGGCCGAAGCAGACGGCAGCAGTGAAACCTTGCTGATCGCCGAGTTAGATTTTGCCTTCCTCGCCGATCACCGCCAACAGATCCCGGTTTTCACCAATCGCCGCGCGGATCTTTTCGGTTCGTAATCTCGGAAGTTACTCCGTTTCCACCGCCCCGCGCGTCTCCCCCAATCCCACTTCCGCAGGCCGCACCGCCCGCGAAAAGGCGTAATACACCCGGTACGGGCCGATTTCTGCTTCGCTCCATTCCACCCCCAGCCCTGCAAACCCCTCCCGCAGCCACACATCCAGGTTTGGATTGGACGCCGTGATGTACGCGATTTTCTCGTTGGCCTCCACCCGTTCTCGGTATGGCGCATAACGGTCATCCCGCGTGGTGTAGCGCATGTCGTGGTGATACGGCAGCCGTGGGACAAAAATCAGCCGTTCTTCGCTCAAGAACGCCAGCGGATAGGCCACCCAATAGGTGCTGTACCCGCGGGTTTCCCCCTGCTCTTCCAAAAAAGTGATCAATTCCTCCTGGTAGCCGTCTTCGATTACCGTCTGCAAATCAAACTGCGTGGTCAGGGCGGGCGGCTTGCGCAGCGCACAGTCCAACGTCCCTCCCCATTGGTACGCCAGCACCACCGCCAGGGCCGCCAGCGCCCACCAGCGTCTGCGCTGATACAGCCAATCCAGCAGTCCCCCCCCAGCCAAAGCCAATAAAATGGAATACGGCGCAAAGTACCTGCCGGAAGGGTCAATCCCAAAGGAAGTGAACACAAAGCCCGCCGCCAGGGTCAGACCCACCCCGGCTAAAACCCGCCACACCCAGGACTGCGGATGGTTTCCTTTAACCTGTTTGAATCCATATCCCAAAACGCATACCCAAAAAATGAAAATGGCCGGCATCAACGGCAGCAGCAGCCAGCGCACCTCCCAGGGGGGGCGAAACCCTAGCGTGGCCGTCCCGCCCAGCAAAACCAACCGCACCAGGTGGTTAAAACTGCGCAACAGCCAGCTGCCTCCCTCCACAGCCACCGCGCTGCCCAGCAATTCGCCCACAAGGCTTTGCCAGCCGTTGGTCATTCCATAGCCCCAAAACGGCGCTGCCCCTAACACGCCCCCGGAAATCAACGCCCCCCACAGCAGCCCCCGCCGTGTCCATCCGATTCGCGCGCGCACACTGTAGGCTAGAATGGCCAGCCCCACCGGCGCCGCGTACACCAGGCTCAGTCCGTTCGCCCACACCCCTAACCCCGCCGTCAGCCCCCAGACCGCGCCCAAAGCTGCGTCCCGCGCCTCCAACTTCGCAGGCTCCTCTTTTAAACGTTCCACCAAAATCAATCCCATCCAGATCAGCAAATTGCCAATCAGCAGCGCCTCGCCGTATCCCCCCAGGCTCACGGTGGTGTAGAGCGTCAGGTTGACCACCGGGAACACCAGCAGTCCCACCGCCAGCAGTCCCAGCCGCTCCGATCGCAAAATCCGCGCTCCGATGGCATAGGTGCTCAGTAAAATTCCCAGAAATAGCAGTGTCTGCACCAGCCGCACCACCCACACCGCTGGACCAAACAGGGCAAACCCCGCCGCCACCAGGTAGGCGTCCAGGCTGCCCATATACGCCTGCCCATAGAAAAAGGTTGGGCGCGCGCCTGCAAGAATGTGCCGCCCCATCAGGGCCACAATGGCTTCATCCGCGTTAAACGGAAAAGACCCGCGCGCCAACAGCCAGGCCTTCCAGCCCGCCGCCGCCGTTAGCATTCCGCCTAGAATCCATCTTTTGCGTCTCATTGGTTTGAAATATGCCTCATCCCGCTATCAACATTGGGGGTAAAATCACTTGTGACTTTATTGTACCCGCGATCGCCTCAACCGCACTACCTAGGATACCCATGAACCCAATCCTCCTCCATCTCCGCCGTCACGGCTTGTTTTATCTGGGTCTGATCCTCTTCTCGATTTTTTACTTTTCGGGCCTCCCCCAGGTTCCCTATCACCCTGATGAAAGCACCCAGATTTGGATGAGTGAAGATTACACCCAGACCGTCGAAAATGTCCGTGATTTGGTCTGGTCAGGCAAATCGTCCATCGACGCACGCACTCGCTACCGTCTTATTGACGCCCCCATCACCCGCCTGATGATTGGTTTTGGCCGCTCTTTGTCGAATATGCCCGCCACCCGCAACGATTGGAATTGGGGCCGTTCTTGGGATTTCAACGTCCAAATGGGAGCTTTACCCGACCCCGTCTTGCTGAATCGCGCCCGCCTCTCTGTGGCCTGGCTCTTCCCCATCGGCCTGCTGCTCTTCTACCATACTGCGTACAGGCTTCGCGGCTCTCGTTTTGCTTGGCTATGCGCAGTTTTACTGGCCTCCAACGCCCTCGTCCTCCTCCACACCCGCCGCGCCATGGCCGAAAGCGCCCTGCTCTTCGGCCTCTTCGTTTTCTTCTTCGCTATCACCGTGCGTCCCAGCCTGCGCCCCTTCCTGCTGGCCGCCGCGGCAGCCTTCGCCCTCTGTGCCAAGCAGTCCACCGCCCCTCTGATCGTGGCAGGTGCTGTTCTCCTCCTCCTGGATCCCCAATTTCCCTGGCGCCACCGTCTGCTCTCCCTGGCCGCCTTTTTAGGCATTGTTGCGTTGGTATTCATGGCCTTAAACCCCGTCTTCTGGGGCAGCCCCTGGCAGGCAGCCAATGCCTCCTGGCGCTTTCGCACAGATCTCGTCACCATCCAAAGAGCACAAATTCAGAACGTCAGCCCAGACCTCGCCATCCATTCCTACAGCGACCGCATCGCCATGATGCTGGCTCAGTTGTATTTTTCCGTCCCCGCTGTCGCGGATGTGGCCACCTATGTCCGCAGCACCCAGGCCGCTTCTGACCTGTATTTCTCCAACCCCCTCCACCTTCTCTTCCGCGGCTTCCCCGCTGGGATCCTCTTCCTCACCCTCTCCCTTTTCGGCTTACTGCTGATCCTCCGCCATATCTGGAAGGCCGGCCGCCCCTTGGCCTCTCCGCTCTTCTGGCTGATCTTCACCTTTGCCGGTCTGGCTGGCGGTCTGCTGGTCGCCGTCAGTCTGCCCTACCAGCGCTATTCGCTGCCGGTGCTGCCCGCCGTCCTGTTCACGGCCGCCTGGGGCCTGGATGAAATTCTGATCTTGCTCGCAGCGGGACTTCGCAAAATAAAAACCGGACGGCAGCCCGCCGTCCGGTAAACATACAAGGTTACCATCAGCCCTTAAAAGGCCCGATGGAAGATGCGGTGCACTTTGTAGATTTTCGCGCCCAGCGTGATCATGTCTTTGCGCACCTGCTCAGCCGTATCGGCCATCTGCGTCTGTTCAGCGTGCAAAAAGCCGTAATCAGTGATCGTCTTTTGAATTTCATCGTAGAGAATAGCATTCCCGCCCCGCCCGTGGTACTGCGGCAGAACGCCCACGCCGTTCAAAGACACCCATTTGGTGCGCTTCATCTCCAGTAGGAAATCAATCAAGCCCCACGGGGTAATGCGCCCGCCCTGCCGCTGCAGCGCAGCGGAGATGTCCGGGAACGCAAACAGGAACCCGACGATGTCGCCTTTGTACAGGATCACCTTGATCAGCTTGGGATCCGCGATCGTCAGCACGTTCTCAACCACAAATTTCACTTCGCGATCGGAAATGGGATAATATTCCCAGTTGTTGACAAACGCCTGGTTGTAGGCCCGACCAATGCGCTCTCCCCATTGCAGCAGTTCGCGCTTGTTCTTAAAGTCTTTCACCTCAAACGTACCGCGTTCTTTAACCCGCCGCGCAATTTCCTGGGCTTTTTCCGGCAGTCGAAATCCGCTTTGCGGGATGTAGCACGACACAAAATCTACCTCTTTCTCAAACCCCGCCCCCTCCAGCAGTTCGGCATAATACGGGTAGTTGTAATTCATCATCGTCATCATCTGGCGGTGTTCAAACCCCTCCACCTGAACGCCGTATCCGTCAAACCCACTGAAGCCTTTCGGCCCCACCACCTGATCCATCCCCCGTTGGCGGCCCCATTTGTACACCTCTTCAAACAGGGCTTTCACCGCCTCCAGGTCGTTCAAAGCGTCGAACAAATAGAACTGGATCTTCTTGGTGTTGTGGTATTGGTTGAACGGCTTATTTTCCATCGCTGAAACCCGTCCCACCATTTTCCCATCCCGCTCCACAATGAAAAACGCCGCGTCCGAATGGTCGTAAAACGGGTGTTTTTTGCGGTTGAGCATCATACGGATGTCGTTGCGGAAGGGCGGTACCCATTGAGGGCAATTCTTGTACAGATCATAATGGAATTGGATAAATCTTTCACGCTCAGCTTTCTGATCTGGATCAATTTGAAAAACGCGAATCATTGTTAACTCCATTGGAAAAGGGATAGGGTTCGAGAACCCGTTTGGCGGCCCCATGGGGCAGGAACCAGAAAATAAAACTCAGTATACACCCATTACAGAAAGATGCAACTCAATCCCGCGTCTCTCGAACCTTGCGCTGTCCCTGGTAATTTCTTCGCAGATCGCTATAATTGGAGTTAATTACTCTTCTTAGCTGACAGGAAAGTGCTTTATGGCCAACCATCTGAGCAGTGAATCTTCACCCTATCTTCTGCAGCACGCCAATAACCCGGTGGACTGGTACCCCTGGGGAGAAACCGCCCTGCAAAAAGCCCGCAGCGAGGATAAACCCATTTTCCTTTCTATTGGCTACGCCGCCTGTCACTGGTGCCACGTCATGGCCCATGAATCCTTCGAAGATCCCGCCGTCGCCGAGATTTTGCGCGAACACTTTGTATCGATTAAAGTAGATCGCGAGGAACGCCCTGACCTGGACGCCGTCTATATGTCGGCCGTTATCGCCATGACCGGCCAGGGCGGCTGGCCCATGTCCGTTTTCCTCACGCCCGACGGCCGCCCCTTCTACGGCGGCACGTATTTCCCGCCCACCCCTCGTTTTGGCATGCCCTCCTTTCGCGATCTGCTGCTCAGCCTGGCCCAGTATTGGAAGGAACGCCGCCCCGAAATTGAACGTGTGTCCTCCAACCTCACCCAGCACCTGCAGGAAAGCAACCCGCCCGGCTTACAGCCCGCCGCGCCCTTAACCGCAGATGCCCTGGAACACGCTGTCCAGCTCCTATTATCCTCTTACGACCAACAGTACGGCGGCTGGGGCCGTGCCCCCAAATTCCCTGCCGCCATGACCATCCAGTTTTTGCTCCAGCGCGCCTTCCTCGGCGACGCCGCCGCCCGTGATACCGCCCTGCACGCCCTCAAAGCCATGAACCGCGGCGGGATTTTTGATGTGGTCGCTGGCGGCTTTCACCGTTACAGCACCGATAATTTCTGGCGTGTGCCGCATTTTGAAAAAATGCTCTACGACAACGCCCTGCTGGCACGCGCCTACCTGCACGCTTACCTGCTCACCCAGGATGAAAGCTTTCGCGAGACTGCCGTGGCTACCCTGGAATTTATTCAGGCTGAGATGACCCACCCCGCTGGAGGCTTCTATTCCAGTTTAGACGCCGACTCCGAGGGTGAGGAGGGCAAATACTACCTGTGGACTGTGCCAGATATTGAAGAGGCTCTCCTCGACCCCCAGGAAGCCCGTTTGATCCTGGCTGTTTATCACGTCACCGAACGCGGAAATTTTGAAGGCCGCACCATCTTCCAAAAATTGGCTCAGGATGAAGACCTGGCGGATACTCTGGGAATCCCACTGCCGCAGATGCGCCAGCGCCTGGCAGCCGCCCATCAAAAGCTCAACGCCTACCGTCTGCGGCGGGTTCGCCCTCAGACGGATGACAAAATCCTGGCCTTTTGGAACGCGCTGGCCCTGCAAGCCTTTGCCGAAGCTGGCCGCTATCTGAACCGCCCCGATTTTCTCCGCACCGCTCAGAACAACGCCAGGTTCATTCAATCGCATCTCATCGTCAATGGTCAGCTCATGCGCTCTCACCGTCAGGTGACTGTCCCCATTTCTGCCTTCCTCGAAGACTATGCGGCTTCAATTTTGGCCTTCCTGGCCCTGTATCAGGCCGATTTTAACCCGGACTGGTATCAGCAAGCCCAGCGCCTGGCAGAACAGATGCTTGCGCGTTTTGCCGATCCGCTGGGTGGTTTCTACGATTCACCCACCGGGCAGAACGACCTTCTTATTCGTCCCAAAACGATGACCGACAATGCCGTCCCATCCGGCAGCGCATTGGCTGCCCAGGCCCTGCTGGCCCTTTCTGCCTTTGACCCCCGCACCCCCGGTCTCGACACAGCCCAGGCTATGCTCGCCTCCATGCAGGCCTCAGCCGCCGCCCATCCCACCTCGTTCTCCGCCTGGCTCCAGGCCCTTCAAATCGCCCAACACCCCCTCACCCAGCTCGCTGTGCTCTACCCGCCCAATGGAGGCGAGGCTCCTTCACCAGACGTGCAGTCCATCCTTCAAACCTACCACCCTTACCTCTACGTCGCCGCAGCTCCGTTTCCCCCAGAAAGCCGCCATCCCCCCTTGCTGGCGGAACGCTCCCTGGTCAACGGCTTACCCACCGCCTACCTCTGCCAAAACTACACTTGCCGCCTGCCGACCACCGATTTCGCCGCGCTGCGGTCAGAGGTATTAGGGATGAAGAAAATCTAGCAGAATCTGGTTCACCCGCTCCCATTGGTCCACAATCACCGCGTGCCCGCTGTCCGGTACCACCACCTGTTTCGCGCCGGGAATGTTTTGTGCCAGCACATCCTGAATTTCCCGTGGAACGGTCGTATCCCCCTCCGCTGTGATGACCAGTGTGGGTACCTGGATCTCACTCAGCCTACGGCGCACATCAAACACCGCCAGCTGCCGCATGGCCGCCCGGTAAACATTCCGATCCGCCTGCAAAATTTTCTCCACCAAAAGCTGCCGCAGCCCGGCCTGATCCGGTTGAGGGAATAAGCGCCAGGCCACCAATTCCGCCTGATATTTGACCCCGCGCAAGTTCGCCACCAGGAAGCGCCGCACCAAATACAGCCGCTCCGAAAACGTCTTGGGGCGCAAGCAAGCAAAGGTGTTCATCAGCACCAGTTGATCCACGCGTCCCGCGGCCTCAATCCCCATGCTCACCGCCAGCGCGCCGCCCATCGAAAGCCCTACCACCTTAGCAGGCCGCGCCGTCAGGCTTTCCAAAAAACGAAACATCTCACCGCGTACCTCCGCCAACCTCCACCCTTTGCCGCGGTAAATCGAACGGCCAAACCCCGGCAGATCCGGTGCCACAGGCCGCATCCCCGCCTCGACCAGCGCCCTCAGCTGGTACTCCCACGAAGCCCCGTCGGCGCCCAACCCGTGCAGCAGCAGCACACAAGGACTGCCCGTCGGGTTGGGATCCAAAAAAAACATTTCCCCCAACGTCCCCTCGTACATTCGCTCCGCATCCACCGCCCACCCTTGGTCGCTCATCTGCCCCGCCTTCTATACCTTTGAGATACCATCATTATATATCAGCTCAGGATTCAGCAATCGATAGAACATCCTATCCATTCACCTTCCCGCCCGTCATGCCTTATAATTCAAGCAGGAGGAAGCTATGGAACAATTTAACATCGAAGGTGGCGTGCCCCTTCACGGCGAAATAACCCCCGCCGGCAACAAGAACGCAGCTCTGCCCCTCTTGGCGGCCTGTCTGTTAACCGATGAGCCTGTCATCCTCAAGAATGTTCCTGACATCCTCGATGTCAAGGCCATGCGCGCTCTGCTCGTCAGCCTCGGCGTCGACATGATCCCCCTGGAGCCAAATACCTGGAAAATTCAAGCTAAAGAGGTGCGGCCCGCGGATTTGGATCCCGACCTTTGCCGAAAAATCCGCGCTTCCATTTTGCTGGCCGGGCCCATGACCGCCCGCTCCGGCGATTTACACCTCCCCCCTCCGGGCGGCGATGTCATTGGACGGCGGCGGGTGGATACCCACCTGATCGCGCTGCAAAAGTTGGGCGCGGATGTCTCCTATGAGCGCACCTTCCGTTTCCACGCCCCCAACGGCCTGACCGGCGCCGATATCCTTCTGGATGAAGCCTCGGTCACAGCCACCGAAAACGCCATTATGGCCTGCTCGCTGGCGCGCGGCGACTCCATCATTCGCAACGCCGCCTCGGAACCGCATATCCAGGAACTTTGCCATTTCCTCAACACCCTCGGCGCCAAAATTAACAACATTGGCTCCAACACCCTGCACATTGAGGGCGTCCCTCGTCTGCACGGCGGCGAATTCACCATCGGCCCCGATTATCTCGAAGTGGTCAGTTTCATTGGCGCCGCCGTCGTGACGCACGGCTCCATCCGCATTCACAACGCTGGCTCCAAATATCTGGACATGGTTCGCCTGGTGTTTGGCCGCCTGGGTGTCGATTGGATCGTCGAAGGCGAGGATATCATCGTCCCGGCCGAACAACGCCTGGTGGTCGAAAAAGACCTGGGCGGCGCAATTCCTGAAATCAGCGTCATGCCCTGGCCAGCTTTCCCCACTGACTTGATGAGCATCGCCATTGTGGTGGCCACGCAGTCGCAGGGCACCACCCTCTTCCACGATTGGATGTATCCCAGCCGCATGTACTTCACCGACAAGCTGGTCGGCATGGGCGCGCAAATCGTCCTCTGCGACCCCCACCGCTGTATTGTGCAAGGCGCCACGCGCCTATACGGCGAAAAAATGGAAAGCCCCGACATCCGCGCCGGCATGTCCCTGCTCCTGGCGGCCCTCTCGGCTCAGGGCAAATCGGTCATCCGCAACGTCGGCCAAATTGACCGCGGCTACGAGCGCGTGGATCAAAAGCTCAAAGATTTGGGCGCCCACATCCAGCGCGAATGACGCCGCTGGAAATCATCCCCACCCAACAAAAAAAGATCTGCTCCATTCCGGGGCAGATCTTTTCTATCCTCAAGTTAGCCTTCTTATTCAGAAGCAGACGCCACCACATCCATGAATTGAGAGAACAGATCGCGCAGAACAGGTTCCGGCAGCGCCCCTACTTGCTGGTGAACCAGCTTGCCCTTAGCAAAGAAAAGCATAGTCGGAATGCCCTGCACACCGAAACGACCGGCCCAATCAGGGTTCTCGTCCGTGTTCACTTTGGCCACCACCAGCTTGCCCGCATATTCCTTGGCCAGCTTATCCAGAATCGGGGCAACCATCCGACAGGGTCCGCACCACGGCGCCCAAAAATCCACCACCACCGGCAGTTCAGCCTGCAAAACTGTCTTCTCAAAAGCCGCATCAGTCACATGGATGGGTTCACTCATCATCTTCTTGTTCTCCTTGGTGTATTCGGGCCGCCCCGCGGGGCACCCCGTACTCATTTGATAAATTTTACCAAATTTCACAAATTTTTACGACAGCTTATCCGCTTTGACTAATATACACTGCCTGTATTGGATTTCTACAAGCGATGTATAGGTTTTTTATTGGAATCCTCAGTCGTCCGTTCCCTCGCCGCTCTTACGCCGAAAATCCACAAACCGGTATCCCACCCCTCGCTCGGTCAAGATGTACTGTGGGTTCGAAGGGTCTTTCTCCAGCTTCTGCCGCAAGTAATTCACATACAGCCGCACATAATGCGGTTCATCGCGGTATTCATACCCCCATACCTTAGATAACAATTGATCGTAGGTCATCACCCAGCCCGCGTTCTGTACCAGATGATACAGCAAGCGGTATTCCGTGGGGCGCAATTTTACCAACTCCCCTTCCACCCACACTTCTCTGCGCCCAAAATCAATTTTCAAGCGCTCATCCACCTCTATCAGGTCGCGCGGGACGTTACCGGCCGTTTCCGTGCGCCGCAACACCGCCCGTACCCGGCTGACCAGCTCGCGCGGACTGAAAGGTTTGGTGATGTAATCATCCGCGCCCAATTCAAGCCCATGTACGCGGTCATCTTCTTCACCCTTTGCGGTCAGCATAATCACAGGAACCGAACTGACTTCGCGGATCAACTTTAGAACCTCAAACCCATCCAGGTCCGGCATCATCACATCCAGCAGAACCAAATCTGGCATCGCATCGCGCAGAGCCTGTATCGCGGTCATCCCCCGGTAAGCTTCCACCACTTGAAAGCCGTCGTGTTCCAAATTTAAGCGAATGAAGCGCGCCATGCGCTCTTCGTCATCTACCACCAAAATAATGCGGTTGACAAAGGACTCATCTGGCATAAGGGTTCATTTACTCCCGTACAAAGGTGATGATTTCTTCTTCCTCGGCCATCGGCAGCACTTCAATAAAGTTGATCCGCCAAAACGGCCAAACCACCACATTTACGCTGTTATCCAAATAGGGAAGGTCTTTACCGTCACGTTTTCGAGGGTTTTTTACGATTAACACATTGTCCGCCGCGTTTGGCAAGGCGTCCACATCCCCAATCACAGGATCTTCATTTTGAATATGGATAATTAAAGTTGGCATACCATCTTCCTTTACAGGTTCGCGGTATTCTTTCGGCGCATCAATGCCTGAATTTTCAACCGTCCTAAGGCAATCACATCCCCATGATTAATCGGATACTCAATATGCGGGACGATCTTTTGTCCATTGATCCGCGTTCCATTCGAGGAGCCCAGGTCCATAATAACAACCGATTCATTGATGATCTTAATCGAGGCGTGCAGCCGCGAAACGCCCTGCGCGTACGCCTCAAAAGCGGTCAAATCCACGTCAGGCAAAATCGGCTGTCCTTCCGATACCCGCCCCAATGTGTACTCCATCCGCCCAGACAAAGATAAAATTTCTCCACTGTCGAGCATATTCAGCGAAATGAGAGTCTCACCTTCCGCAGCCGCGGCAGATGGGGCCGCCACAGGCCCAGGGCCTTTAGTCCCGGAGATTGGCTCCGAAACCTTCCGGCGAATGTTATGCGTCGTCAGGTGGCCAGTAGTAATGAGCTGCGCGCCGCATTCGCTGCAAAACAACGATCCGGCAATTTCTTCGTGACGGCAGTTTGGACAAATAATCATGACATTTTTTGCTCCAGTCCAGAGGGTAACAGCAAAGCGCGGGTTCCGTACTTAATCCGTTTCTGTCCCTCAGAACTAAAAGAATGACTTTGTTGAATATGCTCTGCCTCTTTTAATACCACATGCGCCAAATCGCGATCGCCCTGCGAGAGCAAATGGGTCGCCAGGTACTGTAAATGTTTGGTGGCCTCACCCACGTCCCCTGCCTCCACCTCTTGCCGCGCCCGTTCCTGCAGCCGGTACAAGGTCATGCGCGACATCGCATCCACAATGGCAGGCGGCGGCAGCTCAGGATCCGCGGTCGCGGAAATCTGCCTCCGAAAACGCACCGGCACACGTATGGAACGGCCGTCGCTCACGCTTTCCATCCGCAGCCTACCCAGGCTGATGTTCACCCGTTCCATATCTTCCGGCACAGGTTGGGTAACAAACTCGAATAGAACTACATGGTTTTGGCCGTAATGCAGATTGCCCAACGAAATCTTATCCGTCACTGGGATCGGACCAACCTCCGGACGCAGCCGAAATACGTAGCGCAGCTTGGCCTGCGGCCCCGAATCCAATTCCAGCGTCACGCTGTTCGCGAATACCTGCTCATACGTCGAAAACTTCTCTTCCAGGTGTTTGTGAATGTCCTGCGCACCGGAAATAAAGAACGAAGTCCCGCCGCTTAACCCCGCCAGGTGATCCATGAAGGTGTCGTTCCATTCATGTCCAATCCCAAAAGCAGATAAGACGATTCCCTCATTGGCTGCCTGCCGCGCAATCGCTAGGCAGGATTCTTCATCGCCGTAAGTGTGGCCGTCAGTTACCAGTACCAAATGGCGCGTGAAAGCCGCGGCGCCCCGCAAATGCAGCATGCTCATCCCCAGCGAAAGACCCTGGTAAATCTCGGTCCCGCCCATCGTTTCAATCAGGCTGATCCGGTCTGCCACCTTGCCAATTTCTGCGATACGCGTTGGCGGAATCACCACCTCGGCCCGGTCGCTGAAGCTGACCACACTCAGGATATCTTTCGGATCCATTTTTTTGATCAATTGCTGCACGCTGGTTTTCACCATGTCCATGCGCTCACCCTTCATCGAGGTAGAGCGGTCCAGCACCAGGCAAATATTCAGCGGAGCGGCCTTCGCCTTATCCGGCTCCGCCCGGCAGGATAGATCCATAAACACGTAAATGACCTGCGGTTCACTCAAGCGCGGTAGAAAAGACGAACTGTACTGCACAGACACCGCCACGGAGGTTTCCACCGCCTCTGGGGGCAGCAGCCTATCATATTCATGCCGCCGGTCCGGGTTCGAAAGCACATCATACGCCGTCTGAATGCGTATAAACTGCTCCGCAGCCCCAGGGTCTGGGTTCGCGTCCGGGTGAAGCTTGCGCGCATACTCAAAATAGGCCTTCCGAATTTCTTCCGGAATAGCGTCTCTTGAGACACCCAAGACCTCATAATGGTTTTGTTCCACAGGCCTTCCGTTTCACTTACAGCAGATACTGCACCAGAACAGCGGTGATGTTATCCGGGCCGCCCGCGTCGTTTGCCGCGTCAATGAGAGATTGGCAGGCGCTAGTCAATGAGGGCGCATTCAACACAATCCGAGAGATCTCATTTTCGTTCACCACACCCCACAACCCGTCCGAGCAGATCATTAAATACCCGGGGTGAGGAAGCAAATAGCTGTTGATGTCCGGGCGGAAGGGTTCGTTCTGGCCGATGGCCCGGTATAACACGTTGCGCTGTGGGTGAACCAGCGCCTCTTCTTCTGTGATCTGCTTCAGCTGCACCAGACGCCGCACCAACGAGTGATCCTGCGTCAGCGCCTGAACCCGCCCATCCGTAAAAAGGAAGTACGCCCGGCTGTCGCCCACGTGCGCAATCGTCACCTGCTCACCAATCACCAGCGCCGTGGTCAAAGTCGTGCCGCCACCTGGTGCTTTGCGGATCACCGCCTGGTTGGCCTCGTTGACACCCGCTTCCATGATCTCTTGCAGGCTTTCCCCTTGCGCCTCCGGCTTCACCCCTGCCAGCGAGCTGTACAGCTTGGAGATCAAATACTCCGCCATCGCCCGCGCAGCCGTGCCGCTGGCCACTTCCCCATATTGGTGACCGCCCATTCCATCCGCCACAATAAAAACGCCAAACGGCAGGTCGGTCATATCGTCCGCCACCACCGCCGAAAGGGTGATCAGCGTATCCTCGTTGTGATTGCGCTGCATCCCCACCGATTGACAGCTTCCCACCAACAGCTGCGCCGGGCGGACCTCTTTCTTAACTTTCGCAACCGCATCCAATTGATCGGCAGACAAAGGCGCTGTCTCAACGTTTACTGTGGTGCTTTTGGGCTTTTCAAAGAGTTGCTTGATAAATTTCAGCACAAATTCCTCCAGCCTACCGATCTCTCAAAGATCAAGGCATGATTGCATACACCATGTGATCCGAGGAGCCAAAATATAACACATCATTACTCACGGCGACGCCCCCGGTAATCGGTCCGCCAGTCTCAAATTTCCAACGCAGCCGCCCCGTGCGATATTCCAGGCAGTACACCTTGCCGTCCGCAGAACCGCAGTACACCGAATCTTTATGGATCACCGGAGAACCGCTCACCTGGTGCTCAGTCTTAAAGCGCCAGACCTCTTTGGCGTTGCCCGTGTCCAGGCAGTAAATGTTTTCATCCGCTGAACCCACGATGATAAAGCGGTCCACCGCGCAAGGCGAGGAAATACCGCCCTTGCCCATGCGGTAGCGCCAGATCACCCATCCCGTTTTCGCGTCCAGCGCGTACACGGTTGAATCCAACGAAGTGAAATACACCACACCATTCGCAACCTGCGGCGATGCCGTGACTGCCCGCTTAGCACGAAAGCGCCAGCGTGTTTGTCCGCGAAAATCGATGCAAAAAACTTCGCCGCTTTCACATCCAAAATAGATATAGTCCCCGCTCACGCACGGCGTGGAACGGACAGATGCCCCAGCATCGACCAACCAAATCCGCCGGTTGGTCAGCGGATTCACCGCGTGCAGATAGCCGTCGTCCGAACCAATGATCAAGTGGCCTTCCGCCATGCGCGGTGAACTGCGAATGGGGCCCTGAGTTTCATACGCCCACAAAGATTTCCCCGTGCGGGCCGAAACAGCGTAAAAATGACGGTCTGCCGAACCAACGTACACCACGCCCTCGTGCAGCAGCGGTTGGCTGACAATTCCGCCTTCCGTGGGAAATTTCCAAATAAAGTCGCCGCTGGTCGAGTTCAGCGCGTACAGGTTGTTATCATACGAACCCACATACAGCACCCCGCCTTCAATCGCCGGCGTCCCCCGCACCTCATCTTCACACCGGAACGACCACAGCGGTTTCACTGCGGTGTCTTTCACCACGGGTTCGCTTTGCATCGCCACCTTGCTCAGCGCCCCCGTCTTCTTTGCAACCAAAAGCAGGGCTTCTTTCATCGCCGCCGCCGAAGGGAAGCGTTCCTCCGGGTTATATTGCAGCGCGGTGTTCACCACCAATTCCATCTCAGGCGACACCGCCGGGTTGTATTTACGTATCGGCCGCTCGGCAAAGGTAAAAGGCGGCTCCAGGCGCGGGTCTTTCCGCGTCAGCAAGTGATGCAGCGTCGCCCCCAGCGAATACAAGTCTGCCAGCGGCGAAGCCTCTCCCCGGTACTGTTCCGGCGGAGAGTACCCCTCTGTGCCGATCATCGTCCCTTTTTGCCCGGCCTTAAAAATCTTGGCAATCCCAAAGTCCACCAGCACGATATTCCCGTGCGTGTTCACCATGATATTCGAGGGCTTCAAGTCGCGGAAAATGATCGGCTCTGGCTTGTGGGTGTGCAAGTAATTGATCACATCGCACAGTTGAATGGCCCAGGCGATCACCTGGTCTTCCGGGAAGTAAGTTTGCGACTCGTTAAGGACCGCATCCAGGTCTTTTCCGCCAACAAACTCCTCTACCAGATAGGAGCGTTCATCATGCGTAAAATAATCGAAAATTTTCGGAATCGAAGGGTGTGCCAGGGTCACCAGAATATTGGCTTCCCGTTCAAAATTGGCCACAATGGTCTGCCGCACCAATGGGTCTGGTGCCTGATTGATCATCTCTTTCACAGCCACCAGCTTCACCACGTTGGGGAAATGCAAATCCCGCGCGCGGTACACAGACCCCATTCCGCCCAACCCCACTACTTCTTGAATGGCATATCGATCAATCAGAATCGTGCCAGGTTGAAGCTGCTTGGCTGGCGTCTGCCCCTTGGGTAGATTGTGCGTCATCCGTTGAGTTTCCAGGGCGTCCTCCAATACACGCTTCAATCCCCTCGCCTTGGACTTTACAGACAATGAATGAATTCAAACAAAAGAATTGAAGCGTCCAAAACACCAGGGTATAGTTAGATATCGGTTAAATTATAAACAGCATACTGTAGATTTGCAACTAAAACGCTTCACGGGTTTCCAGAACTGTTAAGTGCAGCCCGTTTTTGGGCGTTTTTTCGTCAAATTCTTGATACAATCAAAGCAGCAAGTTCATCCGACCCTCCTGATAAGCCGTTCAGCGCCCATGCATCTCCCTTTCTCCACCCCGCTTTAAACCTTGGGCAGTTACAGGAGCCATTATCTATACGCAGCGGAGCGAGAATCATGGATCATCTCATTCAAGCAATTTTTGATGGCATTGTAGACGGCAGCCGCGCCGTTGTCACCCAAAAGGTGCAGGAAGCCCTGGATGCGCATCTGGATCCCCAGACCATCCTCAATCATGGCCTGGTGGACGCCATGGCGAAAGTGGGCCAGCTCTTTGAAGACGGCGAGTATTTCGTCCCCGAAATGCTGGTTTCTGCCCGCGCCATGCAGGAAGGTTTGAATCTGCTCAAACCCCACCTTCTGGCCGGTGACATCAAACCCATGGGTAAGGTTGTCGCCGGAACAGTCAAGGGCGACCTGCACGATATCGGCAAAAATCTGGTTTGTATGATGCTCGAAGGCGCCGGCTTCACCATCCAGGACTTGGGCGCCGATGTTTCACCGGACGCATTCGTCGAAGCCGTCCGCCAGGGGGATGTGGACCTGGTCGCCATGTCAGCCCTGCTCACCACCACCATGGCCAACATGAAAGTCACCATCCAGGCTCTGGAAGAAGCCGGCCTGCGCGGTCAGGTGAAGGTGATGATCGGTGGCGCCCCCGTCACCGAAGCCTACGCCCAACAAATCGGTGCTGACGGCTACGCCCCCGATGCCAGCCGCGCAGTGAAACTGGCTCAAAAACTCATCGCCGCTTGAGATACAAAAGTATCGATAAATTTTCCTCCAGGTGCACGTCTGTGTACCTGGAGGATTTGATTCAGCATCTCACCGCTGAACCCAATCCATCCCTCCAAATTGCACCACCGCCTTGCGCTGAAAATCGCCGCAAGATAAGATAGAATCAAATCAGTTGAGCCGTATTCAGCGCACAGGAGAGTGCCCGATGAATTTTGATTCCTATCAATCGCCATTTTCCTGGCGGTATGCCTCCCCAGACATGCGCGCCCTGTGGAGCGAAACGCATAAACGCCGCCTCTGGCGTCAAATTTGGGTCGCCCTGGCCGAAGCCCAAATAAGCTTTGGCTTGGTCACCCCCGATCAGTTGGCCGACCTGCGCGCCCATGTCAACGAAATCAACATCTCCCGCGCCCTGGAGATCGAAACCCAGATCCATCACGACCTCATGGCCGAGCTGAAAACCTACGCCGAGCAGTGCCCCCTGGGCGGCCCCATCCTCCATGTCGGCGCCACCTCAATGGATATCGAAGACAACGCTGAAGCCCTCCGCCTGCGCGCCGCCTGCGACCTGATCCTGCAAAAACTCCAGTCCCTCTTGCTGACCCTCGCTGATAAAATTGCCGCCTACCACGATCTGCCCCTCATCGCCTGGACCCACCTTCAGCCCGCTGAACCCACCACCCTCGGGTACCGTCTCGCTTTTTACGCGCAAGATTTATGGACCGATTGGCATACCCTCCAACGGGTGCGCGCATCGATTCGCGGCAAAGGCTTCAAAGGCGCGGTCGGCACAGCCGCAGCTTACATGGAATGGACCGGCGCGGACCGCTATCCCGCCTTCGAAGATCACCTCAGCCGCCTGCTCAACCTGCCCTTTTACCCCATCACCAGCCAAACCTACCCCCGCCGTCAGGATTACGACCTCCTGTGCGCCCTGGCGGGCCTGGGCGGCAGTATTTACAAAATTGCCTTCGATGTCCGCCTGCTGCAATCTCCGCCCATCGGCGAAATCTCCGAACCGTTCAGCCAGCATCAAGTCGGTTCGTCGGCCATGCCCTTCAAGCGCAACCCCATCCAATCTGAGAAAATCAACTCTCTGGCTCGCGCCCTGGCCAACCTGCCGCACCTGGCCTGGGATAATGCCGCCCATTCCTTACTGGAGCGCACCCTGGACGACAGTGCCAACCGCCGCGCCCTCCTGCCAGAAGCGTTTCTCATCGCAGATGAACTGCTCATCACCCTCCAGCGCATCCTTCGCGGGCTGAACGTCAATCTCCCCGTGATTCAGCGCAATCTCAACACGTACGCCCCCTTCGCCGGAACCGAACGCCTGCTGATGGCCCTGGTGCAGGCAGGGGCTGACCGACAGGCCATGCACGAAGTTATCCGTCATCACGCTATGAATGCCTGGCAGGCCCTGCAAACCGGTCAGCCCAATCCGCTCATCACCTCGCTGTCTGCCGATCCAGCCGTCACTGCCTGGCTGCCTGCTGAACGCATTCAGGAGCTCATCAATGTGGATCACTATACCGGCATCGCCAGCCAACGCGCCCAACAGCTGGCCGCGGAAATTCACGCCCTGTTTCCCCCATCCCCCCAAAGTCAGGAATAACCCCGTCAAACCTGCGATTTTTGTAACTACCCATGGCCAAACCCGCTGTTGTAGAATGGAAGATATGACGCTTGAAAGGAGTTCACCATGAGTGACTTTGCCGGCAAAGGTGTCGTAGCCGTCCTGAAAACCTCCCCAGAGACCGTTCTGGAAGATATTCACCGCCTGATGAAACTGGCCGGGGTGGAACAGGCCTTGCCCAAAGGCATCACTACCGGGCTGAAGATCAACATCTCCTGGCAAACCTGGTACCCGGCCTGCTCCACCACACCCTGGCAGCTCGAAGGCGCCATCCAAACCCTGCGCGCCCTCGGCTATGACAACCTGGTCGGCATCCACAATGACACCGTCGTGGTGGACACCTCTGTGGGAGAAACCAATAACAAGCACAAATGGGTCACGGACGCCTACAACGTCCCTTGCGAATATCTCTACCAGGAGCAATTTGAGTGGGTGCGCTATCAGCCCAAAACCCCCTTCATGGTTTTGGATCAGGTCTATCCCGAAGGGGTTTACATCCCCCAGGTGCTCATGGGCAAAAACATCGTCCACCTCCCCACCGTCAAAACCCATGTCTTCACCACCATCACCGGGGCCATGAAGAACGCTTTTGGCGGCCTGCTCCACCGCAACCGCCATTGGACCCATTCCGTCATCCACCAGACCCTGGTGGATCTGCTCCAGATTCAGCAAGAAATTCACCCCGGCATTTTTGCCCTGATGGACGGCACCTTTGCCGGTGACGGCCCCGGGCCGCGCGCCATGCGTTGGCACGAAAAGAACATTCTTCTGGCCTCCGCCGATCAGGTCGCCATTGACGCCGTTTCCGCCCGCCTGCAAGGGTTTGACCCGCTCTCTCTCGATTTCATCCGCCTCGCCCATCAGAAAGAATTGGGGGTCGGCGATCCGCGCCAGATCAAGATCGTGGGCTACGATATCGAACAGGAAGAGCCCTGGAACTTTGTTCAGGAAGACACCTTTGCCTCCCGCGGCCAAAAGGCCATCTATCACGGCCCCCTCAAACCGCTGGAGAAAATCCTGCTCCAATCCCCTCTGGTCCCCTGGAGCTTTTTTGCCAGCAATTTCTACCACAACGTTTATTGGTATCCCTTCGTCGGCCGCAAGCGCGTTGAAGCGGCCCTCAACACCCCCTGGGGACAAAAGTTCAAGTCCTACGGGGACGGTCAGGTTGTTTTGCCCGGTGCTGAACCCAAAACCATCATCCAGGCCGCCGTTGGGCTCACCGCCCTGGCTGCTTTGGCTGGCACTGGTCTTTGGTGGTTATCGCGCCGATCAAAAAAATAGTCGAACCCCACCTACTCTCACGTAAATAGGAGCTAGCATGTTCAAAGATTTTGCGGAAGCCGCGGCTTTTGTCCAAAAAAACCATATCCAAATGGTAGACCTGAAGTTCAGCGACCTGTGGGGCCGCTGGCATCATGTCACCATCTCTGCCAGTGAATTTGAGCCGGAATTGATGGAAGCGGGTGTCGGTTTTGATGGTTCAAGCGTCGGTTTAAAGAGCGTGAAATCTGGGGATATGGTACTCGTCCCCGATTTATCCACGGGCTTTGTGGATCCGTTTTGGGAGGCTCCCACCCTCAGCTTCATCTGCAACACCTTTGAAGCCGACACCAAAAAGCTCTTTGCCCGCGACCCTCGCGAAATCCTGCGCCGCTCCGAAGCCTACATGCAGGCCAACGGCATCGGCGACCATACCCTCTGGGGGCCGGAATTTGAGTTCTACGTATTCAACAACGTCTGTATCGAAAACAGTGTCCACACCGCCAGTTACCGCGTTGATTCCATCGAAGCCAATTGGAACACGTGCAGCGGCGGCCACGGGCATTACATCCCCATCCACGGCGGGTATCACGCCATCCCGCCCAGAGACCAGCTCTTCAACCTGCGCACGCAGATGGTCACCCGCCTGGAACAGATCGGTATTCCGGTCAAGTATCACCATCATGAAGTTGGCGGCCCGGGCCAAAGCGAAATCGAAACACCCCTCATGGGCATGCTGACCGCCGCCGATGCCTCCATGTGCATTAAATACATCACCAAAATGGTCGCCCACAACGCCGGGCAAAGCGTCACCTTCCTCCCCAAGCCCCTGTACGGCGAAGCGGGCTCCGGCATGCACTTCCACCAGCAAATGTTCAAAGGTGGCGTAAATGCCTTCTATGATGCCTCCAGCCCCATGCTGCTCAGCGAAACTGCTCTATATTACATCGGCGGCCTGCTCACCCATGCCCCCGCGGTGTTAGCCTTCACCAACCCCAGCACCAACTCCTACCGCCGCCTGGTTCCCGGTTTTGAAGCCCCCGTCAACGCCTTCTTCTCCACCGGCAACCGCTCCGCCGCCATTCGCATTCCCAAATACGCCACCCAGCCCGATAAAGTTCGCTTCGAATTCCGCCCGCCCGATGCCACCTGCAACCCCTATCTGGCCATGGCTGCACAGCTCATGGCTGGTCTGGATGGCATCCGTCGGAAAATTGACCCCACCGCCGCCGGTTTTGGCCCCATCAACGAAGATATCTTCTCCTGGTCGTCGGAAAAACGCGCCACGATCAAAAGCCTGCCCACCTCACTGCTGGAAGCCCTCCAGGCCCTGCGCGAGGATCACCAGTTCCTGCTGGAAGGCGGCGTCTTTGATGAAATCCTCATCAACGATTGGATCAAAGCCAAAGAAAAAGAGGATATCGCCGTGCGCACCCGTCCGCACCCTTACGAAATCGAAATGTATTACGACCTATAAACCAACCTGAACGAACAACAACCGCCCCAACGAACACAACTTCGCTGGGGCGGTTCAATCTCAGGAGCTAACCGATTGCGCTTACTTCTGCCGGCAAGCCTCACACGGACACAAAGCCCGCAGATAGTGCCAGTTATAGATCCCGTAATGATGGCCGTCTTCCCATTCCACGCTGACCGCGTAGGCCCCCACCGCCTCAATCTTGCGCAAGCGCGTCTCCGGCACATCGCCCAACTTCACTGAAAATACTTCCTCATCCGGCTCTGCACGCATATTCTCATGCCCTCCCCGGCAAGAAGCGCAGGGGCAGCCCGCCCGCAGCAGTTCAAATGGGTAGCGGCTGCTGTGGCCGTCGCTCCATTCAATTCCCAAAATCCGCTCGCTTTTATTAGCCCGAATCTGTACCGGCCTTACATCGTTCATTTTTCCTCCCGCTAAGGCACATCTGTAGGTGCTTCAACCAGGCTTAAGTAGGTCGAAGCTGCCCAGCCGCTGCGCGTTTTATCATAAGGCGCCACCAAATACCACCAGGTGTAAGTATTGCCCAGTTTCGGCCCATCTTCCACCTTGAATACTTCCGCCTCCAGTCCCAAAAACAGGGGGGGAAAATCCGTGCTGGGGCCAGAGCGAAGCCTTAATCCCTGCCCCTCAGTGCCGAAAATCTGCACATACGCACCCACCGCAATCCCGTCTGCGCTCACCAGAGCCTGAGTCGGCGTCGGGGTCAGGTACCCTTCCGGCGTCGCGGTCAGCGTCGGCGCAGGGATCACTGTAAAAATAAACGCCGCGTTATCTGTTTCCGCTGGGTTACTCGGGACAGCCAGCCAAAAAACGCCGAAGCACAAAAAGCATAACATCGCCGTCAGCCCCACCGAGCCTGCCAGCATCCAAATATTCCACTTCGGAATGTGCCTGGAAGTATGCATAGCCTCTTATGCGGGCAGCATAAAAAACGCAATGCCCAGGATCAAATAGACCGCCAGCAGTGCCGCCCCTTCCAACCAGTTGGACTCGCCGTCCGCCGAAACCAGGGCTGCGATCAAAACCCCTCCCACCAGCGCCAGCAGCTCAAACTGGTTGAACACCAACGTCAGCGGGTGTCCCATCAACAGGCTCACAAACACCAACAGCGGCGCCACAAACAAGGCAATTTGCAGGCTGGAGGAAACCGCCACTTCCACGCTCAAATCCATGTGGTTGCGTCCCGCCACCTGCACAGCCACCAGGTGCTCTGCCACATTACCCACGACCGGGATCAGGATAATACCCAGGAAAAATTCCGAAAGGCCCAGGCTGGAAGTCACGGTTTCCACCGCGCCCACCAGCAGCTCGCTCATGAACACCACCCCTACGGTAGAAATTGCAAGAATTCCCAGAGCCTGCCCCACGCTCCAGTGCTTTCCCTGATGGTTCTGAGGGGGAACCGTGCTGTCATACGTGATGGGGCTGTTCGCCGCCACTAGGGTGTACACCAGACCCAACGCATACAATACGATCATCACCACGGAAACGCCCAGGCTCAGCGCCTCCACTTCCATGCTGGTTTCTGGCCCAATGGAGTGGCTGAACAGGGAAGGGATCACCAGCGCCACCACCGAGAGCACCAGCAGAATCGCATTGTTGGAAGCCTGTTTGCGGTCAAACCGCTGCACGCCGTTCTTAATCCCGCCGTACAGCATCGCCATACCCAATACCAACAGCAAATTTCCAATGATGGAGCCTGTGATCGAAGCTTTCACCAAATCCAGCAGCCCTGCACGAATGGCCACCAGGGTGATGATCAGCTCCGCGGCGTTTCCCAGGGTAGCGTTGAGCAAACCGCCAATCTTCGGCCCGGTTCGCTCGGCCAACGCCTCCGTTGCCTCACCAATATACCCCGCCAGCGGGATGACCCCCACTGCAGAAAGCGCGAACACCCACAGTCCGCCCCACTCGCCAAATTCAGCCAGCAGCGCGATGGGGATAAACACAAGCAGAGCTGCAATCGGTTTCTTGCGAAGGTATTGGAAGATTTTATTCATAAGGGTCCCTTGCCATGATGAAAAAATGTCCTGCCCAAAAAACATATGCCATTATATTACCATCGAGCCGAATTTTCATGCAGCCGCGGCCCTTGTTGAAAAATTCAAATGGCCCTGAAAAAAAGCCGATGAAAAGCGAACTAATCATCATCACCGCCATCTCCACCACCGCCGCCATCACCTTCCTGTCCCGTTGGATGGCATTGCAGGCAATTGCTAAAGTTCGCAATGCCTTCCTCCGCGTGCTCATTGGCAATTTCCGCCTGGTTGTGGCAGGTGTAACAGGTCCATGTCCTCAGCGTGGGCTGGTGACAATCCGCACAGGTATTCCCTCGGCCACCGTGATTCATCGGGAAGGTGTGCGGGCCGTTGTACGGAGCGGGCCGCCACGCAGTGGTGGTGTGGCATTGAGAGCAAGCCTGCCCGGCAAACATGCCCAGATGATAGTCCGGTTCTCGATGGCAAGAAGCACAAGCAGCAGAAGTACCCTTAAAGACATTATTCGCATGGCAAGCTGTGCATACCACCTTCACATGGGCGCCGTTCAGCGGGAATTGGGTCAAACCGTGATCAAAAGTGACATCCTTCCAATCGGTGACGGTGTGACAGGCTTCGCATGCCGTCCCATACTCGCCCTGGTGTGCGTCATCCTTTTGGTGGCAGGAATAGCAATCTTTTGGCGTGCCTTTAAAGAGCCCGTCAATATGACATTGTTCGCAGGCAGCAGCATCATGCCGACCCTCAAGCTTGAAATCTGCCAGGTTGTGATCAAATTTGGCTGGTCTCCAACCCTCCGACCTATGGCAGGCCCCGCACTGTTGACCAAATCGCCCGGTATGGGCGTCATCTTTCATATGGCAGGATTCACATGCAGAAGAAAGCCCCTGCAAATCCGCCAGCCCGCGCGCATTTTGATGGCACGCGGAACAGACAGCCTCTGCGTGTTTACCCGCCAATGCAAAACGGGTCTGGCTGTGATCAAACTGGCTGAAGCGGTCCTTCCCGTCGTGACAGTCCAAACACTTCACACCAAAATCAAGAAGGTGTGCCGCAGAATACTCAGGATCCATTTCCCCGTGGCAATCCGCACAGATAGCTGGGTCCAATTGGGTGTACCTCTTCTTATGGCAATCCTGACAGACAAAAGTCAATCCTGGCAGCCGCGTTTGATGCGCAGTCAGGGTAAAACCGGTCACTTCGTGAGGAAAAGTTGTCAGCTCCATCACCGTCAGCTCGCCGTCCGCGCCCACATGTTCCGTGTGGCAGTCCTGGCAGCGGAGATTCCTTTGATTCGCCAATGCACCGTGAAGGGTGCTGCGGTCTCCCAATTCCGTTTGGATTTCCGTATGACAATCCAAGCAATAATCAGTCATATGCTTTGCAGACCAAAATGGGGCGTGACAATCCCCGCAGGCCGGATCCAGATCAGCATGAGAGGTATGCAGCGCACCAGGGCTGAATATTGAGCCGCCAAAGAGCAGCAGTGCGCCAATCAGAAGAAGCAGCGCCGCGAACGCGCTGATTAACGCCAAAGGTGAGAGACAACCAAGTCGTTGGTTCATGGTTCTCCACAAAAGATCAGGCTCACATTATCGTAACAGAGTAGCGTAATAAAGCGCGCCGATGATGTGGACAAATGCAGCCGTAAACAGCGCCATACCAATGGGGATATGAATGGTTTGCCAGAGTGCAAAGATGCGGCGGGCATTCGCGAGCGCGGATGCTTTCATCGCCGCCGCCAGACCAGGGTCTTCCGTGCCGTCAATCCGGCGCGGAATGCGGGTATAAATATACCGCCCGGTAAAGCCGCTAAGGACGATGATCCCTGTCAAGAGGATGGTAACGCCTGCCAGACCGTTAAACTTCCAGGAAGAGTGCAGCAGCACCATAAAAGGGCCGACAATGCCGGTGAAGATGTGAAATTGCAGCCAGTCAGCCATCCGCCCCCACCGGGCCAGGCGGCTGCGCTTGCGCAGGCTGTAAAGGCTTTCCGTCATCAGCATCAGAATGAAACCCAAAATGCCCACAGCATGGCCAAAAAAACCGCCAGCGGCCGGGATTTGCCGGGTGAACAGCAAGACAAACCCGTAGCATGCAGAAATGAGAATGCAGGCCAAAAGTGCAAGGAGAAGTTCTTTTCCACGGATCATGGCAGTTTCACAGTTCCAGGTTTAAGAAATCTGGGTGCGGTGGACAAATTGTACCAACACATCAGCCAGCGGGGCGTGCGGCGCAAGCAGATGCTCGCGGATCGAGGTGATCTCTACTTTCCGGTGGATGATTTTTTGCAAAGAAGCAGATAGTTTTTGGTCGCCCATTACGACCGCGCCCAGAATGTGTTTTTCACCGATAACCAGGCGCAATCGGTTTACATCAAAGCCACTTTGCGCAATAATACAATCCGGCAGCTGTCGCCAGGTCTCGCTGTCGCCGCGCGCAATCGATAAAAGGTCCTGCTCACCTTTGAGATCGCTCGGGGTTGACGGTAAAGATACTGCGCCGATAATGGTCACGGTCAGCCCCGCCAAACGAGTGATGTTTAATGCCGCCGGTTTTTGATAGGGAGTCTTCCGGCCAGCCATGTTCAGACCAGCGGTGCGCCCTTGCTCCAGCGCCGGGCCCCAAAGGCTGTCCAGCAGGTGTTTGCCACTGGCGGGGTCAATTACCTGAGCCACATCCCCAGCAGCGTAAATATCCGCCAGGCTGGTTTCCATGCATTCGTTCACCAAGATACCCCGCTCACAGCGCAGTCCTATCTGCTGGGCGAGCGCGATGCGCGGGGTAACGCCAATAGCAAACGCTATGAGTTCAGCCCTCAGGGTGCGGCCGTCCGCCAAACGCGCACCCGCCACCCGGCCATTCCGGCCCACGATTTCAGCCAATTCGCTTTTTCGATAAATCTGAATATTTTCTCTTGCGAGCAAACTCTCAACAATTTCCGATTCGGCTTCATCCAAAACAGAAGGCCAGTAGCGGTGACTACGCATGACATAATGTACTTTCATTCCGCGTGCCGCCAATCCTTCAGCAATTTCGACCGCGGTAATCCCGCCGCCGGTGACAATGGCCGTGCCGCCGCGTCTGGCATTCCCCAGCATCGCACGCGCATCTGTCAGATGATCAAGCTTGTGGACCCCGTGCAGGTCGGCCCCTGGGATACGGAGAGGGACAGCCTGCGCGCCGGTCGCGATGAGCAGTTTGTCGTACCGAATGAAAGTGCCGTCTTCCAGCGCAGCCTGTTTCTCCTCTGGGTACACCTTTACAACCTGTCCGCGGATAAATCGCGCTCGCAGCCGGAGAAAATCCTCTTTTTGATACGGAAACAGCAGTTGTTCTTCTAATTCCCCTGTCAGATAATAAGCCAATCCAGGCCGTGAATAATAGCCGTAGGGATCATCGCTGATGACAAGAATTTCTCCCTGATCATCCACGGACCGGATACTTTCCAATGCCGATATCGCCGCAACACCCATACCAATCAGCACATATCGGGTCATCATTTAGGCTCCGAAAAAAGGTCCGTATGTTCGAATCTCAATACCCCCCGCGGGCACCGTGCCACACATTCACCGCAGGTCAGGCACCGGCTGTTGATTACTGCCTGGCCCAGCCAAGCGTGCCGACGCACATCGATCCCAATCGGGCAGTTGAAAGAACAGATCCCGCACTGCACACAGCGCACAGAGTCAGGCACCACCTGACCGGCGGTCATCGCTTTTCTGCGCGCTCGTTCGCTGTCAAAAAGATGTTGGAACATAAGGGAATGATACACCGGTTTGTAAAAATGAGCTGAATTTTCTACAGAAAAAGGTATAAATTCCCAGAATAATCCGCTTATTCCAGCGAAGAACGCATCCAGATGCGGTTAGAAGCTTAGAATAACCATCCTCATCATCAAGAATGCCCAGGTATGTTATAATCTGAACGACCTATGGAACAAGCTGCTGCTGCCACCCCATCCCTCTTGGGAAACCGCTACCGGCTCGTGCAAACGTTGGGCACGGGCGGTATGGCGGTGGTCTACCGCGCCCACGACACCATGCTCGAACGGCCCGTAGCCATCAAGATTCTTCGTGAAGATTTTTCCCAAACGGAGGATTTTCGGGTGCGCTTCCGTGAAGAAGCCCTGGCTGCAGCTAACCTTACCCATCCCAATATCGTCACCGTCCATGACTTCGGCTATGACAAGAACAGCCTGTACATCGTCATGGAATACGTCCCCGGGACCGAGTTAAAGACCATGATCAAGCAGCGCGGGCGCTTCACCCTCGACGAAGCCATCCCGCTGATTGTCCAGGCCTGCGCAGGCATTGGCTATGCGCATCGCTCCGGCCTCGTCCACTGTGATGTCAAACCCCAAAATATGCTCGTCACCCCCGACCAGCGCCTCAAGGTCACTGATTTCGGCATCGCCCGCGCGCTGACGACCATCCAGCCCGATGAGCGCTATGATGTGGTCTGGGGTTCCCCCCAGTACTTCTCCCCCGAACAGGCTTCCGGCAGCCCACCTTCCCCCGCTTCCGATGTCTATTCCCTGGGCGTCATCCTCTATGAGATGCTCACCGGCGAACTGCCCTTCAACTCCAACGACCCTTCGGAGCTGGCGCGCATGCATCGCGAGGTCAACCCCGTGGCTCCGCGCCGCCTCAACCGCGACATCCCGCAGCCGCTGGAACAGATCATCCTCAAAGTGCTCTCCAAAGAGCCGTCCGCCCGCTACCGCTCGGCCGATCAGTTTGGGCGCATCCTGGTCAACTTCTCGCAAACCGCCGACACCTATGCGGCCAATATCCCTGCGGCCATGTCTCACCCGGCTGCTCCCGTCCCTGCCCCTGCCGCCCCCCTCGCCCACACCCCCACGCCATCCCCCCGCCCACATTCCGTTGCCGCGGCTGCGCCCGATCGCATACCCGCCTTCGAACCAATCGCCGGCGATCCAGCTCCCGCAGTTTCCTCTGCTGGGTGGGATTGGGTCACCATCGGCCTCGGCCTCATCGCCTTCCTCTCAGTAGGCGGCCTCATCCCCTTCTGGCTCTACGTCTGGCTTTCACTCACTTCCATGCCCCGCTAGGTGCGCTGACTGATGCCCTCCCCTCTCCTTATCTCCGCCTCCCTGCTCTCTGCCGATTTCCTGCACCTGGCAGATCAAATCGCCGCGTGTGAAAACGCGGGAGTGGATTGGCTGCACATCGACGTGCTCGACGGGCATTTCGCCCCCAATATCAGTATGGGGCCTTTCATTGTGGAACACTGCCGCCGCCAGTCGAGCCTTCCGCTAGACGTGCACCTCATGATCGAAAAGCCGGAGCGCTACATCCAGGCTTTTGCCGCCGCAGGCGCAGACCGCCTCTCTGTGCACATCGAAGGCAACCCCAACATACACCGCACACTTCAAGAAATCCGTTCGCTCAACGTTTCCCCCGGCATCGTCATCAACCCCGGCACCCCCGTCAGCGCCATCACGGCCGTGCTGCCTCACGTGGACATGGTGCTGGTCATGTCTGTAAACCCTGGTTTTTCAGGTCAATCCTTCCTGCCCGAAGTGTTAGACAAGGTGCGGGAAATTCGCCAAATTGCCCTGCAAAGCCAGATGGATCTGCACATCCAGATAGACGGCGGTATCACTGCCCAGACCCTGCCCGCCGCCTATCATGCCGGCGTCACCGTGGCCGTCGCTGCCACTGCCATTTTTAAACACCCCCAGGGCATCGCTGCTGGAGTAGCCGCCCTCAGGAATTCCATCGCTTAAAACAAAAATCACGGCAGCCGCCGCGATTCTTGTTGAGGAAAGATCTTGTTGATCTTACGCGCTCTTTACCATCGTCCGGATGCACTTCGCGCACATCACTTTATGCGTCTTGTGCCCGTTCACCATCACCATCACCCGTTGCAGGTTAGGGCGGAAAGAGCGATTGGTCGCCCGCAAAGAGAAACTGCGGTTGTGACCAAAGGTCGTTGCCTTACCACAAACTTCGCACTTAGCCATTTTTCAATATCCTTTCCGTCTATAAGTGCCGCACTACGGTTTTTACACCAGTTTTGAAACTGCAAGCAAAAAGTATACCACAACCCGCATCTTCCATCAAGAATTGGGTTTTAACATAAAAAAGGGCGAAACATGAACGAAAGCAATAATTTACTCGGAAACATCTATATCTCGCATCGCGCGATTGCTTCCATTGCCCATCGGGCCGCGATTGAATCGTACGGCGTTGTCGGGCTGGCCGCCAAGAATTTGGCCGAAGGCCTGGCGCAGGCGCTGGTCAAAGATCCTTCGATGGGCGTGGATGTTCGCTATGAGGGCAGCGCGGTCATCATTGATTTATACATTGTCGTTGAATACGGCACGCGTATTAAAATGGTCGCCAGCAGTGTGTCTGATTCTGTGCGCTACCAGGTTGAGCGTGCCTTGGGCCTTCAGGTTCGCGAAGTGAATGTACATATTCGCGGATTGCGCATCAGCAATCCCGATTAGAAATTTTACGTGGTAATTATAGGAGTTCTGGATGACAACTGAATTAAACCCATCAACCACATCCGCACCATCTGCCGTTTCATCGAACCTGGTTTTGGATGGACAAGGGTTGAAAGATCTGCTCAGCGCTGGCCTGGCCTGGCTCAAAACCAATCAGCAAATCGTGAATGCCCTCAATGTCTTTCCCGTTCCAGACGGCGACACCGGCACCAATATGCTCCTGACCATGCAGGCCGCCTACAACGAAATTGCCAACCTCAAAGAAACACGGGTCGGCAAGGTCGGCCATGCCATTTCTCAGGGCGCATTAATGGGTGCGCGCGGCAACTCCGGTGTCATACTTTCTCAGTTATGGCGTGGATTTGCCCGCGAATTGGACAACCTCGAAACGATGGACGCCGAGTTGTTCGTCCGCGCCCTGGGCGAAGCCCGCAACACCGCCTATAAAGGCGTCGTCCGTCCTGTGGAAGGCACCATCCTCACCGTAGCCAAAGATGTGGCCGCCGCGGGGGAAGCTGCCCTGGCCGAAACTAAAGACCTGCACCTCATCCTTGAAAAACTGGTTCAGGCCGCCGACGCCTCCGTCCAGCGTACCCCAGAGCTGCTCCCCATTCTCAAGCAGGCGGGTGTGGTCGACTCCGGCGGCAAAGGTTTGTTTTTCATTCTCGAAGGCATGCTGCGTCATCTCAACCATCAGTCTCTCGAAAGCCCGCTGATGCCGGTTCAGTCATTATCCGCAATCAATATGGACGATACCATGGAAACCATCGAGCCTGGGCAAGATTTGGAATGGGTGATTGACTTTGAACCCAAACAGCCGTTGGAGTTGGAGAGTTTCTACAACGCCCTCACCGACATCGGCACATCCATCCAATTGGGCGAAGGTGACGGCATGTACCGCCTGCACATCCATGTAGCCAACGAGGCACGCTACAAAGCCTATGAGTACGTCGAGAGCATCGGAACCATCATCAAAGGCACCTTCGAGAATCTGGTGTACCAGCTCAACCAAAAAGAAGGCGACCAGATCCCCAATTTCAACCTGGCGGGGGTCGAACCCGGCACCATTGCCGTCATCGCTGTCTCCCCTGGCGCCGGCATCTCGCGCATTTTCGCCAGCCTGGGCGTCAACGCCATCGTCGAAGGTGGGCAGACCATGAACCCCAGCACGGAAGAAATCCTGCGCTGTGTCGAAAACCTGCCCACCGATCAGGTCATCATCTTGCCCAATAACAAAAATATCGTCATGGCCGCCCAAAATGCCGCCTCCATGACCACCAAAAAAGTGCGCGTCATCCACTCCGTCAGCGTCCCTCAGGGTCTCAGCGCCATGCTGCGCTGCATGCCCGACGGCAATCTGGATAAAGTCGCCGAGGATATGAAATCAGCCCTCCAGGATGTTGAAACCGGCGAAGTCACCACCGCAACCCGCTCGGTAGAAATCAACGGCATCGAAGTTCGCGAAGGTGAGGTCATCGCCCTCCTGAACGGTAAACTGGTACTGTCCTCCCAAAACCTCTCCGAGGCCATCTTCGGGCTGCTGGAAAAAGCCGAGACCGCCGATCGAGAACGCATCACCCTGTTCTACGGTGCAGATATTGCCAAAGACGAAGTCAACCGCATCGCAGACCAAATCCGTCAGCAATATCCAACCCACGAGATCGAAATTCATGAGGGCCGCCAGCCCCATTATCAATTCATCATCGCCATTGAGTAAGCCGGTACCGCGTATGCCTTCGATTTGCATCGTCACAGACAGCACCGCCCAATATTCCCAAATGAACGCCGCCACCCGCGGTTTCGTTCATCAGATTTCGCTGCCGGTCAGCTATGCAGGCCGCACCTACGCCAATAGTGACGAGCTGCGCGCTGCGAATTTACCAGCTTCTGTCCTGGCAAATCCACACCCCCAGTTAATCATCCCCTCGGTGGAACAGATCCGCGATCTGCTGATCAGCCTATCGGCCCGGTTCGATAAGATCCTGTGCGTCCTCCATTCCAGCCATCTCACCCCCCTGGTGGCCAACGCTCAAGAAGCCGTCCGCCTGCTCCACAACGGTTCCAATTACCAGGTGATCGACTCCTGCGCGGTCTCCGTCGGCCTGGGACTTCTGGTCGAAACCGCCGCTGAAATTGTCCTACAGGGCGAATCCTTGCCCGCCGTGGAACATGCCATCCGCAGTCAGATTCCCCACATTTACACCGTCCTGTGCACACCAGGCGCCTCGTACCTGCACCGCAACCAATTCATTGACCAGGGCCAGGGGTTTGTTACCGAAATGATCGGTCTTTACCCCATCTTTACCCTCGAAGAAGGCAAACTCACCCCGATGGAAAAGGTCAAAAGTGTGCGGCACGCCGAGAACTATTTCCTGGAATTTCTGGACGAATACGACCAGCTCAAGCATGTCGCTGTACTGCAAACGGCCGCGCCCGCTTCGCCAGAGATCCATGCGATTAAGGAACATTCTCATGAAATGTTCCCCAAAACGCCTTTCACCACCCACTCCATCAACCTTTCCACAGCCGCCATCTTTGGCCCGCGCACTTTCGGCCTCTTCGTTGCCGAAAAACCTTTGGGGGCACCTCGGCTCAACTAATGCAGGCTCACTTGACCTCATTCATTCGGCGGCTGCGTGCCGCCGAATGTTTTTCGGATGAATTCACTGGTTTAGATCACTTTGCGGTAAAATAAACGCATGCCATCACCGATCGAGAAATTGCAAAAATTCTTCAAACTGGAAGCCGAGCGCGGGTACGATAATCGCGCTGTGGTGGGCGGCCTGGATAAAATTGTGCCTGCCTGGGATACAGAAGCCCAAACGCTCAATTATCCCGAAACGTTAATCGAAACGGTCCGCACCAGGCTGTTGAACTACCCCAACCTGGAAAGCGAAGAACGCAGCCAGGCACTGGCGGACCTGTTAACCCTGCTGAAAGAATTTCAAAGCGAACATCCCCAATTGGCTGCCAACCAGGCTCAACCGGCAGCCCCGCGCAAACCCATTCCCCCCGCTCGCCCCAAACCCGCCCGGCCGGTGGAAGCAGGCCCCGCGGACGATTTGCTCCCTCCGCCGCCCGCCGCCCCAAATCTGCGCCCTGCTCGTCCGGTTCCGCCCAAATCCGAACCGGTTCAGGGTCTGGATGCGCCGCTCACCGTCATCAGCGGCATCGGTACACGCTACGCCCAATCGCTGCGCTCCCTGGGCCTGGAGACCCTCAACGACCTGTTGTATTTCTTCCCCCGGCGCTACGATGACTATTCCCAGTTTAAGCCCATCAACCGCCTGGAATATGGAGACGAACTCACTGTTTTGGGCACCATCCAGAGTATCATCGTGCGCCCCATCCGCGGCGGTCAGTCGCAGTTAACCGAAGCCGTCATCACCGACGGCACAGGTTTCTTGCGGGTCACCTGGTTTAACAGCCCTTACATCGCCAATAAGCTAAAATCCGGCGATCAAATTGTCCTCTCCGGCAAAGTGGATATGTACCTGGGCCGTAAGGTCATGAACAATCCCGATTGGGAGAGCCTGGAACAGGAACACCTCCATACCAACCGCATTGTGCCGGTCTATCCACTCACCGCCCAGGTCACCCAGAAGAATCTGCGCCGCATCCTGCACCAAACCGTCACCTTCTGGGCCTCCCGCCTCACAGACCATCTCCCTAACTCGGTGCGAGAAGAGACCAACCTGCCCGACCTGTCCACCGCCATCCGCAACGCCCATTTCCCCGATTCGATGGACAGTCTCACGGCCGCCCGCCGCCGTCTGGCCTTTGATGAAATTTTCCTGCTCCAGCTCGGCGTTCAGCGCCAGAAGCAAAGCTGGCAGTCGCTCACCGCTCAGGTGTTCGAACCGCCTGCGGGCTGGTTGGATGAACAGATCCAGCGCCTGCCCTACGAATTGACCAATGCCCAGCGTAAAGCCCTGGCCGACCTGGAAAGCGATCTGCGTTCCGGCCGCCCCATGAACCGCCTGCTCCAGGGCGATGTCGGCTCCGGCAAAACGGTTGTTGCCGGCCTGGCCGCCGCCGTCGTCATTCAGGCAGGCGCCCAAGTGGCCTTCATGGCCCCCACCAGCATCCTTGCCGAACAGCATTACCGCAGCCTCTCCCGTCTCCTGGCTGCTGAGGACGGTTCCAACCTGCTGCGCCCCGCTGAAATTGCCCTGTTGGTAGGCGACACCTCCGAAGCTGAAAAAGCTGCCATCCGCTCTGGCCTCGCCGATGGGTCCATCCGTCTGGTGATCGGCACCCACGCCCTCATCGAAGACCCCATCACCTTCCAACGCCTGCAAATGGCCGTGATCGATGAACAGCACCGCTTCGGTGTTGCCCAGCGCGCCGCCTTGCGCGGCAAAGGTGAAAACCCCCACCTGCTGGTCATGACCGCCACACCCATCCCTCGCTCGCTGGCCCTCACCCTCTACGGCGATCTCGACCTGGCTGTGATGGATGAGATGCCCGTAGGCCGTATGCCCATCGAAACCCACGTTCTCCACCCGCTGGAGCGCGAACGCGCCTATCACCTCCTGCGCACGCAGATTGAACAGGGCCGCCAGGCCTTTATCATTTACCCCCTGGTAGAAAAAGGCGAGCGCGAAGATGACAGCAAAGCCGCCGTGGAAGAACATCAACGCTTACAGCGCGAAGTCTTCCCGCATCTCAAATTGGGCCTGCTGCACGGGCGGATGCGCCCGGATGAGAAAGAACAGGTGATGGCTCGCTTCCGCGACGGAGAATACCAAATCCTGGTGTCCACCTCCGTGGTCGAAGTCGGTGTAGATGTTCCCAACGCCACCGTCATGCTCATCGAAGGCGCCAACCGCTTTGGTCTGGCCCAATTACACCAGTTCCGCGGACGTGTGGGCCGTGGGCCAGATCAATCCTACTGCCTGCTCATTCCCGAATCCGAAAATGCGGTCGAAAATGAGCGTCTGGTCGCTATGGAACAAAGCAGCGATGGTTTCGTCCTGGCCGAACGCGACCTGGAACAGCGCGGCCCCGGGGATTTCCTTGGCTCGCGCCAGTCCGGCTTCATGGAACTCAAGATGGCCAGCCTCACCGATGTCCGCCTGATCGAAATTGCCCGGGAACAAGCGCAAAAGCTCTTTGCCATGGATCCAGAACTCCAACTTCCCGAACACGCTAACCTCAGCCGCGTTTTTGACCGCTTCTGGGCGGCGACGAAAGGGGAATTGAGCTAATGGTACGCGCTGTTTTTCCGGGGACCTTTGACCCCATCCATTACGGCCATATGGACATCGCCCGTCGGGCCTCCCGTCTCTTTGACGAAGTCATTGTGGCCGTCTACAACAAGCCCCTTAAAAATTCGCTCTTCTCCCCAGAAGACCGCCTGGAATTGACGCGGCAAACTTTTGCAAATGACGCTAAAATAGTGGTAACTGGATATTCCGGCCTGACGGTAAAATTCTGTCAAGAAGTCAATGCTCAGGTGATCGTCCGCGGTCTGCGCGTATTCTCAGATTTCGAATACGAATTCCGCATGGCCCTCGCCAACCATCATTTAGAAGCGGATGTCGAAGTTGTAGCGCTCATTACCAGCGAGGAGCACACCTTCATCTCCTCCACCACCGTGCGGGAGGTGGCCTCATTGGGCGGCGACGTTTCTTTCATGGTTCCACCCCTCGTCGCCGATGCGCTCTACGCCCGCTTTCGCGAATTAGGCAACGACCAACAAATTGTTCCTTTGACCTCTCTACGGGATTGAAAGATGGGTCAGCGGGTGTCAACCTTGCAACTTGAGGTCTACACACAGATGGAGGGATAACATGGATATTCTGCATTTGGTGGACCGTCTGGAAGAGCTCTTCAACGAAAGTCGCTCCATTCCGTTTACCCACAGCGTCATCATTGATGAAGACCGCATGTTGGATATCATCGACCAGATGAAGACCTCCATCCCTGAGGAGATCAAACGCGCCCAGCAGCTCACCGCTCAGCGCGACCGTATCCTCGCACAGGCCACCGAAGAAGCTAACCGCACCCTGGCACTCGCGCGGGAAAAAGGTGAACAGATCATCGACCAGACCTCCATTGTTCAGGCTGCCCAGGCTCGCGCCGAACAAATTCAGGCCCAAGCCCAGGCTGAGGCTGAAAACACCCGTCAGCAGGCCGATGAGTACGTCATCAACAGCCTCCTGGCCCTGGAAAGTGAGCTGGACCGCACCCTTACCCAGGTGCGCAACGGCATCCGCAAGGTGCAAACCGACATCGTTGAGAAATACCCCAACCAACCGCCAAGGGAATAAGTTCCAACATCATCAAATAAGAAGAGCTGCCCGAAAAGCGAGCAGCTCTTTTGATTTAATGATAGAAAAGCTGTATCACTCAGCTGCCGCAGGCGGTGCCCCTGCGCTGCTGTCCTCGCCAGCTTTGACCTTCTCTTTCGGCTTGCTTTTCGAAACCCGCGGCGGGCGGCTGGCCTCAGGGGCAATCGCCACCGCCAGTACCTGATCCATGTGGCTCACCGGTACCAGTTTCAATTCATCGCGTACCCGCTTGGGCACATCCACCAAGTCTTTCATGTTGCGTTCAGGCAAAATCACCGTTTTCAGCCCGGCGCGGTGCGCCGCCAACACTTTCTCGCGCACGCCGCCCACCGGCAGCACCCGCCCCCGCAGGGTAATTTCACCGGTCATCCCCACCTCTTTAAATACCGGTCTTTCGGTGAAAGCCGAAATCAGCGCCGTCGCCAGGGTGATCCCCGCGCTGGGGCCGTCCTTCGGAATGGCGCCCTCCGGTATGTGAATGTGAATGTCCAGCCCTTCAAACACCTCGCTGTCGATTTTCAGCTCGCGCGCCCGCGACTTCAGGTACGACAAAGCCGCCTGAGCCGACTCCTGCATCACCTCGCCCACCTGACCGGTGATCTGCAAGTTGCCCTTGCCCTCCAGAATCAGAACCTCCACTGGCATAATTTCTCCACCGTTTTCGGTCCAGGCCATGGCCGTGGCCACGCCCACCTCATCCTGCCGCTCCGCTTCCGTCTGGAAGAACTGCGGCGGGCCCAGGAATTTTTCCACCTGGGCGGCCCCCAGACGCGTGGGGTACGGTCGTTTCTCCGATTTCAAGCGCGCCACTTTCCGGCACATGCGCCCAATCTCGCGTTCCAGATTGCGCACCCCCGCTTCATAGGTGTACTCACGGACAATGCGTTTGACCGCTTCGTCCAAGAATTTGATCTCCAGATCCTCCAGGCCGCTTTCTTCCAACTGGCGCGGAATAAGGAACCGCCGCGAGATTTCCAGTTTCTCTTCCTCGATATAACCTGGGAATTCAATCACTTCCATACGGTCCAACAGCGCCGGAGGGATAGAAGCCATACTGTTGGCCGTGGTGATGAACATCACCTGCGACAAATCAAAGGACAGCTCCAGAAAATGATCTGAAAAAGCGTTGTTTTGCTCCGGATCCAACACCTCCAGCAGCGCTGCCGCCGGATCACCCCGAAAATCCGCCCCCAACTTATCAATTTCATCCAGCATAAACAGCGGGTTAATGCTCCCCGCCCGCTTGATCGTCTGTAAAATTCGCCCGGGCAGCGCCCCGATATAGGTGCGTCGGTGGCCGCGAATTTCCGCCTCGTCGCGCACTCCGCCCAAAGACAGGCGTACAAATTTTCGCCCCAATGATTCAGCGATGGATCGCCCTAGCGAGGTCTTGCCCGTTCCCGGGGGGCCCACAAAGCACAGAATCGGCTGACGCAGGCGTTTTGGCTTCAGGCTTCGCACCGCTATGTATTCAATAATGCGGTCTTTGGCACGTCCCAACCCGTAATGGTTATCTTCCAGAACCTTGGCGGCATGGCGCACATCCAGGTTGTCTTCCGTGGCCGTGCGCCAGGGCAGGTCCAGAATCCAATCCAGATAATTACGGATGATCCCCACCTCGGGGGCCATCGCCGGCATCTGCGTCAGCCGTTCCAGTTCGCGCACAGCCGCTGCCCTGGCCTCGTCCGGCAGGTCAGCCTGCTCCACCCGGCCGCGCAGCTCATTGATTTCCCTCAGCCAGATATCCCCCTCGCCCAGCTCAGTTTGAATCGCCTTCATTTGTTCACGCAGGTAATATTCGCGCTGACTGCGGTCAACTTCGCTTTGCACCCGCGTTTGGATCTCATCCTCCAGCTGTAAAACATCCAGCTCCTGCGCCAACAGCCAGTTCACCCGCTTCAACCGTTCAATCGGGTCAGGCAGCAGCAGCAGAGCCTGCCGCTCCTTAAAGGGCAGGGAAATGGCCGTAGCGATCATATCCGCCAGCCATCCCGGTTCGCTTAAATTCATCGAATACAGATGAGCTTCGTCCGGCAAACTACGGTCAAGCTGCACGCAGCGTTCAAATAAATCCCGCGCCGTGCGCATCAGAGCGTCAATCGTCCGGTCCACATCCGCCGGTTCCTCAATCACCCGTGCCCGCACGCGGAAGAACGGCTCTTCCTGCACAAATTCCACCACTTCCACACGCCGCCGTCCCTGCACCAACGCCGAATTGTTGCCCTCCGGCATAGACAGCAGCCGTCCTACCGCCAGTTCCGTACCGATCGGCAGAAAATCTTGCGCGGTCGGCTCATCCACTTCGGGGTCGCGCTGCACCAGCCCGATTACCGTCTGGAAATTAAACTGGGCTTCCTGAATCGCGAGCAAGTTAGCCCCCGGCGGGATAAACACCGGGGAGATCATCCGCGGGAACACCACAATATCCCGCAGAATCATCACAGGGCATTCAATGATACCGTCTTCGTCCGGCTCGCAATCCGGCACGCGGTACAACTCTTCCGTCCGCTGGTGAATCGCGGAAGAAAAATCTTCAGGGTTGCTTTGCCGGGAATACCAATCGTCAGACTTCATATTCACTATTTTTTCCTCATCCCTATTGTACCCTCACCGGAGCGGTGATTCATCATCCATTTCATCCCATGTCGCAAACCGGCGCAAGGGCAGCCCCAGTGCCTGCCATGCATCGCGGGCCTCAGCTGAAATAAACAGACTCCCAGCCACCACAACCGCCGCCGAACTGCCCGCCAGGGTCATGGCGCGTTGCAGCGCCGTCCGCGCCGGCCGCACTATTTCCACCGGGCGCCCAAAACGCCGCACCAAAGCGGCCAGATCTTCTGCCTTGGCTGCCCGCGGATGAAAGGATTCAGTCACCACCACCTGCCGCACCCGCGGCAGCAGTTCCGCGAACATCCCCTCTAAATCCTTGTCTTCCGAGGCCCCAAACAGCAGCACAACCGGTCTCCCCGGAAGGTAATCTTCAATCGCCAGCCGCAGCCGCAGCGCGGAATCGCGGTTATGGGCTGAATCAACCACCACCGGCGGTTCCTGCCGCAGCACCTCAAAACGACCTGGCCAAAAGACCTCGGCAAAGCCGCGCTGAATGGCCGCGTCCTCCACCGGCAGACCGGCTTCGCGCACGCTCAGCAAAGCCGCGTAAGCCGTGGCCGCGTTCTCCACCTGATGATAACCCAACAAAGGCGTGCGCAGCTGCACCGGCCCATGCGGCCCGTCGCCGCCCGCGTCTATCCAGCGGTTCACGGTTTCTTGCTCTTCGGCCCGCCATACCAGGAATGTTTGTCCATCCATCTGGTGTGTCCAGTCAGCGAACAGCACATCTCGCCCCACCACCGTCAGCGCAGATTGCCGGCTTTCGGCCGTGTGCTCGATCACTTCCAGCGCTTCCATCTTTTGCGGTGCGCTGACCACTGGCCTGCCCGGCTTGATGATCCCGGCTTTCTCTGCCGCAATCTGTCCCAAGGTGCTGCCCAACAGGTTCATATGGTCATAGGAAATCGATGTGATCACCGAGACTAACGGAGAAACCACGTTCGTGGCGTCCAGCCGCCCCCCCAGCCCCACCTCAATCACCGCTGCCGTGGCCCCCTGGCGCGCAAAAAACAAAAACGCCGCCGCTGTGGTCAGCTCAAAGGTGGTCAGTTGCGGTATCTCCGCCGCCACCGGTTTCATCTCCGCCACCAGGTCGGCCAGCTGCCGATGCGAAATCAATCTTCCGTCCAACTGCATCCGTTCGGAAAAATCTTGCAGATGGGGAGAGGTGTAAAACCCCACCCGATACCCCGCCGCGGTCAACACCGAGGCAATCATGGCTGCTGTAGAGCCTTTGCCCTTGGTGCCGGCCACATGCACAATGGGGTAGCGCTGCTGTGGGTTCCCCAGCCGCTCCAACAGGCGCTCCATGCGTGATAAATCAAATTTCTCAGGCGAAAATTGCAGCGCCCGCGTCATGCTGTAATCCACAAAACTGTACAGGTAGGTTAACGCCTCTTGATAAGCGGTCTCAGTATCCATCCAGGTCCTTTTCATGCCGGCTTCTTGCTCCCCGGCAGGCATTTGTGTCAGGCATTGTACCCGGCGCTGACCCAATCCGCAAGAGGGAAGCCCAGCGGCAAATCGCAGCGCAGCATGAATTGACTCTCTCCCTTCAATGCATTAAAGTAAATGCATCTTGACTGACAGAGGTTTTGAGATCCGCGATGGTCATTGGCATCCTCACTCTGCACATCGAAATCCCCGGCTGCCGCTCGCTGAAGGAGAAACGCAGCCAGATTAAGCCTGTCTTGACCCGTCTGCACCGCGAATTTAACCTCTCCACCGCAGAGCTGGATCTCCAGGATCACCGGTCTCAGGCGGTCATTGGCGCAGCTCTGCTCACCTCAGATCGTAATGTAGCCCAGGCCAGCCTGATGAACGTCCTCACCTACTTTGAGAATCACTGGCCTGACCTTCCTGTTCTCCAACACCAAATCGAGTTAATCTAGGAGGCTTCAATGGACCTTAACCTCAAAGGGAAAGTTGCCCTCATCACCGGCGCCAGCCGCGGCCTGGGCTATGCCACTGCTCTGCTGCTGGCCCAAGAAGGCTGCCGCATCGCCCTCAACAGCCGCGGCGGCCAAACCCTCACCCAGGCCGCCGAGAAAATTCACCAGGAAACCGGCGCTCAGGTGCAGCCCATCCCCGCCGATATGACCTCTCCCGAAGGCCCAGCCGCCGCCGTCAAAGACACCCTGTCCGCTTTCGGCAGCCTGGATCTGCTGGTATGCAACGCGGGCGGTCCGCCTTCCGGCGCTTTCGAAACCTTTGATGATGCCACCTGGGAAAAAGCCGTTGATCTCTCTTTCCTCAGTCAGGTGCGCCTCATCCGCGCCGCCTTGCCCACCCTGCGCCAATCTTCTGCCGCTTCGGTGCTCACCATCACATCTTATTCTGTCAAGCAGCCCATCCCCAATCTGGTGCTTTCGAACAGCATCCGCGCTGCCACCGTCGGCCTTACCAAGTCCCTTGCGTTGGAACTGGGCCCTCAGGGTATCCGCTTCAACTCCATCCTCCCCGGCTGGACCGAGACCGAACGCGTGCGCGACCTGATGGAATTCCGCGCCCAGAAGAACAATACCAGCGTGGAAGAGGAAATTCAAAAGCAGGCCGCCGAAAGCCCCTTGGGCCGTCTGGCCAAACCGGAAGAATTTGCCCGCGCTGCCGTTTTCCTGCTTTCCCCAGCCGCTTCCTACATCACCGGGGTCATGCTCACCGTAGAAGGCGGCATGTACAAAGGTGTTCTCTAACGCCTACCCCCTGGTCCACCCCACACCCTGCCCCACCTATCGGCAGGGTGTTTTTTCATCCTGCCGCCCAAGGTGCAAAAAAACGGGTACAATTAGGCACATTTTGGCCGAATACAACAAAGGATGAGAGCTTGTTAACTCCCCAAGAGATTCAGGACCGCCTCGAGCGGATTTTATTAACGGTTGAAAAACCAGGCCGCTACCACGGCGGCGAATTTAATCAGGTGCGCAAACCCTGGGATTCCGTTTCCACCCATGTTGCCCTGATCTTCCCGGATATCTACGACATCGGCTTGCCCAACCTGGGTCTGGCTATCTTCTACGAATCCCTCAACCAACGCCCAGACGTGCTCGCCGAGCGCGCCTACGCCCCTTGGCTGGATATGGAAGCCGCTATGCGGCAGGCCGACATCCCGCTCTATGCCCTGGAATCCCGCCGCGCCCTGGCCGACTTTGACATCCTCGCCTTCACCCTGCCCTACGAGACCCTTTTCACCAACACCCTCAACCTCCTCGATCTGGCGCAAATCCCCCTGCGTTCAGCAGAACGTGGGGACAATCATCCCCTGGTCATCGCCGGCGGACACACCGCCTACAACCCCGAGCCAATGGCCCCCTTCATCGATGCCTTTGTGGTCGGCGAAGGCGAAGAGGTCATCCATGAGATCGTCGCCGCGCATCAGGCCTGGAAAACCTCGAACGCTCCTCGTCCCGCTCTGCTGGAGCGCCTGGCTCAGATTTCCGGCGTGTATGTGCCCTCCTTCTACGAGCCGGAATATCACCCCGATGGAACCATCGCCCAGGTACGCTGCATTCACCCTTCCGCACCCCCAACCATCCTCAAGCGCATCGTCCCCACCCTGCCGCCTCCGCCGACGCGCTTCCTGGTTCCCAACATTGATGTCGTCCATAACCGCATCGCCGTGGAAATCATGCGCGGCTGCACCCGCGGCTGTCGTTTTTGTCACGCCGGGGTCATCAACCGCCCCGTTCGCGAGCGCCCCGTGGCCGAGGTCGTCGACGCCATCCAACAAGCCCTGACCTCCACCGGCTTTGAAGAGGTCGCTCTGCTCTCCCTCTCCTCCTCCGATTACCGACCCATCCTCGAACTGGTCGAAACCATGTCGGAGCGCTTTGCACAGCGTCACCTGACCATTTCTCTGCCTTCTTTACGTATTGATTCCTTCTCCATTGACCTCATGGAAAAACTGCGCGGATCACGGCAGGGCGGTTTCACCCTCGCCCCCGAGGCCGCCTCCGACCGCATGCGCCGCATCATCAACAAGCCCATCGCCTCCCAGCAGCTCCTGGACACGGCCCGCGCCATCTACAGCCGCGGCTGGACGACCGTCAAGCTCTATTTCATGATCGGTCAGCCCGGAGAGACGATGGAGGATGTGCAGGCCATTGTGGACCTGTGCAAAGCCGTCCTACGCGAAGGCCGCTCGGTCATCGGCAGGCGTGCCAACCTCAACATCGGCCTGGGCACCCTGGTTCCCAAACCGCACACACCTTTCCAATGGGCTGCCACCAATTCCTTCGATCTCATCCGCTCTAAACTGCGTATCGTTCGGGATGAACTGCGTACCGCCGGGGTAAAAGTCACCTGGACCGACCCGCACGACACCCTGCTCGAATCCTGGCTCAGCCGCGGTGACCGGCGCATGGCCGAAGTGGTCTACGCCGCCTGGAAGCGCGGGGTCAAATTTGACGCCTGGCAAGATCAGCACAATTTTGAATCCTGGCAGGCTGCCTTCGAAGAAGCTGGCCTCGATCCCGATTTTTACAGTCACCGTGAACGCCCCCTGGATGAGATTTTCCCCTGGGATCACATCTCCCCCGGCGTTCGCAAAAGCTACCTGATTCAGGAATTCAAGATGAGCCAAGAAGAATGTCTGCGCCCTGATTGCCGCGAACAGTGCTACGCCTGCGGTATTCTGCCGGCTTTCAACGAAATGCGCCGCTCCCTCGGCGAGGATGAATGGTTCTGTCCCATTCCCGCCCCCCGCTCAACCCCCGTTCCGGAGGAAACCGCATGACCATCCGCTGCCGGATCCTGTACACCAAGGGACCAGACCTGCGCTACACCGCCAATCTGGATGTTCACCGCATTTGGGAGCGCACCTTCCGCCGCGCACAGCTTCCCCTGGCCTATTCCCAGGGCTTTCATCCCCAACCCCGCCTCAACCAGGCCTGCCCCCTGCCCCTAGGTATGACCAGTCAGGCTGAGGTACTGGACGCCTGGCTGGAGGAAGACCTCCCACCCGCCCAGGTGCAATCCGCCCTGCAAAAAGCCGCCCCTCCGGGGTTACTCATTCAGCAAGTTGAAATCGTGGATCTTAGCTTGCCGTCCCTGCAAACCCAGGTGCGTTCTGCCGAATACACCCTCTGGCTGCTCGATCCGCCGTCCCTCGAAGCCCTTCGCGCCGCCGTAGACGACCTGCTGGCCGCTTCTGAACTCATGCGCGTGCGCCGCGAAAAGCAGTACAACTTGCGCCCGCTCGTTGAGTCCCTCACCGTGGCCTCCAGCCAACCGCCGACCCTGCACATGCAGCTTTCCGCCCGCGAAGGCGCCACCGGACGCCCAGAAGAAGTTCTGGACGCCCTCGGCATTCCTGCCAACGCGGCCCGCGTCGAACGCACTGCCCTGCATTTTCAATCCTCCTGAATTTTTCCCCTGCGGAGATCGCTGTGGCCCTCCTGGTATCCATCTTCTTCGGTTTTGTGCCCATGCTCCTCTTTGCTGTCTTTGTCTACTGGCTCGACCGGTACGAAAAAGAACCGAAGATTTTGCTGGGCGCGGCCTTCACCTGGGGCGCGCTGGTGGCCGCTGGGCTTTCTTTTGTGCTCAACACCTCGGTTGGTGTGGGTGTATACCTGCTCACTGGCTCCGAGATGGCCGCGGAGATCACCAGTTCCACCCTGGCCGCCCCCATCATCGAAGAAATCTTTAAGGGGTTGGCTGTCCTTCTGGTTTTTCTGGTCTTCCGCAACGAATTTGACTCCATCCTGGACGGCCTCATCTATGCCGCCGTCACAGCGCTGGGTTTTGCCGCCACCGAAAACGCTTTTTACATCTACAATTACGGTTACCAGCAGGACGGCTGGAGCGGCATTTTTGCGCTGGTCATCATCCGCGTTCTAATTGTCGGCTGGCAGCACCCTTTTTACACCTCCTTCACCGGCATTGGCCTGGCTGCAGCGCGCCTCAGCAAATCCTCCACCGTCAAGATCCTGGCCCCCCTGGCGGGCCTCACCGCCGCCGCTTTCACCCATTCCGTGCACAACCTCATCGCCAGCGTCGTCCCTGGCCTGGGCGGGTTCGTCTTTGGCAGCCTGCTCGATTGGCTGGGTTGGGCGCTCATGTTCGCTTTCGTGCTCTACCGCGTCTACGCCGAAAAACGACTGCTGGTTCAGCACTTACAAGAAGAGATTGCTCTTGGCGTCCTCACCGCCCCCCAATACCAGACGGCCTGCTCGCCTTGGAGCCGCACCGCTGCCCATATGAACGCCCTCTTCAACGGCCGCTACACGGCCACGCGCCGCTTTTATCGCCTGTGCGGCGAACTGGCCCACAAGAAACACCAGTTGGCCAAATTGGGTGATGAGCAAGGCAATCAACGGATCATCGACCGCCTGCGCACCGAGATGCAGTCCCTCTCGCCCACCGCCGCCGCCTGATTTTCGCTCGACGCTTAACCTTTGCGTATCCTTTCCGCTATGGTAAAATAGTACTGTTGCGCCCGTAGTGAAGTGGACATCACGTTGCCCTCCGGAGGCAGAAGCCCGAGTTCGAGTCTCGGCGGGCGCGCCACAAACCCAAAACGCTCCCAATCGGGGGCGTTTTTTATATGATTCTTGTACAGCTTTAAACTGTTTTTAATCATTTCCAGATAAAATAGAACCGATGTACAAAGATGTCACATAACCTTTAACCGTAAAACACAGGAGATCAAGCGAGGATCTATGTTCAGCTTTTTGGGTGGGTATGGGTTATACCTTCTTTTCAGCCTTCCAGCTTTGCTGCTCGGCTTTTGGGCCCAGTTCAAAGTCAAAGGTGCGTTTGACCGCTATTCGCGCCAGCGCAGCTATGTGGGCCTCACCGGCGCCGAAGTTGCCCGCCGCATGTTGGATTCCAGCGGTTTGCGCTCCGTGCGGGTAGAGCAGGTCTCTGGCTTCCTCAGCGACCATTACGACCCCGCGCACAAAGTTCTGCGCCTGTCCCCCAACGTGTACGGCAGCCCCAGCCTGGCCGCCGCGGGCATCGCCGCCCACGAGGCCGGCCACGCCATTCAGGACGCGGAAAATTACGTTCCCCTGCGCTTCCGCACCGCTATGGTCCCTGCTGTGCAAATTGGCAGTTGGGTGGGTCCCATCATCTTCATGGTCGGCCTCTTCCTGGCCGGCACCATCGGCACGCAGATCGCTTGGGCCGGGCTGCTGCTCTTCGCCGCCACCGCCCTCTTTGCCTTCATCACCCTGCCGGTGGAGTTCGACGCCACCCGCCGCGCCAAGGCCTGGCTTACCACCTCAGGTGTGATCTACCAGCAGGAATCCAAGGGCATTAACGCCGTTCTGGATGCCGCCGCCCTCACCTACGTCGCCGCCGCCATTCAAGCGGTGTCCACCCTGCTGTATTACGCCTTTTTGCTCATGGGCCGCGATCGGGAATAAACGTGTATTCAGGGGCAAGCCTGCGTTCACGTCTGTGTCTTGCCGCACTTCTGGCTTTGCTGGTCACGGCGCTGGGTGCCTGCCGACCCGCAAAGCCAGTTCTTTTTTCACCCGCCGACCCCTGGCAGGCGCAAAATGTGCGCTGGCTCAACCCTTGTCCCGCCGCGCCTCCTTGCCAGCTAGCCGCATTTTCCGCCCGTGCCATCCCGGATGCTGTTCAGCTCCGCGCCGATTTTCTGCTCCCGCCTTCCCGGCCCCTGCCCGCGGGTCAGCTCGTCCTCCTTGTGGATGAGCGTCCCGGCTCCCACCTTGTCTCTCCTGTCGATCTGCCCGCCGGTTTTTCCAGCCAGGATTGGGATTCAGCCCAGATTTTGACCCTGACCGCTGACCAACCGCCTGTTCTGCGTTCGGTCGGCACGCCCACCCAGCTTGCACCCCCGCAAACCCCGTCTCTCTCTGGAGCCGTATCCTGGGAGTTTCCGATCTCTGCGGATCCAGCGCGGCTTCGCCTCCAACTGCATTGGATTCCCTCTGAAAGCGGTTCAAGAGCCGAAGTCACCGATCGACTCTCCCTTTCCGATCCGGCCCCAGCCCAGGCTCCTCTGCTGCTCGCCTTTTGGGACACCCTCGACGCGCGCACCCCCGCCGCCCTGCTGCGCTCCTGGGATGGAGCCCACACCGGCCCCAACGGCACCCGCCACGGGCTGAAGCACCTCTTGTCAAACGCCGCCGCCGCCCAGGTGCCGCTGACCCTCCTGGACCTCAAAACCCCTCAAAACCTCCAGGCTCTCGATTTCTTGGGCCAAATCCCCAACCTGGCCGCTCTGCAGCAGGCTGGCTTGCTGGATTTAGCCGACGGCAGCAAGACCGCGCCCTATGCCGCCGCATATGCTCTGGTCCAATCTCGCAAACTGACCGAAACTTATGGCCTGCCTCTTGGCAACGCTGCCTTTTCACCTCTGCTTTCGGGTGAATACGACACAGCTTTTGCCTACCTGCCGGGGGCTACCCGTTTGGTGGTGCGCCGCGGTTCCCAGCGCCTGATTCCCCTTCCCGCCCACCCCTATGCTTCCAAATCGACCGCTCTGGGCGTTGATGCCTCCTTGCTGCACCGCCTGCTCCTCTCGGCCCGCTCCCCAGACCCCTATGACGGTGTGGTCGCGGGCGGTTCTCTCGCCTCCACCGCCTGGGCAGACGCCGATTCCGCCGATCTGGCCTATCTTGCCAGCCTGCCCTGGGTAAAGATACTCTCCATCCAAGATCTCACCGCGTTTTCTCCAGTTTCTGCCCCTGCCAGCCTCTGCCCCGATTTGCTGTGCACACCGCGTCCTTTTGCGCTGCGTCCCACCTCAGAGACCGGCCAGTTCCTGCCCGCAAACTCCGCTTACGCCGCCCTGCAGCCCTCCATTGCCTCCCAGCTTCAGTCCCTGCCCGCCAACGCCCTCACAGACGCCGCCTGGCAGGCTTTTCAGCAGGCTGCCCAACCCGCAGCCTCCTATCTCCGCCAGCGCCTGCAGGCCAATTACCTGCCTAACCTGCGCTTTCTGCTTTACGCCGCGCAATGGGCCGAAGCACCCGTCAGCCATCAGGACTGCGTCCAAGACTTAGACCTCGACGGCCAGGCCGAATGTGTCCTCTCCAACGCCCATTGGCTGTTGATTCTGGATCCCCTGGGCGCTCGTCTGGTCACCGCCGTGTTTTCAGACGGCGGCCGCCCGCAGCCGGTGATTGCCCTGCCTTCCCAGTTCGCCGTCGGCAATTCTGACCCGCTGGATTGGAAATATTCCATCGGCCCATTGGCCGACTCGCGCGAAATTCCAGGGGCTTTCTTCCACCCTGACGAGCCGCTGGAGGTTTACACCCCTTCCCTTTCCCCCAACACCCTCGCCCTGACCGCTCCCTCTGGCCGCCAGCTGACCGTCTCCTTAAACGGAACTGAGGTGGTTTTCACCCTGCGCCGTGCTGGCGACGGTCTGACTCGCTTCCCCCTCCGGCTCGCCCCATCCGCCTGTATGCACTCAGCCTCACCTTTTCAAGCCCAAGCAACATCCTTGAGTTGGATCGTCTCACCCACCCAGGCCTTCACCCTCACCCGTTCCACCGCGCAGTGGTCGTTTTCCACCAGCTGCGATTCCGCCGCTTACCTCTCTCAGCCGGAAGACCCCAGCCGCGAGAATCCCCCCGGTCACTACCTGCCCTTCCCGCTGGCCGTGCTAGATATTGGCTACACGCAAATTTTGGAGCTCCACCTCGCCCCTTCAAGCCCATTCACGGACCTTTTTTATTACCAATAACTTGATTTCTTTGTGTGTTTCGGTACAATCTGGTAATATTGGTACAGATTATCAATCTTTCTTCCTACTCTGCCTTTGGAGGATGCGCATGAACCGAAAACTCATCATCCCAGATATTGTCGTTGGACGTTTACCCCGCTACCTCCAGGCTCTCCAACGCCTTCAAAAACGCGCCGTCCAAACCACCTCCTCCAAAGAACTGGGAGACATTTTGGGCATCTCCGCCGCCCAGATTCGCAAAGACCTCTCCCAGTTCGGCGAATTCGGCAAACAAGGCACCGGGTATTCCGTCCCCTTTTTGATTGACCGTCTCGAAGACATTCTAAAGCTCAAACATGATTGGGATATCGCCCTGGTGGGCGTCGGAGACCTTGGCCACGCCATCATCCGCTATCAAGGCTTTTCGAATCGCGGCTTCTGCGTGTCTATGGCTTTTGACAACGATCCAGAGAAGATCGGAACCTCGATCAACGGTTTGATCGTAGAGAACATTCAGAACATGCCTGCCCGCATCCAGGAGGCCCAGGTCAAGATCGCCATGCTCACCGTGCCCGCCGCCTTCGCTCAGCAAGTTGCCGAAGACCTGGTCAAAGCTGGCGTAACCGCCATCCTCAATTACGCCCCCCTGGTGCTCAGCCTTCCCAAACACGTCCAAGTCGAATACATTGACCCCATCATCAGCCTGCAGCACATGACTTATTATCTGGAATAAGCTTTTACCCTTTAAACAAAAAGACCGGAGATAAACCAATCCTCCGGTCTTTCTCATTCTTCTTATGGTGGATTATACCATCACCAGGCTGCGCCGCAGCGCCTCGCGCATGCCAATCGCCCGCGCGGCCCCTTCTGCGGTGCAGGTATTGGGGTTATCCACCAGATACGCCGGAATGCCCAGCGCCTTGGTCAGATATTTGTCAATACCGCGCATCAAAGCCCCGCCGCCGCACAGCGCCACGCCGCGGTCAATGATATCAGAAATCAGTTCCGGCGGAGTTTTTTCCAGCACCCGCCGCGCCGTGTTCACTACCTCGGCCAAAGGCTCCTGCAGCGCATCCACCACGTCGTCCGTGGTCAGCGAAATCGGCCGCGGCAGTCCAGTCACCTGATCTTGCCCCTGGACCTCAACGCTCTGCACCTGCTCCTGAGGCACGGCCGCACCGATGCGCAGTTTCACCTGCTCCGCGGTCGGCTGACCGATGATCACGCCAAATTTCTTACGCACATAGCTGATGATGGCTTCGTCCATGCGCAGCCCGCCCGCCCGGCTGGTTTCAGCGGTGACAATGTTATTCATCGCCAACACGCCCGCCTGGGCGGTTCCCCCGCCTAAACAGATGATCATGTTGCCAGTCGGGGTCGAGATGGGCAAATCCACGCCCAACGCTGCCGCCAACGGGGCTTGAATCAGATACACTTCGCGGCTGCCAGCCCCCAATCCGGCCTCATGCACCGCGCGCGTTTCCACCGAGGTGATCCCGTAAGGAACTGTCAGCATGATCCGGGGACGGAAGAACAAGGTCATCCCCGAAACCCGCTCCAACATCACCCGCAGCAGTGCCTCGGTCACCTCATAGTCAGCAATCACGCCGTTTTGCAATGGGCGCAGCACCTGAATATTATCCGGCACCCGCCCCATCATATCCTTTGCCGCCTGTCCCCATTCGACCATTTTCCGCTCTTCAGGGATGATCGCAACCACGGACGGTACCTGGATTAAAATCTGGTTCCCCTCAGCCACCACAGCGTTGAGGGTCCCCAGATCTACCCCAAATTCTCTAGAAAAGACAGGCATACTGCTCCAAGTGTCTAAAAGTTAGGATCGCCGCGAGCGCCGCAGCCGCTGCGCCGCATCAATGCGCAGGTTCGAACGCCGCAGCGCCGCCTGAATCGCCAGGTATTGGTCGGTATCCGGCCCAACACCCTTTTGCAGCAGTTCCTCCGCTCGTTTCCGCGCTGCTTCCGCTCGCTGAGTATCAATTTCTTCCACATTTTCGGCGGCGTCTGCCAAAACCGTCACCTGATCTGGCTGCACCTCAGCCACGCCGCCCGCCACGGTGAAGAACTGCTCTTCACCCTTCTTGCGAACCGTGATAATCCCAAACTGCAAGGTGGTCAGCACCGGTGAGTGGTTGGGCAAAACACCCATCACACCCCCCGCGCCGGGCAGAACGACGATATCCACGTCGTCCGTGTACACCACCCGATCCTGAGAGACAATTTCACAGCGGATGGGCATCCTCAGTCTCCTTAGGCCATTTCCTTGGCCCGCTCCACCACCTCATCGATTGCCCCGGCCATGTAGAAGGCTTGTTCGGGGAGATCGTCGTGCTTTCCATCCAAAATCTCACGGAAACCGCGCACCGTCTCGCGCAGGGGCACATAGCGCCCTTCCCGGCCCGTGAACTGCTCGGCCACAAACATCGGCTGCGAGAAGTAGCGCTCGATCTTGCGGGCGCGCGCCACGATCAGCTTGTCATCTTCGCTCAATTCGTCAATACCCAGAATCGAGATGATGTCCTGCAAATCTTTGTAGCGCTGCAAAACCCGCTGCACATCGCGTGCGGTGCGGTAATGTTCCTCACCCACGATATTGGGGTCCAAAATACGCGAAGTTGAGGCCAGCGGATCTACCGCCGGATAAATGGATTTCTCGGCAATCGAGCGTTCCAAGGCGATGGTTGCATCCAGGTGGGTGAAGGTAGCCACCGGCGCCGGGTCGGAATAGTCGTCAGCAGGCACGTACACAGCCTGCATGGATGTGATCGAGCCGGTGCGCGTGCTGGTGATGCGCTCCTGCAGTTCACCCATCTCGGTCGCCAGGGTCGGCTGGTAGCCCACCGCCGAAGGCATACGCCCCAACAGCGCCGACACTTCCGAACCCGACATGGTGAAGCGGAAGATGTTATCAATGAACAGCAGCACGTCCATGCCCTGATCGCGGAAATATTCCGCCATCGAAAGCGCCGTCAGCGCCACGCGCAGACGCACGCCCGCAGGTTCGTTCATCTGTCCGAACACCATCACCGTGTCTTTCATCACGCCCGATTCCAGCATTTCACGGTACAGCTGCGTGCCCTCACGAGTGCGCTCGCCCACCCCCGCGAACACAGATTTGCCTTTGTGTACCGTCGCGATCGAGCGGATCAGCTCTTGAATGATCACCGTCTTGCCCACACCCGCGCCGCCAAAAATGCCGGTTTTGCCGCCTTTGGTGAACGGGGCAATTAAATCCACCACCTTCAAGCCGGTTTCAAACACTTCCACCCGAGTCGCCTGTTGGTCAAACGAAGGTGCAGGCTGGTGAATGGGGTAGCGCATCGCGCTTTGAATGGGCCCATGACCGTCTACGGGTTGTCCCAAAATGTTGAAAATCCGGCCCAGGGTCTCGGGTCCCACCGGCACCTGAATCGGCTTCCCGGTGCGGTGAGCTGGCAAACCGCGCAGCAAACCGTCGGTGGAATCCATCGCCACGCACCGCGCCATGTTCCGGCCCAGGTGGCGCTCCACCTCCAAAACCAGAGTCCCTTCCGGGGCTTCTACCTCTACCGCTTCATAAATTTCTGGGAGGCTGCCCTCCCCAAATTCCACATCAACTACGCTGCCCTGGATTTGTACAACGCGCCCGGTAGTTGCTTCCATTTGCTTCCTCCAATTAATTTCGCTTCAAACCCTGCGACATGACCCCTTATGCGCCCGATTGGGCCAGGGCTTCTGCGCCGCCGCTGATATCCAGGATATCGTTCGTGATCGCCTGCTGGCGCGCCTTATTGTAGTCCAGCTGTAAGGAATCAATCAAATCCAGCGCGCTGTCAGTCGCATTTCGCATCGCCACCATGCGAGCAGCATGCTCGCTGGCTTGCGACGAAAGAATCGCCTGGTACACCTGCAAGGCGGTAAAGCGCGGCACAATTTGATTCAGGATTTCATTTTGATCCGGCTCATAGGTGAACACAGAGTGGGTTCTGTGGGTGCCCATTTTATCATGCTTGCCGTCCGCCACAAATTCCACCTCCAGCGGCAGCAATTTTTGGATCACCGGTTCCTGACGCAGCATGGTCACAAAATTGGTGTAGCACAAATACACCTGGTCGTACTCGCCGCGCAGAAAATCATCCACCAGCAAGCGGCCCACCTGTGAAACATCCAAAAAGCTGGGCGGCGAGGGCAAATCGCTGAATTCTGCGACCACATTCAGCCGCCGCCGCAGGAGCAAGTCGCGGCCTTTACGCCCCACCACCACAAACGACACCGGCTGCTTGAAATCCTTGAAGGCGTCCAGCGTGTAACGCAAAATATTGACATTATACGCACCCGCCAACCCGCGGTCGCCGCTCACCATTAACACCAGCACCCGCTTCACTTCATCCCGTTCTTTCAGCAGCGGATGCAGCGCATTATGTCCAGGCTGCCGCGCCAGGTGCACCAGCACTTTCCAGGCTTTTTCGGCGTATGGCTTGGTCGCCGTTACCGCCTGGGTTGCCCGCCGCACTTTGCTGGCGCTCACCGCTTCCAACGCGCGCGTCACCTGGGCAATGTTCTTAACGCTCCGAATACGAAGCCGCATTTCTCGAGTGGAAGGCATGGATCAGTCCTCCAGCGCCTAAGCCTGCCAGGTCATGTTGAAGGTTCGCAGCGCTTCCATCAATTTTTCTTTGGTTTCCGCCGTGATCTGCTTCTTCTGGGCAATATCCCGCCCCAACTCGGGGTGGTTGGTTTCCATAAAGCGCAGCAGATCCAGCTCCCAGGCGCGAATGCGCTCCACCGGCACCTGATCCGCAAAGCCGTTCGTCCCCGCAAAAAGCCCGATCACCTGGTGTTCCACCGACATAGGCTCATATTGCGGCTGTTTCAACAGCTCCTGCAGCCGCTGACCGCGGTTCAACTGGCCTTGCGTGGTCTTGTCCAGCTCCGAGCCAAACTGCGCAAAGGCTGCCAGCGAGCGGTAGTTAGCCATATCCAGGCGAAGACTGGCCGCTACCTGCCGCATGGCTTTGATCTGGGCCGAGCCGCCCACGCGCGACACCGAAATACCCACGTTCACCGCGGGGCGGATGCCGGCGTTGAACAAGCTGTTTTCCAGATAAATCTGCCCGTCTGTGATGGAAATCACGTTCGTGGGCACATAAGCCGAAACGTCGCCCAACAGGGTTTCAATGATCGGCAGCGCCGTCAGCGACCCGCCCGTGCCTTCCAGCGGCACAGCCTTATACGCATCCGCGTTGTCCATCGTCTTCAGCGTCTCTTCAGCTTCATGCTGTCCGCGCACGCCCTTATATTCCACGCCGTTCACGCTGTCTGACAGGGCCGCTTTGGCCTTATCCAACGTCTTGGGCACAATCACATAATGCACAGCCATGCGAGCTGCCCGTTCCAGCAAGCGGGAATGCAGGTAGAACACATCCCCCGGGAAGGCCTCGCGTCCCGGCGGCCGCCGCAGCAGCAAGGAAACCTGGCGGTAAGCCCATGCGTGCTTGGAAAGATCGTCGTACACCACCAGCGCGTCTTGACCGCGCTCCATGAAGTCTTCGCCAATCGCACAGCCCGAATAGGGAGCGATATATTGCAGCGCTGCCGCATCATCCGCCGCTGCCATCACCACAATGGTGTGCTCCATCGCGCCAAAGCGCTCCAAAAGCGCCACTGTCCGCGCCACGGCCGCCTTCTTCTGCCCGATAGCCACATAGATGCAGATCAGGTCTTTGCCCTTCTGGTTGATGATGGTGTCAATCGCGATGGCCGTCTTGCCCGTCTGCCGGTCGCCAATGATCAATTCGCGCTGGCCGCGGCCAATCGGGATCATCGAATCAATTGCTTTGATCCCGGTCTGCACCGGGGTGTCCACATCTTGCCGGGCCACAACTCCCGGCGCAATGCGTTCAATCGGGCGGTATCCGGTAAAACTCAGCGGGCCTTTGCCGTCAATCGGCTGACCCAGGGGGTTAATCACCCGCCCCACCAGTCCCTGACCCACCGGCACCGAGGCGATGCGCCCCGTGGTGCGGACCATCATCCCCTCGTGAATTTCAGAATACTCACCCAGAATGATGATGCCTACCCGGTGCTGTTCCAGGTTGAACGCCACACCGATCACCCCGTTGGCAAATTCAACCAGTTCCTGGGAGCGGACGCCGGTCAGACCTTCTACCATTGCGATCCCATCGCCTGCTTCCAGCACCGTGCCCACATCGCGGGCTTCAAACTGCGGCTGGAAACCTTCAATTTTCTTCTGCAAATCTGCGGTAATGTTCTTAAAAAACTGGTCGGACATTGAGCCTCCTGGTCACAAGGGGGATCGAACGCACAATTATTGAGTCAACCCGGCCACCGTGGCCGCATCCAGGCGCTTCAGCAGCGCCGCCAAGAGCTTCACCGCCGCATCGTAATCGTCGCGGTGCAAAATCGAGCTGTGCGAATGAATGTGGCGGCAGGGCACACCCAAAACCACCGTCGGCACACCCGTTTTGTACAGATGGATCACAGAGCCGTCCGTCGCCCCACCTTCAATCGTAGAGGTTTGCAGCGGCACGCCAATTTCTTTGGCCGTCTCCATCACCAGATCACGCAGTTTCAAGTTCGGGATCATACGCGCATCGTACATCAAAAGCGAGGGGCCTTTGCCCATCATCACGCTGGATTCTTCCGGTTTTACCCCAGGTACGTCCCCAGCAATATCCGATTCAAGGATAATCGCCACATCTGGCTGCGCAATTTCCACGCTGGTGGTCGCCCCGCGCACACCGACCTCTTCCATCACAGTGGCCGCGCCGTAGATCGTATTCGGGTGGGTCTCCCCTTTCAGGGCCTCCAACGCCGAGATGATCAGCGCCACACCCACGCGGTCGTCAAAGGCCTTCGAGAGGTAGGTCTTACCGTTGGCCAGTTCCACAAAATCCGCCCGCGGTACAATCGGGTCGCCCATACGCACGCCCGCCGCTTCCACTTCCTCTTGGCTGGTCGCGCCGATGTCAATGTACATGTCTTTCTTCGCCACCACCTTGCTGCGTTCTTCCGCACTCAGCATGTGCGGCGGCTTCACCCCAATCACCCCCACCACCGGGCCTTTGGAGGTCAAAATCACCACCCGCTGCCCCAGCAAAACCTGATCAAACCACCCGCCCAACGGTAAGAAGTAGATAAAGCCGTTCTTGTTGATGTGTTTGACCATGAAGCCAATTTCATCCATGTGGCCGGCGACCATCACCCGCGGATTCTCTGCGCTGCCAGTCGCCTTCACAATCAAACTGCCGATTTTGTCCTGGAGCAGTTCGCCATAAGGTGCAAAATACCGGCGCACGACCTCGCGCACCGGACCTTCATATCCAGATATTCCAGAAGCTTCTGTCAATTCTTTGAGTAACGCGGGAACCTGATCCATATCCTCTCCATCGAGTGCCAATGGCGTGGTCGAAAGGCTTGCGCTTTATCGTCACCCATTGCACTGGCGCAAACCCTATCACAAAATCAAATCATACCTGAAACGCTCGTACTTGTCCAGTTGAACAGTTCACGGATTGCCCATTCCAGGGGGGTATAAGAAAGCGCAAGAATTAAAGAAGAATTAAAGAAGATGAGGCCGCAGAGCGGCCTCATCCAGTTCGATAATCTTTATGTCAGCTGGTACAACTCCACCAGCACACCCCCCGCAGCCTTGGGGTGAATAAAAGCCATCTTACGGCCCGGCAGCTCCAGTGCAGTCTCGTTGATCAGCCGCACGCCCTTGGCCTTCAGTTCAACCAGCATCGCATCAATATCGTCCACTTCCAGGCACAGGTGGTGCATCCCCGGCCCGCGTTCGGCCAGGAATTTCGCTGTGCCCGTATCGTCCGCAGTCGGCTTCACCAGTTCCACTTCGCTTTCACCCACCGGGATAAAGGCCACCACAGCTTTTTGGCTGGGCACCTCTTCTACATGATGCACTTCAAGTCCCAAACCGTCCCGCCAAAAGCCTAAGGCGCCGTCAATATCCGGCACAGCGATCGCTACATGATTAATTTTGCAAACCTTAGCCATTTCACTCTCCTCAACAGGGTCCTACACCCAGGCCGGTGATTGGTATTCGCCCCAAACCTTGCGCAGCAAGCCGCAAATTTCGCCCAGGGTGATGTAGTTTTCAACACATTCCACCATCAGCGGCATCAAATTGTCGCTGCCGTGCGCGGCGCTTTCCAGGCGGGTCAGCAGCTCGCTCACCTTTTGGTTGTCGCGGCGCGCCCGCAAAGCCGCCAGCCGCTGCCGTTGGTTCATCTCAATACTGGGGTCAACGCTCAGTTTTTCCAATTCCAGGCTCTCTTCTACCTGGAAGTTATTCACGCCCACCACCATTTGATCTTTGGATTCCACAGCGCGCTGATAGCGGTAGGCGGCGTCTTGAATTTCGGACTGCATGTAGCCTTTTTCAATCGAAGCCAATGCCCCGCCCATTTCGTCAATGCGTGTAATATAGGCTTTGGCCTGCCGCTCGATCTCATCCGTCAGGTATTCCACCAGGTACGACCCTGCCAGCGGGTCAATCGTATCCGCAATGCCCGATTCGTAGGCGATGATCTGCTGCGTGCGCAGCGCCACCCGAACGGATTTCTCCGTGGGCAGCCATAAAGCTTCATCCATACTGTTAGTATGCAGCGACTGCGTCCCGCCCGCCACGGCTGCCAGCGCCTGAATGGCTACGCGCACTACATTGTTCTCTGGCTGCTGCGCGGTCAGCGTGGACCCAGCCGTCTGTGTGTGGAAACGCAGCATCATAGACTTGGGATCTTGCGCTTTGAAGCGCTCTTTCATGATCTCCGCCCATAACCGCCGCGCCGCGCGGAACTTCGCCACTTCTTCCAGGAAGTTGTTATGCGCGTTGAAGAAAAATGAAAGCTGCGAAGCGAAGTCATCCACCTTCAGACCCGCTGCCAGGGCCGCTTCAGCGTACGCAATCGCATTCGCCAGGGTAAAGGCCACTTCCTGCACCGCCGTCGAGCCTGCCTCGCGGATGTGATAGCCCGAAATGCTGATCGTATTCCAATGCGGCACGTCCGTCTGGCAGAATTGGAAAATATCCGTGATCAGGCGCATCGAGGGCTTCGGCGGGAAGATATACGTCCCGCGCGCCACATATTCTTTCAAAATGTCATTTTGAATCGTCCCGCGCAGCTTATTGGCTTCCACCCCGTTGCGCTTGGCCGCCGCGATATACATCGCCAGCAGCACCGACGCCGGAGCGTTGATGGTCATGCTGGTCGAGACCTTATCCAGTGGGATGTCGCGGAAGAGGGTTTCCATATCCTCCAGCGAGGAGATCGAAACGCCCACCTTGCCCACCTCACCCGCAGCAATCGCCTCATCCGCGTCATAACCAATTTGAGTCGGTAGATCAAAGGCCACTGACAGTCCAGTTTGCCCTTGTTCCAGTAGAAAGCGGTAGCGTTTATTGGATTCCTCGGCCGAAGCGTATCCCGCGTACTGTCGCATCGTCCAGAACCGTCCGCGATACATGGTCGGCTGGATACCCCGCGTAAACGGATATTCCCCCGGAAAGCCCAATTTCTCCAGGTAATCACCCTCCGCAGGCGTTTTCACCGCGGGCAGCGGAATCCCAGCTGGGGTGGTAAATTGCGGCTTTCGCTCCGGAAAGCGCTTAATGACGGGGCCTAAAACCTGCTCTTCCCATCGTTTTAGCTCAGCATCAAGATTCATTGGTTTCCCTCGATCGCATGATTCAATACAGAATTAAAGTATACCCTAACCCCCCTCACAAGATAGTGAACTTATTTATGGTAAACTAAGACAAATTTCCTGATATTGCAGAAGGACAAACCGCATGACGCCTTTTCTTCAACTGGCTTTTGTCCTCGTCATCATCTTGTTCATGGCGAAAGTCGCGGGATACCTCTCCACCCGCCTGGGACAACCTTCCGTATTGGGTGAATTACTGATCGGTTTAATCTTAGGCCCGTCATTAATCGACTTAACCCATCTGGGTTTCATTACCGATACCCACCTTCAAGAAGTCGTCCTCGAAATGGGCGAGATCGGCGTCTTACTGCTCATGTTCCTGGCCGGTTTAGAACTGAACATCTCCGATCTCACCAAAAATTCCCGCGTGTCAGCCTATGCAGGAATCTTGGGTGTTTTGGTTCCGGTTGGATTGGGTTGGCTGATCGGTTCTCTTATGGATATGCCCTCCAGCCATGCGCTGTTCCTGGGCCTCACCCTGGGCGCCACGAGCGTGAGCATCTCTGCCCAAACCCTCATTGAACTCAAAATGCTGCGCAGCCGTGTGGGTCTCGGCCTTTTGGGGGCGGCCGTTTTTGATGATGTTCTCGTCATCTTACTGCTGTCCGGTTTCCTGGCCCTGGCCAGCGGTCACGGCGGCGCAGCCGATATCCTCACCGTCTTCCTGCGCATGCTCCTCTTCCTGGGCCTCTCCGTTGCCTTTGGCCTCTATCTCCTGCCGCGCATCGTCCGAAAGATTAGCCGCATGCCCATCAGCTTTGGTGTGGTCACCCTTTCCATCGTCATCCTTTTCACCTACGGCCTGGCCGCCGAACTGATCGGCGAAATGGCGGCCATCACCGGCACCTTCATCGCCGGGCTCATGTTTGGGCGCACCTCCGCCAAAAACGAGGTGGAAAGCGGCATCCGCGCCCTCTCTTACAGTTTCTTCGTGCCCATCTTCTTTGTCACCATCGGTCTCAATGTCGACCTGCACAATATCGAGCTGGATATCATCGGTCTGCTTCTGCTCATCTCTGCGGTGGGCATCCTCGGCAAAATCATCGGAGCTGGCATTGGCGCGCGTATCGGCCGATTTTCCTGGCGCGAATCCCTCCAATTGGGTATCGGCATGGTCTCCCGCGGCGAAGTCGGCCTGATTGTTGCCCAGGTAGGCCTGACCAATCAATACATCACCCCGCAGATCTTCTCTGCTGTGGTCGGCATGGTGCTCATCACCACCCTGGTCACCCCGCCCATGCTCCGCGCCTCATTTAACTCACCCAAGAAAACAACTCCGCTTGAACCCTCTCAGGAGAAAACCCCATGAACATGGTTCTCTTTGTTCTGAACGATCCCGAAGCGTTGGACGACCTACTCACCGCCTGGGAAGAGGCCGGGGTGAAAGGCATCACCGTGCTTCCCTCCACCGGTCTGGGTCGTCTGCGCCAGTATGCCCTGTTTGAAGATTTGCCCCTCATCCCCAGCCTGGACGACATGGAAATCCACCTGGAAAAACTGAGCCGCACCCTTTTCACCATCTGCGACGACGAGCGCACCATTGACCGCCTGGTGGAAGCCACTCAAAAAGTGGTCGGCAATCTCAACGAACCTAACACCGGCATCCTGGCTGTCATCCCCCTGGCGCGCGTGTACGGCTTAAACAAAATCAACTGAGTCGTCTCTACGCTCATCTGGGATTTTGAGCTGATTCCTCTATGAAACTTCTCACGCTTGATATCGGGACGGGAACACAAGACATTTATTTATTCAACAGCCGGGTTTCGCCTGAAAACGGCTTCAAGCTTGTCTTGCCCGCCCCCACCATGATCGTTCGCCGCCGGATCCAACAGGCCACCCGCCAAAAACGCGCTGTCCTGCTCACCGGCCGCATCATGGGCGGCGGGCCTTGCGCCTGGGCTGCCGAAGACCACGCCAAAGCGGGTTTGCCCATTTATGCCACCCCCAGCGCCGCGCGCACCCTCAACGATGACTTGACGGCGGTTCAAGCCGCAGGCATTCAAGTGGTCAGCGAGGATGAAGCCCTCCGATTGCCCGCATCCGTCCTCCGTATCCCCCTGACCGACCTCGACCTCCCCCTCCTGGAGCGCACCCTCAGCGGCTTTGGGCTGTCCCTGTCCGAAATCGACGGGTTGGCCGCGGCCGTGTTTGATCACGGCAACGCGCCGCCGGAGGTATCAGACCGCCAGTTCCGTTTTGATTACCTCGCCCGCCAGGTGCAGCGCAGCCGCCGCCTGAGCACCTTTGCCTTTCCCGCTCAGCAAATTCCCGCCGATATGACCCGCCTGCAGGCCGTGGCCGAGGCTGCCCAGGGATTTGACGGCCCTGTTTTCCTCATGGACACCGCCCCCGCCGCCGTCATGGGTGCTTTATACGACCCCCAGGCTGCCAAAACCAATCGCCAGATGGTGGTCAACCTGGGTAATTTCCACACCATCGCATTTCAAATCAGCGCCGAGAAAATTGAAGGTCTTTTCGAACACCACACCGGCCTGCTCGACCGCGCATCTCTGGAAAACTACCTCACCGCCCTGGCTGCCGGAACGCTCACCCATGCCCAGGTCTTCGATGACCACGGCCACGGGGCGTTGCTTACCCACCATATCCCCTTCGATCTTGCCGCGCCCGATGTTCAGCTCACCGTCACGGGCCCCCGCCGTTCCATGCTGGCGGGCTCCCCTCTTCGTCCCCATTTTGCCGTCCCCTTTGGTGATATGATGATCGCAGGCTGCTTTGGTCTGTTGGGAGCACTGGCAGATCACGTTCCCAACTGGCGTGAGGAAATTCTCACCGCCCTTTCCAGTACCCAGTCTGCCCCACCCTGGGAATCCGACTGACCCACGCCGTCGGAGTCTTATCTGCGCCGCCGCGTGGCCACTCCCCAGCCAATCAGCACCACCCCCAACACCACAAAGCCCTCGATCACGTACAAAATGGTCGTCTGAGGGCTTTTTTCTTTGGCCTCATCCGGCGGGCTGCCCTCATCGTTCGCCGCCGCAGCCAGCGTCGGGGCCGGCGGCGGCGTGGGGGTGCGCACCACCGTTGTCACCCTCGGCGCGGCCGCAGTGGCGGTCTCCTTGGGCTGCGGGGTCGCGCTGGGCAATAGGAGCGGGATCAGCAGCTTCTGCCCCGTATAAATGGTCGGAGAATCCGCCGATAACCCGTTGGCATCCAAAATCGCCTGGATCTTGACCCCATAAGCCATCGCAATCGCCCACAGCGACTGCCCCTGCCGCACGGTGTGCACCAGCTTGCCGTTATCCTGTGGGGTCGCCGTCACCACCGCAAAGATGTATTGTGAGGCCAGGTCGGCTGCCGCGGGGGTTCCAGAGCGGGCCGGCACAGCCGTTCCAGGGGTATAGGCCGGCCCTGGGTGGCGGTCGGTATAGGCGGCGATTACAATGTAATACACCGTGCCGTTGTATTCCGCCACCCCCGCGCCGATATGATAATATCGGGCGTCGGCCATCGGCTTCATATGCAGTTCGTCAGACCACATCATCAGAATGTCGTCAATGCTGGCCGGTCCCATCGCAAAATTTTCGGTCGCCCAGGGCGTGTCCATCACCCCATACCCCGCCGCCCAAACGCGGTCTTTCACCCCGCCAATGTGGCCGGTCATTTCATTCAAAGCCATCGTCGTAGCCGTATCCTGCGCCACCTGCATCAAGATTGGGTGCACCACCAGCGCAGGCAGACCCAACCCCACGCGGATGGTGTTCACCGCGGTGATCAAATCCTGAGCGGTCACCTCCGGCGCGGGTTCTTCGGTCTGCGCGCGCCCCACCTGCACCAGGTTTGCCCACAGAAGCACAGCCAAAAACATCGCCGCGGCCATTTTTCGCATGCTTCGATTATACAACGCCCACTTTGCCTTTCAACCTGTCATTTTCGAAGTTGACGCCTGTGCCCACCTCTGGTAAAATCCATCCGCTGGGCATGTTGTACCCTTCATACCTGGCGAAAATCCAATTTTGAAAGGGCTTGAAATGAAAGTCTTACTGATCAAAGATGTGTACAAACTGGGACACGCGGGCGACATTAAAAAGGTCGCGGACGGCTACGGCCGCAACTTCCTCATCCCCCAGGGTTTGGCTGTGCTCGCTACGCCGGGCGCCGTCAAACAGGTCGAACAGATCCGTGCTCAGGCCTCCGTTCGCCGCGCGCAGCTCAACAACGAAATGAGCGGCCTGGCCGAACAGGTCAAACGCATCACGCTGGCCTTCCCCGGCAAAGCGGGCGAAACCGGCAAACTCTACGGCTCGATCACCGGCCAGATGGTTGCGGATGCCCTCTCCACCCGCCTGGGCGTCACCATTGACCGCCGCCAGGTGGAAATGGAACCCATCCGCGCCCTGGGTGATCACAAAGCCCGCGTCCGCCTGACGATTGATGTCATTCCTGAGATCAAAATCGTCGTTCACCGCGAAGGCGAAACGGTTCAGTTCGATGAGCCCGTCGCCGAAAAGGTCGAGGCCCCGGCCGCAGAGGAAAGCGCGGAATAATTTCTTTCCGCTCGTCATGGATCATACCGGCCAGGTCAGCGAGAGCTGGCCGGCCGGTTTTCAATCTTAGGCGCATTGAGCATGAACAACTCCGTGGGTGAAAAGCTTCGCCAGATGCGGCAATCCAAAGGACTGTCATTGGAGCAGGTCTTTGAAGATACGCGCATCGCCCCAGCCTACCTCCGGGCTTTGGAAGAAGACCGCTGGGAAGACCTGCCTTCCCAGGTGCAGGGCAAAGGCTTTCTGCGCCTGTATGCGGGTTTCCTGGGCATTCCGGTTCAGCCCCTGCTCCAGGAAATGGAGATTCAATCTCAGCCGCCACAACCCACTGAGCCTGCTGCGCCCGCACCCATCGCGCCGGAGGCCACTTCTGCCGCCCCCGCGCCTACTGAAGAAACGCCAATCCCCAGCGAAACCACCAGCCCGCAGCCCAGGCCTGCGCTGCTTACTGCCCTGGCCGCGCGAGTACAGTCCTTGCGCAGCCGCCTTCCCCAAAAGATCGCCCTCCCCAAAATCACCCTGCCGCGCCGGCCGCAGCAGCAGCCTTCTGTTCCCACCCCACCGGTTGAACCCGCCAAGCAGCCCGCCTCCACTCCGCAGCCTGACTCCCCCGCTGCTTCCGTACCGGCCATCCCCCAGGGTTCTTCCGCCGAAGTCTTCCAATCCATCGGACAGTCGCTGCGACTCCAGCGTGAAAAATTGTCTCTCTCTCTCGCCGACGCTGAACGCTTCACCCATGTGCGCCTGCACTTCTTAGAAGCCCTGGAAAACGGCGACCTATCTTCTCTGCCCTCCCCGGTGCAGGGCCGCGGCATGCTCAATAATTACGCCCATTTCCTCGGGCTGGATTCAGAAAAACTCCTTAACCAGTTCGCCGAAGGCCTCCAGGTTCGCCGCGAGGAATTCGCCGCCCGCACCGCCCTCCCCACGGCCAAACCCCGCCCTCGCGCTGCTCAGGCTCCGGGCTGGCGCCGATTCCTGACCCCCGATGTATTCATCGGCGGCGCTGTCATTCTCATCCTACTCTCTCTGGCCATCTGGACCACAGCCAACATCACCGCCCGCTCCAGTGAGCGCGCCCGCACTGCCCTCCCAGGCGTGGGGGATGTGCTCCTCTTCACGGCCACTCCCTCGCTGACCCCCGATATGACCGAGGCGCTCACCCTCACCGTAGCTCCCCCGTCCGTTTTGGCGGGTGAAGGTAACGCTGTCATCCCAACCGCCCAGGCCGACCTGGAACTCACTACCCCCACACTGCCCGTCCTGGACGATCTCCCCCTGCAGGTGTACATCGTCGCCCGCCAGCGCGCCTTTGTCCGCGTCATCTCCGATAACCGCATACGCTTCAACGGGCGCGTCGCCCCGGGTAATGCCTACCCCTTTTCAGCCAAAGAAAAATTGGAACTGATCAGCGGAGATGCCTCTGCCATCCAGGTCTTTTATAATCAAAACGATCTCGGCACCCTGGGTGACAGCGGCGAGGTGGTGCGTCTGATCTTCAGCGCCGAAGGTGTGCTCACCCCCACCCCCGCCTTCACCTTCACCCCCACCCCCACCCTGCCGCCCACGGCCACCCTGGAGCCTTCGCCGACCGTTCCCACGGCCACGGTGACTCCCTTCATCCCTTAAAGGTACCTTGCTATGAAAAACGCCAAAAATTTTTATTTGGTCTCCCTCGGCTGCGCCAAAAACACCGTGGATTCCGAATCCATGGCCGCCCTGCTGGAAGATGCGGGTTACCGCGGCGTGGACCAGCCCAGCAAAGCCAGCATCCTCATTGTGAACACCTGTGGGTTTCTCAAGCCCGCCATCCAGGAATCGCTGGAAACCCTTCAGGGGCTGGCCCACCGTAAGCGCCCCGGACAGCTGCTCATCGCCACTGGCTGCCTCACCGAACGCTACCGCGACCGCGTGGCCCAGGAAGTCCCCGGGGTGGACGGCATTCTCGGCACGCGCCGCTGGATGGACATCGTGGATGTGATTCACACCCTGCGTGCCGAAAAACCGCCCGCCGTCCTCTATCACTTGCCCGATGCTCCCACAGTCGGCAAAGATGAACGCGGTGTGCTGCGCGCGGCCATTCAGGGCGGCAGCAGCTACCTGAAAATCGCCGACGGCTGCCGTCGGCCCTGTGCCTTTTGCGCCATACCTGCCATCAAAGGCACCGCTGTGTCCCGGCCGCCGGAAGTTATCCTGGATGAGGTTCGCATCTTACAGGACATGGGCTTACAGGAGATCATCCTCATCGCTCAGGACACCTCCGATTACGGTCACGATCTGGGCCTTCGAGACGGGCTGTCCGATCTGCTGCTGCGCATCACCCAGAGCGCCCCACGCATCCCCTGGCTGCGCATTTTATACACCTACCCCGGCTACGTCACTGACCGGCTGATCGAGGTCATGGCCTCGCAGCCCCAGGTGCTGCACTATCTGGATATGCCCCTCCAGCATGCCCACCCCGACACCTTGCGCCGTATGCGCCGCCCGGCCAATATGGAATGGGTGCATTCCACCCTGGCCAAAATCCGTACCGCCATGCCCGATGCGGCTTTGCGCACCACCTTTATCGTCGGCTACCCCGGCGAGACCGAAGCCGAGTTTCAAGCCTTGCTGGATTTTGTCAAAGAGGTTCACTTTGACCATATTGGCGCCTTCCCCTTCTTTATGGAAGCTGGCACAGCCTCCGAACCCCTGGGCGATACTGTCCCCGAAGAAGTCAAACAAGACCGTCTGCAGCGCCTGATGACCCTACAAGAGGGCATTTCCCTTGCCCGCAACCAGGCTCTCGTGGGACGCACCCTGGATATGCTCATCGAAGGCGCCCAGGACGGCATCTCCATCGGGCGTACCTACCGCGATGCACCGGAAATTGACGGGCTGGTTTTCGCCACCGGTGAAGCCCCCGTGGGACAGATTCTGCCGGTCAGGATCACAGGCGCCCTCACCCACGATCTCACTGCGGAATTCATCAGCACCAGCCGCCCACGCTGATCGTCACCACCCAGAATCAAAACAGCCGCCGGATGGCTATCGTCGGGCGGCTGTTCATTTTACGGAAGATCGCTCAGGACACTCTGGCCCAAGCCGTGAAGATTAAGACCAGTGCCGCCAGGATCAAGTTTGCCGCCATCAGGCGGTTTTCCCTCGCCAAAAGACGCTGGTAATCCTTCTCACTCACGCTTTTTCCCGCCGCCCGCAGCAGCGCAGTTCGCCGCAGCGCCGGGTACATAAACCAGGTCTGGTACACACCCACACCCACCATTCCACCAATGACCACATGTTTCAGCAGAATGGCGGTAGCCCACGGGCTGCCAATCGCTAAGAAGCCTTCGTACTGCGGGGCAGCGCTCATCTGAAACATGCCCGTGCCGATCAACACAAACAGGCTCAGCCAGCCAATTTGCTGCACGCGCGGCACGATTCCATCAAAGAAGGCCGCATAAGTTTCCGAGCTGAGGCGTTTACGCCCCACGGGGATAAAGATCACCGCCACAGAAATTAATGCACCCACCCAGGCGACGGTGGCAAACAGGTGCAGGCTGTATGCGGCCGTCATGGCCCAGGTGGGTGAATTCATTGGGTTCAGTTCCCCTTCAGCAGATGAGAGCCGACTAGACTCCGCCCTCCGTTGTGGGCGTGGGAGCTTCGGGGGTCTCTTCGGTCGGCACCGGAGTTTCCGGGGTCACCGGTGTGGTTTCCATCACCTCAGGCGTCTTAGTGGGAGGCTGCGGGGTCGAGGTGGGCGGCGAGCACAAAAGCTGTACAGCCGTCGCCGTCGGGCCCAGGTTGTTATCTTGGCTGATCGAGAGCGCGTTCAAATATTGATCGCGCGCCATGCAGTACTCACCCTTGGCCAGCAGTTGGTCGCCGTAGCGGATGGAAGCAATGCGGAAACGTTCCACCGCCGTCCAGCCTGAGCCGTCGCGCAAATTGGGAAGAGAGGGGTAGATTTGGCCAAAATATTCCAGCACCTTCACCCAGTCAATCTCCCAGAAACTTGCGCCCGACATATAAAAGCGCGCCCAATTGCGGTAGGAATCAGCTTCTTTATCAATCGGGCCAAAGTTTTCGGTCAGCGCCAGATCGTACATGCCGCCTTCCAAATTGCCCTGAGCGATGATTTTATCCACCCCGCGGAAGCGCAGCGCGATGTAATACAGGCCGTCCACATCCACCGCTCGGTAACTGATATCTTCTTTCCGCAGCGCATCCAGCGTGTTGATCGCGTTTTCCCATTCTTTATTCTGAATGAACTGCACCGCCTGGGCGTACAGTTCTTCAGCGCCGCGGTTATCCGGCGTGGGCGTCATGCTGATCGTGGGGGTGATTTCGGGGGTAGGGGTTTTCACCATCGCCACCGCCATCATCACTTCCGTCAATTTTTCCTGAGCGCCGGGGAACTTGGGGTCGATCGAAATGACGTACTCAAATCGGCGCTGTGCATTTTCCAATCGGCCGGCGTTTAAATCTTCCACACCCAGTTGATATTGGGTGGTTGCGATTAAGGCCACCTGGCTGGCCTGTTTGGCCTTACGGGCCTGAACGGCGGTGCCGTATCCCAAAAGGCCGCCCACCACGGTGGTCAGGATCACTAAGACAATACCGCCCAACACCCACAAACCCCGCCGGGGTTTGCGTGGAGGCGCTGGCGGCGCGATTGGCTGCGTATCATGTATGGGGGTAGGAACAGTTGGTTCAAGGTTGTCCATAGTCATGGGCCTAATTATACTCTAGACTGATCACATTTTTAGCAGGATGCGAATTTCCCGCCAAATCACCGGAAGGGCTGCGGCTCCACCAGCGGCCATGCTGGCCGCGCCCACCAACAGCGGGGAAAGCCCTCCGGCTGCTGCCTGCACCGCCAAAACAACGCCCCCGCTCACCAGCCCCGCCGCCAGGCTGCGCCAGGGGGTAGTACCCAGCTGCACCGGGGTCAATATCCGCAGGTCTTCCGCTGCCGCCCCGTCTTTCGTGCGGAACCGACTGCGGATCCAGCGCACAATCCCCACTGGCGGCCTTCCCAGCAGCACCAACAGCAGCACCGCCTGCACCGTGAAGGCCACAGAATCGGTCAGGCTGATGCCAGCCGGGCCGAGAGGCCGGTAGAGCTGGCTGCCCAGGGCAATGTAAATCGTTACATTCACCACCGCCCCCAACAATGGGGTCAAAGCGTCCTGCTGGGCATAGAAGGAGCGCGCCGCAACTTCCAGCAGTGAGTGCCCGATCAGGCCCAGCAAAAACCCGCGCGTCGCCCACATCAGCAAATCGGTTCCGGCCGCGTCAAACCCAAAGGCAGCCGCCACCAAAGGACGGAGTCCCAATCCTAAAACCACCGCCACGGGTACGGTCAGGGCCGTCAGCACCTGCACCGCACGCGACAGGGTCTGCTCAAATTGTAGACGTTCTTTGCGCGCCACTTGTTCCGCCAATGTGGGCAGCAGAGCTGTGCCGATGGCCGTTCCAATCAACGTCTCCGGCAATTGCTGGATCATCCAACCGTAGGTCAGGGCCGTCACTGCCCCCGCTGCCAGGCGCGAAGCCAAATTATCGCGCACCAGGAAAATCAGCTGCACCAGGAACACGCTGAGCAGCCGCGGCCCCATCACGCGCAGCACCTTCTGCACCTCTGCGGTGCGCAGGCCCAGCCCGAAGCTCCATTGAAAGCGGTAGCGGATCAGGCCGGGGATCTGAATGGCCAGATGCAGGATGGCGCCCAGGATCACGCCGTACACCAGTCCATACACCCCCAGCCCCATCGCGGGCAAGGTGACCCCCCCCAATTGGTAGCCTTTCTCCGGCGAAAGCACCAGCGCGCCGAAGATTTGGCCCAGGTTGTACAGCAGTGGGGCCATCGCCGGCAGCAGGAAATGCTGGTTGGCTTGCAGCCCTGCCATTACCAGCCCGCTGATCGAGAAAATCAGCGTGGCAACCAGGTTCAGGCGCATCAAGGTGATCACCAGGGCCTGCTGTTCGCCGCCAAAGCCAGGGGCAATCCCCAGTTCCCATTCCACCATCGGCCGCGCCGCTGCAAACACCACCAGCCCCAGCCCCGCCGTCACCAGAAACGCCAGATTGGCTACGTTGGAAAAAACCCGCCAGGTGGCCTCACGTCCCTGCCGTGTGAGCACTTCAGTCAGCACCGGGATGAAGGCGATGGCCAGCGCCCCGCCGGAGATCAGCGCAAACAGCAGATCCGGCACGTTGTTGGCTACGTTGAAAGCGTCCAATTCCGGCGACAGGCCAAACTGTCGGGCAATCACCACCTGACGCAGAATCGCCACGGCTTTATCCGCCGCGAAGAAAAACGCCAATAGCAGAGAGGTGCGGGTAAGGTGTGTCATCGAGTCCCAAATATAGCATAACCCCACCTTTCCTGCCAGGACAGTCTCATCCAATATCCGTCCGCCCCGGCTGCGTCTCAAGCCGGGTTATAATCTAGGTGTACTTCTCATTCTTCTGGAAAGGATCCTCCGCATGCCCGCTGCCATCGGCACCTTATCGATTGTTGCCACGCCTATTGGGAATTATCAGGATATCACCCTGCGCGCCCTGGAAGTGCTCAAGGCGGCGGACTGCATCATCTGTGAAGAGCTGCGCGAGGGCAGCACCCTGCTGAAAAAGCTCAACTTGCCCCCCAAGCCCCTCATCACCCTCAACGAGCACAACGAAAAACAGCAGATCGCCGATATTGCCGTGCGGCTGGCCCAGGGTCAGCAGTTGGCCTTGGTGTCAGATTGCGGCACGCCGGTCTTCGCCGACCCAGGCGCAGCCCTCATTCGTGAAATCAGCGAAATGGGCTTTCCCGTCACCCCTATCCCTGGCCCGTCCTCGTTGATGGCCGCCTTTTCCATCCTGGATTTCAAACTGGAACGCTACTTCTTCGCGGGGTTCCTCCCGCGCGACCCGCAGACCCGCCAGGCCGAGCTGCTGCGCCTGCGCGCCATGCGTGTGCCGGTGGTGCTCATGGACACCCCCTACCGCCTGGACCGCCTGCTGGATGAGGTTGCCCGCGCCTTTGGCAAAGGCCACCCCCTTACCCTGGCCTGCGACCTGACCCTGCCCACCGAGCAAATTTTCCGCGGGCCGGCAGCCGAAGTGCGTCAGGCCGTCAACGGCCGCAAAGCCGAGTTCATTTTGATCCTGCATGAGTCGTCTTCCCCCGGCCCCCGCACCCCCCAGCGTGACCGCCCGCCCCGCTAGCCTCGCGCCAGATGTCGTGGCCTGCCGCCGTTTTTTTAGCGGCACGGCGATCTCTACCTCGCCATGTCATCGCGACCACCGAAAACCGGTGGCCTGGCCGCCGTTTTTTGGCGGCGTGGCGTTCACCACTTCACCATGTCATCGCGAGCCCCCCCCCGTTCTTTGGGGGGCGTGGCGATCTCCGCGCCAATCAATAATCACTCGATTGTAAAGAACTGGCCTAGCCCCCGCCTTTTAGGGGTGCAGCGATCTCCGCTTCACCCTGTCATCGCGACCACCGAAAACCGGTGGCCTAGCCGCCGCACTTTGGCGGCGTGGCGTTCACCACTTCACCATGTCATCGCGACCACCGAAAACCGGTGGCCTAGCCGCCGCACTTTGGCGGCGTGGTGATCTCTACGCCAATCTTCTAATTACCCAAAAAGAAAACGACCCTTCTCAGGGTCCTCATTGTGCCCCAACGAGATTCGAACTCGCGTTTTGGTCCCTCGTCTCTCGATGAGATTGAAAGGGCTAATAAAAAACGACCCACTTCTGGGTCGTTTGTGTGCCTCCAGCGAGATTCGAACTCGCGTTTGGGTCCCTCGTCTCTCAATGAGATTGAAAGCGCTAATAAAAAACGACCCACTTCTGGGTCGTTCTTGTGCCTCCAGCGAGATTCGAACTCGCGTTTTGGTCCCGCGTCTCTCGATGAGATTGAAAGGGCTAATAAAAAACGACCCTTCTCAGAGTCGTTTTAGTGCCTCCAGCGAGATTCGAACTCGCGTTTTGGTCCCTCGTCTCTCAATGAGATTGAAAGGGCTATATTCCCCAAGAAAAAACAGCCCTAATTGGGCTGTTTGTGTGCCTCCAGCGAGATTCGAACTCGCGTTTTGGTCCCTCGTCTCTCAATGAGATTGAAAGGGCTATATTCCCCAAGAAAAAACAGCCCTAATTGGGCTGTTTGTGTGCCTCCAGCGAGATTCGAACTCGCGTTTTAGCCTTGAAAGGGCTGCGTCCTGGTCCCCTAGACGATGGAGGCTTGATTGCGAGCAAGATTTTATCACGGCTCCCCCAAAGGGTCAAGCCATTGCGAAAAAATTCGTCAAATTGCTTTTCCCCTCAGGCAGAAACCTCCACCTTCTGAATGCACTCCGCCGTATCCACGCCGGCCCGGTTCACCAACCGTGACACCGCATAGGCCGTCATCTCCTCCGCCGGGTACGGGCGCAGCAAAGCCTCCAACCCCGCGCGTGAATCCCCATGCAGCCACCCGCCCATGGCCTCACCGCGCAGCAGCACCGGCATACGATTGTGATACTGTGCCAGCAGCGTATTCGGCGCACAGGTCAAAATCGTGCAGCTCAGCAGCGGCTCGGCAGCCCCCTCCGGCTGCCAGCGTTCCCACAGCCCCGCGAAGGCGAACGGACGCCCGTCTCGCATCCGGAAATAATACGGCTGGCGCGGCCCTTTCTGCCCCACTTCTTGTTTCCACTCGAAAAAGCCGTCCGCAGGGATCAAGCACCGCTGTGCTTGAAACGCCCGCCGGAAGGAAGGTTTCTCCGCCGCCGTCTCCGCCCGCGCGTTGATCAGCTGGCTGCCTACGCTGGGGTCTTTGGCCCAAAACGGCACCAACCCCCACCGCATCCATTCCACCAACCGGCGCGGCCCCTCGCGAATCACCCCCACCATCTGAGTGGGCGCCACGTTGTAGCGCGGCTTCCAATCCGGGGGAGCGCTCTCCAAATCAAACGCCATCTGCAGGCTGTCTGCATCAATGGTGATCGTAAATCGTCCGCACATCTTCGCCTCTCCCTTCCTGATCCGAACCGCGCCCCCTGTCTGGATTGTAGCACAGCCCATCACCCGAAAGACCATCCGATCTCCATAAGGCGAGTATAATTACCATCATCCCATACAGAGAGGACCTCCCATGCCCAATCCCCTCGTTGAATGTATCCCCAACTTCTCCGAAGCCCGACGCCCCGAGATCGTGGACCGCATCGTCGCTGCCATTCAGGCCGTGCCCGGCATCCACCTGCTCGACCGCCATTCCGACCTGGACCACAACCGCACCGTCATCACCTTTGTCGGCGCACCCCAGGCCGTGGAAAAAGCCGCTTTCGATTCCATCGCCGAAGCCTCCAAATGGATTGACCTCAACCAGCATCAGGGCGAACACCCCCGCATCGGCGCCACCGATGTAGTCCCCTTCGTGCCCATCAGCGATATCACCATGGCCGAGTGTGTCGAAATGGCCCGCCGCCTGGCACAAAAAGTCAGCTCTGAGCTAAAAATCCCCACCTATCTCTACGAAGAAGCCGCTTCCCGCCCCGACCGGCAAAATCTGGAAAACATCCGCCGCGGGCAATTTGAAGGTCTTAAAGCTGAGATTCAAACCAACCCCGACCGCGCCCCCGATTTCGGCCCCAGCTTTTTAGGCCCTGCCGGAGCCACCGTCATCGGCGCGCGCCAACCCCTCATCGCCTTCAACGCTTACCTCACTACCAATGACGTTTCCATCGCCCAGAAGATCGCTAAAGCCATCCGCCACTCATCCGGCGGGCTGCGCTACGTCAAAGCCATGGGGGTATTGGTGGAGGGTATGGCGCAGGTCTCCATGAACCTCACCAATTTCCGCCAGACGCCCATCGCGCGCGTGGTGGAAATGATCCGCCGCGAGGCAGCCCGCTACGGCGTGGGCATCCGCCACACGGAACTGGTCGGCCTCATTCCTCAAGAAGCCCTGACCCACGCCGCCCAGTGGTATCTCCAGCTGGATCAATTTGAATACGACCAGATTTTGGAAAGCCGCGTTATGGAAAGCGCCCAGCAGCCCACCGCGCCTGATTTCATTGAAGCCCTGGCCGCGGCCACGCCCACCCCGGGCGGGGGTTCCGCCGCCGCCCACACCGCCGCTGCCGCCGCGGCCCTGGCGGGCATGGTCGCCCGCTTAACCCTGGGCAAGAAGAAATACGCCGATGTCACCCCTCAAATGGAAGCCATCGCCGCCTCAGCAGACAGCCTGCGCCAGGAATTGATCACGGCCGTTGCTGAAGACTCGGCCGCCTTTGAAGACATCTTGGCCGCCTTCCGCCTGCCCAAAGATACCCCTGAGCAGGCAGCCGCCCGCGATGCGGCCGTTGAAGCCGCCACTTTCCACGCCTCCGCCGTGCCGCTGCGCGTGGCCGCCCGCGCGGTGCAGGTCATGGATCTCAACCTCCAGGCCGCCACCCTGGGCAACCTCAACGCCATCAGCGACGCAGCCAGCGGCGTCTTCTTGGGTAACGCCGCCTTTGCCAGCGCCGGCCTGAACGTGCGCATCAACCTGCAAAACGTCAAAGATCAGGCCCAGGCTGCCACCATGCTCACGAAATTGTCTGCTCTGCAGCAAAAAGCCGCTGCCGTCGAATCCTCACTTTTATCCGTACTCAAGGAACGCGCCAATCTGGGCTGACGCACCACCGCCTATGTTCAAACCCTTCTTATCTGTAAAACTGTGGGGAATCCTCGCGCTGCTCGCTCTGGCGAGCAGCGCCTGTTCTGCCGCGCCCCAAACTGCGGCAGCCTCTGGCCCCACCGCCGCCCGGCCAACATTCATTTCAGGAAGGGGACCCCACCATGGATTTAAACTGCGACCTTGGAGAAAGCTTCGGAGCCTATCAAATCGGCAGCGACGAAGCCATGATGCCGTTGATCACCTCGGCCAACATCGCCTGCGGCCTGCACGCGGGCGACCCCGTGGTCATGCAGCGCACCGTGCAGTTGGCCGCCCAGCAGGGCGTGCGCATTGGGGCGCACCCCGGCTACCCCGACCTGCAAGGCTTTGGCCGCCGCAACCTGGACCTCACCCTGGAAGAAGCCGCCGCCTTCACCCTCTACCAGTTGGGGGCGCTGTCGGCCTTTGCCCGTCTGGTGGGGGCAGAATTGACCCATGTCAAACCCCACGGCGCGCTGTATAACCAGGCCGCCCGCGACGCCTCTTTGGCCTCGGTCATCGCCCGCGCCACCGCCAAATTCAGCCGCTCGCTGGTGCTGGTGGGGCTGGCCGGTTCACGCCTGCTCAGCGCCGGTCTGGACGCGGGCCTGCGCGTGGCGGGCGAGGGCTTTCCCGACCGGGCCTACGAGCCGGACGGCAGCCTGCGTTCGCGGCGCCTGCCGGGGGCCCTTCTGGAAGACCCCGCCGACATCGCCGCCCAGGCCATCCGCCTGGCGCGCGAAGGGGTGCGCGTGGAAACCGGCGGCGAACCGCGCTTTTGGATGGTGGAAACTCTGTGTCTGCACGGAGACCATCCCCGCGCCGTGGAAAATGCCCGCGTGGTGCGCGCCGCCCTCAAACAGGCCGGGGTCTTGATTCAGCCCCTGTCTTAACCCCCAATTTCGCTCATCGTGCGGTTAAGGGCCACCTCCCCCTGGGCCAGTCCGTGGCCCCAGGGCTTGTGCCATACCCCGTCCAGAATCAACTGGCGCAGTTCGTCTATGCCCGCCCCCGCGCGCAGCGGGGTGAGCAGATCCACCTCTTTTTCCCGCAGCAAACACAGCCGCAGCTTGCCGTCCGCGGTCAGCCGCGCCCGCGTGCAGGCCGCGCAAAATGGCGCGCTGACCGACGAGATAAAGCCCACCTGCCCGGCCGCCCCCCGCAGGCGAAAAATGCGCGCCTCTCCATCCAGCTGACCGTCGTTCTCCGGCTGCAAAGGCCCGTGAACGGCCTCAATCCGCGCCATGATCTCCTCGGCGCGCACCACATGGTTCAATTGGGTGTCCGTCTCCCCCGCAAAGGGCATCATCTCAATAAAGCGCACCTGCCAGGGGTGCTCCAGGGTCAGGCCCGCCAAATCGGCGGTGTCCGCCTCGTTGTACCCGCGCACCACCACCGCATTCAGCTTCAGCGGAGTCAGCCCGGCCCGCTCCGCCGCCAAAATCCCCTCCCACACTTGATCGAAGGATCCCCAGCGGGTCAGCTGGCGAAAACGCTGCGGGTTGAGGGTGTCCAGGCTGATGTTCACGCGCTGCAGCCCGGCGGCCTTCAGCGGCTGGGCCAGTTTGCCCAGCAGCACCCCGTTGGTGGTCATGCTCACCGCGCGAATACCCGGGGTGGCGGTGATGGCCTGCACCAGGGGCACAATCTGGGCGCGCACGGTCGGCTCGCCGCCGGTCAGGCGCAGCTTGTCGAAACCCAGGCTGGCGAACAGGCGCACCAGCAGCAAAAGCTCGTCATCCTGCAGCATTTCGGCGTTGGGGCGAAAGGTCATATCCTCCGGCATGCAGTAGCGGCAGCGCAGGTTGCAGTGGTCGGTCAGGCTGATGCGGAGGTAATGGATATGGCGGCCAAAACGGTCAAAGGACATGAGCGCCTCGATATATTCAGAGTTAATTACTCCAATTATAGCATAGGCACAAACAAACGCCCCGCCGGTGAGGGCGGGGCGTTCAACGGGGGAAGAACCTACCTATAAGGAATTTCCGCAGTAAGGGCAGTGACTCCATCCCTCCTGCACCGGCTTGCTGCACTGCCCGCAAACAGCCGTCGAAACGCTTTCCACCGGGGCTGGGACGGCTGCGGGCTGCCGCCCGCGCCGCACCAGGGCAACCACGCCCCAGGCCGCCAGCCCCAGCAAGGCCAGGGGGATCACCAAACGGCCCAGCATGAACAAGCCGCCGCCCAGCATGCCCCAGGCGCCCATGCGGCTGTTCATCATCGAACGGCCGTAGTTATCATACATGCGGCCGCGGCCAAAATCGCGCGGACCGTCAAACCCTGGACGGTCAAAATCGCGCGGGCCATCAAACCCTGGGCGGCCCCAATCGCGGTCCATCATGGGGTGTCCCCAGGTCGGCCCGCTGAAGCTGCTCATGCGCTGCCAGCGCGTGCCCATGCCAAAAGCCAGCGCGGCCAACAGGGCCAAAACAGCCACCGCGCCCACACTGATCAAAATCCACCGAACGGTTTTACTCATGGTTTTACTCCTAAAAGAGAATCGCGATAGATACAGGTTCCAACACACTCCAGCATACCCAAAACTTATGAAGATTTGATGAAGATCTGATGTAGACTTTGAAAGAAATGGGCGCGGGTGTTGACGTTTGGACGGGCAGCAAAATTTCTATGCCCGGCGTAGGGGTCCAATCATGTCACCGCGACCCTCAGTGCGGGGGCGCGGCGGTCTCTCCTCCATTTTACAATGAGATCGTACGGACACCGCTTGGGCAGGCAGCAGGTTTCCATGCCCGGCGTAGGGGTCCAATCATGTCACCGCGAGGCCGGTGATCTCCCGGCCGTGGCGGTCTCTCCTCCTGTCAACAATGAGATCGTACCGAGGCCGTATGACCGCCAACAAAAAAGGGGCGCGCCGCTGGCGCGCCCCGTATATCATCTTTTCTCAGCTCGCCTCAGGCGGCCTGATATTTTTCCGTGCCCAGCACCGCCAAAATCTCACCAAAGTAAATGCGGTGATAATCTTTCAGGGAATAATGGCGGGCGATGTCATCCGCGATGAACCGCGCCGGGTCCATATCATCCCAGTACTGCTTGCGGCACTCCACCACCAGCTCCGCCTCGGCAAAAGCCGGGGCCGCCACGCTGGAAGCAGCCACCGGGGTCAGCCCCGCCGCGGCAATCTTATCCCCATCCCGACCGGAGCGCGTCCCCAACAGATTCAGCGCCTCGTGGTACTGCATGGGAAAAGCGCACAGGGTGAAGGTGTCGTATTTCTCCATGAATTCAAAGGTGTAGCGGGTGGGCCGCACCACAACCTGCGCGAAGGGCTTGTTCCACATACGCCCAAAACTGCCCCACCCCACCGTCATGGCGTTAAACTTCCCGCTGGCAAAATCCCCGGCGGTCAGCAGCAGCCAATCCTTACCCCACAGACTGCAGCAGCGCAGCAGCCAATCTTCGACCTGAATCGGTTTCACAGACATCTTTCCCTCCAGTTCTGGTCTCATGGGTGAAGCCGCCGGTCCGAGCAGCCCCTACCCGTACAAATCCCGATTCTTGAAAGGAATCAGGGCCAACACAACCCCCTCGCTGATCAATCCGGCGCGATCCAACACATCACCCGTCAGCAGCCCCACCGCCCCATTCTGGCGGCTGGAACCGTTTCTGCCAAACACACGGTCGTCGGCCTCGCCCAGCGCCACCCCCTGCCGCACCCATTCGGCCACCGCCGGGGGCAGGAAGAACGCGCCCGTGCGCGCCTTGCCCGAGCAGCCTTCGGCCAAAATCACCACCCAGGCAAAGGCCGCCAGCCCGCCGCCCATCTCTTCCACCCCACCTTCCACGCCCACCCAAAAATCCGCCTGCGGATTCTGGCGGGCGGCGTTGCGCGCGCGGTTAAAAGCGCCCCGCAGCGTTTCTTCATCCGAAAACGGCTGTTCCGCCACTTCGGAAGGCACGTTGACGCCATCAAAGGCCAGGGGCTCTTCAGGGAACATGCGCTGAAACCCGCTGCGCACCGCCGCCAGCTTGGCCGGGTTATCCGAAGCCAACACCACGCGCCTCACCGGATCAGCCTCCCCGAAGGGTCAAAATCCTGCGGGGTGGTGAACCCCAACACAAATTGGGCCGCCGGGCCGGAAAGATGCTCTACCCGGCACCAGCTGACCAAATCCGCGCGCACGCGGCCGTTGCATTCCGCCAGGCGAATTTCACTGATGGAGCAGTTTTGGTTCGGTTCGCGCCGCAGCGCCATCGCGTCCACATCCGGACACAAATCCTGCAAACAAAACGAGAACATGCCCCCGTGGCCGACCACCGCCATGCGCTGGCCGGTTTTTCCCGCGCACATCTGGCGCAGCCCGTCTTGAAACCGCGCCCACACCGAATGGTAATTTTCGCCGCCAGGCATGGAAACGTCCAGCTGGCCCGCTTTCCAGGCTGCGATCACCTGGTCGTGCGCTTCCCACACATCCTGCGTGGGGGGCACACCCTCCAGGTCGCCCACGTTCACCTCGCGGAAGGCCTCAATCTCCACCGGCTGCAAGCCCACCGCCGCCCCAATGATCTCGGCGGTCTGGCGCGCCCGCCGCAGCGGGGAACAGTACAGGTGATCAATGGCCTGACCGCGGAAAAACTCCGCGGTCTGCCGCGCCTGCAGCACGCCTTTGGGCGTCAATGCATAGTCTACTTTTCGATAGGAAAATTCTTTGGTCAAATTCGCCAGGTTTTCAGCATGGCGAACCAGGAAAATGGTGTTCATCCCTTACCCTTAAGTTGAAATGTGAGAACAGGCTCATTTCCATTCTACCCTAAGATGGCCGCAGGAAAACCCTCGCAGCGGTATTTTTTTCGGTCACCCTGATAAAAATACCCCCCTGGTGCAGGCACCAGAGGGGTGGGAAGGGGGGAAACCGAGGAATTAGCGGATGGTGTAGGTCAAATCAGCGTTCACGGTGATCATCAGCTGGCCCGCCGAAACCGGAGGGGCCGCCGCGTCCATGGCCATGCCGCCCTTGCCTTCAAACACCGGGATAGGCGCGCCGGAGGTGTAGGAGTTGAGGCTCATCAGGTCGCCCAGTTCAACCCCAGCCGCACCGGCCAGTTCCACCGCGTTGGCTTTGGCGTTGGCGATGGCCAGCTTGCGCGCCTCAGAAACCGCGGCGCTCTTGTCGGCCACATCAAACGAGATGCCGTTGATGGTGTTGGCGCCCACCGAGACCACCTTGTCCAACAGTTCGGGAAGCACCTGCAAACTGCGCACGGTCACGTACACGGTGTTGTTCACCTGGTACACTACGCCCGTCATCTCGCCCGTGGGGCTGTACTGCTGCATGGGGAAGATGTTGAACGAGCTGGTCTGAATGTCTTTGCCCTCCACGCCCAATTCCTTCAGCGCGTCTGCCACAGCCTGGGCTTGCTGGTTGTTCTCACGCAGCGCCGTGGCCACGTTGGGCGACTGGTTCTGCACACCGATAGAGACGTAGGCCAGGTCTGGGGTCAAATACACCTCACCCACACCGTTAGCGGTCATCTGACGAACGGGCGCATTGGCAGCCGGGGCGGCCACTGAGGCCAGCGGAGCGCAAGCACCCAAAGCCAGAGCCAGAACAGCGGTGATCATTAAAACTGCAAAACTTCGTTTCATTGTTTCCTCCTTAATCGGAACCTCTTTTGATGTACCTAAGACGAACACCCTGCCAAAAAGTTCCAGGAACTGCCCGTCAAAAAATGAGAAAACTCTAAGCTCCAGGTAGTTGAATTAATTCAATAAACGTGATACTATATCGTTAGTTCGTCAACCGGTTGCCCCCCTCAATCGGTTGGCGAACTGCTTTTAACCTCGAATTTTCACCAAAAACCGCCGCCTGACAGCATGCCCAGGCGGCGGTGATTTTTAACCGTTGAGAAGAAGCCTTTACGGCAGGGTGACGATGCGCAGGCTGCCCATAGGCACTTCCACGCGTACGCGCAGCACATTCGCCGCGCCTTCGGCCCCGGGGGAATAGATGCTGCGGCCGTTTTTGCTGTAGCCCGCCGGAAGCGAGATGCCGGTGATGCCCGTGTCGGTGTCAATCTGCACATGCGCACCCGCCGGAACGCGCAGCACCACCGAACCGATCGCCACCTTGACCTTCGCGTCCAAAGTCCCCTCGGCCGGCAGGGTCAGCGTGGATTCGCCGATGGCCATTTCCACCGCCGCCTCGTTCACCTGGGTGCCGCTCAAATCCACCTGCTGCTCGCCAATAGCCAGATGCGTGCGCAGAGACAGCGGCACAGCCTTGGTAAGAGTGAAATCCAACCCCATCTGGCGGTTGAAGCCCAGGAAGGTGGTGGTATCACCCACCGCGCTCACGCGCAGACTGCCCACCCCACCCGACACCGCATAATCTTGAGTCAGGCGCAAATTGGAAGGCAGGCTGGAAACGCCCGAAATCAGTTCACCCGCGGCAGCTCCCCCCTCCAGTTTCAGCGAGCCGACCGGCAGATCCAGGTTCACATCCGCGCTGGTGGCGCCCTGCAGCGGCTGGCTGAAGTTGGAACCCTGCACCACCAGGCCCGCCGCCGAAGAGGACAGCACCAGCCAGAAGAGCGCCGCCACCACCACCAGCCCCAGGCCCACACCCAACAGGCCCGAAAGCAGCCCGCGGCGGCCGATGAGCAGATCCAGACCCCAGGCGATGATGAAAAACGGCCAGTAGCGGATGAGAATGCCGAAGGAACTGGCGGTCACCATCCCCAGGTTCGAAAGCAGCAGCAGCACGCCGAACCCGATAAAAATGACGTTGCCCGCGAAGCCCTCGCGTTGGTAGAGCCCGTCCAGGCCGCCCACCACGAACAGCAGCGGCCACAAGCGCCAGATGGAACTCCAGGTGGTCTGCGGCAGAACGTTTAAGGTGTTGAGCAGCAGCAGCGCGCCCGCCAGGATCATCATCAACGGCCAAAAGATGCTGTGCGGCCGCCGACGAACTTCCCATTTCACAGAGGTTTTTTCAGACATGGTTAACTCCCTCGCAAACTGCGGGTCAGCAAAGCCACACCCGCCACAATCAACAGTCCCGCCCACACCACTTCCCCGCGCAAAAAGTGCAGCCAGGGGATATTGAGGCTTTGCAGCAAGAAATACACGCCCACCAGCAGCAGGGCAATCCCCACCAGACGGGTGCGGTTGGTGTCTGAACGGCGCATGGCCTCGCCAAATTCCTCACCCATCCGCCGGGCGCGGTCGCCAAAATCTGCCTGCGAATCCGGCTCATCTTTCACCGGCAGCAAAATCCACAGCAGGAGGTAAATGCCCACCCCCATGCCGCCGGTCAAGGTGAACAGGAGGAAGAAAAGGCGCACGATAGTCACATCAATGTTCAGGTATTCCGCCAGCCCAGCGCACACCCCGCCCAGCATAGCTTCTTTCCGTATCCGGTATAGACGGTTCATCTTAACCTCAAGACCCGCGAATGGAGCGGAAGATCAGGTACACGCCGCCCAAAATCAGCGCGGCAGGCCAAACGTAATTCACCAGCGCGCCCGCCGAAAAGAGCACGCCCACGCCCAGCACCAGCAGCACGCCCGCCGGAATCCAGGGCCAGCTCATGCGCTCTTTGGGCAGCAAGGCCACCAGCGCAAAGGTGAGCGCCAGACCCAGGAAGAAGACCCCGCCGCCTTCCAAGGCAGCGAACTCATCCAGCGCCGCCACCACCGCCAGGGTGGTCAGAGTCCCGGCCGGAATCAGCGCCCACCAGAAATCGCGGCGCAGCACATAAACCAGCCAGAAGGCCAAAGCGATGCCGCCCAGGAAGAACCCGCCGCCCTTATCCGCAAAAGCGGGAAAGAACTGAGTCAGCAGCATCAGCCCGCCCAAGGAAAGCAGCACCATGCCGGGGATGACCGCCCACCAATGCTCGGTGCGGTTGCCCCACACCACCGAAAGGAAAGCCAGCCCGCCCAGGGCAAACAACACGCCGAACAAAACCGCCACCAGGCTGCCGGAGGGGGATAAAATCCCCAGGCTCTGCAGCAGTGCCAGCGCGCCCAAAGCGATCAGACCCACCCCCAAAATCGTACGCCAATCCCGTGCTTTCATGATTCCCATCCTTCCGCAAACAAGTGAAACTTATAGAATTTGAATAGAAGCCGCGCCGCCCTCGACGAAGATATCCACGCGGTTGGCAGCCGTGGCGTAAGAGTCGGATTCATAGAAGCCGTCGCGCTTGGGGAAGCGGCTGGTGTTCACGTCAATGCCCATCAGGCCCGACGAAACTTCAATATGCGCCGCCACACCTTCAGGCACGCGCAGCCGCACCGAGGCCGCGCCGCATTCCACCTTCACGCGCGTCATGCCCGCCTGCTCCGGCAGCATCATCACCAGCGAGCTGGCCCCGGTTTCCACCTTGATGTCCGCCACCTTCAGGTGGGTCAAATCCACCTGGGCTTCATTGGCGCCCATCTCAAACTTCAGTTCCAACGGAATTTCACGCGTCAGGCGCACATCCCAGGAAAAACCTTCGGTGTTCAACAGGCCGGGGACGATCACCAGATTATCGGCTTTCAAATGGACCTCGGCCAGGTCGCCCAACCGCTCGGCCGTGGGCTGCACCCCGCCCACAAAGGTGCCTTGCAGCAGCGCGCCCGTCCCCGCCCCATCCCGCACGGAAAGCCGCCCGGCTCCGTGGTTAAAGCGAATGGAAGCCCGCCGCGCGCCTTCCAGCGGCAGGTCCAGGGTTTCTTCTTCCCGGTTGGGCTTAAACAGGCGCGGGCCGATCAAAAACCACAGCCCCGCGAAGATCAGCAAGCCCGCCCAAAAGAAATTGAGCCAGCCCTGGGGCAGCACCCCAATGGAATTCGCCAGCAGGGTGATGCCGATGACAGTGACGACGATTCCCCAAAACAGTGTGTTCTTACGCATGATTTTCGCTCCTGAACAACAAAAAAAGTGAGACGACGGTCTCTATCCATGTATACGCAGATGAAAGCCAAGAGTTGCAAAATGATACTGCAAACCCGCCGCAGCGGCGCAGAAATGGACACCTGACCAACCAAAACCCTACTTACGGCCAGGATGCAGGTGCGGTGTATTCGATTGGGTGCAACCTTTAAGAAGAAGTGTGCGCGAGATTAAACCAATGGATAACCGGCGGCGCGCAGCGCGGCGCAGGCCGCCTCCAGCGTTTCCGCTTTGACCAGCACATAATCGGTGTCAAAGGTCGAAATGGCAAAAATGCTGATACCCGCCTCCGCCAGGGGACGGGCAATCCCCGCCAACACACCGGTCAGGCCAAAATCCAGCGGGCCTGAAACCTTCAAGATGCGCCATCCACCTTCGCAGCGCCCCTGCGCGGGGGCGGCGGCCTGCGGCACCACCAGCGAAAGCTCCTCATCCGTGCGCACCGCCGCCCAGAACGGTCCGGCAGCCCCCTCCGCGGGCCATTCAGCCCGCCGATCGAGGCGGCACACCGCATATTCCCCCGGTAAAACCGTCAGCGCCGGTAAAGCGGCCATACTCACCTTTCCCATCAGGCGTCGTCGGGTTCGTTCCGGCTGGCCAGCAGGCGCGCCTTCTGCCATTCCGGCACATGACTCTCTTCGGCCAGCATCAGTTTCAGCTCATACATCTGGTCGCGCAGGGCGGCCGCTCGTTCAAATTCCAGGTTGCGCGCCGCCTCTTTCATCTGCTTTTCCATCTCCGCGATCACCCGCTTCAGCTCGTTCTTGGGCAGCACCCCGGCGCCTTGCGCCCCGGCCTGATATTCTGCCCGCGCCTCGGCCACATAAGAGGGCGACAGGCGCGCGGTGATGTCTTTGATGGCCTTGAGGATGGTCGCCGGTTCAATGCCGTGTTCCTGGTTGTAGGCCTGCTGCTTGGCGCGGCGGCGGGTGGTTTCGTCAATCGCGCGCGCCATCGAATCGGTGATGCGGTCGGCGTACATGATCACCCGCCCGTGGGCGTTGCGCGCCGCCCGCCCGATGGTTTGGATCAGGGCGGTGTCGGAACGCAGGAAACCTTCTTTGTCCGCGTCCAGGATGGCCACCAGAGAGACCTCCGGCAAGTCCAAGCCTTCGCGCAGCAAGTTGATGCCCACCACCACGTCGAACACGCCCAGGCGCAGATCGCGCAGAATGCCGATGCGCTCCAGCGTCTCCACTTCCGAGTGCAGGTAATGCACCTTGATGCCCAGCTCCATCAGGTACTCCGAAAGGTCCTCGGCCATACGCTTGGTCAGCGTGGTCACTAGGGTGCGTTCGCCAATCTCTATCCGCTTGCGGATTTCGCCCAGCAGGTCGTCCACCTGCCCCTGGGTGGGGCGCACCTCCAGCTCCGGGTCCACCAGACCGGTGGGGCGGATGATCTGTTCCACCACCTGATCGGTCAGCTTCATCTCATACGGGCCGGGGGTGGCCGAAATGTACATGGTGTAGCCCTTGTGCGCCTCAAATTCATCAAAGGTCAGCGGGCGGTTATCCAGCGCGGAGGGCAGGCGGAAGCCAAATTCCACCAGGGTGCCCTTGCGTGAACGGTCGCCGTTAAACATGCCGCGCACCTGCGGGATGGTCATGTGCGACTCGTCAATGATCAGCAAATACTCGCTGGGCAGGTAATCCATCAGAGTCCAGGGGGCCGAACCCGGCGCGCGCTGATCCAGATGGCGGGAGTAGTTCTCGATGCCGGAGCAGTAGCCCACCTCGCGCAGCATTTCCAGATCGTAGCGCGTGCGCTGCTCAATGCGCTGGGCTTCCAGCAGCTTCTCGTTGGCGCGGAAGTTCGTCAGCTGGCTTTCCAGCTCGTTTTCAATATCGGTGATGGCCTGCTTCAGGCGGTCTTCCTGGGCGATGTAGTGCTTGGCGGGGTAAATATCCACCTGGGTCAGCGTTTCCACGATTTCGCCCGTCACCGGGTTAACTGCCAGGATGCGCTCCACCTCATCCCCAAAGAAGGTGATGCGGTAGGCCAGGCGGTCTTCATAGGCCGGAAAGACCTCCAGCGTATCCCCGCGCACGCGGAAGATGCCGGGGCGCACTTCCAGGTCGTTGCGCTGGTACTGGCTCTCAATCAGTTGGCGCAGCAAGGCGTTACGGCGGTAAATCGCCCCCGTCTCCAGGTGGATGACCACCTTGCCGTAGGCCGAAGGGTCGCCCAGACCGTAGATGCAGGAAACCGAGGCGACGATGATCACATCCCGCCGCGACATCAGCGAAGTGGTCGCCGCCAGACGCAGCCGGTCAATCTCTTCGTTGATTTGCGTCTCTTTTTCAATGTACAGGTCGTGAGCCGGGACGTAGGCTTCCGGCTGATAGTAGTCGTAATACGAAACGAAATACTCCACCGCATTGTTGGGGAAGAACTCTTTAAACTCGGCGTACAGCTGTGCGGCCAGGGTCTTGTTGTGGGCGATGACCAACGCAGGCATCTGCGCCTGCTGGATCACATTGGCGATGGTGAACGTCTTGCCGGTGCCGGTGGCGCCCAGCAAAACCTGGTTGCGGTATCCTTTACGCAGGCCTGCAACCAGCTCCTGAATGGCTTCAGGCTGGTCGCCGGTGGGCTGGTAGGGCGAATTCAGTTGGAATTGCATACGGATCAACCCCTTTGCTAAGCAGGCAATTGAAGGACAGAAATTCTATTATACCGGAAAGGCGGAGGATTTTCACAACGAGTTCAAAAAAGAAGGCAGCAGCGGGAGGGAGGGGAGATCCGCTGCTGCCTTAGGAAGTGGGCAAAGAAGGGGGTTAGGGTGTCTCCACCGGCGGCGCATAATAGTGGAAGATCCAGATGCCGGAGCCGGGTTGGGTTTTCTTTTTCAGGTCAAAATAGGCGGTTGAATCGACAGTTTCATTATACTGAATTCCGCGTCCAATTACCATCACCCAAGTTTGCCCAGGTTTTAAAGGAAAGGGCTTTCCCTGGGCGTCCACAAAGCGAATCGGGCGAATTTTGCCGGTGGTCTTTTCGTAGGTCTCGTTGCGCGTGCTCCAAAACACTTCATACATCTGCCCGTCGCGGAAAACCACCGCCGGCATCTTGGTGATGTACAGGAAATCAATGCCAATCACCGTCTCGGCCTCGGCGTGGTGATCGGCAAACAGCACTACCACGTTCTCAAAGCTCAGCGGCTCGCCGGTCAGGCGGTCGGTCATCTCGGTAAAGGTGCTGCCGTCGGCGTTGTCCTGCCAGCGGTGATAGCCGCCGGTTTTTTCATCGTAGCGCCAAAAGACCTGGTTCAAGAAGCTCCACGGCAGCCACAGCACCGTGCCGGCCTTGCCGCCTTCCGGCGGCACAGAGGCGTAGCGCTGCCCGCTCAATTGGACCTCACCCAGGCGCTTCTGCTCAGCGCGGGCCACCTCTTCCAGGCGGGTCACATCCACCATCGCGCTGTTGATGTCGTCGCTGTCGCTGCCGAACACGTTGGTGACGTAATTCAACTGGCGGGCGATCTTCTCCGCCGCCGAAGCCATCACCAAAAAGCCGCTGTACAGTTTGCGCAGGGCCTCATACGGCTTGCGGCCAGAACGCACCGGCCCCACCGCGGGGTTCTTGGATTGATCCTTATCTTTTGCGTCCGCCAGGGTGGGGTAATCGCCGTAAAACACCGCCAGGAAGCGCGAAGTGCCTTCGCCGATGTACATTTCATACACCACCGGGCTGAAGGACAACCCCGCCTGCGGGCGCGCCGAGGGTGGGAAATTGGTGATCGAAACCAGCGCGGGCGGGATCTTGAGCGCATCGGGATCTTTCACCGGCAGACCGGTGAGGGGGTTGACCCCTGCCGGAAAAGTGTCGGGGCCAACATCCACCCCCGCATCCTTTTTGGACTCGGCGGAGGCAGCGGTGGGTGCGGTTGTGGGGACGGCGCTGGGCGCCGTGGTGGGGGTAACTTTCGGAGTTGGAGCCGTGACCGTGGGGGCAGCGGCCGCCGGGGCCTGCGCCTGGGCCGTGATCGGCGCGGCGGATAACCCCGCGCGCTGCAAACTGCACCCGCTCACCAGTAAACTCAGCACTAAGAACAAATAAATCGCCTTACGCATACCCTCTCCCATCCATACCAAAAGCGTGGGGATACCCCAATTGGAATCCCTTTAAAGCCATTGTACTCGTTTCAGCGCCAGATTCACCTTTCAAAATTGATGCGTTCGGCGTAGGGTACAGCCCTTCACGGCGTGCTCATGCGCCACACCGCGTCCAGGGCCTGCAGCGCCGTCAGGTTGCGGTTGGGCCAGCCGTATTCGGGCAGCTGCCAGCGGTCAAACTGACACAGCCCGCCGGTGCTGGGGGAATAGGTGAAATGCGCCCCATCCTCGCGCAGCCCAAAGCCCGGCAGATCGCGCGTGGCCCGCCACAAATTCCACACCGGCACATTGTATTCCATCGCCAGGCGGGCGATGATGCCGTTAAAGCTCTCATCCCCTTCCAGGTTGTCTGCCTTGGTGGCCACAATGGGCACAATCCCCTGTTCCAGGGTGAATTCCAAAATGCGCCGCAGGCTCTGTTCAAACAGTGTGGGGCCTTCGTTCACGTCATTGGTCCCCAAAGCCACAAAGGCGTAACTGGGGCGGTACAGACGGTATTCGCAGGCCAGCGCAGATTCGTTCTCCAGGCAAGCCCCGTCCTCCCCCCAATCCAGCGAAAGCGCCCCGGTGGCGGTCAGCCCATTGCGCGCCACGCGGCTGGTGCGCGCAAACGACCCGGCAAATTGCTCAACGGCCGGCTGTAAATCCGTGTAGGCCCCCAGGTTGTAGGCGTGCGGCCCCTGGTCAAAACAGGCCAGGAAAAACGGCATGGTGCTGTTGCTGTCGCCCACCTTCGAAAACACGCGCGGGTTGGCGCCGCGCTCTTGACCCAGGGCGAAGATTTGCGCCGCATGCGCGTTGGCCGCGGGGATCACCGGCCATTCGCGCCAGCCGCTGGAATCCGGCGTGGACGTGGGCAGCGAGGTGTAGGTGGGAGCCAGCGTTTCGCTTGGGCGCGGTTGAGGGGTGCGGCTGGGCAAGGCTGTGAGGCTGGGCAGGGGCGCAGGCGTGGACGTGATCGTGGGTATGGGGTTGGGCGCCAGCCAGGCGGCCGCCGACCAGGGCGCGACGAAACCCGCGCCAAACAGCAGAATTTGCAAGCCCAGGCAGACTCCCATGCCAGCCGCCGCCGCAAAGAGCAGCCAGCGCCGCACATTTTTGGTGCGCGCGGCATGGGGCGCTCTTGGAAGGGTGGGAATTTCGTGTGTCACAAGCGCTATTGTAACTTAACCTGAGGCCCCCTGCAGCCCCGCCGGGTGGAAATATTCACCAAACAACTCAGGATTAATATCAGGCAAAATGAGTGCTTTACTCTTAATGAAATGCCCCCCTGGGTTGATACAATGATTGCGGGCGGATACCCCCTGGGGGGTGTGTTTCGTGACCCTCCGATCCGATCTAATCCATTTTTTCATGAGGAATTCTTATGCCAGAAGAAGATCCCCGAATCCTTGAACTGCGCGCTATGCGGGAAAAAGCCCGTCAGGGCGGTGGGAAAAGCCGGATTGAGAAGCAGCACGCCAAAGGCAAGCTGACCGCGCGGGAGCGCCTGGAACTGCTCCTGGACCCCGGCACCTTCCACGAATTGGAACCCTTCGTCGTGCAGCAGGCAGACGAGCTGGGCATCAGCGATGAAAAATTCCTGGGCGACGGCGTTGTCACCGGCTACGGCATGATCGAAGGCCGCACGGTGTACACCTATGCGCAGGATTTCACCGTCAACGGCGGGGCCCTGGGCGAGATGCAGAGCCGCAAGATCTGCCGCGTGATGGACCTGGCCGTGGCCAGCGGCGCCCCCATCGTCGGTCTGATTGATTCGGGCGGCGCGCGCATTCAGGAAGGCGTTCACAGCCTGGGCGGCTACGCCGAAATCTTCCGCCGCAACGCCCTATATTCCGGTGTGGTGCCCCAGATCAGCCTGGTATTGGGGCCTTGCGCGGGCGGCGCGGCCTATTCCCCCGCCGTCACCGATTTAATCATCATGGTGGATCAGCAGTCCTACATGTTCCTCACCGGCCCCGAAGTGATCAAGTCCGTCACCGGCGAGATCATTGACTTCGAAGGCCTGGGCGGCGCCGCCGTTCACCTGGGCGTCAGCGGAACCTGCCATTTGATGGCCGCCAGCGAACAGGACGCCCTGACGCTGTGCCGCACAGCCCTGGGCTACTTCCCCGCCAATTACATCGAGAATCCCCCCGCCCAAGACAATCAGGACGACCCCCAACGCATGGACCCCGCCCTCAATGAGATCGTCCCTCTGGATCCTGGTTTGGCTTACAGCATGCACGAAGTCATCAACCGCGTGGTAGACCGCGGCTCCTTCCTGGAAACGCAGAAAACCTTCGCCTGCAACGCCATCACCGGCCTGGCCCGCATGGGCGGCATGCCCGTGGGCATCGTGGCCCAGGAACCCAGCGTGATGGCCGGCGTGATTGACATTGACGCCGCCGATAAAATCTCGCGCTTCGTGCACATGTGCGATGCCTTCAACATCCCCCTGGTCACCTTCGTGGATTCGCCAGGCTTCCTGCCGGGTGTGGATCAGGAACACCGCGGCATTATCCGCCACGGAGCCAAAGTGCTGTATGCCTATTCGGTCGCCAGCGTGCCCAAGGTGAGCATTGTCACCCGCAAGGCCTACGGCGGCGCGTATGTGGTCATGAGCAGCAAGTACATGGGCTGCGACGTCAACTACGCCTGGCCCTCCGCCGAGATCGCCGTCATGGGGCCGGAAGGGGCTGCCAACATCCTCTACCGCAAGCAGATTGACGCCGCCGCTGACCCCGCCGCCGAGCGCACCCGCCTGACGGATGAATACCGCAAGAGCTTCCTGAACCCCTATGCTTCCGCCAAAGCCGGTTACATTGATGACGTCATCGAGCCGCGCGAAACCCGCCCCCTGGTCATCGCCGCGCTGCAGGCCCTGCGCACCAAGGTAGCCCAGACCCAGCCGCGCAAACACGGCAACATGCCGGTATAAAGGAGATTGGTGATGGGATCTGCGTTGACAAACGCCCTGTTAATCACCGCCATCGGCATGGGCCTGGTATTTTTGGCCATCCTGGCGTTGTGGGGGCTGATGGAATTGATGGTGCGCCTGGGGGCAGACCGGGCAGAGGCTGCGGAAGAAAGCTCCGCTTCCGAAGCTGCCGATGAAACCCCCGTGCTGACCGACCCGCGCAAAGCGCGCGCGGCCGCCCTGGCGGTGTCTGTGGCCCTGGCCCTGCGCCAGCGCTCCGCCGCTCCGGCTGCCCCGGCCAGCGGGTTAAGCGCCTGGCAAGCCGTTCTGCGCGCTGGCCAGCTGACCCAGCAGATGCAATCTTATAACCGACGATCTCGAGGAAATCAGCGATGAAAATTCGTGTCAAAATTGATGAACAAACCTATGATGTCGAGGTCGGCGACCTGAACGCCCGCCCCATCCTGGCCACCCTCGAAGGCGAGACCTTCGAAGTGTGGCCCGCGGAGGAAAGCGCAGAGCTGAGCCCCGCGGCGGTGGAACCCGGCTGCGAGCCCACCCTTGCCGCTCCCGCTCCTGCGGCGGCGGGCGGCCCGGCTGTGGATAAATCCAAATCCGTGCAGGCCCCCATCCCCGGCGTGATCCTCTCCGTGGCGGTTAAGGCCGGCGATACGGTCAAAACCGGCCAGGAACTCTGCCTGTTGGAAGCCATGAAGATGAAAAACGCCATCCGCGCCAACCGCGATGGGAAAATTGCCAACGTGCTCGTCGCCTCCGGCGACGCCGTACGGCACGGCCAGGTATTGATGGAATTTGCGGATTAAGGGGCGGTCTGATGGACTTTACCCAACTGCTGCAAGATATCTCGCGCGGGGTCACCTCCTTCACCTGGGGTAACGCGGTCATGATCGCCGTCGGGTTGATCCTGATCGCCCTGGCCGTGGTGAAAGAATATGAACCCGTGCTGCTGCTGCCGATTGGCTTCGGCTGCATTTTGGCTAACCTGGGGATGTCGGTAGAATCCGGCATGATGAAGGTGATTTACGACGCCGGCATCAAAACCGAGCTCTTCCCCCTGTTGATCTTCATCGGCGTGGGCGCCATGATTGACTTCCGCCCGCTGCTGGCCATGCCTCACATGGTGCTGCTGGGCGCCGCCGGACAGTTCGGCATTTACGGCACGCTCATCCTGGCCACCCTGCTGGGCTTCCCCCTCAACCAGGCGGCCTCCATCGGCGTGATCGGCGCCATTGACGGCCCCACCGCCATCTTCGTGGCCAGCAAACTCGCCCCCGAAATGTTGGGCGCTATCGCCGTGGCGGCCTACTCCTACATGAGCCTGGTGCCCATCATCCAGCCGCCCGTCATGCGCCTCATGACCACCCGCAAAGAGCGTCTGATCCGCATGGAATACACCGCGCGGCCCGTCTCCAAGCGCGTGGTCATCGCCTTCCCCCTGGTGGTCACCGTCATCGTCAGCATCCTGGCCCCCGACGCGCCCCCCCTCATCGCCACCCTCATGCTGGGCAACCTGCTGCGCGAAAGCGGCGTGGTGGAACGTCTGAATAAGACCGCCCAGAACGAACTGATCAACATCACCACCCTCTTCCTGGGCCTCGCCATCGGCGCCACCATGACCGCCGCCTCATTCATCAAGTGGCAAACCATCATGGTGCTGCTGCTGGGTCTGCTGGCCTTCGTGCTCGACACTGTGGCCGGTCTGCTGTTTGGCAAGCTGATGTGCTTCATCACCCGCGGCAAGATCAACCCGCTGATTGGGGCCTGCGGCATCAGCGCCTTCCCCATGGCCGGGCGGCTTTCCGCGCAGATGGCCCAGCAGGAAGATTACAACAACTTCATCCTCATGCACGCGATGGGCTCCAACACCGCGGGGCAGCTCGGCTCGGTCATCGCCGGCGGCCTGCTGCTGGCCCTGGTGAGCGGCATGCTCTAGACCTTTTTCTGGCGTAATCCCCCCAACGGGGCAGGGAGCAAGCAGCCCTGCCCCGTTTTGTTTGTTCACCTGTACAATAAAGAGCAAAGGATTTCAACGCCCAAAAGGAGAGAACCATGAGCGAGCTGCAGCCCAATTTCAGCCTGGCCGGTCAGGTGGTGATGTTAACCGGGGCCAGCCAGGGCATCGGTTACGGCCTGGCCAAGGCGCTGGCGGGGGCCGGGGCCAAATTAGCCCTGTGCGCGCGCAGCCTGCCGGCTTTGGAAGGGCTGGCCGCCGAAATTCGCGCCGCGGGGGGCGAAGCCCAGCCCTACGCGCTGGATGTGCGCGATCTGGCCCAGATTCAAAGCGCGGTGCAGGCCGTCCAGCGCGACTTTGGCCGGATCGACGTGCTGGTCAACAACGCCGGTTTAGGCTCCAACCAAAAGGCCGAGGAAGTCACCGAAGCCGAATGGGATGAGATGATGGATGTCAACCTGAAGGGGCTGTTCTTCTGCGCCCAGGCCGCCGGTCGGGTGATGCTGGCCCAGGGGCACGGGCGCATCATCAACATGTCCTCCCAAGCCGGGGTGGTGGGCATCCGCGAACACGCCGTCTACAGCGCATCGAAAGGCGGCGTCAACCTGCTCACCAAAGTGCTGGCCCTGGAATGGGCCGCGCGCGGGGTGACCGTCAACGCCGTAGCCCCCACCTTCATCTACACCCCCGGCACCGCCGAACGCCTGGATAACCCCGACTATCTGCGCGGGGTGCTGGATCGGCTGCCCATCGGGCATGTCGGCACCATCGCGGATGTGGCCGCCGCGGTGATTTACCTGGCCTCACCCGCGGGCGGCATGGTCAACGGCACGGTGCTGCTGGTGGACGGCGGCTGGACGGCGCAATAATACAGCCCGCGTCTCAGCGTCCCATCTGAAAAATATCCCCGGCGGCGATCCACCCGGCCCGCTCCACCCAGGCGGCAATCCCCCGGCGGTGCACGGCCGCCTTGGGAAAGGCCCCCGCCAGATCCGCCCGTTCGGGGAAATGGCGGTTCACCTCTGCCCCCGCCACGCGGCAAGGCGCGTTTTCCCCCTCCACCACCAGCACCGCATCGCCGGGGAAAAACAGGCGCTTGCCCGGCGGCAGCTGGGTCAGGTGGGGCAGGCCGGAAATCAGCAGGTTAGCCCCCAACCATTCGGGCAGCAGCGCGGGGATACCCAGCACGCCGGCCACCTCCGCCAGCTCTTCCACCGACACGATCGTCAATTGGCGGCTGTTGCGCATGGGCGTTCCACGCGGATACCAGGGCGTGCGCGCGTCCGCCGGGCGGGTAAAGCCGTAGTGCTTGTCCCCCACCACGCCTTCCAGGGTCACTTCGATTCTGTCCTGCGCCTCCGCGGCGATAGAATCGGCCTGGGATGCCGTCAACACCTGTTCCACACGGGCCGTCTGATCCAGATTCATATTTCTTCCTCCAAGGGCGTAAAAATATGCGGGTGCGCGTCTAAATTATAGATGATTTTTGTCTGATTTACAAAAAGCACCCCTCCATTTCGGCCGTCAAAATCCCCACCCGCCGGTATAATCAACAGCAGCGCAAGTCAGGCTCGCGCTGATTTCACCCCACCTCAGGGAGACTCATCCCATGCACACTTCCAAAACCGTCCGCTACGCCATGTTTGGGCTGCTGTATTTTGCGCAAGGAACCATCCTGGCCTATTTCACCGCCCTCAACGCCCTGTACTTCCTCTCCAAAGGGCTGAGCATGACGGATGTGTCCATTTTCGCCACCATCGCGCTGATCCCCTTTGTGATCAAGATCTTCCTGGGCATGCTCAGCGACCGGGTCAACCTGCTGGGCATGGGCCACCGCAAGCCCTACATTTTGCTGGGACTGCTGGTGCAAACCCTGTGTCTGATCCTGGCTCCGTGGATTGACCCCGCCAAACATTACTGGGGCTTTGTGGTTCTGGCCTTTGTGCTGCAAATGGGCATGGCCCTCTACGACACCTGCACCGACGGCCTGGCGCTGGATACCACCCCCGAATCGGAGCAGGGCACGATCCAGGGCTTCATGGTCGGCGGGCGGGCGGTGGGGGTCATCGTCACCTCCTCGCTGGTGGGGCTGCTGGCCCAACATGTCTCCTGGAGCGCGGTCTTCTGGAGCCTGGCCGGCCTCACCCTGCTTCCGCTGGTGCTGGTGCTGGGTGTGCGCGAAGCGGCTCAGCCGGTGGAACGCCAGTTCCAATGGAGCGCCTTCCGCGCCTTCAAACAAGGCCGGGTGCTGGCCCTGGCCGGCCTGGGGATGATCTTCTTCTTGATCATCGCCGGAGCCAACCAGTTGGTCAATCCCTTCCTGCAGGCCACCTTTAACATCTCCCTCAGCACCGCCGGGTTCTTGACCACCGTGTGGGGCCTGGGGGTGGTGCTGGGCGGGGCCACTGGCGGCCAGTTATACAGCCGGGTGGGCCACCGCCGCGCCGCGCTGATCTGCATGGCGGTCGGCCTGGGGGCCATCGTGCTGCTGGCCTTCACCCCCAGCGCCGCCCTGGCCTGGGTGCTGGTGGCCTTCTTCGGGCTGGCCTATGGGGCTTACCAAACCCTGTACTTCGCCCTGGCCATGCGCTTCACCGTGCCGCAGATCGCCGCCTCCATGTTCTCCATCCTCATGGCCGTCACCAATATCGGCCAGGGCATTGGCCTGGGGCTGAGCGGCTTCCTCTCCGACAACATCGGTTTCCAGATGGCCTTCCTGGCCTTTGCCGCCTTCAACCTGCTGGCCCTGCCCCTGCTGCCCGCCGTCTTTGGCAAAAAGGCGGCCTGAGATGAGCGTGCCGCTGTGGATGCACATCCTCAATTATCTGGAAATCTCCGAGCGCCTGGGCACGGGCGGCATGCCCACCCGTGAACAGTTGGCCGCCCTGCCCGCGGCGGGGTATCAGGTGGTCATCAATCTGGCCGTGCCCGAATCCCCCAACGCCGTCCCAGAGGAAGCCGAACTGGTGCGTCAGTTGGGCATGACCTACCACGCCGTGCCGGTGATTTGGGAACAGCCCACTGCCGAAAATTTGCGCGCCTTCTTCGCCGCCCTGGAAGCCCACCCCGAGGAGAAGATCTTCGTCCACTGCGCCATGAACATGCGCGTTTCCATCTTCGTCTGCCTCTACCGCGTGCTGCGCCAGGGGCTGCCCCTGGTTCAGGCTCTGGAAGATGTGCACCAGATCTGGCAGCCCAACCCCACCTGGCAGGCCTTTTTAGAAGAAATGCTGTCGGCAGGATGACTACCGCCCACTCGGCCCGCTTTCTGGTAAAATCTACTGTCAGGCTCGCCCTGTCCATTTTTCCCCAACCGCTGCAGGAGGTTGTGCATGCCCTTTGTAATCGGTGAAACCGTAGGGCCGTATCGTCTGACCGAGCAATTAGGTCAGGGAGGCATGGCCACGGTATTTAAAGCCTACCATGCAGCCCTCGATCGGTACGTGGCCATCAAAGTCCTGCATCTGGCTTTTATGGAAGACCCCAGCTTTTTGGCGCGCTTTCAGCGCGAAGCCCGCGTGGTGGCCCGGCTGGATCATCCTCACATTGTGCCCATCTACGATTTTGCCGAACACGAAGGCCGCCCATATCTGGTGATGAAATTCATCGAGGGCGACACCCTCAAGGCCCGCCTGGAACAGGGACGGCTGCCGCAAAGCGAAATTCTGCGCATCATCGAGACCATGGGCGCCGCGCTGGAATATGCCCACCAGCAAAATGTGCTCCACCGCGATATTAAGCCCTCCAATGTGCTTGTCGCTCAAGACAACCAACTGTACCTGACCGATTTTGGCCTGGCGCGCATGGCCGAAACCGGCGAAAGCAGCCTGACCGCCGACCGCATGGTGGGCACCCCCCAATACATGTCCCCGGAGCAGGCCCTTTCTAAGCCCGACCTGGACGCACGCTCTGATATTTATTCCTTCGGCGTGATGATGTACGAAATGCTGGTGGGCCGCGTGCCCTACAACGCCGATACCCCCTTCGCCATCATCCACGATCACATCTACACCCCCCTGCCCCTCCCGCGCGAGGTCAACCCCGATATCCCCGCGCCGGTGGAACGCGTGCTGCTCAAGGCCCTGGCCAAAGACCCGCTGGACCGCTTCGCCTCGATGAGCCGCCTGATCGAAGCCTACCGCGCGGCGGTGGCCCCCGGCGGCGAAGACCTTCTGGCGGGCGAGGTGGGGCTGGACGCCACCCAGTCTGCCCCCAGCCTGTTCTCCACCTCCACACCTGCGCCTGCGCCCGCGGCGGAGCCTGCCGCCAAGGTGTCCGTTTCGCTCGAAGCGGATGTACCCAAAAAGCGCCGTCCCACAGGCTGGATGCTGGGCTGCGGCATCAGCGCGCTGGTGATCACCGTGCTGTGCCTGTTCATGGGCCTGCGCGCCTTGATCATGGACACAGATGGATTTGTCACCCAGGTGCAGACCGGCCAGGCCATGGCCACCAGTATTAACCATCCCGACTTTAACCCCGAAAGCCTGTTAACCCTGGTCCCGGGAGAATTTGGCCCCGAAGCGATGGCCACCTTAAACGTCCTCTTTGAGGAGAATGGCAGTCAAACCCCCACTCTGGCCGTTTCGCCGTCCACGCCCATTCCCTCGGCTGACCGTGAGGCAGCCCTTGCAACCCTGCACGAGGCCATCACTGCCTGGGATCAGGGCAACCCCCAAAAAGCGCGCGAACTGCTCAATAAAATGCGCGAACAAGCCGCTGGAGATGTGGACGTTTATGAGCAAGGGTTTCAGGTGGTGCGCGAGCGCAACGCCTGGGCGCTTGGAGCCATGATCTTGCTGGAAAAAGAGCGCCGCCTGCCGGGGGATCTGGTCTTGCTCAAGCTGCCCGCAGCGCATGAGATTGTTTTTGAGGCGGCCAAAGACCCCGCTGTAAAAGATGTGTTTGAGCGCAATGCAGACGACCCCTTGCTGGCCGCTGCCCGTATCCGTTATGTGCTGCACCACGGTCGTTTGGAAACCGCCCAGCAGGAACTAGAAAAAGCCCTGAAAACGCCCAAAACTCTGCGCGATTTCCCAGAAATACATTTGGTTGAAGCCGAGCTGTACATTAAACAGGGTGATGCCGTCAAAGCCCAAAAAACCCTGGAGCAGCTGCTCAAAAACCCCGATCTGCTGCCGCCCTGGCTGCAGAAACGGGCTGAAGAAACCCAAAAGGGCTTGCAGTAAACCTCTAATTTGGCAATCTAAACCCAATGGAAAGGGAGAATTTTTGATGAGAAAACCTTTTGTTGCTGGTAACTGGAAGATGAACAAGACCGCGGCCGAAGCCCGCGCCCTGGTGAGCGAGATGCTGCCGGGTCTGCGCGCGGTGGAAACGGTGGAACGGGTGATTTGCCCGCCCTTCACCGCCCTCAGCACCGTGGCCGAACTTCTGGCGGGCGGGCCGGTGGGCCTGGGCGCGCAGAATATGCATTGGGAAGCCTCCGGCGCTTTCACCGGTGAGGTGGCCCCCGCGATGGTGAAAGAATTTTGCCAGTACGTTATCCTCGGCCATTCGGAACGGCGCGCCTACTTTGGCGAGACGGATCAAACCGTCAACCGCCGCCTCAAGGCCGCTCTGGCCGCGGGTCTGACCCCCATTGTGTGCGTGGGCGAGACCCTTCAGGAAAATGAAAGCGGTCAGACCTATAAAGTTGTTTCCGGGCAGGTGCGCGGCGGGCTGGAAGGCCTGAGCGTGGAAGAAGTCGGCCGCCTGGTCATCGCCTATGAACCCGTGTGGGCCATCGGCACGGGCCGCGCCGCCAGCGGCAGCGACGCCAACGCCGTGGTGGACGGCATCATCCGCCCCACCCTGCAGGAAGTCTTCGGCAATGCCGCCGCCGACGCCATGCGCGTGCTCTACGGCGGCTCGGTCACCGGCGCCAACGCCGCCGAGTTCTTCCAGATGCCCGGCATTGACGGCGCCCTGGTGGGCGGCGCCAGCCTGAAACCCGCCGATTTCGTCAAGATCGTGCAGGCAGCCGCGCAGTGAGCCTGGCCACCTGGGACGGCGTGATCTGGCTTTTGGCCTGTTTCCTGCCCTTCCTGTGGGTTCAGCGCAGACTGCACCGCGAAATTCAATCGTTTTTTCTGCTTCTGACCCGGCGCCCGCAGGTGGCGCTGGGTCTTTTTTCTTTGCTGTTCTTCCCCGGTGTGCTGCTGCACGAAGGCAGCCACTACCTGACCGCGCGTCTTTTGGGGGTGCGCACCGGCAGCTTTTCCCTGCTGCCCCAGGCCCTGCCCGACGGGCGGCTGCGCCTGGGCTATGTGGAAACCGCCCAGGCGGATGTGCTGCGCGAGGCTGCCATCGGCACCGCCCCGCTGATCACCGGTGCCCTGGTCACCGCCTGGTTGGGGTTGGGGCCGCTGGGTCTGGGCGCGCTGCCCCCCCTGGCCTTCGCTGGAGATTGGAGCGGCCTGTGGTTGGGGCTGAAGGAAATCCCCCACCGCCCCGATTTTTGGCTGTGGTTTTACCTGGCCCTCACCGTCAGCAGCACCATGCTGCCTTCGGCCTCCGACCGGCGCGCCTGGCTGCCGCTCTTTTTGGGGCTGGGGGCGCTGGTGGGGTTGGCCGTGCTGGCTGGGGCCGGGGAGTGGATGCTGGCGAATCTGGCCCCCCGCCTGAACCAGGGGCTGCACGCCCTGGCGGGCGTGTTTGGCATCAGCCTGGCCGTCCACGCCGCCCTCATCTTACCGGCGGCCTTGCTGCGCTGGGGGCTCAGCCGTTTGACCGGGCTGGAAGTGCGCTAAGACTTCACAGATTTGTTAAAAAATCAATCCCGCAAAGAGATTGTCATTTTGCGGGGTTCTGCATATAATAGAATATCGTTTGGGTTTTGCCCTATAGCGATCTTCTTTGCCCCCGTTCGCGGGTGGGGAGGGTCACTATTTTTTTTGCCTACACATCTCTTTGTGCAAAACCTCACCTGAACCGTGTTTAACAAAGGAAGATTTATGTCCCCCAAACTGTCGAAAGGCAACGTCCCCACCGGCAAACTATTAGATTTCAGGTAAAGGAGCTCGAATGCAAAAATTTCCCACCTCTTCCTACACGTCTCCCAAGATGGAGTTACGCTCTTGCCCAAAGAAGGGCAGCTATGGATTGTTCGCCCGAGAGGCGATTGACGCAGGTGAGATCCTGTGTGTGTGGGGCGGTGAGGTTGTGACCGAAGAAATGCTTGAACACATCCCCGCCGAACGAGCGCAGCATGGTCTGCAAGTAGAAGATCACATTTACCTGCTTCCATTGGTGGAAGGGGATCCGGCGGATTACGTGAACCATTCCTGTGATCCCAACGCCGGGCTGAGCGGCCAGATCTGCATGGTCGCCATGCGGGACATCCGTGAAAACGAAGAAGTTTGCTTCGACTACGCCATGTGCGACAGCACGGATTACGATGAGTTTGTGTGCGGGTGCGGCAGTGAAAAATGCCGCCACGTCATCACCGGCAACGATTGGAAAATTCCCGAATTACAAGAACGCTATGACGGCTACTTCGTGCCCTATCTGCAGCGCCGCGTGGACGCCATGCGCGCCAAGAACAACGGCCACAAGCACAAAGCCGTCGAGATGGAACTTTCCCTGGGCGACTGAAACACCCAAACCGCAGCATCCATACAAAGACGACCCGTTACCGCTGGGTCGTCTTTATTTTTCGCTCCCGCTCTCCGCCCACACCGTCGGCAGGTCAAACACGCGGGCAAAGACGCGCGCCAGAGCCTGCGCCGCCGCCTGGGTGTCCGGCGGGGCGTCCCGCAGCTCCGCCAGGGCCGTCATGCGCACGCCCGCCAGACCGCAGGGCACAATCCCCTGCCAGTAATGCATCTCCGGGGCCAGATTGAGGGCCAGGCCGTGGCGGGTGACGCCGTGCGCATCCACCTTGACCCCAATGGAAGCGACCTTGCCCCATTCCTCGCCCTCCAGCCGCACCCACACCCCCGTCAGCCCCTGGCGCGCCTGCCCCTCCACGCCGTATTCCGCCAGCAGTTGGATAATCACCTGCTCCAGGCGGCGCAGATACCCGGTGAAATCAGCCTGCGGCAGGCGCTCGCCCACCCAACCCGGCGGGGCCAGACGCAGCAGCGGGTAGGCCACCAGCTGCCCGGGGCCGTGATAGGTGATGTCGCCGCCGCGGTCCACCCAATGCACGGCAGCCCCCTGCTGACGCAGCTGGTCGGCATCCCACAGCAGATGTTCGGCATGTCCCTGCCGCCCCAGGGTGTAGGTGTGGGGATGTTCCAGCAGCAGCAAAACCGGCCCGCGCTGCCCCGCCGCGATCTCCGCTGCCAGTTGATTTTGCAGCTCCCAGCCTGCGCCGTACTCCACACATCCCAACCAGCGGCATTCCAGCGAAGTGTTCATGCGCCGATTGTACCCGAACTGCGCCCGGAAAGCGATTCTTAGAACGGATATACGCAAAGCAGGTCGTTTCTGTCTTGTTTCCTGGGGCACACCCATGTAGAATATAGGCAGTAGAAATTCGCTTCACAGGAGATCTGTATGGAACTATCCCTCGTTCCCATCGAAAAGCCTGAGGAGATCAATTTCATCCTGGGGCAGTCGCATTTCATCAAGACCGTCGAAGATATCCACGAAGCCCTGGTCAACAGCGTCCCCGGCATCCGCTTTGGGCTGGCTTTCTGCGAAGCCTCCGGCGCCTGTCTGGTGCGCTGGAGCGGCAACGACCCCGATCTCATCGCCCTGGCACAGAAAAACGCCCTAGCCGTGGGGGCCGGCCACAGCTTCATCCTCTTTTTGGGATCCGGCTTCTACCCCATCAACGTGCTCAAAGCCGTGCAGAACGTCCCCGAAGTCTGCCGCATTTTCTGCGCCACCGCCAACCCCACCCAGGTGATCGTGGCCGAGCAGGACGGCGGCCGCGGCATTTTGGGGGTGATTGACGGCAGCAAACCCCAGGGCATTGAGCAGCAAGATGGAATCGAATGGCGCAAGGGCTTTTTGCGCATGATCGGCTACAAATTGTAGGCTCATCCGCGCCCCTGGCACGCCTTTTGCACGCATCCAGCCTACGCCGGTTGGTTGCGGCGCGCACGGAAACTCACACTTAAGGAGATACGCTTATGAAGAAGATTCTGCCCTTGCTCCTGATGGCAGCCGTGCTGCTCGCCAGCTGCAGCGGCGGGGCTGGCGGTATGTCTGACAGCGATATGGCCACCCAGGTGGCGGCCATCCTGACCGGCATGCCCAGCAACACCCCTGGCCCCACCGAGCCGCCCACCGCCACCAGCCAGCCGACCGAACCCAAAGTGATCGAAATCACCCTGGAGCCCACGGCCACCGCGACGGAACAGCCCACGGAGACGGTTGAACCCACCGCCACCGAAGAAGCCGCAGCCGAAGTCTCCCCCACCACCGAAGAGAACCAGTCCGGCGGCGGCAGCCCAGATTCCACCGCGGCCCCCACCTCGGCCCCCGGCACCCCCGGCAGCCCCACCGCTCCCATCACCCTGACCCCCGGCGGCACGCCCACGGCCACCGTCATCCCCCCGGATGACCCGCGCGCGCGCCTGGGCAAGCCCACCTCGCAGGACCCCCTGGACGACGCCGACGCCTGGGTGTGGCCCACGGGCGCCAGCGATTACACCGAAGTGGCCTTCAAGAACGGCTCCATGTTCCTCAAGGGCCTCACCGAAGATTCCGGCTGGCGGCTGCCGCTGATTGACTCCGTGCCGGATATGTACATCGAGATGACAGCCGCCCCGCAGAAATGCGACAAGGCCGATAACTACGGCATTATCTTCCGCGTGCCCAACCTGCGCGACCCCCAACGCGGCTATCTCTTTGCCGTTTCCTGCGAGGGCAAGTTCGCCGTGTGGAAATGGGACGGCGAGGCCAAGCCCAAGGGCAAAGCCACCATGCTGATCTATTGGAAGGCCGACAAGGCCATCAACGCTGGGGCCGACCAGGTGAACCGCCTGGGCGTCATGGCCACCGGCAATCAGTTTGACCTGTACGTCAACGGCGTCAAGGTCGGCAGTGTCAGCGACACGTCCTACACCAAAGGCTCCTTCGGCGTCTTCGTCAACCCTGCCGCCGACACCGAATTCACCGTGCGCATTGACGAAATGACCGTCTGGCATCTGCCTTAAGTCACCTTCGCTTTGAGGAAAACAAATCCCCGGTGACCGCTGCGGCGGGCCGGGGATTTTTTATGTGCATTCTGCGCCGCGCTATTGCAGGGCGGCCTCCAGCTCCAGCAGCCAACGGTCCAAAATCTCCAAATCCGTGGCGGCGGTGGCCGGGTCGCGGGGCAGCTCACTGCGGGCCAGATCCAAGCGGCTGGCAATCCGCTCGGCGTCCGCCGGGCTAAGCGCCTGCAAACTGGGCAGGCTTTCGTTCAGCTGCGCCTGGGCGTCCTCCAGAGATTTATGCGCCATCTGTCCATCGCGGCGTTCCAGGGCCATGCGCGCCGTGGTCACCGCATAGAGCACTTTGAGCACCTGCGCGCGCGTCTGTCCGCGGGCGGCCAGGCTCTGCGCCTGGTCTCGATCGGCGCGGGCCGCGGTCAACTGGGTTTCCAGGCTGGCGGCCTGTTCCTGAGCCTGACTGAGCTGCGCCTGGGTGTCGGTCAACTGCGCCTGGGTGCGCTCCAGGCTCTGCTGGCTGGGCCGCCACAGCAGCAGCACGGCCGCCAGGAATCCCAAAGCCAACAGGCCCACCGTCACCCCGGCGATGCGCACCGCGGCGCGCATGCCGCGCCCCAGGCGGGTTTCCGGGTTGAACAAAAAGCCCATCACGCGCCGAAAGAGCGGCGGTTTGGGCGGCTCGGTGGGAGTTCCCCCTTCGGCTTCCCCCAATACGGGGGCTTCCTCCGCTGCCGGGCTTTCGCTCGTTTCGGGCTGGATGGGGGCTTCACCCTCCGCTGCGGCATCCGCAGGGGCCTCCCCCGTTTCAGGCTGCACCGGAAGTTCACCTTCCGGGGTCTGTTCCGTTTTTTCAGTTGTTTCTTCTGGTTTTGGCTCCAAAGTTTCGGTCATTCGGCCCTCCTAGGGGATAGGGGTTGGGGTGATCACCGCGGTGGCGGTCCAGGTGGGAATCAGGGTGACGGTCGCGGAAAACTGCGCCGGATCAGGCGTCAGGGTTGGCCAGGGGGTCGCGGAAAGCAAGCCTGGGTCGGGGGTCACGGTTGGCCAGGGGGTGGCGGTGGCGCCGCGCCCGGCGGCCTCTGGCTGCATGGCATCCCACCCAGCGGACATCAGATTCCAGACGGCTTCCAGGTCTTGTGCAGCCAGCCAGGGGTCTTGGGGCAGGGCACGGATGACCCCATCCAGCCGTTCCAGCCACACCCGCAGCAGGGCCGCGCGCGGCTCTGGCAGAGTGAGCGGGTCCACCCCGGCCAAAAGGTCGCGTGCGGCGCGGGCTTCGCTTTGGGCCAGCCCATAATTGGCCTGCGCCGTCCAGCGCCGTGCCAGATCCACGCGCAGCAAAGCGGTTTGCCAGATGCGCTGCAATTGCAGTTCGTCCAGGGCGGCCTGCCCCACCTGTGAGGTCAAGATCAGCGACCCAATCTGCGTGCTTTGATAGGGAACCACGGTCTCCAGCCAGAGATTGGCCTGAGCAGTGCCCTGCAAGGCTGCCGCCTGGGTGTGAACGCGCTCCAGCTCCTGCGCCTGTCCCTGGCGGGCAGCCTCGGCCGCCTGCAGGGTGGATTCCACCGCCTGAAGCTGTGCGCGCAGCGTGGCCGCCTGGGCCTGGTCGCCGGCCTGGCGGGTGGCAAGCTGATCCATGCGGGTTTGGGCGGTCACCGCGGCCCGGTTCACCTCGCGGGTCAATTTCTCCGCCCCCAGATAGATGGCGGTGACGATTCCGGCGGTCACCACCAAAATCAGCAGCAGGCGTCCCAACGCGCGTAGAAAGGCCAACAGCGCCCTGCCCAAAGGGGAGCCGCCCGCCGGGGGTGTGGAAGTTTCCATGCTCATAGGGCCTCCCATCAAGGCAGGGCCGGCAGTTCGCTGAGGACACGCTGCAAACCTTCCAGGAAACGCTGGAAGGTCTCTGTGCGCGCTTCGGCCCGCGCCACCCGATCGCTCATCAAATCCGTTTCCTGGCGCAAAGCCGCCAGGTCTGCTTGGGCGCGTTCCAGGCTTTGGCGAGCTTCATCCAGGCTCTGTTCCACAGCAGAAACACGCCCGCCCAGGGCCTCCACCCGTTCCAGCCGGGCGCGCTGGGTTTCCAGCTCGCTTTGGGCAAAACCCAGGCGCAGATCCAAATCTTCCACCTGAGCCTGGGTCTGGCTGAAGCGCCCCTGAGTCACAAAAGACAGGCCGCCGCTGGTGAGGGCCAGCAAGCCCAGGATCAGCAGAATTCCCAAAAGCATCCCCGCCAGGCTGAAGCCCGCCGCGGTGAGATACAGCTCTCTGCGCGTCACCGGCCGCGGGGCAGCGGCCGCGGGCTTTTGCGGCTCCGGCGGGTTGGCTGCCGGGGCAGGTTCTTCCACCGGCAAAGGCGGCAGCGGCTCGGCGGCCAGGGCTGGGGCGCCCTCCGGCGCTTTCACGGGCGCGGCAAGCTCCTCGGCGGGGAGTAAAAGCGCTTCACTGGGTGCAGGGGCCTCTTCGACAAGGGCAGCCGCGGGCAATTCAACCGGTGCAGGGGTTTCGTCTGTTGAAGCCGCGGGCATTTCCGCCAGGGCCGGGGCGTCCTCGTCTGGGGACGCGGAGGGTTCGGCCAGCACAGCCTCCAACGCCGCTGCGGGCGTCAACGGCGACACGGTCAACTGATTGCGCAGTTCCGCCACCTTCACAGCGTTCAGCCCCGAAACGCGGGCCAAATCTTCCAGCGCGGCGAAAGGCCGCTCCGCCAGAATCCGCTGCGCCAGCACTTTGCCAATCCCGCGCACGCTGCGCAGTTCGCTTTCCGTGGCCGTGTTCACATCCACCAAATTGGGGGTCAAGTCACTCATGGCATTCCCTTTCACAAAAATCCCAAACCGCCGTTCACTTCTTGCGCTCACCCGCCCCCGGAGCCGCCGGGCGGGTGGGGTAAGGCATGGGGATATACTCCACCGAAGGCCGCCGTGCCGCCGCCTGGGGGAAGAGGTTCATCAGGCGGTAGACTTCCGCGGGCATCTCGGTGGAAATATTCAGCCCCAAAGAGCGCGCTTCTTCCACACTGATGGGGTAATCGTGGGTCCAGCGCCCCGAAACCAGGGCTTCCTTCAGCTTTTCCACCGCCTCCGGGGTGTAATGACAGCAGGCAATCCGCCCCACCGTGGCTTCCACCTGACGCACAGCCTTTTGGGCCACTTCCGCCAGGATCAAAGTCTCATCCTTCACGCGGTTCACATCCTTTTGGGCCACCGCCGCCAGGATGGACACCGCCGGATACTGGCCAATTTGCGGATCTACCGGCCCCAAGACGGCATTTTCATCCATGATGATCTCATCTGCCGCCATCGCCAGAAGCGTGCCGCCCGACATGGCGTAATGGGGCACCATCACCGTCACGCGCGCCGGGTGGCGCGCCAGGGCGTTGGCCACCTGCTCCGCCGCCAAAACCAGCCCGCCGGGGGTGTGCAAAATGAGATCAATGGGCACATCATCATCCGTGAGCTTGATGGCCCGCAAAATGGCCTCAGAATCCTGAATGTCAATGTAGCGCGCCATGGGAAAGCCCAAAAAGGACAGGCTTTCCTGGCGGTGGATCAGGGCAATGACGCGCGAACCGCGCTTCTCTTCCAGGCTGCGCATCAGCCGCAGACGGCTGGCGTCTAACATACGCTGCCGGATCACCGGCGTGACCGCGGCGATGACCAGAAAGATCCAAAACAGGTTGAGCAGATCCATACACGCTCCTTATCCAGGCTTTACCAGGGGTAATACTCATCCGCATAGCTGCGCGGGGCGCGCCGCCGCGGAGAAAGGATCATCGCCAGCAGCAGCCCAAAGACAAAGCCGCCGATATGCGCCCACCAGGCCACCCCGCCCATCGCCATGCCCCCCGCCGCGTTGAGCGAAAGAAAACCGGAATATAACTGCGACACGAACCAGACCCCCAAAAAGATCACCGCGGGAATTTCGACAAACCAGGGGATGATAAACACCGGGATCAGGGTGATGACCCGCGCCTGCGGGAAAAAATAAAAATACGCACCCATCACCGCGGCGATCGCCCCGCTGGCGCCGATGGCCGGGATGGTGCTGCCCAGGTTGACCACCGTCTGCAGCCCGCCTGCCGCCACACCCCCCAGCAGATAAAACAGCAAATAACGCCCCGACCCCAGGCGGTCTTCCACGTTATCACCGAAGATAAATAAGATCCACACGTTGCTGAGGAAATGGAACCAGCCGCCGTGCAGGAACATATGGCTTAAAAAGGGCAGCCAGGTGAGGGGATTGAGCAGGTCAATTTGCGCAGGGATCAGCCCAAAGCGGGCAATCAGCCCCTCCAGGCGCGGGGCGCTCAGGCTGATTTCAAAGAAAAACACCAGAGCGTTGGCCGCAATCAGCAGCCAGTTGACGATGGGAAACGTGCGAGAATGGATGGTATCGCGCAGCGGCAGCATAACACTCCTCGCCAGGCGGCAAGCTCCGCGGCAGTCCCAGCCAACGCTGGCCGGTGAAGGTCGAAAGGCTTGCCAGGTGTGCTTTTAGTATATCCCGCTTGGCGCGAAACCGCAAACACGCCCGTCCGCTGGGACGGGAAAAAAAGCTTCTCCCCTGAGGGAGAAGCGTAGGTTTTATTCGATCAACTGAATGGGATACCCCATTTTTGCCGCCGCCGCCGTGATCGCCTCCAGCGGCAGGCGCGCCTCATCAAAGGTCACCTCCATCTGCTGGCGGTGATAGCTGGCCTCCACCCGTTCCACCCCTTCCAGCTCATCCTCCAGCCCCTCCAGGCGCATCACGCAGGCAGCGCAGTGCATATCGGCAACCTGAAAACGAACCGTGCGCATGCGCCCTCCCTATTGAAAGCGGATCTGGCCGCCGTACATGCCCATCGAACAGGTGAAAGGCATCACCGTTCCGGCGGTCTGCGGCGGAATCTGGATAATTTCGGTTCCGGTGGCGGGCAGCAGTTTTTCCACCTTCAGCGCCGGGATGACAAAGGCCCGCGAGCAGGAGCGGGTGTTGTTGGTGACCACATGCAGCTCCAGCGGCTGCCCGGCTTTGGCCATCAGCACCTCCGGCGCGTAGCCGTCGTTGAGGGCTTCCAAAACCAGGGGGGCGTTCTCATCCGCGAGGGCCGCCGCCGCTGTTGGAGCGGCGCTGTTGGCCTGCCACAGGCGGCTGACGGCGAAGGGCGCGCCTGCCAGGTTGAGGCCCGCGTCCACCGTCACCAGACCCAAAATCAGAGTGACCGCGGCCACAAAGATGCGGAAATTCTTTTCCAGGCGTGCGCCCAGCTGGGTGGTTAAGAAGGCCACGGCGAAGAACACCGGGCTGGTGCCCAGGGTGAAGGCGAAGAGGATGGCCGCACCCGCCCAGGGGCTGCCCGCCCCCACCGCCAGAGCCATCATGGTCTGCGTCACGCCGCAGGGGATGAACACGGTCAGCGCGCCCAAGAACACAGGGGCCAGCAGTCCCTCACTGCTGCTGCGCGCTTTGCGGCGGATGTAGCGCGTCAGGAATTTGGGCGGCTCCAGGTTGAAAAAGCGAAAGATGGGGTGCACGTTCAGCAGGCGCAGGGCGTTGCCGATCATAAACACGCCCACCGCCAGCATCAAGACCGCGCGGGTCAGGGGGGTCATTTGAAACACGGAGCCTAAGGCCCCCAACAGAAACCCCAGCAGCGTGTAGGCCGCCAGCTTGGCCAACAAGAAACCCGCGATGGGCGCGGCCAGCTGCGCCGAGCGGCGCGGGGAGGCGGCCACGTCGCGCTCCACCTGATGCGAAAGGGAACTGGCCAGCAGCCCGCCCTGCACCGCCAGGCAGCTCAGTCCGCCGGTGGTCAGCCCGGTGATAAACAGCACCAACAAATTAGCAAAAGAAAGGGATTCCATAGTTACCTGTAAAGTGATCGATATGACTTATTTTGTCGCATTTATCCTGCAAAAAAATTGTATCATATTTTCCCCCCAAACCTACCCCCCCATTTTCACCAGGGCCGGTCTGGGCTGGCCCATTCCGGCAGGGAACGCACCGCCCGATCCACAATCTGGTCGCCGCGGTAAGCGAAGTAATATTCCCGCGGGCGCGCCCCGCCCAACACCGCCGGGGCCACATGGTGCAGATTCGACACCACCGCCGGGGCCGTCCACACCCAACGGCGCGGCACCCACGCCAACCGTCCCTCGCTGCAGGCGCGAAACGGGCCGTCGGGGGCCTGCGCGGTGAACAGGTACAAACCGCCGTCCGAAATCTCAAAGCCGCTCCAGGTCAGCACCCCCGCAAAGCGCACCGTGCCCAGTTGGTAACCGGCCTCCTCCTGCACCTCACGCAGGCAGGCCGCCCGCGGCGTCTCCCCTGGCTCAATGTGCCCGCCGATCCCGTTCCACAAGCCGCGGTTGGGCGGGTTGGAGCGCAGCAGCATGAGCACATGCCGGTCGCGCTGCAAAAAACACAGCACAAAACGGGCCAGGGTAGGGCTCATGCGCCCTCTGCCTGCGCCAAAAAGGCCGCCAGCAGATTCACCATCCCGGCCACGTCCTCCAAATCGGCCTGTTCCACCGGTGCGTGGTGGTAGCGCACCGGCAGCGAAAGGGCCGCCGCGCGCACGCCTGCTCCCGAGTACACCATCGGCGTCAGCGCCGTGCTGATGCCGCTGACCACCTCATCCTGTAGGGCTAGCTTTTCCTGTGCCGCCAGCGCCCGCAGCCGCCGCGTCAGGGCCAGATCGGGCACAAAGGCCGCCAGCTTGCCGCGGATGGCATCCATCCACTTCAGCGCCGGGCCGCTGCCCAACCGGATGCCCCCGCTCGATTCCTGAAAATCGGGGGTATCGGAGGCCAGGGTGCCGTCCACGCCGATGAGCAGCTCCGGCTGCCAGGCCGCCATCAACGGCACGCCCCCCGCCAGCATGGTCTCTTCCTGCACAGTGAAAGCCAGCAGCACCTGGGCCGGGGTGGGCGGCAGGTGGTGGGCCAGGGTCAGCAGGGCAAAACAGCCCAGACGGTCGTCCAGCGCCTTGGCCTGCACGCGTGTGCCGCCCAAAGCCTGCAAGGGTCCGTCCCAGGTCAGCCCATCCCCCACCTGCACCCCCCACTGCGCCGCCTCTTGGGCCGAGCGCGCGCCGATATCGATAAACAGCTCTTCCAACGGCAGCGGCTTGCCGCCGTCCAGATGGGCCGGGGGCAGCCCCACCGCCGCCGCCAACTGCCCCGTTTCCGTCCACAGGGTCAGGCGGCTGCCGGGCAAGGCCCGCGCGCTGGTGCCCCCCAGGCGCTCCACACGCAGAAAGCCGTCCGCGCTGATGCTGCGCACGATCAGCCCGACCTCATCCATATGCGCCGCCAGCATCACCCGCGGCCCAGCACCGGGGCGCAGCGCCGTCAGGTTGCCCAGCGCGTCCGTGTGCGTCTGCCAGTCCGGCGGTAAAAGCCTGCGCAGGCAGTCTGCCACCGGCTGTTCACGCCCCGGCAGCCCCGGGGCGGCGGTCAGCTCGGCCAGCCAGGCGCGCTGCAGATCCTGCGCGCTGATCATAGCACCGGCCTGAGGGCGCGCATACGCGCGGTTTTGGTTTCCAGGGTGGCATAGGCGCCGATGTCGCGGCGGTGGCGCAGTTCGGGGGGTTCCATCTCGCTCAGCAGCGCTTCCAGTTTTTCACACAGCGCCCCCGGGTGTTCGCCCAGCCCCACCAGCGCCAAAGCCCGCGAGCCCAGCGCCTTCCAGCGCCCCTCTTCCAGCGCGGCGGAGGAAACGATCAGCTCAAAACCGGCCTGGCGGGCGCGGGCCGCGTCAAAATCAAAGTACACATCCCCCGGCAGCGGGCCGGGGTAGGCCTGGGGCACCAGATATTTCACCAGCGAGGCCTGCGGGGCAAAACGCACCTGCCCAACCTGCAAACTGCCCGCCGCCAGAGCTGAGAACAGCTCCACGCCGTCCGATTCAAGCAGCGCGCACAGGTTGATCGCCTCCGGGTCGCCGAAGCGGGTGTTGTACTCGATCAGGCGCACTCCGCGGGCCGTGACCATGAACTGGCCGTAGAGCATCCCGCGGTAGGGCTGGCCGGTCTCTTCCGCCAGGGCCGCCAGGGTTTCCACCATCAGGCGGTCAGCCTCGGCCAATTCTTCGGGCAGCAGGAAAGGCATGCCGCCGTCGGCCAGGGTATACGCCCCCATCCCGCCGGTCATCAGCCCCTGGTCGCCTTCATACGCATACTTAAAGTCCTGGGCCACGGGCATGGGGAAAACCCCGCTGTCAGTGGCAAAAGCCATGCGCGAAAACTCCTCGCCCACCAGGCGCTCTTCCAACAGTACGCTGCCGTCTTTTTGGATCCAGGTGTCCGCATAGGCGGCCGCTTCCTGAGCATCGCGCAAATGCACGCCCATCACCTGCACCCCTTTGCCGCCCGTCAGACCCAAAGGCTTCACGGCCGCTTCGCCCACCACATCCAAAAAACTCAGCACCTCGGCCCGACTGCGGGCCAGGCACCACTGCGGCGCGCCCCACCCCACCCGCCGCTGCAGCAGGTCGCGCATGAAGAACTTATCGCCTTCCAGGCGCGCCTGAGACTGCGTCGGCCCCACAGTGGGGATGCCCGCAGCGCGCAGCGCATCCACCGCGCCCGCGTTCAGCGGCGCTTCTGGGCCCACCACCACCAGGTCCACGTGCGCGGCACGCATGGCCCGCGCCACAGCCTGGGCGTCGTTTAAACTGCCCTTGATCCATTCCCCCGCCAAAGGACGGATTCCGGGGTTGGGGGTGTTGGAATACACCACCAGCCGTTCTGGGTGGGGGCTGTGTGCCAGAACCCGTGCCAGAGCATGTTCCCGTCCGCCGCTTCCGATTAATCCAATTCGCATGGCCGATCCCTCCGCAGGAGAAAATGTACTGCTTACGCACCGTTGTACCATAGATTCGGGGGTCTGAAAAGTCAGAGGCTGACCAGGGTTTGCGTTCGCCGCGCAGACGCAGTCAGGCGGCCACCTCTCGGCATTCAGGGGTGAAAGCCTCAAAGTTTTTGTATAAGAAATGTATAAATTCGCCCTTTTTCATCTTGTATTTCTACTCCGCATCCGCTATTATTATGAAAATTAAGATAAATATTCACCTGGCTTATCGGTTGAAAACTTTGGGTTCAGTACCTCGAAAGGAGGCAGGAAATGAGAAACGGCATACAAATCGCGACGATCTGGAAAGTCCCCGTTCGTCTGGATCTCAGTTGGTTCATCATTTTTGGGCTGGTCACCTGGTCTTTGGCCGGGGGCGTGCTGGCAGAAGGCCTGCCTGGGGCTGCCCCTGCCCTGCGCTGGGCGCTGGGCGCCGCCGCCGGACTGCTCTTTGCCGCCTCGGTGCTGCTGCATGAGCTGGGGCACGTCTTCTTTGCCCTGCGCAATCAGGTGCCCGTGCGCGGCGTGACCCTGTTCCTGTTTGGCGGCGTGGCCGAAATCACCCGCGACCCGCAGACCCCCGGCGCCGAGCTGCGCATCGCTGCGGCCGGCCCCGCTGTCAGTCTGGCCCTGGCGGGGATCTTTGGCGCGGCGGCCTTTTTCACCCAGGGCTGGCTGGCCGAGGCGTCGGTTCCAGCCGCCTGGCTGGCGCGCATCAACCTGATGCTGGCGCTCTTCAACCTCATCCCTGGCTTCCCCCTGGACGGCGGCCGCATATTGCGCGCCCTGGTGTGGATGCGCACCGGCAGCTTCGCCCGCGCCACGCGCGCTGCTTCCACCGGCGGGCAGGGGGTGGGTTACGCCTTCATGGGCGTGGGTTTGTTCTCGCTGCTCACCGGAGGCGCCTTTAACGGCCTGTGGCTGATCTTCATCGGCTGGTTCCTGCGCAACGCCGCCGCCTCCAGTCAGGCCCAAACCAGCCTGCAGGAAGCCCTGCGCGGCCTGACCGTGGCCGAGGTGATGGACCGCCGAGTGGACAGCGCGGCCGCCCATCACACCCTGGAACAGGTGGTGCGCGAGCACGTCCTCAGCGGCAGTCAGCGCGTGCTGCTGGTCACCGACAGCCTGGGCAACGGCATCCGCGGCTGGGTGACTCTGGAAGATATTGTACGCGTGCCGCGAGGCGCCTGGCCGGTCGTCACGGTGGGGCAGCTCATGTCGCCGCGAGAAAATCTGCTGGTGCTTTCGCCCCAGGCCGAACTGCTCAGCGCGCTGCAAAAAATGGATGAAAGCAGCCTGTCGCAGGCTCCGGTGATCGCCGAAAATCAGATATTGGGCTGGCTGTCGCGCGAACGCATCCAAAACTATCTGCGGCTGCGCACCGAACTGGGCATATGACCCTATAATAGAAGCAGCACATCACACCGCATTGGAATCAGCTGGGGTGGGTGCATACCACCCCAGCTGATTTTGAAATGGAGGATCGGTTTGAATCGGGCGGTCTGACCATCATCGCAACGCCGCCGTGATCTTTTAGGGAGGATTGGAATATGAATTTTTTGGCGTGGGTCTTCTTCGCGCCCCTCTTCTGTTTGCTCGCTGCCCTCGGGGTAAGCCTGTGGGCTCGTTCTGCGCGATCTTCTGTGCGCCTGGGTCTGCTGGTTTCCCTGGCGCCGCTGGCTGCTTTCCTCAGCGTGGCCGCTGTGCTGCCGCGCGTCACCGCCGGGAACCCGCTGCGCCTGAACCTGCCCTGGATGCCTTCGCTGGGGCTGGAAGCCGCCTTCTTCTTAGACGGCCTGGGGGCCTTATTCGCCCTGCTGATCAGCGGCATCGGCGTGCTGGTGGTGCTGTACGCCGGATATTACTTTGCAGACCACCCCGAAGACGCGCCGCGCTTTTTCAGCCTGCTGATGCTCTTCACAGCCGCCATGCTGGGTCTGGTGCTGGCCGGGGACGTGATCACCCTGTTCATCTTCTGGGAAGGCACCAGTGTGGTGTCCTTCCTGCTGGTGGGCTTTAAGCATAAGGATGAGGCCGCCCGCCGCGGGGCCTTGCGCGCCTTTTGGATCACCGGCGGGGGCGGTTTGGCGCTGCTGTTTGGCCTGCTGCTCTTAGCGGAAATGGCGGGCAGCACGCGTCTGAGCGTGATTCTGGCCTCTGGCCCCGTTCTGCGCGCCCACGCACACTACCCGCTGGCCCTGGTGCTCATCGCCCTGGGAGCCTTCACCAAAAGCGCCCAATTCCCCTTCCACTTCTGGCTGCCGGGGGCCATGAGCGCGCCCACCCCCGCCAGCGCCTTCCTCCACTCCGCCACCATGGTCAAAGCCGGTCTGTATCTGGTCGCCCGGCTGAACCCCGCTCTGGGCGGCACCGATCTGTGGTTCTGGCTGTTCAGCCTGACGGGTATGGTCACCCTGCTGGTGGGGGCCTGGTTGGGCCTGCGCCAGCGCGATCTGAAAGCCTTGCTGGCCTACTCCACCATCAGCCAACTCGGGGTACTGATGATGCTGCTGGGGCAGGATACCTCCATCGCCTTCAAAGGCTTCGTCATCGGCGTCACCGCCCACGCCCTGTATAAGAGCGCCCTGTTCCTCACCGCCGGGGCCGTGGATCTGGCCGCCGGGACCCGCGACCTGACCAAGCTGGGCGGCCTGTGGAAGACCCACCGCGGGCTGGGCCTGGCGGCTGGGGTCGCCGGGCTGAGCATGGCCGGTCTGCCGCCCCTGTTCGGTTTCCTGGCCAAAGAGACCCTGCTGGCCGCCGTCACCCACCCCAATATCCCGCCCGTCACCAGCCTGGTCTTCACCGCCAGCACCGTCATCGCCGGGGCCTTGATGCTGGCCCAGGCCGGGCGTTTTGTCGTTGACACCTTCTTCGGCGAACGGCCTGCCGCCCAACCCCCGGCGCGGCCTTTGGCACGGGCTGTGGCGGTGCTGTGCGCCGTGCCCGCCGGGCTTTCGCTGCTGCTCACCAGCCTGCCGGAGCCGGAGCCTATCGCCGCCTTTTTGGCCTCCGCGGCCAGCGCGGCCTACGGCGGGCCGGTGAAGGTCTCTTTGGCCCTGTGGACGGGCATCAACCCGCCCCTGGTGCTCAGCGTCATCGCCGTCAGCCTGGGGCTGTTCCTGTTTTACCGCCGCGCCCGTGTCATCGCGGATCAGGAATTTTTCTCCGCCTGGGCCGGCCGCCCCAACCTGGAAACCCCGGCCCGCGCCGCCTTGCGCCTGCTGGACCGCGCCGCCGCGGTTTCTCTGCGCACGCAGAGCGGCAAGCTGCGCCGTTACCTGGCGGTGATATTGGCCGCCTCCAGCCTGTTGGTGGCCTACGCCTTGCTGCGCCAGCCCATCGCATTTCAGTCCCTGGCCGTGCCCACCCCCGACCTGGCGGGCGGGCTGGGGGTGCTGCGCCTGTTTGCCTTGCTGTTGGTCGTGGGCGCCTCCGCCGCCAGCGTCTTTTTGCAGCGCGATCTGATGGCCGTCCTGGCGTTGGGTGCCTCTGGCCTCAGCGTGGCGGTCTTGTTCGCGCTGGAACCCGCGCCGGATGTGGCCCTGGTGCAGATTGTGGTGGATTTGCTGGTCACCACCATCCTCATCCTGGCCCTGCGCCGCATCCCCCGCCCCCTGCGCGAACAGGCCAACGACCGCCGCACCGCCTCTGGCTCTGTGCGCGACGCACTGCTGGCGGCCGCGGGCGGCCTGTGGATGGCCGCGGTCACCCTGATCAGCCTGACTTCACGCCCGCGCGTTTCAATCGTGACTCCTTTCTACGAGGCCAACGCCAAACCCCTCACCGGCGCGCGCGACGTGGTGGGGGCCATTGTGCTGGATTTCCGCGGGTTTGACACGCTGATTGAAATCACCGTGTTCGCCGTGGCCAGCCTGGGGGTTTACACCCTGCTGCGGCGAGGGCTGGGTCTGTACCGCGCTGCACATGAAATGCCCGCGGACGAAAAACCCCACCGCTCCTTCTTGATGGGCATCGGCGGGCAGCGGCCGTCGGCCCTGGTGCGGCTGCTGACCGATGCCATCCTGCCGCTCTCCATGGTCATCGCTGTGGTACACATGATGTACGGCCACGACCAGCCGGGCGACGGCTTCACCGCGGGGGTGATGGTGGCTCTGGCCACCGGCCTGTGGCACATCGTTTACGGCAACCGTGAGGCGCGCCGCCGCCTGCCCTGGCTGCACCCTACCCCCCTGGTGGCCGCGGGCTTGCTCACCGTACTGGTTTCCGCGTCCCTGGGTGCCTGGATCAGCGGGTCGTTTTTGAGCGCGGTGGATTTTGGCAAACTGTGGGGGCTGAGCCTGCCGCCCGGTTTTGCCCTCAGCACCGCTTTCTTTTTCGAAGTCGGCATCTTCCTGGTGGTCTTGGGCAGCGCAGCGCGCATGTTGGACACGCTGGCCTTTGGTGAAGAGGCCGCCCCCCGGCAAGGAGGTTAACCTATGGAACTGCTCACTGCGCTTGCCATCGGCCTGCTGTTCGCGTTTGGGCTGTATCAGTTTTTGCGCCGCAACCTGATTCGCTCCGCCGTCGGGCTGATCATCCTTTCCAACGCCATCAACCTGTTTCTCCTCTCCACCGGCGCCTACCGGGGGTTAGTCCCCGCCTATGTAGGCGACCCGCTGCAGCACAGCGACGCCCTGCCGCAGGCCCTGGTGCTCACCGCCGTGGTCATCAGCATGGGCGGTTTCGCCTTCATCACTGCCATGCTTTCGGGCATCGTCCACCGCTACCGCTCCGGCGACAGCGACGACGTCAGCCAGTTGAAAGGATAAGGCCCATGAACCAACCGCAATGGGTACTGTTACCCGTCATCATCCCCCTGGCTGGGGCTGCCGTGGGCTTGCTGCTGCGCCACCAGCGCCGCGTTCAGGCCTACGGTTCGCTGGGCGTCATCCTCACCGCCCTGGCCGCCAGCCTGTTCCTGCTGGGGCGCGTGTACACCTATGGGCCGCAGGTGGCCCAATTGGGCGGGTGGGCCGCCCCCTACGGCATCAGCCTGACGGCGGATCTAACCGCCGCGCTGTTTGTGGTCATGGCTCAGGCGGTGCTGTCCACCGGTTTCATCTACGCCCTGGGCTGCAACGACCGCTGTTCGCGTTTCCCCACCTTCTACCCCCTCTTCCTGACCCTCTCCACCGGCCTGACCGGCGTGTTCCTCACCGGCGACCTGTTTAACCTGTTCGTGTTTGCGGAGCTGCTGGTCATCTCCGGGGCAGCCCTCACCGCCATCTCGGATGACCCCCTGGGGCTGGAAGCGGCCTACAAGTATTTCCTCATCAGCCTGCTGGCCTCCCTGTTCCTGCTGGTGGCGGCGGGCAGCCTGTATGTCTCGTACGGCACCCTCAACCTGGCCGACCTTTCCGCGCGCATCGCCGCCGACCCCACCCGCCCGCTGACGGGCGTGGCCGCCGCCTGTTTGGTGGTGTTTTTCCTGGTGAAAAGCGCCGTAGCCCCCTTCCACTTCTGGCAGCCCGATTTTCACACCGTCTCCCCCACCGCCGTCAGCGCCATGCTGTCTTCCGTGGTGGTCAAGGTGGGCGTGTACGGCCTGCTGCGCATGACCACCCTGTGGTTTGTGCCCTTCGCCGCGGAACTGCGCGCTTTCCTCATCGTTGCCGGTCTGGTCGGCGTGATCTTCGGCGGGCTGACCGCGGTGGGCGCGCAGCATGCCAAGCGCATGCTGGCCTATTCCACCCTGGGGCAGATTGGTTTCATCCTGGTGGGCATCGGCTGGGGCACGCCCCTGGCGCTGACGGCCGCCCTGGTTTACATCATCAACCACAGTCTCATCAAATCTGCCCTGCTGATGATCGCTGGGGCCACAGCTAGCCGCGCGCCGGTCAAATCCGCCGCCTTCAGCGCCCTGCGCGGGGTGGGCAAATTCACCCCCCTGGGCGGCGCGCTGTTCCTGCTGGGCGGGCTGGCCCTGGCGGGCATCCCCCCCACCAACGGCTTTATCAGCAAACTGACCCTGCTGCGCAGCGGCCTGGCCCTGGGGGACGGTTGGACGCTGGCCGGGTTAGCCGCGGGCAGCCTGTTCTCGCTGGTGTACGTGGGCCGCGCCTACCGCAACATCTGGTGGCTGCCCGCCCAGGGTGAGATCAAGCCCAAAGCGGGGGGCGACCGCCTGTTGGCCCCGGCCGTCCTGGTGACCCTCTCACTGGTGCTCGGCATCTGGGCTGAACCGTTCGTCAACCTGTGCCTGCAGGCGGTGGCATGGATGCTCAACCCTGCCGCCTACATTGCTCTGGTTTTAGGAGGTTAAATGGGCAGCGTTTTGACCTTTTTCCTGCTGGCCGGCGTCTATCTGGCCCTCAGCGGCAGTCTGGTCACCAGCAACCTGATCGCCGCCGCCCTCATCGCACTGGGGATCATGCTGCTGCTGCGCATGGGCCAGCGCCCCGAGCGCATTCAAACCCTGCCCCGGGTGCTGTGGACCCTGCTGCGCTATCTGGGAATGCTCCTGGCGGATATGGTCAGCAGCGGCGTTCAGGTGGCGCGCATCGTGCTGGACCCCAAACTTCCCATCCAGCCCGCCATCTTAAAGATCCCCTGCGAGGAACAGTCCGATTTGATCTCCGCCCTCAGCGCCCATGCCATCACCCTCACCCCTGGGGAACTGGTGGTGGCCATTGACGAGCAGGGCGGCATGTACACCCACTGCCTGGATATGAGCCTGTCGGTGGCTCAGCGCGTTGAACTGCTGCGGCACCACCGCGCCATGCTCAAAACCATCCTCGGTGAAACCAATGAAACCAGGGAGGCGCCGTGATCGAAACCTGGGTGGAATGGACTCTGATCTTCTCGCTGGCCGTGCACATTGTCCTCACCGGCGTGTGTGTGTGGCGCGTGTGGCGCGGTCAAAATGTGATTGACCGCCTGATCGGCGCCGATCTGGTGGGGACTCTGGCGCTGGCGGTGCTGGTGCTGATTGCCCTGATCGAGCGCACCAGCATCTATTTTGACGTGGCCCTGGGGCTGGCCGCCCTGGGCTTCATGGCTTCGATCGTGCTGGCCAAATATCTAGCCGATCAGCGCGTTTTATAAGGTAAGGTGACAGCGATGGAAACCCTTTTCGGTCTGATTGTGATCCTTGCGGTGCTGATTGGCACAGCCTTCTCTGTCATCGGCGTGATCGGCTTCATCCGCCTGCCGGATGTCTATACCCGCCTGCACGCCACCGGCAAAGTCAGCGTGTTTGGGGTGGTGCTGCTGCTCCTGGCGGGGCTGTTCTGGACGCCGGTCTCCCCCGGCAAAGACATTGTCCTCATCGGGCTGCTCCTGTTGGCCGCGCCGGTGGCCTCACATGCCATTGCCTCGGCGGCTTACCGCCTAGGCATCCCCCCGCAGCAGCTCATGCGCAACGATCTGGCCGAGGTGGTGGAAAAAGAAAACGACCCCACCCCCCAGGGGTGAGGTCGTTTGGTCGGCCCGTAAACCAGCCCGCGCTTCAGGGCGCGCTTTGCACCAGGGCAAAAATCAGCGCCGCGATCACAATCACTACCCCCATGCCCACCGCTAACCAGGTCGTAAAACGCTGCCGCATCTCGCCCTCCTTTTAGGTTAAACCATGTCAAAGCGTTCGGAGTGGAAATCGCCCATCGGGACCTTGATCTGCACCAGGGCTTTTTCCACCGCGTCCATCATCGGTTTGGGCCCGCAGATGAACATCTCGTACATATTTTGGGCGCGCTCCGGGGGCAGATGGCGGGTCAATTTTTCCGCGTTGATGTAGCCTGTTTCGCCCTGCCAGTCCGCGGGGGGATCTTCTAAAAAGTGGATCACGCGCAGATCCAGACGCTGTTTTAAGGCCTCCAACTCCTCGCGAAAGGTCACGCTTTCCCAGTCGCGGTTGGCATACAGCAGCCACAGGGGCCGCCGGTCGCCGCGGTCAGCCAGGGTGGACAGCATGCTCATCATGGGGGTGATGCCAATCCCTCCGGCGATGAACACAAACCCGCGCGCATGGGGGTGGCGGTCCACGCTGAAGGATCCAAAGGCTCCATCCAGGTACACGCGCTGGCCGGGTTTCATGTCCTTCACCGTACTCGTAAAATCACCCAGGGCCTTGATGGTCATACTCAGGCGCTGGGGGTCTTCGGCGCTGGAAGAGATGGAGAAGGGGTGTTCTGCATCCGCAAAGGGCGAGCTGCCCGCCGTGATCCAGGCAAACTGCCCGGGCTGAAAACGAAAACCGCGGTGGCCGTCGGGGCGCATGACCAGGGTCCAGGCGCTGCCGCGTTCAGGCCGCACGGCTTCAATCACATACGGCCGCCGCAGCAGAAGGAGCGGCTTAATCACGCGCACCCACACCAGCAGCCCCACCCAGAACAGGCCGTACCCCACCCACAAGACCTGTTTGGCGGGGGTGTTGATGTAATAGCCCACCAAAACAGCGTGAACCAGCCCCAGCCCCACGGCCGCCGCCGCCAAAAAACCGTGCCAGATGCGCCATTGGGTGTATTCAATCTTCCACTGCTTGCGGAAAATGCTGATCAGCACCAGGGCGATCAGCGCCGCTGTGGCCGTCACCGCCGCGCGCGCCCGCCAGGGGGCGCTGAACACGTTCAACAGACCCAGGGTCTGCGGGTCAAACACAAACAGCAGCAGCGGGTGGGCCAAAATCAAGACAAAGGCCACCAGCGAAATTTGGCGGTGAAAGAAATAGACGATGTCGCTGCCGTAAGGCGCTTTTAAGAAGCGGAAGCGCGCCGTCAGGGCAAATTGCAAGGCCATCATCGCCAAACCGGCAAAACCCAACGCCACCGAGAAATCTCGGTAGAACGCCCGGCCGGGGGGGCGCTGCCCCACCAGCAAGATCAGCAAAGGCGCCAGGGTGAGCGCCAGATAGACCACCACCCAAAAAACTCCTTGCAGAATGCGTCGAGTTCTCATGTTCCTCCCCAATCTCAGCGCCCGCGCCGCCGCAGGGCTTTTTCCAATTCCACCCCGCCGTAAGCCAGCAGACTGACAGCTAAAATCTCGGCCCAGGCCAAAGCCGAAATCGGCGCAGTATCAAACAGGTGGTTCATCACCGGCAGATAGGTGAAGGCCGCCTGCAAAACCACCATCGCCCCCACGCCGATCCACACCCAGCGGTTGCTGAACACGCCGATGGCGAACATGGACTGGGTCAGCGAGCGGCAGTTGAACAGATAGAAGATCATGATCCAGGCCACAGCGTTAATGGCCACCGTGCGCGCCTCGGCCAGCGGGGCCTCACGCAGTATCTGCCATTCATACAGCCCAAACGCGCCCGCCATCACCAGCAGCCCCACAATGACCACCCGACCCAGCAGCACCGGGTTGAGGATGGAAGCGCGCGGGTCGCGCGGTTTGCGCAGCAGGATATCCGGCTCTTTGGGTTCCAGGGCCAGCACCAACCCCAGCACCCCGCCGATGGTCATGTTGATCCACAGCACCTGAATGGGCAGCACCGGCAGCGGCACGTTGAGGAAGGTGGCCAGCAGAATGATCAGCCCTAATCCCAAATTGGTGGGCAGCACCCAGGCGATGATCTTGGTCAAGTTGTCAAAGATGCCGCGTCCTTCCTCCACCGCGGCCTGAATGGTGGCGAAATTGTCATCCGTCAACACCATCTCAGCCGCCTCTTTGGCCACCTCGGTGCCGGTGATGCCCATGGCCACGCCGATATCCGCCTGCTTGAGGGCTGGGGCGTCGTTGACCCCGTCGCCGGTCATGGCCACCACGTTGCCGCGCGCCTGCAAAGCCTCCACCAAGCGCAGCTTCTGTTCCGGCGAAACCCGCGCGAACACATCCGTGCGCACTGCCGCCTCGATCAATTCCTCGTCGCTCAGCCGCGCCAACTGTTCCCCGGTCAGCACCTCAGCCTGCGGGCTGGGGATCATGCCGATCTGGTGGGCGATAGCGCGCGCGGTCAGGGCGTGGTCGCCGGTGATCATCTTCACGCGGATACCGGCCTGCTGACATTTGCGCACGGCCTCGGCCGTCTCCAGGCGCGGCGGGTCCATCATGCCCTGCAAGCCCAGGAAAGTCAGCCCCTGGGCGTCGCCTTCCCGCACCTGAGTCTGCTCAGCGGGCAGGTCGCGGCGGGCAAAGGCCAAAACGCGCAGCCCGCGGGCAGCCATTTCATCCACCGCGGTGTGAATGGCGTCCGCATCCAGGGGCGCGGGTTGTCCGGCCGCGTCCATCGCCTGCACACAGCGCTGCAAAACGGCCTCCACCCCGCCTTTGACGTACAGGCGCTGTCCCTCTGGGAAGGTGTGCAGCGTGCCCATGTATTGATTCTGCGAATCAAAGGGGATCACATCCACGCGCGGGTGGGCTGCCGCCAAGGCCGCCAGGTCTAACCCCGCCTTGCGCGCCGAAACCAGCAAAGCCGCCTCGGTGGGGTCGCCGTTGGCGTTCCAACGGCCGTCTTCCAGCACCAGCCCGGCGTCGTTGCACAGCGCCCCCGCGGTCAGCACCTCGCGCAGGGCGGCGTCATCGGCTAAAGACACCGCCTGATCCTGAACCTGAACTTTTCCCTGCGGGTCGTAACCCAATCCACTGAAGGTATAGCAGGCTCGCCCGCCGCCGCAGCGTTCCAGCGCGCCCAATGCCTGCTGCACGGTCATCTGGTTTTGGGTCAGCGTTCCAGTTTTGTCGGAGCAGATCACCGTGACGCTCCCCAGCGATTCCACCGCGGGCAGCTTGCGGATGATGGCCTGCCGCCGCGCCATGCGCGCCACCCCAATCGCCAGGGTGATGGTCAGCGCCGCGGGCAGCCCTTCGGGGATGGCCCCCACCGCCAGGGTGATGGCCGCCAGCATGGCCTCCACCGGCGGATGGCGGTACAGCCCCACGCTGATCAAGAAGGTCAGCGCTGCCAGGGCCAGGATGGCATACAGCAGCAGCTTGCTGAAGGCGGCGATGTTGCGGGTGAGCGGGGTTTCCAGGCTGGAAGCCTCGGAGATCAGGCGGGAGATGCGGCCAATTTCAGTGTTGTCTCCGGTGGCCACCACCACACCCAGACCCTGCCCGGCGGTGACGAAGGTGGCCGCGTAAGCCATGTTGCGCCGTTCCGCCAACATCAGCTCCTCGGGTAAATCATCCTCATGGTGTTTCAGCACCGGAACGGATTCACCCGTCAGCGCAGCTTCGGCCAGCTGCAAATCGCGCACGCGCAGCAGGCGCAGATCCGCAGGGATTTTATCGCCTGCCGCCAGCAGCACCATATCCCCCGGCACCAATTCTTCGGCGGGAATGCGGCGCTGTTCCCCCGCCCGCAGCACAATGGCTTCGGTGGACATGGCCTGCGTCAGGGCTTCAATCGCCCGTTCCGCGCGGGCTTCCTGCAGGTAACCGATCAGGGCGTTGATCAGCACCACCCCAAAAATGACCGCCCCGTCCACCACGCTTTTCAGCACCGCTGTCACCAACGCCGCGGCGATGAGGATGTACAGCAAGGGGTTGTTAAACTGCGCCAAAAAGCGCATCAGCGCGCTCTTACGCTGACGCGGGGTCAGCCGATTCGATCCAAAATGCTTGCTGCGCCGTTCCGCCTCAAAGCGGTCCAACCCGCGCTCTACGTTGCTGTCTAAAAGCCGTACCACTTCCGCAGCCGGAAGATGATGCCAATGTTTGCCCAGCAATGTTTGCATACCTGCCTCCCAATGGGATTTCTCGCCTGATGAAGTATACAAACCTCTCACAAAGCTTACAAATAAAAACCGGCCAGGGGTTATACAGGTTCGGCCGGTTCGTGGGTTTTAATGAAAAAGGGAGGGCTGCTTAGGAAATCGGCTCCGAGCGGCAGTTGGATTGAGGGATTTGCCAGTCATACACATTCTTAATCACCAGCGGCACAATCATGGTGGTGGTGCGCAGCACCCCGGTCACTTTGCCGATGGTTTCGGTGACGAAAAAGTGCAGCTCTTCGTTGGAACGCGCCACCACCTGAATGGATACGTCGGTTTCGCCCATCGAACAGGCCACATACGTCACCTGCTCATAGGTACTCAGGTGGCGCGCCACGGTCAGCACCTGCCCCGGCTCCACCACAATGAACACGTCCGCCGTCACCGTGTACCCCAGCGCGCGCGGGCTGGAAATGGCCGAAATGCGGATGAAACCCTGGCGCACCAGGCGTTCCTTGCGGTAGCGCACGGCGCGTTCGGTCAGCGTACCCAGGCGCGCGGCAATCTCGGCGCAGGACAGTTCGCCGTTTTCAACCAGCAAATCGGCGATTCGCTTATCAATCTCATCAATTTGCGGTGAACGCTGCATCGTCTAAGTTCCTTTCCGAATTTCCATGTTGATACCAGTATAGCACGATGAGCCAGACGCGTATATGCCAAAAGTGAGGGATTTTTGAATGTGTGCTCCCATTTTCTTGCCAGGGCAGGGGCGGGGGATGTACAAGTTGGTTTACAAATATTGTACAAAAACATTATACAAAGCCGCGCGTTGGTTTGACTTTGCCCCTCGCCCCGCGCATAATAGCCCTATACATGAACATTTTACAGGTAAACGTAAACAAACACTATTAGAGGAACCAAGAGGAGAAACAAGATCATGAAAAGCACCCGCAAGACCCTGATCGGAACGTTGATTGTATTGAGCCTGGTATTGGCAGCCTGCGCTCCCGAACAAACAAGGAGGAACACTCGATGATACCGAATGAAGTTCTCGTCAAGAGCCTGACCGAAGTTGGGACCACGGTGCTGTACGTCCTGATCGGAACGGCGATTCTGGAGGCGGTGCTGTACCTGGTGCTGATGCGCTGGTTAAAGTACCGCTATGCGCTGCCGTTTATGCTGCTGGCCCCGGCAATTGTGGGGTTGGCGACGCTGACCATCTACCCCTTGCTGTGGGAGCTGCGCCTGTCCTTCACCAATATGAGCCTGCGGGCCTTCAAAGACCCCCAGTTCATTGGGCTGACCAACTACGTGCGCGTGTTCACCGAACCCGTGCTGAAGCAGACGTACTTCTTCCCCTTACTGGGACGCACGGTCTTGTGGACCTTGATTAACGTCATGTTCCACGTGATCGGTGGTATGGTGCTGGCTCTCTTGCTGAACCGGCCCATGCGCGGAAAAGGCATTTACCGCATGTTCCTGATCATCCCCTGGGCCGTCCCGCAGGTGATCGCGGTTTTGGCCTGGCGCGGCGAATTTCACTATGAATTTGGCTTCATCAACATTATCCTGCGCCAACTGGGAATGACTCCGGTGCAGTGGCTCAGCGACCCCACCGCTAACTTCCTGGCGATGTGTATCACCAATATCTGGCTGGGCATTCCCTTCATGATGGTGATTTTGCTGGGCGGACTGCAAAGCATCGCGGGGGATTACTACGAGGCGGCGGAAATTGACGGCGCCAACGGCTGGCAGAAATTCTGGATGGTGACGGTTCCTCTGATGCGGCCGGTGACCACGCCGGTGATCATTTTGGGCACGGTGTGGACGTTTAACAACTTCAATATTCCCTTCTTCATCAACCAGAATGAATTGGAAAGCTCGGATATTCTGGTGACGGGGTTGTTCCGAGCAGCGTTCCAATATAACCGTTACGGCTTTTCGGCGGCCTTTGCTTTTGTAATATTCGGCATCCTGCTGGCATACAGCATTTTCTACCTTAAGACCACGGGTGGGCTGAAAGGAGCGACAGAATGACCCAGGCTACTGCTGTTTCGAAGAAACGCAAACGCTCGTTCTTTTACAGCGGGCGCGAGGACAGCCCCTTTAAACGGCTGATGATCCATGCGGCGCTGTGGTTTGCCTGCTTAATCGCCATTTACCCCATCCTGCGCATCATCAGCGTGTCGCTGCGGCCTGGCAATACCCTGCTGTCCACCGATCTGGCGTTGATCCCAGATGGGGCCACACTGGAATCGTACCGGATCATGCTGTTTGATAAGCCCTTCCTCTCCTGGCTGTGGAACAGTCTGATGATCACGGTGGCGACGGCGGTTATCGGCGTGATCCTGGCGGCGACCTCGGCTTATGCTTTCTCGCGCCACAAGTTCCCCGGCCGCGCGGTGGGGTTGGTGTTCCTGCTGACCACGCAGATCATTCCGGCGGCGATGATGATCGTGCCGATTTACATCCTGGCCATCCAGCTGGAACTGGTGGGCACCTACCGGGGGTTGGTGATCGCCTACGCGGTGACGGCGGTGCCTTTCAGCATCTGGATTCTGAAAGGCTACTACGACACCATTCCGATTGATTTGGAAGAAGCGGCGCGAATTGACGGCTGTTCGGAATTGGAAGCTTTCTGGCGAATTCTGCTGCCGCTTTCCACCCCGGCTCTGGCGATTGTGTTCCTCTTCAACTTCACCACGGCCTGGAACGATTACCTGTTGGCGCGGGTGATGCTGGGATCGCAGGAGAATTTGCTCACCTGGCCGTTGGGCTTGCAGCGTTTGCAGGGGCAATTCCTGACCCAGTGGGGGCAGTTCTCGGCCTCTTCAGTGATGGTGGCCATCCCGGTGATGCTGCTGTTCCTGTACACGTCCAAATGGCTGATCTCCGGTCTGACCCTGGGCAGCGTGAAGGGGTAGGCGAGCGGCTGTTGGATGGATGCGCTGTGAAAACCAAGTGTACCTGTTAACCTGTGCGGAGCCGCCTGTGAAAAGGCGGCTCTGCTTGCCTGCTGACGGCTATTCGGCGGTTTTGGGCTGCGAAGAACGGCGGTGAAGCAGGCTTCTGAAGAGAAGGAGTGTGGATGATGAAGAATCTATTTCGCTTATTTGCGGTGACGGTGCTGTTCAGCATGCTGCTTTCGGCTTGCGGCGGCGGGGCGGCTGTGCCCAGCCCGGCCCCCAGCCCAGCGCCAACCGAGGCGGCGGCCCCCACGGAGGCGGCTAAGCCCGACGAGGATGTACTGTATTTGAATCTGGTTTGGCACCAGCACCAGCCGCTGTATTACAAAGACACAGATGGGGTCTACACCCGCCCGTGGGTGCGGGCGCACGCCACCAAAGACTATTACGACATGACGGCGATGGTGGAGGCTTACCCCAACGTGCATGTCACCGTCAACCTGACGCCGGTGCTCCTGCGCCAGTTGGACGACTTTATCCAGAACGGGGCCAAAGATTACTACTGGGTGCTGGCCGAAAAGCCGGCGGCGGAACTGAGCGCGGAAGAGAAGGATTTCATCGTGCGGCGCTTTTTTGACGCCAATTGGGATCAGATGATCGCGCGCTTCCCGCGTTATCAGGAACTGCTGCAAAAGCGCGGCGGCACGGACGAGGCGGATTACGCCGCGGCGGTGGAAAACTTCAGCGAGCAGGATTTCCGCGACTTGCAGATCTGGTTTAACCTGGCGTGGTTTGACCCGGATTTCCTGGCCGAAGAGCCGCTGAAAGGCCTGGTGGAAAAGGGGCGGGATTTCAGCGAGGCGGATAAAGAGATTCTCTTTGCCCAGGTGCGCAAGGTGATGGCGGAGATTATCCCCCTGCACCGGCGGCTGCAGGACAGCGGGCAGATTGAAGTGATCACCACACCCTACGCCCACCCGATTTTGCCCCTGATTTACGACACCAATCTCGCGCTGGTGGGCAACCCGGCGGCCGAGATGCCGGCGCGCTTCTCGTGGCCGAATGACGCCATCGCCCACTTGCAGCGCAGTGTGGAAATTTATGAAAGCAATTTTGGCCGGGCGCCGCGCGGTTTGTGGCCGGGCGAAGGCTCGGTGGCGCAGGAAGTGGTTCCGCTGATCGCACGGGCGGGTTATCAGTGGATGGGCACGGGTGAACCGGTGCTGGCGCAGTCCTTGGGGCTGGGCAGCTTTACGCGCGATTCGAAGGAGACGGTGGTGGAGGCCGATACCCTTTACCGGCCCTACTACGTCAGCGGCCCGAAGGGCGAGCGCGCGGCGGTCTTCTTCCGCGACGGCAACCTTTCGGATAAGCTGGGGTTCGAATATTCCAAGCTGGACGGCGAAGCCGCAGCGGACAACTTTATGGAGCGGCTGGAAAATATCCGCGCGCGCTTGAAGGAACAGGGCGAGCCGGGGCCGCACGTGGTGAGCGTGATTTTGGACGGCGAGAACGCCTGGGAATACTACCCCAATGACGGCAAGGCTTTCCTGCACGGCATGTACCAGCGGCTGAACGAGAGCCAGACCATCCGCACGATTACCCCGTCGGAATACCTGGCGCTGTACCCGGAGCAGCGGGAAATTGAGAAACTTTTCCCCGGGGCGTGGTTCAGCCCCAATTACGACACCTGGATTGGAGAGAGCGAAGAGAAAGCTGCCTGGGATTACCTGGTGAAGACGCGCGAATTCCTGGCGAAATATGACGTGCAAAAGCGGCGCACCACCACGCCTGAAAAATTGGCGCGGGCGCTGGACTTTATGTATCTGGCGGAAGGCTCTGACTGGTTCTGGTGGTACGGCTCGGATCAGAATTCGGGCGTGGATGAATACTTTGATATGGGCTATCGGGCGCTGCTGGCCGAGGTGTACCGCTCGCTGGAAGAGCCTGTGCCCGCTTATGTGAATGTGCCCATTCTGCCGGCGCGCCCCGAAGAACCCGCCGCGGCCCTGAACGGAATCTCCACGCCGACGGTGGACGGGCAGGCCGCCGAAGGGGAATGGGCGCAAGCGGCGCAGTACCGCGCGGCAGGAAAAGAGCTGGATCTGACCCTGGATGCGAAAAATCTGTATCTACGCCTGGGGATGGAGGAAAAGTGGCCCGCGGACGGCAAGCTGGGCATTTATGTGAATGTGCCGCGGACGGCGGTGACGCAGCCTTTTGCGCGCGGTACGGAGACGACCGAGACGCCCTTTGTGTTGGGCATCAGCGCTTCACATCTGGTGGAATGGGATGGAAAGCAGGCGCAGATCTTCACCGCGAGTGAAACGGGGTGGGAACCGGCCGCAGCCAGCCCGGCGGTGTTTAAGTCCGGCGCGGACGGCATTGAAGCCGCGATTGAACTGGCTGCCCTGGGCGAGCTGCAGGCTGGGGATGATTTGCGCGTGGTGGCGCTGGTTTCGCCCGCGCAGGAGACGATGCCGCACAGCGGGCCAGCGCAGGTGGTCATCCCTGATTTGGGGAACGCCACCCTGGTGCTGGAGGTCAGCGACCCGGCGGGGGATGACCACGGCCCAGGCAGCTACACCTACCCCACCGACGGGGTGTTTGGCGCAGGGGCTTTTGATCTGAAGACCTTCAGCGTGGCGGTGGACGGCAGCACGATGGTGTTCAAGTTCACCTTCAACGGCCCCATCCCCAACCCGTGGGGTTCGCCCAATAACCTGGCGATCCAGACGCTGGATGTGTATGTGGATACCGATCCCGGCCAAGGTACGGGCGCGCGGCTGTTGATGCCGGGGCGCAACGCGGCCCTGGCGGCTGGCAGCGGTTGGGATATTGCCTTGTGGGCCGAGGGCTGGTACCCAGCGGTGGTGGCCGGAGACGCTTTGGGCGGAGAGCCCACGAAGCTGAATGTGGAGATGAAGATCATCGCTGACCCGGCCAACCAGACTGTGACCTTGCGGGTTCCTAAGGAAGTGTTTGGCGAAGGCGATCCGGCAGCCTGGGGGTACGCGGCGGCGGTGATGAGCCAGGAAGGTTTCCCCTCCACCGGCGTGTGGCGTATTCGTGATGTAACCAAGGAAGGCGGCCAATGGAAGATTGGAGGCGGCAGCGGAGCCACCAACGAAACGCGCATCCTGGACCTGATTTGGCCGGAAGGCGCTGCGCCCACCCAGGAAGAGATGCTGTCTGGCTTTAGCCCCAGCAGCGCGGCCGTGGGTGAACTGACGGCGGATGACTTTGCCCAACTGCCGCTGATCACCGTGCAGTAAGGGCTGTCCCAGGGATACCCATCCGAGAGGCCGCGCGGTTGGCGGCCTCTCTTTGTGATGAAAAACCCAGAGATGCAGCCGTGTTACAATTGGGGTACGTATTGGAAAAGATACCCTTTTGGAGAAAGCGGTAGATCACAAAATGAAATCATCAAAGAACATTACCCTGGTCAACCCTCGCGGAACCGTGGAAGTGCACTTGCCGGATGGGCGGGTGCTGAGCGGCCCGCGCAGCACGCCTGTGGGCGATTTTTTGGAAGAGATTACAGGAACGTTCCGGGCGGAAATTGTGGGCGCGGTGGTGAACGGTGAACTGCGCGAGCTGACCTTTCCTATTGATATGGACGCGAAAGTGACGCCGGTGACCATGTCGGACCCGGACGGCTCACGGATTTACCGGCGCTCGGTGACTTTTTTGCTGGCGGCGGCTTTTGAAGAGCTGTACCCTGAGCTGGATTTGCTGGTGGACCATTCCCTGGCGTCCGGTGGGCTGTACTGCCACCTGGAGGATGACCGGGAGCTCAGCGAAGAGCAGATCAAAAAGCTGGAACAGCGCATGCGGGAACTGGTGAAACAGGATTTGCCTTTCGAGCGTCGTAAAGTGCCCCTGCAAGAGGCTGTGGCGTATTTTCAGGCCAGGAAGCACCTGGACAAGGTAAAGCTGATGAAATACCGCCTGAAGGACAACCTGGTGTTGTACCGGCTGGGCGAATATCAAGATTATCACCACGGCTACATGGTGCCTTCCACCGGCTATCTCAAATGGTTTAAACTCAGCCTATTGGGGGATGGGTTTGCGCTGCGTTTTCCACGCCGGCACGCACCGGACGAACTGCAGCCCCTGCCCGAGTCGACGCGGCTGGTGGAGACCTTCCGGCAGTACGGCAATTGGCTGAAACGCCTGGGTGTGGAGAGCGTGGGGCAGCTGAACGACGCCATCACTGAGAACCGCATTGCTGAATTGATTTTGGTGTCGGAGGCGCTGCACGAACAGAAGATTGCCGAGATTGCGCGCAAGATCGTCAGCCGCCCAGAAGCGGTGCGGATTGTGCTGATCGCTGGGCCGTCTTCTTCGGGCAAGACCACGTTTTCCAAACGGCTGACCGTTCAACTATTGGCACAGGGCATTTCGCCGTTCCCCATTGAACTGGACAACTATTTTGTAGACCGTGAAAATACGCCTAAGGATGCACATGGGCAGTACGATTTTGAGTCGTTGGGCGCGGTGAACACGCGTTTGCTGGCAGAACAGCTTTCGGCTTTGATCGAAGGGCAGGAAGTGCAGCTGCCGTACTATAACTTCAAAGAAGGGCGCAGTGAGCCGGGGAAGGTGGTCAGCCTGACGAAAGACCAGCTGATCATTCTGGAAGGCATCCACGGGTTGAATCCCAACCTGATCCCCACCATTCCGGTGGAAAAGACCTTCCGGCTGTATGTTTCGGCGCTGACCCAATTGAACCTGGACCGGCACAACCGCATTTCCACCACCGATACCCGCCTGCTGCGCCGCACGGTACGCGATGCGCGCGAACGCGGATACAGCGCCTTTCAGACCATTCAGCGCTGGGAATCGGTGCGGCGGGGCGAGAAGAACCACATCTTCCCCTATCAGGATCAGGCGGATGAGATGTTTAACTCGGCGCTGGTGTATGAGGTGGCGGCGCTGAAACCGCTGGCAGAGCCTTTGCTGCGCCAGACGCCGCACGGTACGCCGGAATATGTGGAAGCCAAACGCCTTTTGGCTTTTCTGGAATGGTTCAGCCCGTTGAACACGGATTTGGTTCCGGATAATTCGATTTTGCGCGAATTTATCGGCGGCTCGATCTTGAAAGAATTCACCCTGTGGAAGAACGGGGATAACGACTGAACGGCGTAAACAAAAAATATAACAGGCGCAGCGAGCTGTAAAAGCCGAGCTGCGCCTGTTTTTTGGGGGGCTGGTTTTAGCCCTGCATGACCTTTTTAATGACGCGGCCCAGCCGCCCGATGCCTTCGTTGATCATTTCGGGGTTAGAGAAGGAGAAATTCAGCCGCATGGTGTTTTCTCCGCCGCCGTTGGGGAAGAAGGAGTGACCGGGGACAAAGGCAACTTTTTCTTTGACCGCTTCCTGCAAGACCTCGCTGCTGTTGAGATGTTCTGGAAGGGTGACCCACAGGAACAAACCACCCTGGGGGGTGGTCCAGCGCACGCCTTCGGGCATGTGCTCGGACAGCGAATCGAGCATAACGTCGCGGCGCTCGCGGTACACCTTGCGGATGAGCTTGGCATGTTCATCCAGGAAGCCGCCGTGCCCGACCTCATAGGCCACCATCTGGTTGAAGGTAGAGGTATTGAGATCGGCGCCTTGTTTGGCCTGCACCAGCTTGCGGATGACTTCGGAGGGGGCGATGACCCAGGCCAGGCGGATGCCGGGGGCCAGGATCTTAGAGAAGGTGCTGAGGTAGATGACGTTGCCGGAATAGCAGCCCTGTTCACCGCGGAACTGGCTGTCGATGACTTCGACGGCGGGCAGGGTCTCGCCTTCATAGCGGAGCTGCCCGTAGGGGTCATCTTCGATGATGGGCACGCCGTAGCGGTCGGCCAGCTCTACCAGACGAGTGCGGCGTTCCAGCGACATAGTGATGCCGGTGGGGTTCTGGAAGTTGGGCAGGGCGTAGATGAATTTCGGCCCAAAGCGCAGGGCGTGTTCCAACGACTCGGGCACCATGCCGTTGTCATCGAAAGACACCGAGACGTATTCGGCCCCATAGGCGTTCCAGGCCTGCAAAGCGCCCAGGTAGGTGGGAGATTCGACCAATATGCGGTCGCCGCGGTTGATAAAGACCTTGCCGAGCAGATCCAGGGCTTGCTGCGAGCCGCTGGTGATGAGGATGTTGTCCGCGTTGACGGTGATGCCGTAGCGGCTGGTGTGGCGGGCAATCATCTCGCGCAGGGGTAAGTAACCTTCGGTGGAGCCGTACTGCAGGGCGCCTGCGGAATTGTTGTTTAGGACCTTGATGCAGGCTTCTTTGAATTGTTCTACGGGAAAGACATCAGGAGCGGGCATCCCTCCGCCAAACGAGATGATGCCAGGCTGTTCCGCCAGCTTTAACAGTTCACGAATAGCCGAGCTTTTCATCCGCTGTGTGCGTTGAGCATAACGATGCTCCCAGGGTGTTTGCATGTGTTTCTCTCCTTGTATGGTTTGAAATTGCTGGGAAATCTCCCAGGCTTGCGTAGACCGATGCTCTCACCGTTTGTTCGTCCAAACTCCTTTGGCGAAGGAAATCCAGCGGGCGGTGTGTGGGTTTCAACACCGCCCGCTGGGGACGACCTGCTACAGTTTTGCGAAGCGGCTGACCACCACCGCGGGGGTGGGTAGGGCGACACGGTCGCCCGTGGTAAGGTCGGCAGGAGCTTTGCCCGCAGCCTTGGGCGCTCCCTGGAAAATGCCGATGGGGGTGTTTTCTTCAGCGGACTTGCGCTCGATGAAGGCCTGACCGGTGAGGTAGCCTTCCATGTCCACGGCGCAGCTGGTGACGTAGCCGATGACGCGGCCTTTGCGATCGACCACGGGGTCGCCGTTATGGGCCATGCGCACGCCCTTTTCGGTGAAGCGGAAGCGCACCACCACACCCGTGCGCTGCTTTTCGTGGGCGATGAAGGCTTCGCGGCCGATGAACCAGGGCTTTTGAATCTTGATATAAGAACCGAAGCCGCCTTCGCTGACGCTGAGGTTCTTTTCGCCGCCCATTTCGTGGCCGTAGAGGGGCAGTCCCGCTTCGGTGCGCAGCGAGTCGCGCGCGCCCAGGCCGCAGGGCTTGAGGCCCAAAGGTTCGCCGGCCTTCATCAGAGCGTCCCAGAACGCGGGGGCCTTATCGGGGTGGACGAAGAGCTCAAAAGCCATCTTTTCGCCGGTGTAACCGGTGCGGGAGACGACCAGATCGAACCCGCCGATGACGGCGTCGCACAGCTCGGTGCGCTTGAGCGCCATGACGCGCTTGCGGGTATCGGCATCACAGCCCAGGGAAAGGAGGATCTCGCGGGATTTGGGGCCTTGCAGGGCGATATCCACGCGCATATCGGCGCCTTCTTTGGGGTCGCGCAGATTGCGCAGGATGACGTGCTTGCCATAGGCGCGTGCCCAGGGGCGTTGGTTATCCACTTTGACGGTTCCGTTGAGAACCGCGTTGAACCAGGCCCAGTCCTTGTCGTCATTCGAGGCATTGACCACTACCAGATATTTATCCTGGCTGCGGCGGTAGACGAGGGTATCGTCAATGACGTTGGCATCCGGATCCAGAAAGTGTGTGTAGCAGGATTCGCCAACTTCCAGGAGGCTGATGTCGTTGGCGCACACCGAATCGAGGAAGAGGGCTGCATCGGGGCCTTCACACTGGTACACACCCATGTGGGAGACATCAAACAAACCAGCGGCCTGACGCGTGGCAAGGTGCTCTTCGACCACCGAGGTGTACCACACCGGCATTTCCCAACCAGCGAAGGGTATGATCTTGGCCCCTAGGGCACGGTGGGTTTCAAAGAGAGAGGTGCGGCGCAGGGGCGCTTCTTTCTCTTCCCAGACGAAGGCCGGTTTGGCAGGGCCGGAGCCGCCCTCAATCCCGATGTAATAGGGCTTATCGGCGCAGACGGGGTCGCCAGCCGCTTCGGTGAGGCCCTTGCCGGCTTCCAGCACCACGATGGGGCCGTGGATGCGGCGGCTGGGGTCTGCATCAAAGCGCACGTAACCGTCGGAGAGGGAGCGCAGCCAGGTGGCGGCCAGGTTGGCTTTGGCCTGTGGGGCGCTGAAGCGGAAGCGGTCGGGGGCTACACAGGTGAGCACGCCGTCCACCGCGCCCAGCGGGGTGACCAGGCGGGACTTGTGGCTTTCGCCGGGCTTGAGGCTTTCGACGTCGCTGGTGAAGGCAAAGGTAACAAAGTGGCGCACGCCGCTGCCGTAGATCTCATAGGCGACGGCGCTGTCTTTGCATTCGGGGGTGTCGTCCAGATAATAGAAATGGGGGTATCCGTGGCGGGCCGGTTCAAAATCAATGCCGGCTTTCTCGGCCAGGGCGCGGATGCGGGCTTTGACATCTTCGAGCAGGGCAAAATCCACCTTGGCGCGCACGGCGGGGCCTTTGCGGCTCTCGTAGGTGTAGGGCACGCAGCCGAGCAGCAGATCGGCCATCGCGTCGGCGACCGCGACCATGTCGGCTTCTTTGAGGCCGCGCTGGGTCATCCAGGGGGTGCCAAAGCGGATGCCGGAGGCGTTGAGAGCGGTCTTATCGCCGGGGATGGTGTTGCGGTTGAGGACGATGCCAGCCACGTCCAAAATGCGGGCGGCCTGGTCGCCGGTGAGGGCGGTGCCGTCGGGGCCGACGATGGTTTTGCAGTCAATGTTGGCCAGGTGGGTGTTGCTGCCGTTAAAGGGCACACGCAGACCGCGTTCGCGCAGGCGGTTGACCAGGGCGGCGCAGTTTTTCACCGTCTGATCCTGGGCCTGTTTGAATTCGGGCGACTGGGCAAATTTGAAGGTGGTGGCCAGGCCAGCGATAGCGTGAATGTGGGGCCCGCCCTGTTCGCCGGGGAAGACGGCGCGGTCAAATTTGCGCGCCAGGGCCAGATCGGTGGTGAGGATGCAGGCGCCGCGCGGACCGTAGAGGGTCTTGTGGGTGGTGAAGGTGATCACGTGGGCGAAGCCGACCGGGCTGGGGATGGTTTTGGCGGCGATGAGACCGGCGATGTGGGAGACATCCGCCAGCAGGTAAGCGCCGACGGAATCAGCGATGGCGCGGAAGCGGGCCCAATCAGGCACCCAGGGGTACGAGGAGTACCCGGCGATGATCATTTTGGGTTTGTGCTGCAAGGCCAGGGCAGCGACGGCGTCGTAATCAATCTGTTCGGTGACGGGATCCACATTGTAGTGGACGATGTTGTAGAGTTTACCCGTGCGGTTGACCGATGAACCGTGGGTCAGATGGCCGCCGTGGAGCAAATTCATGCCCATGACGGTATCGCCGACGTTGACCAGGGCGTGGTAGACGGCGTTGTTGGCCGGTGCGCCGGAGAGGGCCTGCACATTGACGTAGATTTGATCGGCAGAGAACTTTTCTGTGGCGAAGGCCTCGGCGCAGCGGCGGCGGGCGAGGGACTCGATGGCGTCGGCGTATTCAACACCTTTATAATAGCGCGGGTCGGCATTGCGGCGGAAATTGGAGAGGCGGGCCGGATAATCCAAAATCTCGCCTTCGGTCATCCAGCGGGTTTCCTCATCTGGGTAGCCTTCGGCATACAGGTTTTGAAAAGCTGACCCCAGCGATTCGCGCACGGCCATGGGGGCGGTGCTTTCACTGGGGATCAGGATCAGCTTACGGTATTGGCGCTCGGATTCCAGCTGGATCAGTTCGTGAACCTCTGGATCTACGTCGGCCAATGAACCACGGAAAAGAAAATCGGTCATTGACATTCTCCTTTGTCGAATCGGAAAATATACTCACACTTATTTTACTGTGTACGGCGAAAAATTGCGAACGATCTCCGGTCTAGGCTTTGGAGAGGTGGGCATTTAGCCAGGAAAGAACGGTGTCGAAGATCTCTTGCTTCTGCGGCTCGTTGTGCAGCTCGTGATAGAGGCCGGGCCATTCCACATAGGTGACCTGGTCTTTCAGGTTCTGCGCCAGGATGCGCGTGGCGGCGGGGCTGACCAGATGGTCTTCACTGCCTTGCATGAGCAGGAGGGGCAGATGGAGGCTGGTTTGGGTCTGCATCCAGGCACCTTTGCTGATCAGCTCGTTGCCCAGGCGGGTGGAGATGACCCCGTGGTTGAGCGGGTCGTGGTTGTAGGCTTCGATGACGGCACGGTCGTGGGAGAGATTCTCACGGTCGAGGCCGTTGGGCATGGTCATGGTGGGCAGCAGGCGGCTGAGGGTGCGGGCGAGGAAAAGCTTGCCGCTGGAGACGGGCTGGCCGGTGGCCAGACCGGGGCTGGTGACCACAGCGCCCTGCAGGGCGGGTTTGCGGCTAAAGAGGTAATAGAGGGTTAGCGCGCCGCCCAGGCTGTGGCCGTACACGAAGACGGGCAGGCCGGGGTATTGTTTGCGCGCTTCCTGCACGAAATGGTCAATATCGGCGGCCATGCGGTCATAGGAGGGGGCGTGCCCGCGCGGGCCGCCGCTTTTGCCGTGCCCGCGGTGGTCAAAGGTGAGGATTGCGTAACCGGCCTGGGTCAGAAATTCGGCCAGGTGGCGGTAACGGCTGCAATGTTCGCCCAGGCCGTGCACCAGGACGATGGCGGCGCGGGGTGCTGTTTCTGGTTCCCAGGTGAGGGTGAAAAAGGGGATGCCGTCATCCGACTGCCATGAACTTTCACGTTCGATCATGATTGGAGGCTCCTTGTAGAGGATACGTGCAGAAGAGGTGAGCTTTTTGGGTCAAGATTCCATTTTTAAGCCATTGATATGCCCCAAAACGCGAAGTTTAAGCAATAATAGTGTATATCGCCTTGGGGCTTTCGGCAAGTTGCCTTCGCATGAACCGCTATGTACATTCTTCCTGATTTTTTGGGAGACATGGAGGAAAAATGCCCAACTGGAACGAATTGTTTAAAGATGAGAAATTCCATTGGCGAGACCCGCACGATGGGCTGGTGGAGCTGACGCGCGAATGGGTGCGGGCTCAGCCGCGTATGCACGTTTTGGATTTGGGCTGCGGTGCGGGGCGCCATATGGTGTATCTGGAATCACAGGGGTTGGATGTAACTGGCTGCGATATCGCCCGAAACGGCCTGGTGGTGGCCCGCGACTGGCTGCTGCGCGAGAAACGCCCTGCACGTTTGATTCAGGTGGAGATGACGGCGCTGCCTTATCCCAAACACACCTTTGACGCGTTGATCAGCACCTATGTGATCCATCACAATTCGATGGATCGGATTCGCCGTACCCTGGCCGAGATGGAACGGGTGTTGAGACCGGGCGGGTGTGTGTTTATCGTTGTGGCTTCGCGGCGGGGTGAGCGCTTTGGCGAGGGGATGCGACTGGAGCCGGGGACGTATGTGCCGGAGCGCGGCGAAGACGCGGGCGTGCCGCACCATTTCTTCGGCTGCGCGGAGTTGGCGGCGGAGATGGAAAAGCACTTCATTGTGCGCCGGATGGTGTTGGAAGAGGAAATGCACCCGGCTGGACGCAGCTCCCATTGGGTGGTGCTGGCACAAAAACCGCTTCCGGGGGACGCTATGCGTTAGGCAGGATTGGTTCGGCAGAGTGCCTAAACCGTTGTACAATACGGTTATCCCGTTAATTCAGCAGGTCAAGGAGAGAAATATGCGTGACGAACGAATTGAAAAATTGGCTGATCTGATGGTCAATTATTCTGTGAAGATGAAGCCGGGAGATAAGGTGGTCATCCGCGGCAGCGCGGACGCGGAGCCTTTGCTGAAAGCGTTGTATGTGAAATCCCTGCAGGCGGGGGCTTTTCCGCTGCTCATGCCCAGCATCCCGGGGGCTGATTTGCTGTTTTACCAGCACGCCTCGGACGAACAGCTGACCTATATTCATCCGGTGATGAAAGAAGTGATTTCCACCTACGATGTGATGTTCAATGTGATCTGCGACCGCAACACCAAAGCCCTGTCGAACGTGGACCCCGCCAAGATGGTAAAGTACAGCCAGGCAGGCAGCGAAATCATGAAGATTTACATGGAGCGGGCGGCCAAAGGTGAGCTGCGCTGGTCGCTGACGCTGTTCCCCACCGAAGCCAACGCCCAAGAGGCGGAGATGAGCCTGGAGGAATACGAGAATTTCGTGTTCAACGCCTGCATGCCGGATATGAACGACCCGGTTGGCTACTGGACTCAGGTGGCGGCCCGCCAGGATAAGATTGTGGAATGGCTGAAGGGCAAGAAGCGCGTGCATGTGAAGGGCAAAGAGACCGACCTGCGCCTGAGCATTGAAGGGCGCACCTTCATCAACTGCTGCTGCAAGGAAAATGTGCCGGATGGAGAAGTCTTCACCGGCCCGGTGGAAGACAGCATGGAAGGGCATGTGTATTTCTCGTATCCGGCCATTTACGGCGGGCGCGAGGTGACGGGGGTGCGGCTGTGGTTTGAAAAGGGTAAGGTGGTTCGCGCCACCGCGGAGAAGAACGAGGCTTTCCTGCTGCAAACCCTGGATACGGATGCAGGTGCGCGCTATGTGGGCGAATTTGCCATCGGCACCAATGACGGAATCCAAAAATTCACCGGTGAAATTTTGTTTGATGAGAAGATCGGCGGCAGCTTCCACATGGCGCTGGGTGCGGGCTATCCCGAAACGGGCAGCGTAAACGAATCGTCCATCCATTGGGATATGATCTGCGACCTGCGCGACGGCGGCGAAATTTGGGTGGATGATGAACTGCTGTATCAAAACGGCAAGTTTGTGATTGATTTCTAAACACCGCAGGGGCATATTTTCCCAGAGGTGAGGTTTGAACGATCGCTGGGCTTCTTGGTACGAGCACGACGGCCGTAGAAGCCCAGCGGTTTATTGAAAAACAGAAAGGATCAAAATGGCGAACATGGCAGATAGTACCGAGAAAAAACCATCAGCAGCGGTTTTAGCGGGCTGCGGCCCCTGGGCGCTGCTGATTTTGGGCGCGGTGTGGGTGGTGACCAACGTCAGCCTGATTTTGGGCGGGACCTGGATTTTGGAACAAGGGGTGCTGGAAGGGTCCATGCCGCAGATGGATTGGCGCTGGGTCCCGGGGGCAGCCCTGGGCTTTGGGCTGTTTGTGCCGCTGGCGATTGCGGCGGGTTTTGTACGGCTGCCCATTTTGCGGGGGGTGTTTCGAACCTGGGCTTTGGCCGCGGGTCTGGTGATGGTGCTTTCGGTGGTGCGTTTGTTCGCGGTGACCAACTGGGTGGGGGCCAGCCTGGTGCAGGCTTTGATCGTATTCCTTTTTGATCTTGGCGTGTTTTTGTGGGGCAGGCGCCGCTTTCGCCGGTTGGAACAGGCGGGGTGGGCCAGGTTGGATTCCGGCTGGGGCTGGGCGGTCATCAGCGCGGCCCTGGTGGGGCTGGTATGGGCAGCCTACGGTGCGCTCGGTTCACCGGTGGATACCCTGTTGGGGATCCTCAACGGCTTGCTGTTGGGGGCGGCGGCTGCATTGAGCCTGCATGTGGGCGCGCTGGAGCCGCAAGGTGAGGTGAACTGGCGCAGCTTGTTGATGGAAGGGCTGTGCGCCTTCTTCACCCTCTTTATCCTGGCAGCCGGCAGCAGTATGGTCAGCTCTGGGACGCTGCTGCTGGCTGTGTTTTGGCCCTGGCTGGGTTGGGCGCTGGTTACGCTGGCCCGGACGGGCGCGGGCGAAGGGCAGGCGCGGCGGTGGTTTTCACCGGCGCTGCTGGCGGGTTTGGCCGCTGCCTGGATGCTGATCTTCATTGACGGCGATGAGTTGGGCCTGGTGTTCACCGGTGCGGAAGGAGATCTGGCAGGTTGGGCGGCTCGTACGGCCGGCATTGCGGCGGCGGCGGCCTTTACGGTGTCTCTGGCCTGGCTGGTGGCTTCGCATTGGGCGGGGGGGCTGCTGCGCCGGGCTGCCGTGGGGGCCGCAGCGGCGGGGTTGGGCGCGGTGATCCTGGCGGGGGTGTATGTGTGGACGGGGCAACCCGGATTTTACGGAGATCGGCTGTTCGTGATCCTGCGTGATCAGGCCGATTTAAGCGCGGAGGCAGCTATCCCTGAATGGCAGGCGCGGCGGGCGGCGGTGTATGCCCGGCTGACGGCGCATGCTGAACAAACCCAGCAGCCGCTGCGGCAGGCGTTGGACGGCTGGGGGGTGCAATACGAACCCTTTTATCTGGTGAACGGGCTGGAGGTGCGGGGTGGGCCGCTGCTGCGGCTGTGGCTGCAAGCACGGCCAGAGGTGGATCGGGTGTTAGACAGCCCGGTGCTGCGGCCCTTGCCAGAAGCGCAGCCTGAGCAATTGGGCGAAACCAGCAGCGCGCCGGCGGAGGTGCCGTGGAATTTGACTCTGATCCACGCGGATGCCGTGTGGGAGCTGGGCTACCGCGGCGCGGGCATTGTGGTGGGACAGTCGGATTCGGGGGTGCAGGTGGACCATCCTGAACTGGCCGACGGCTACCTGGGGCGAGAAAGCGGCGCAGATTACACCTGGTTTGACCCGTGGTACGGGCGGCCAGCCCCCGCGGATATCGGCGGACACGGCACGCACACCCTCGGCACAGTGTTGGGTAATCACGTGGGGGTGGCCCCAGACGCGGAATGGATCGCGTGCTCGAACCTGGCGCGTAATCTGGGCAGCCCAGCGCTGTACCTGCACTGTATGCAGTTCATGCTGGCGCCCTTCCCCCTGGGTGGGGACGCCTTTCACGCAGGGGATCCGGCGCGGGGAGCGGTGGTGTTGAATAACTCCTGGGGCTGCCCAACCGTGGAGGGCTGCGACCCAGAGGCATTATTACCGGCGGTGCGGGCGCTGCGCACAGCGGGGATTTTTGTGGTGGTTTCGGCGGGCAACAACGGTCAACTGGGCTGCGGCAGCGTGAAGGATCCCCCGGCGATCTATGCGGAGGTGTTTTCGGTGGGGGCGCTGAATTCTTCGGGCGATTTATCATCGTTCAGCAGTATTGGGCCGGTAACTGTGGACGGCAGCCAGCGAGTGAAGCCCGACATCGCTGCGCCGGGTGTGGAGGTGTTTTCGGCGACGCCCGGCAGCACCTATGATACCTTTAGCGGAACTTCGATGGCGGGGCCGCATGTGGCGGGTGTGGTGGCTTTGATGTGGTCGGCCAACCCGGCATTGATCGGCGAGATTGACCGCACGGAGCAAATTCTGCGGGATACGGCCCAGCCCTATACAGGCGATTGGCCGGCATGTGTGACCGAGCGCGAAAGCCCCAATAACGCGGTGGGTTACGGCGTGGTGGATGCGCTGGCGGCGGTGAAGGCGGCTTTGGCGGTGAATGCGCCGTGAGGCCGCGGGCTTGAACTGGCGGTAGGAAAGGTGTAACCTTTGGGCAGCAGCGGTGTTTTGATTGTTAGCCTGCTTGGAAAAAAGGTCTGCCGTGAGTGAGATCACCGAAGACACAACGTTAAGTGCGGCAGTACAGGGCGACTCGCAAGCGTTCAGCGAACTGTATGAACGCTATGTGGGGCGGATCTTTAACTATATCTATTACCGGACGGGCAGCGCGGTGGACGCAGAAGATTTAACCGCGCGGGTGTTTTACCGTGCCATGGGGCATATTCAGCGCTTTAAGGATATGGGCGTGCCGTTCTCGGCCTGGCTGTACCGGATTGCCCATAACCTGGTGGCCAACTGGCACCGCGATAACAGCCGCCGCCGCGAGATGCCTTTGGAAGAGCACACCCAACTGCCGGTGCGCGGGGAACACCCCGAACAGCGCCTGGTGCGGACGCAGGAGGTCGAAGGGCTGCTGCGCGTGCTGCGCAAACTTTCGCCAGAACGCCAGCAGTTGATCATCCTCAAGTTTGTGGAGCATTTGCCTAACGCGGAAATTGCGGTGATCATGGGCCGCAGTGAGGGCGCCATCAAGAGCCTGTACCACCGCACGCTGCTTTCACTGCGGGAAGAATTGGAAAAACGAGAAGAATAGGAAAAAGATGATGCTGCGAATTGTGACCGATGGGGCTGCGGATATGCCGGAAAGCTGGGGGGAGGAATTTGAGATTCACACGCTGCCGCTGCGCATTCGCTTCGGCGAAGAGACCTACGTGCAGGGGGTGGATGTGGATCAGAGCAATTTCTACCAGTTGGTGGAAGAAAAACGCATGATCCCCGGCACGTCTTTGCCTTCGCCGGAACAGGTGATGGAGTTTTACCGCTCGGTGGCTCGAAAGGGCGAAGAAATTCTGTCCATCCACGTGAGCAGCAAGATGTCGGGGACGTTTTCGGTGGTGGAGATGGCCGCCAAGGAATTGGCCGGTGAACTGCGGGTGTATCCCTTTGATTCTGCGGCTGGCTCGGCGGTGATGGGCTTGATGTGCCGGGAGGCGAGGATTTTGGCGCGCACGGGGGCATCTATCCAGAAGATTCTAGACCGGCTGGCGCAGATGCGCACGAGGCTGGCGCTGGCTTTTACCATGGACCGACTGGATTTTGCGCGCATGAACGGGCGCGTGAACGCCCTGCAGAGTGTGCTGTCCTCGGCGCTGGGGATCAAACCGATCGTCATTCTAAAAGATGGGCTGCTGCAAATGGGCGATAAGGTGCGCACCCGCCAGCGAGCCTTGCGGCATGTGATTCAAACGGTGAAAGAGCAGGTGGGCCGGCTGCCGGTGACGGTGGCGGTGGTGCACGCCGCTGATCCGCAGGCCGCGCAGGAATTGATCGCCCAGGTGCGGGCACAGTTAAACGTGCGCGAGCTGATCCAGACGGAACTTTCCATTCCGGTGGCGGCTAATTTGGGGCCGGGAACGGTGGGGATTGTGGCATTACCCATGCAGGAAAGGGGATAAAGGATGCGCGCAGGTTTGGACGAAGAGATGATGCGAAATCTGGAAGAACAATTGATGTTTACCCTCAGCCCGGTGGAGCCGCCGCGGCCTTTTGTGGATCATTTGCGGCGCAGACTGACCCAGGCGCCGGAGGTGGTTTTGGAACGGCGTACGGGCGAAGGTTCTGGTGTGTTCTTGTGGGTGCTGCTGGGCTTGGGACTGGGGATTGTGACAGTGTGGATGTGGCGCCGCAGCCGGCGCTAGACGGGATTCACCTCGCTCCTTAACAGCCGCGCAGCCGGGACTAAACCGGCTGATGCGGCTGTTTTAATCGGGTGGGAGAGGGCTACAGGTTGAGTTTGGCGGCCAACTGGGTGGTGCTGGGCTCGGTCAGGGTGCTGCCGTCGGGGAAAACGATGGTGGGCACGCTGCGGTAGCCGTTATTGACCTCCTTGACGAATCGAGCCGCCTCGGCGTTTTGGTCAATATCAATATAGGTGTAGGGGACCTGGCGCTCATCCAAAAAGGCGCGCGCGCGGCGCGTATCTCCGCACCAGTTGGTTCCATACAGGATGATTTGGGGGTCGTTTTGAGAATCAGGCATGAGGGTGAGGTTCTCCGGGGGAACAGGGGGTATTTTCGAGCAGGTGGGCGCATACCAAACGGGCTTCCTGGATCAGATCAATCTCATCGGGCAGGCGGTAATCGGCGTCTACGCGCAGCAGCAGGCGCTGAATGCCCGTCTGGATGCGCGCAGGCAGGTCGGCGCGGCTGGAAAGCAGGTGAAGATTGTCCATGACCGAGGGGGCGGCGGGCAGGCCCAGGCAGCTCAGATAGGAGCGGGCGGCTGCACCCGCGGCGCGGCGGGCGCATACGCGCGCACGCCCCTCATCACCGGCGCTGCGGGCGCTTTGGGCGTGTTGCAGCTCGGCTTCTACCTGGGGGCGGGCATCCGTGGGGTGCATGTGTTGATTTTACCCGAAATTTGTGCTGAGAGCGGCAAAGCTTGCACACCATCTTGCGAAATCACGGCTTGGCTTGTATAATCGAGCGGGTAAATACTTAGGAGAGCTAACCAATTATGACTCAAGCCGAAATTGCGCACCGCATGGTACGTTTGATCCCCATGCTTTTGCATTTCATGGCGGGTGAATTGCGCAGCACAGCTGCGGGGCGTACCCCGGCCCATTTTCGTTTGTTGATGCTGCTGCACGAAGGCCCGCACAATTTGAGCGAACTGGCGGAGCGCCAGTCGGTGAGCCTGGCGACCATGTCCAATTCGGTGGCCACGCTGGTGGAGCGCGGGTGGGTGACGCGCACGCCGGATGAAAATGACCGGCGCATGGTGCGGTTGGAGATCACCCCGGCGGGGGCTGCGGCTCTGCAAGCGGCGCACCAGGCGGTGGAGGGCCGTATGGCGCAGCTTTTGGCAGATTTTTCTGGCGGGGAGCTGGAGCGCCTGGATGAAGGCTTGACCCTGCTTCAGCGTTTGGTGGATCAACTTTGCAAAGAAGGATATCCCGGCCACTGCGCGGAGTGCGCGGCGGCGGATGAAAAGGAAGGCATTGTATGAAAGGAATTCGCCGGGCTTTACAGTATCTTCGGAAATACTCTTTGTCGGCCCTAGGGGCATTTTTGAGCCTGTTGGTGGTCAACGCGGCCAATTTGTACACGCCCCAACTGCTGCGGCAGGTGATTGACGACGGCATCACCTCGATGAACATGGGGCGAATCTGGGCTCTAGCGGGGCTTTTGGTGGCGGTGGCCGCGCTGCGCGGGGTGTTTAACTTCCTGCAGGGCTATCTTTCGGAGGTGACCTCGCAGGGGATTGCCTATGAGCTGCGCAACGCGATTTTTGACCGCTTGCAGCGCTTGAGCTTCAGCTACCATGACCAGTCGCAGACTGGCAAGCTGATGACGCGCATGACATCGGATGTGGAACTGGTGCGTATGTTTGTGGGCAACGGCTTGCTGCAGTTGGTTTCGGCGGTGCTGCTGCTGGTGGGCACGCTGGTTATCTTGTTCTCGATGAACGCACTGCTGACCGGCATTTTCCTGCTGATGATCCCGCCGATTCTGGTGGTGTTTTTCTTGTTTGTGCGCGGAATCATGCCGCTTTCCAAGTCGGTGCAGCAAAAGCTGGGCGAATTGAACGCGGTTTTGCAGGAAAACCTGGCAGGGATCCGCGTGGTGAAGGCGTTTGCCCGCGAGGATTACGAGCAGCAGCGCTTTGGGGTGCGCAACAGCGAGTATTTGGGTGAGAACCTGAAACTGATCCGCCTGTTTTCCAGCAGCTTCCCGCTGATCTTTTTCATCGCCAATCTGGGCGTGGTGGGGGTGGTTTGGGTGGGGGGCGGACAGGTGATTCGCGAAATGATGAGCCTGGGTGAATTGGTGGCCTTTGTGGGCTACCAGGGCTTCTTCTTGATGCCGGTATTCATGTTGGGTTTTATTGGCTCGGCCATGTCGCGCGCCGAAGCCAGCGCCCAACGCCTGTTTGAGGTGATGGACGCGGAATTGGAAGTGAAGAACAAACCTGGGGCGCAGGCGCTGGCCGCCATTCAGGGCAAGGTAAGCTTTGAAGGCGTCAGTTTCCGCTACGCGGGCAGCGAACAGGACGTGATATCGGATATCAGCTTTGAAGCGCAGCCCAATCAAACGGTGGCCATTTTGGGGCGCACAGGGTCGGGAAAATCTACCATCATCAATTTGATCCCGCGCTTTTACGACGTGACCCAGGGACGCGTGTGCATTGATGGGGTGGATGTGCGCGAGGTGACCCTGGAATCCCTACGTTCGCAGATTGGGATTGTCTTGCAGGAGACCACCTTATTCTCGGGAACGCTGCGCGAGAACATCGCCTATGGGCGGCCGGAAGCCAGCCTGGAAGAGGTGGAAGAAGCGGCGCGGGCGGCCCAGGTGGAAGATTTTGTGCGCGAACTGCCGGAAGGCTATGACACGCTGATTGGTGAGCGGGGTGTGGGGCTTTCGGGCGGGCAGAAACAGCGTGTAGCCATTGCAAGAGCGCTGCTGGTGAACCCGCGTATTTTGATTATGGATGACAGCACGTCTTCGGTGGATTCGGAGACGGAATATAAGATTCAGCGGGCGCTGGAACAGCTGCGCCAGGGACGCACCACTTTCGTCATCGCCCAGCGTATCAGCACCGTGCGTAATGCGGATTTGATCCTGCTGTTGGATCAGGGGCAGTTGATTGCCCAGGGAACCCATAAGGAATTGATGGATTGCTGCGAGATTTACGCCGAGTTGTTGGCGACACAATTTGGGGATCAGGCCGAATTGGAAGCGGCGCTGGAGGAGGCGGTACGATGATGCAGGGCGGCCCGATGCGGCAATTAGCGGAAACGAAGGAAGAAAAGGCGAAAAACAGCCGCCAGGTGGTGGGGCGGATGGTGGGGCTTTTGCGGCCCTATTGGGGCTGGATGGCGGCAGCCATGGGGCTGGTTTTGATCTCTGCGGCGGCGCAGGGGGCAGGGCCGGTCTTAATTGGCCGAGCAGTGGATACCCTGATCGTTGAGAAGGATTTGACGGGGCTGGCATGGACGATGGTGGCGCTGGCAGGGGTGTACTTCCTGAACATGGTTGCCTTCCGCTACCAGGTGTATTTTATGGCTCGTGCGGGCATGCAGCTGCTGACGGATTTGCGCCAGCGCGTGTTTGATAAGCTGCAGGGGCTTTCGCTGCAATATCTGGAGAGCAAAGCGGCGGGAGATTTGATGAGCCGGTTGGTGAACGATATTGACGCGCTCAATTCGTTCTTCAGCCAGGCGCTGGCGCAGATGATTGGGGCTTTGTTCTCCCTGGTCGGCATCGGCGTGGCTATGATGCTGCTAAATTGGCAATTAGGCCTGGCGGTTTTGGTGATGGTTCCGGTGCTGCTGTGGACCACGAAAGTCTTCACCCAATGGGCGCGGCGGGCCTTCCGGCGCACGCGCGAGACGCTGGGGGACGTTTCGGCGGATTTGCAGGAAGAGCTGAGCGCGGTGAAGGTGGCTCAGGCGTTTAACCGCACAGACCGAAATGTGCAGCGCTTTGCGGAACGCAACGCGGCCAATCGCGACGCCAACGTGAACGCCACGGCGGTGACCTCCGCTTTTTCTCCGGCGATGGACGTACTCAGCACGCTGGATCTGGCCCTGGTGGTGGCGATGGGTGGGGTACTGGCCATTCGCGGGGTGGTGACGCCGGGAACGGTGGTGGCTTTCATTCAATATGTGCAGAACTTCTTTCGGCCCATTCAAACCGTAGCACAGATGTGGACCACGGCGCAGTCAGCCCTGGCGGCGGCGGAACGTGTCTTTGATTTGCTGGATCTGCCGGTTACGGTGGAAGATGCGCCCGATGCAGTGGAACTTACGGATGTGCGCGGCGAGGTGGTGTTTGAGCACGTCTCCTTTGGCTATGACCGGGAGGAGATGGTTTTGCAGGATGTGTCTTTCCGTGTGGCGCCGGGGCAGACCTTTGCCATTGTGGGTCCGACGGGGGCGGGAAAAACCACCCTGGTGAGCCTGTTGGCGCGCTTTTATGACCCGGATGAGGGGCGGGTGCTGGTGGACGGTTTGGATGTGCGCCGGGCGGCTCAGCGCAGCCTGCGGCGCAAGATGGGGATTGTGACCCAGGAGCCGTTCTTGTTCTCTGGAACGGTGATGGATAATTTGCGTTACGGGCGCCTGGAGGCCAGCGATGAGGAAGTGATGGCGGCGGCCAAGGTGGCCAACGCAGATGAGTTCATCCGCAAGCTGCCCAACGGTTATCAGACCGAGGTGGGCGAACGCGGCAAGCTGCTGAGTCAGGGGCAGCGCCAATTGATATCCATCGCCCGGGCGGTGCTGGCCGACCCGCGCATTTTAATCCTGGATGAGGCCACCGCCAGCATTGACACACGCACCGAGGTGATGATTCAACAGGCGCTGAACCGGCTGCTGCAAGGCCGCACCAGTTTTGTGATCGCCCACCGTCTGTCCACCATCCGCAACGCGGACCAACTTCTGGTGATTCAAGATGGGGCATTGGTGGAGCAGGGCACGCATGAGGCGCTGCTGCGGGAGAACGGCCTGTACGCAGAGCTGTACCGGCGGCAATTTGGGTCGGTGGGCGAGCCGGCGGCGCTGCAGACGGTGACGGGTGACTGAGCTGCACACAAAAGGTGAAGCATGGATGCATTAAAGCCGGGGAAGGTGGCGTTGTTGGGGTCGGGCGAGACCACGCACAGCGGCGGGCAGATCTTTGAGGCTCTGGCGCAGGGTCATCCGCGGCCTGTGCGGGTGAGTGTGTTGGAGACCCCGGCGGGGTATGAATTGAACTCTGACCGGGTGGCGGGGCGGGTGGCGGATTTTATCCGTCAGCGGCTGCAAAATTACCAGCCGGAGGTGACGGTGGTGCCTGCGCGCAAACGGGGAACCCCGCAAAGCCCCGAAAACCCCAGCGTGAATGAGGTGCTGCTGCACAGCCATCTGATTTACATGGGAGCCGGTTCTCCCAGCTATGCCGTGCGTCAGCTGCGGGGCAGTCTGGCCTGGGATTGGGTGCAGGCGCGCCACCGTCTGGGGGCAGATGTGGTGCTTACCAGCGCGGCCACCCTGGCGGTCAGCGCGTTTAGCCTGCCGGTGTATGAAATTTACAAGGTGGGCGAAGATCCGCATTGGAAGCGCGGGCTGGATTTCTTTCAGCCTTTTGGCCTGAACCTGGTGGTGGTGCCGCATTGGAACAACCGCGACGGCGGGGATGAGCTGGACACTTCGCACTGCTTTATGGGGGCGGAGCGGTTTGCAGCCCTGAAAACCCGACTGCCAACAGACTGCACCATTTTGGGGGTGGATGAGCGTACGGCGGTCATTTTGGATCTGAGCGCGGGGACGGCCCAGGTGATGGGCGCGGGCGGGGTGACTTTGGCTCGGGGCGGAGCCGAACAGCGCTTTGAAAACGGCAGCCGTTGGCCGTTAACGCTCCTGGGGTCGTTTCAACCGTTGAGGGATGGGGAGACCGGGCTGCGTGCGGGAAGCTGGGAGCGGGCGCTGCGTGCGCTGGAAGAAGATCGCACGGCGGCGGGGCAGGTGCGGCAAGCGCCAGAGGAGGTGCTGCGCCTGGCCGCAGAGCGCCAACAGGCCCGCGAGCGGCGCGATTGGGCTGAGGCTGACCGGCTGCGCGGCGAGATTCAAGGCATGGGCTGGCAGGTGATGGACACGCCAGAAGGACCGCGTCTGGAGGCGTTGTAAAAAACAGAGCGCCCATGCTTGCGGGCGCTCTGGCTCAGGACGAGAGGATGGAGATTAGCCGGTGTAGGTGCTGCGCACCCATTGGCCGATTTGCCAGTACTGGAAATCTTCCCCGTTGTTGCATTTGACCGCGCCGACGATGCCGTAGATGATGGCGACCAGCGGCAGCAGGCTGATGACGATGGCAATGGGGATCAGGCAGATGCCTACCAGCACAGCCGAAAGCACGCCGGTGATGGTCCACGTGATGCCGGTGAGGATGCCGCCGCCGATCCACAGCACGCCTTGCATGATGAGGGATTGCAGGGATTGGTAGGCCACGTAGCGGGAGCGGTCTTTGTAGACCAGGTAGATGATCAGGGCGGCTACCGGCCCCAAAAAGCCGGTGAACAGGTTGGCCAACACAGACAGGTGGGAGAGCATGGCCCAGGTGCGCTCTTCCGAGGGGGAAAGGGGCGCAGGGGCAGGGTTTGGGCTGACAGTCATTTCAAAAGCTCCTTGATGGTTCCAAAAAAAGTGAGCAGTCCTAGCAAGCAGGGCAGGTGCGGTTGGGGCTTCACCCCCCAAGCCCATTGTACACCAATCTCCCCAGGCGTCAATTCTACCCGATTTGTGTTAAAATGGATCCGATGTCAGAACACACGTTACGAGTCGTTTTTATGGGGTCGCCCGACTTTGCCCTTCCATCCCTGGAGCGGTTGGCGGCCCATTATCCTGTGGTGGGGGTGGTGACACAGCCAGACCGGCCCGCCGGCCGCGGGCGCACGCTGACCCCGCCGCCGATTAAGCTGCTGGCGGACGAATTGGGGCTGCCGACCATTCAACCGGAAAAGCTGCGCATGCCCGAAGCCCAGGAACAACTGAGCGCCTGGGCGCCGGATTTGATCGTGGTGACGGCTTATGGGCAGATTTTGCGCCAAAATGTGCTGGATTTGCCGCGTTTCGGCGTGATCAACGTACATGCCTCGCTGCTGCCGCGCTGGCGCGGGGCGGCGCCCATTCAGGCGGCCTTGCTGCACGGCGACCGCGAAACGGGTGTAACCATCATGAAGCTGGACGCGGGGATAGACACCGGCCCCACCCTGGCGCGGCGGGTCACGGCTATTTCGGAAGACGACAACGCCGCCACCCTGAGCACGCGCCTGGCGCAGATGGGGGCGGATTTGCTGGTGGAGTGCCTGCCGGAATATCTGGAGGGCCGCCTGAAGGCTGTGCCGCAGCCCGAAGAAGGGGCCACTTACGCGGGCATGATCAAAAAAGAGGAAGGCCAACTGGATTTCAGCCAAAGCGCCGAAGCGTTGGTGCGGCGGGTGCGCGCTTTTACCCCCTGGCCGGGGGCGTTTACCTTTGTGGAAGGGGGACTGCTGAAGGTACTGCGGGCGCATGCTGCCGCGGGAAAGGGGGAGCCCGGCCAACGGGTGAGCGCGGGCGGAAAACCCGCTTTTGGCACGGCGCAGGGGCTGTTGGTGTTGGATGAGGTGCAGCCCGCGGGCAAGAAACCCATGTTGGGGGATGTTTTCTTACGCGGTACCCGGCATTGGGAAAACTGAGAAGCGGAACCGATGAACATGCAATCTTCAGCGAACCTACGTTTTTTGTGTTTGGGCACGGGAGCCATTGGAACCTATATCGGCGGAAGCCTGGCAGCGGCGGGGCAACCCGTCGTTTTTGTGGATCGGCCAGAGATGGCCGCGCTGCTGAAAGAAAATGGGCTGCATATCCGCCGCAAGGATGACAGCCTGACGGTGACAGACCCGGATGTGGTCAGCTCAATGGAAGAAGCCCTGACGCACGGGCCTTTCGATGTGGGTATTCTGGCGGTGAAGTCTTACGACACCGCCGGGCTGTTGGAGATGCTGGCGCCTTACAGCCTGGCGCTGCCGCCGATATTGTGCCTGCAAAACGGGGTGGATAACGAACCGGCTTTGCAGCAGGTTTTGGGGGCCGAGCGCGTGATCCGCGGCACGGTGACCACGGCGGTGGGGCGGCTGGAGGCCGGTTCGGTGGTGGTGGAAAAGCTGCGCGGTATGGGGGTGGCCAACGAACACCTGCTGGCGTCCAATTTGGTGGCGGTGCTCAACACAGCCGGACTGCGCGCCCAGGCGTTTTCCTCCGGCGCGGCGATGAAATGGTCGAAGATGTTCACCAATTTGGTGACCAACGCCTCCTCGGCCATTTTGGGCATGCCCCCGGCGGAGATTCTGGCGGATGCGGCGCTGTACCGGCTGGAGCTGGCCCAACTGCGCGAGGCGCTGAGCGTGATGCGCGCTTTGGGGCACGCTGTGGTGGATTTGCCGGGCACACCGGTGCGCGCCCTGGCGTTCATCGTGCGCCGCTTTCCGGCGGCTTTCAGCCAGCCGCTGCTGCGCCAGGCTCTGGGCCGCGGTCGGGGGGGTAAAATGCCTTCCTTTTACCTGGATCTGGAAAGCGGGCGCGGCAAAAGCGAAGTCGGCTTCTTAAACGGAGCGGTGGTGCGCTATGGAGCCGAGGTGGGGGTGAAAGCGCCGGTGAACCAGGCTTTGACGGAGATTTTAACGGATTTGACGGAAGGCCGTTTGGCGCGAGAAGATTTTCTGCGCCGCCCGGCGGCATTGATTAATCGTATCTATGGAAGGTAAAGGGTTTATGTCGGTTCCTGATTGGGTTTTTGATGCTGTTTTTTACCAGATTTTTCCTGACCGCTTCGCTAACGGAGATCTCCACAACGACCCGCCCAACCTTCAGGCGTGGAATTCACAGCCTGAGCTGCACAGCTTCTACGGGGGCGATTTGCAGGGGATCATTGAAAAGTTGGATCATCTGACGGAACTGGGAGTCAACGCCCTGTATTTGAACCCCATTTTCCTGGCACCTTCGCCGCACCGGTACAATACCACCGATTACTTCACCATTGACGACAAATTGGGGACGATGGCGGATTTTCGAGCGCTGCTGGAGGCGGCCCATGCGCGCGGCATCCGCGTGATTCTGGATGGGGTGTTTAACCACACTGGGCGCGGATTCTTCGCCTTTGCGGATATCCTGGAAAATCAGGAGCACAGCCCGTATCAGGATTGGTACCACATTCACCATTTTCCGGTGGATGCCTACAACCCCGGCGAGCTGAAGGATTACGTGGGGTGGTGGGGAATTAAAAGCCTGCCTAAGCTGAACACCGACACGCCAGCGGTGCGGGCATATCTGCTGCGGGTGGCGCGGTACTGGATGGAGCAGGGGGCAGACGGATGGCGTTTGGATGTGCCCAATGAGATTGACGACGACGCTTTCTGGGCGGAGTTCCGCCAGGTGGTGCGCGAGACCAACGCTCAGGCGTATCTGCTGGGCGAAATTTGGGAGGCCTCACCGCGCTGGGTGAGCGAGGGACATTTTGACGGCCTGATGAATTACCCGCTGCGCGAGGGTGTGATTGCGCTGCTGAACGGTGAAATTCAGGTGTCGCAGTTCCGCACGCGCATGGAAGACTTGCTGGCGCAGTATTCACTGGAGCAGGCCTTGGCCATGTATAACCCCCTGGGCACGCACGACACGGCGCGAATTTACACCGTGCTGAACGGGCAGATTGCGCTGCTGCGGCTGGCCTATTTGATCCAGTTTGCGTTTCCGGGAGCCCCCGCCATTTATTACGGGGATGAGATTGGCCTGGCGGGCGGCAAAGACCCCGACTGCCGCCGTACCTTTCCCTGGGATCCGCAGCGCTGGAAAATGGAAATTTTCGAATGGGTGCAGCAATTGACCGCGGCGCGCAAAGAAATGACGGCGCTGCGCCGGGGTGAATTTGCCAGCCTGTTTGTGGATGACGCCGGTGGGGTGTATGCCTTCAGCCGCCAGAGCCAGGATGACCTGGCGGTGGCGGTGATCCACGCCCGCGCCGAGGTGCAGGAAATTCTCCTGCCGCTCAAGGGGGCCTGGAAGCCGGGCCAAAAGGTGCGGGATTGGATGAGCGGGACTGAGATGCAGGTGGAGGCAGACGGGCTGCGGCTGAGTTTGCAGCCGTACCAGGGCATGCTGCTGCACGCTGCGGATTAGGGGTTACCCTCCCAACCGATCTCTTCCGCGGCCACGAATAAATCCGTTGTGGATATAATCCCAACCAGCTGGTTGTTTTCGTCCACCACTGGCATGTGATTGATATGCGCGGCCTGCATGCGGCGCGAACATTCGGTGAGGCTCCAATCGGCCTGGGCGGTGAGCACCGGCGCGGTCATGATCTCACGCACGGCCACTTCGGCGGGCTGGCGCTCGGCGGCCAGGATTTTATTACGGATGTCGGTGCTGGTGAGGATGCCGTAGCGGGATTCGCTGTCGTTGAGGACCACCACCAGGCTGTGAATACGGCGGCGGCGCATGAGGGTCAGGGCGTAGTTGACGCAGCTGTCTGGATCAATCACGATCACCGGGCTGCTCATCCAATCTTTGACTTGATGGGCCATTTCAACCTCCTAAACAAAATGCGGACGCAGGAATTCGCGGTACAGGTCATCGCAGCGCGCGGCGAGGATGAAATCGTTGCGGTGCAGACCGCCCAGGGTATGAGTCCACCAGCGCACGGTGACTTGCGCCCATTCCAGCACCAACACGGGGTGATGGTGGTTTTCTTCGGCCAGATGGGCCACCTGGTGGACGAATTTCAGCCCCTGTAGATAGGTTTTGAAGGGAAAGCGGCGTTGAAGCTGGGGGATGCCTTCGATTTCGATGTGATCCCAACGGGGGAGTTGGGGGAGCAGGGCGGCGACCTCGGCGGGGGTGAGGCCCACGGCTCCGCGGCGGCAAGGGGTGCAGGTTTCCTGACTGAGGGGATTCATACTTTAATTATATCGAAATTGTCAAATTTAGCCGAGAAATAGTTAACCTAAGTTGCTACCTTGATAGGTAGTGAAATAAAAGGTCCATGCGAACTGAGGTAAAGTAAAGGTGCTCAAGCCAAAACGATACCGGAGAAGCGCATGGACACCCAAATTGTACTCGTGTTTTGTCTTTGTGATGACCTGTTGAAGGGACTGCATCATATCGAG